>CAMVIT010000029.1:0-36997 GCA_947167635.1 uncultured Bacteroidales bacterium | reverse complement strand
TCGCGACCCCAACCTTGGCAAGGTTGTGCTCTACCAACTGAGCTACTTCCGCTTGTGTACCGAAGGTGGGACTTGAACCCACACGCCCGCAATGGGCAAGGGATTTTAAGTCCCTCGTGTCTACCATTCCACCACTTCGGCCTCTCAAAGAACGAGTTGACTTTTGAGGCTGCAAAAGTAAAAAAAAAAATCTTTCCGCCGTTTGTCTAAATGTATTTTTTATTTATTTGCCAATCAGGAAGATACATGGTTGCTTGCCCAAAAGGTTCTTTTCATCGCTGAAATATTTGCGCCATTTGGCGACAGATTGCGTCTTGAGCAGCTGGTCTTGGGCCGTTACATCTGCGGCGATGCAGACCCGCGTGGCCGGCTGCAAAACCTTGCAGATGGAGTCGGCCATGCGCCGGTTGCGGTAGGGCGTCTCGATGAACATCTGCGTCTGGCCCGTCTTGATGGCTACAGATTCAATGGCCTTGAGCCGCTTCTCACGGTCAAATTGTTCCACTGGCAGATAGCCATGGAAGACGAAGTTCTGCCCGTTCAGGCCGCTGCCCATGAGGGCCAGGAAAAGCGAACTGGGACCAATAAGCGGCACTACCGGAATGTCAAGTTGGTGCGCCTTGGCGACGGCCACGTTGCCTGGGTCGGCCACGCAGGGGATGCCTGCCTCTGACATCAGTCCCACGTTGCGCCCGTCAAGGCACGGCTGCAGGTACTCGTTCAGCTCCACACCCTGAGTGTGTTCGTTCAGCTCGAAGAAAGTCAGCTCGTCAATGCGCTTGTTGATGCCTGCGTATCGAAGGAAACGGCGTGCCGTGCGCAGCTCCTCGACAATGTAATAGTCGATCTGGTTGATGATCTCTGCGTTGAAGGCTGGGAAAAACTGGTTGAAAGGGCCTTCGGCAATGGATGTGGGGAGGAGGTATAGTTTGCCGGTCATGTTTTTGCGTTTTGCGGTTTATGGTTTACGTTTTGCGGTTGTCCGCTTGCGATGTCGCAAATCGAGAACCGCGAGTGCCTGTTTTTAAGAGCTGCAAAAATACAGAATTTATGCTTTGCCGAATGGCCCGTTATGGATTCGTTTTTTTTGTATGTTTGCAAATGTTTTTTGTGCAAATAATTGTGATTATCTATGGATACTTATCGATTCAGGAAACAAATACACAGGCTGCCGGGCAAGGTGATTCACCATGTTCCGCTGCCGGAGCCGCAAGTGTTGGAAGGCCACGGTGCTCGGGCACAGATCGGCGCCGTGTGTAGGGGGCTTGGCTATAAGCAGGTGCTGTTGGTGACTGATCAAACGCTGCATAAGCTCGGCTACGAACAGAAGATTGTGCAGTCTCTGGAAGAGGCCGGGGTGGAGTGTGCCATGTTCGCAGACATCAATTCTGAACCCAACATCGCGCTGATTGACGCTGGCCGTGCGATGGCTACAGAGTGCCAGGCTGAGTGTGTGATCGCCCTCGGCGGCGGCTCGGTGATGGACACCTGCAAGATGATTGCCGCCGGAGTGAAGTTGCCTCGGCTTAAAACCAAAGCCTTGTTGCTCAAATTTTTAGCTACACCGGGCAAAACTCTGCCGATGATTACGGTGCCCTCCACCGCCGGCACAGGCGCGGAGATCACGGTCGGCGCGGTGGTGACCCGCACTCGCGGCTCAAAAGGGTCCACCGTCATCGTCGGACTTGATGTGACACATGTGATCCTCGACAGCGAACTGACCATTCACGCACCGCAAGTGGTGACCGCCGCCTGTGGAATGGACGCCCTCAGCCACGTGGTGGAAGGGACGGTGAGCGATGTGACGGTCGATGTGGAGGATGCCTACCGTTCCCTGGAAGGCGTGAAGCTGATCCTGCAGCATCTGCCCATCGTCATTCGTGAGCCGGAGAATATCGAATCGCGGCTGGCGATGTGCCGCGCCGCGATGTACGGCGGCAACGCCATCAACACGCAGCTCGCGGGCTATGTGCATGCCTTCGCACACAGCATCGGGGCCAAGTACCACATCCCGCACGGACAGGCCATCACGCTGATGATGCTGCCTGTGCTGGAGTATCAAAAGGAGACCTGTCTTAGAAAGTATGCCCTGATGGCCCGTTATTGCGGGTTGGCGGATGTGCACACGGAAGATCGCATGGCTGCCGAGCGCTTTCTGCAGGCCGTCAAAGACCTCATCGTCACCTGCGGCCTCGACACATTGCCGTTGCCCGTGAAAGAGTCCGACTACGAAGAACTCACCCGTATGGTGGCCAAGGATTCCATCAACTACTCCGCCCCGATGACGTTCAGTGAGGAAGATATTCGACGGGTGCTGGAGAGGGTGAGTGAACAGTGATTGGGGAAGCCGATTATCCGAATATAGCATTACGGCTGGTTGTCTGGTATTCTGTTTTAAACGGCTCCAAATCCAGCAAACGTTCTGCCAATCCCCAAAATTCCGACATTTGATGAAGGGTCTCGCGGGAATTGTCGGACTTCCCTTGTGTCAGATCCGAGAGGCGCACCTCTCGCTGCCGATTTTTGTCAGAGAATTTTAGGCAGAATTCCTTGGGCGATGGCTCTCGTCCGTTTAAAGACCTCATGTAAACCAGCGATCCATTGTAATCATGCCAGTCGTATGAGGCCCGTTGTATGCCCAACAACCCCGTTAATACCTTGCAACCTTGCCTGCTGATGATTACAGAGTAGGAAGGCTCCGATAGAAGTCCATACGCAATGACAATGCCCATTGAAACGATGACGACCTCAATGTTGGAGTTGGCAATTCCCCACCACGTCCCCAATATGCCCAAGAGGGACATGATGATCGTTTTGCGAATCACATTGCCTCGCGGTGCGACAAAGGTGATGGTACCGTTCCGCTCAGAAACTGAAATAGGCACTTTGCCCGACATCGCATCGGCTAATGCCTGCAGTTGGGTAAACGTGGGCTGTTCGACAGAATTCATCATGAAGTAATAATCCAAAAAGAATGCAAAGATAATATTTTTTATTTTTGCAGCGAATTTGATATGAGTAACACTTAATAAATTAGAATATGAAGAGGATAATCTTTTCCGTATTGTTTTTGTTCGCGGCGGTGTCCGTCTTTGCGCAGCAAAAGATAATGTCCTTCGAGGTGAAGGGCTCCGAAAAGTCATACAACCAAGTGAAGGTCGTGAACGAGACCTCCTACCAGAACTTTCACTGCAGAGTGGTAGTTCTCAACGCAGACAGCACCGTGAAAGAGGTCTATGGCGACTATGAACTTAAAGAGAAAGGGGATTCTGATTCCAATACGAAGAATGGAAACGATAGCAGGATCAAACAAGGCGCGTTGTTGGGCATCCAGTTCCCGAAAAGTTTTACGGGAGAGACCTCCTTTTTCGTGGAATACAAGGATTACCCGCTGTTCGATGTGATTGTTATCCATCTGACGGACAAGTGCGGTGGATACGAAGAGGGGTATTAGAATTAAGAATTAAAAATTAAGAATTAAGAATGAAGGAGGAACAAATCACTGGAATCGTTGAGGCGCAGCGCAAATTCTTCCGCACGGGCGCGACGCTGCCTGTCAAATGGCGGAAGCAACAGCTTAAGAAACTGAAAGCGGCGGTCATCGCGCACGCCACCGAGTTCGAGGACGCGCTCACCGCCGACCTCGGACGGAGCAGGGTGGAGGCCTACCTCTGCGATGTGGGTCCCATCATTGTGGAAATCAATGAAATGCTGCGTGGACTGCGCCGCTGGGCTCGGCCCGAGTGCCACTTCAGCGGCCTGATGTGCTTCCCGAGCACCGTCACCAAGGTCTATAAGATGCCCTACGGGGTCTCGTTGGTGATCAGCCCGTTCAACTTCCCGATATTGCTGACCATCGGCGTGGTGGCGGCGGCGATGTGCGGTGGCAACACCGTGGTGATCAAATCCAGCAGTAAGTCGGCAGCCTGCACCGAAGTGCTCAAACGCTTCTTCGCGGAGGTCTTCCCGCCCGAGTACGTCACCCTCATCGACGGCGGTCATGATGTGGCGGATATGTGCCTGGCGCAGCGGTTCGACAAGATATTCTACACCGGCTCGCCTGCCGTGGGCAAACACGTGATGGCGGAGGCAGCCAAGAACCTCACGCCCGTGGCGCTGGAGCTGGGCGGCGAGACTGGCAACTGGTGTGTGGTGCGCCAAGATGCCGACCTCAAAGACGCTGCCCGCAAGATTGCCTTCTTCAAACTGCTGAATGCCGGGCAAATTTGCATCAACATCAACCAGATAGCCGTGGCCGAGGAGGTTGCGGAACCCTTCTTGGCGGAACTCAAGAAGGCCTTCACGGCGCAGATTGGCGAACATCCGGTGACCAATCCCGAGTACCCGAAGCTCATCACAACGGCGGCCTACGACAAGTGCGCGGCGTTGGCCGACGAGTACCGCGAGCGCATCATCTTCGGCGGCGAGGGCAACCGCGAGACGCAACATTATGCACCCACCATTATCTACCCCGTTGACAAAGACGAGCATATCGTGCGGCACGAGCTTTTCTGCCCGCTGCTGCCCGTGGTGCCCTTCAAGGATGCCGAGGTGGATGCGCTGATGGAGACCATTGCCGACCGTGAGCATCCGTTGGCCATGTATCTGTTCACCAAAGATATGCGGTGGGCGAATCGCGTGATGCAGACGCAGCAGTTCGGCGGCGGATGCATCAATGAGGTATGCATCCACATGATGGTGAAGGGCGTGCCGTTCAATGGCGTGGGCCACTCCGGCATGGGCGCCTACCACGGTGAGTGGGGTTTCCGCGAGTTCACGCACCCGCAGACGGTCCTCAAGGGCCGTGCCGTCTTCAATCTGCCTTTGCGCGAGCATCCCTACACGGGCAAGGCCGGCGAATGGAAGATGAAATTGCTGAAGTGGTTCGAGAGGTAAGAATATATGTTGTATTTTTGCCGACTGTTTTAATATTGAATTTATTAATATTGATTATGAAGAAGTTTTTTTGTTTTTTGATGATCAGTGTCTTGTCAGCGTTAATCCCTTCGTTGGCAGTGGCGCAGAGCGAGACGAGAGACTTGACCAATCTGGTGATATTCGTGCGTTTCGCGGATGATGCCGAGATTAACCATTCGTTTGCGGCTATTGACACCATGTTCAATGGAAAAACAGAGGGATATTTGAGCGTGTATAATTTCTTTAAGGTCATGTCGTACGACAAGATTCATTATAACACGGTCTATACCAATAATATACAAGATGGTCAAATCATTTCGTACCAGGATGTTTTTCCCCGTGGCTATTTTGAGCCGTACAGTGCGGGGAATCCGATTGGATATCAGGGCGAGAATCCCTTTTTGGGAGTTTCCATGCGGGAAGCGCAATTGCTGGGCCGTATCGTGAGATATGTGGATTCCCTGCATCTGGTGGATTCCAATATCGTGCTGGATGGTGATGGGGACGGCGACATTGACAACATCAGTTTCGTCGTGAAGGGCGGTACGGGCGCCTGGGCGTCTATTTTGTGGCCCCACATGGAGTATTTCCCGCATGATTCGCTCGGCTATGTGGCGACCATCAACGGTGTTCGCCCGAACACGTTCAATATGGAGTTCGAGGGCTCTTATTCATATTTTACCGCAGATGTCTTCCGCCATGAGATGGGGCATTCGCTGGATTTGCCGGACCTGTACCACTATACCCACTATACCAATGTGCGGCCGACAGGAAGTTGGGATATGATGGGCGACAATTCATACGCCAATCATACGGCGGCCATATACAAGAACAAGATTCTGCATGTGTCGGACGACCCGATCGAAATCACCGAGGACGGGGACTACACTTTGTTCAGCGTGGGCTCGAGTTCGACTCAGAACTGCTATTACATCAAATCGAGCATTGACCCCACACAGTGGTTTGTGTTCGAATACCGCAGTTATCTTGACCCGTTTGACTATGGCGTCCCGGGCATAGGGCTTGTGGCCGCTCGTTGGAACGATACTGTGCCGTTGGATTACAATGGTATGTTTGCCAATGCTTTCTTCGACTTCTACACGCAGGCGCATCAGTATTGGATTTTCCGTCCGGGCAGCGCAAGTGACACGGTGAATGGACAACTCTACAATGCGCATTTCAGCCAAGAGTCGGGCCGCACCTCGTTTGGCCCTGACACGGATCCGCATCCCTATCTGACGGACGGAACCCCGGAGACGAGCTTTGAGATTACTAATATCCAGGAGAACGGCAACCAGCTCACCTTCCATGTGCATTTCTTAAATGTCGGTGTTCCTGATGTCGATATTGCTTCTACGTTGAAGATATGGCCTAACCCCGCCCACGACGTCGTCACTGTGGAGGGAGAGGGCGTTTGTCGTGTGGAGCTTTACGATATGGTCGGCCGCTTGGTCGCCGTGAAGTCGGCAGAGAGTGAAAACTGCTGCGCAGTCTCGGTATCGCAGTTGCCGGCAGGGATTTACATGATGAAGGTCTATACGGATACTGGCGTGTCGCAGACAAGGAAAGTGGTGGTGGAGTAGGGGAGGACCCTGTTAGGACCAATTCGGACCCGTCCTGTCTTTCAATATTTTATATTTTTGCGCTTCATTTTTATGCCGTATGAAGCCTGATGAAACAACCATCCTTCACCTTCGCGAAATGGTGGAGAAATCTGTCTCCCGCAAAATGAAAACCCCGGCCGACTTCCAATTCCTGACCGGCGTGATTCAGGAACGCTGCAAGGAGACCCTCGGTGTGACTACCCTCAAGCGCATCTGGGGCTATGTGGAGGGCTACGACACCACGCGCTATTCCACACTCTCCATCCTCGCGCGCTGTGTGGGTTTCCGCGACTGGGAGGACTTCCTGACCAACTACAGCCGCACAGGCGAATCCTCGAATCTTGTGCTTGGCCGCGCCCTGCACCCCGAAGAGATCCCCGAGGAAGGCCTTGTGCGCATCACATGGTCGCCCGACCGCCGCGTGCTGCTCCGCCACCTCGGCGAAGGGAATTTCATGGTGATGGAAAGCGAGAACTCCAAGCTCAAGCCTGGCGACACCTTCTCCTGTTCCTGTTTCGTCATCGGTGAGCCGCTCTACCTCGACAACTTCGTACACGGGAGCAACGCCCCCACGCTCTTCGTGGTGGGCAACAAGGGCGGGCTGACGGAAGTGTCGATGATGCGATGAAGCGATGAATGACGATGATTGGAACGATAGATGGTGCGTTGGTTGACAAAACGGGCCTTTTCGGTTTATAAAAAAAATTATCGAATATTGTGTGGATATTAAAAAAGTGTATCTTTGCGGTGTCGTTTTACCATACAGCGCAGGTAACGAAGACTGTCAGCGTCGATGTTTTTGGCAGTGACGAACAATATAAGACCGAAGGTTCACTTCGGTCTTTTTAATATATCAAAGGCTGAGAGCAACCATTTCTTTATCTTCCCATTCTGTTCGTTTTCCAATGCCACAACAAATCTGAAAGTCTCGCTTTCAAACACTTTTTTCTGACTGTCTGACTTCTTTAGATTGAAATTGCCAAATTGAACGACGATAGGTACAAAATCTTCCACATTAAATCCCAACTTATTGATTTCAAGTTCGTGCTTGTCAATAATGTGAGCCAAACCATATCCTTTGTGTTTGATCGGGTCTGTAATTTCTCCCCAAACGATGTCAATATCCCCAATGTCGCTGCGGTACAGGGCTGCTATACATTCGCCATTTTTCTTTTCACGTAGAAATTTGATAGCCTCTTTTGGCTTCCCCGCAAATTGTCTGTACACAGGACCATATTTCCCTGTTTCTACAACTGCTTCTTTAATATTAGTTTTCGTCATTCTTTTTTTTGTTCGTTCCGGTCAGGCAGTCATCCGTAGAGACGTGCCATGGCGCGTCTCTGAAACGGGAACAAAAATGCCCCATTGTTCAACCGCATTTCCGATGACAAAGGTACAACAAAACATCCCGTTTGTCAAGGGTTTTTCGTAAATTTTTTCTTGCTCGCTATCAGTTGTTTACAAATATAACGTTAACTATTAGTTTTGTGATTGTAAATTTTAAGCCGTAATTTCGCAGGAAATTGGACGATGAAGCGATGAAGCGACGATGATAGGAGCCCTTGCGAGACGGAGGTTCCGTCTGGCCGGTCAAGGCGTCGCGTCAACGTTATGTTGTGGGTTTCGGCAATGCATGTTGTTTCCTATTCGGAAGGGAGGCCAAACGGAATGGTGCATTTGCTGAACGTTTCCGATTGTCCTTGCGGGTTGTGCGTTGATCGTTAGTGTGGCACTGGCGGGTTATCCGTTTTTCGGCAATCACTGTGCTGTCGGAACACGGGGTGTCGTTAATCCCCGCCCTTGCGTGCAACCAATGTACCATTCCGTTTTGCCGGAAATGAGTGGCGGTGAATCGCGAGGGCGGTCGTCATCGTCTCGGCAGGCGGTGGCTCGTGAGAACAGGGTTGCAAAACGGAATCCCGAACCCGCCAGAGTGCGCACTGGCGGGATAGCCCCTCTTCCGTCCCCCCTGCCCTCGCGGGAGCAACCCCTAACAGCCGACCCCTTAATTCGGACCAATTCGGACCAAACATCCAATCCATCAAGTTGTTATTTTTGCGGCGTGAAATTACATGCAACGGATTTCACGCCGTTCTTTGAAAAAAAAACACAATTCACGCTTGTGTATGATTTTTTTATATTTTTGCAGCATGTTTTCCACGGAAAACTGACGTTCTTTAGTTATCGTGCAATCGCTTTTTGTTTGTCAAAGAAATCTAGCAAATTTTAACCAACAGCAGAAAAGCAATTACAGTGATCATGTCTGCAACAGGCGTGGATTGTTTTTTGTTTTCTGCTTGGGTTTTGCTAGAACCTCTTTGACGACAAAGACAGGCCACGCCTTTTTTCGTGCCTGCCAGTGAAGCCCTTGCAGTATGTTCATCAATTATTATCAACATTAAAATATGAAAAATCTACAATCCGCAGCATTGATACGGCAACAGATTCAAAACCGATGTTCAGAGGTGGAAAAACGCCCCGGCGTATATCGCTGGTGGTTTCCCAAAGCTGAAGCACAGAAACTATTGGGTGGTTTTAAGAATCGCGCTTTGATAGAAGACAGGAAACTGCAAGAACGTTCTATTCAAGGAGCGCCTTATCTTGCGTTATATTTCGGCATCAGCAACGACATGAGTCGGCGTATCCGCTGGCATATCCGCGGTCCGTTCAAGAGTTCCACGTTACGGAGAACGCTGCGTGCTATTATGGCCCCTGACGCGGATGACAACACAGCCGAGGCAATCGTAAACAAGCTGATCGACAGCTGTTTCTGGGAATGGGAATACACCGAGACCGCAGAGCAGGCCGAATGCCGCGAAACCGAGGAACTTGCCCAACATAAGTTCGCCTATCCGCTCAACATCAGCAAAAACAACACGGTGCCTTCCGAATGGATAGCAGAACTGAAACAGTTGAGAGCTGATTTGAAAAAGTAAAGGGACACTTCAAATTAAAAGAAATGACTATGGGATTTTTATTTTTCCGTTCATCAAAGGATGACATCGACAAGCAAATTGCTTCTAAAAAAAAGCAGATTGAGGATTTGAAAGCAGAAATCGATTCCGCGAAAAGAAGCATTGCCGACGCAAAAGCATACAACAAGGCCGTTGGCAAAAAGTTCGTGACATACGAAGGGCTTGAATACACAATGAAAAGAAACAAGGAGATTTTAGCCCAGCTGAAAGAAGACCTTGCAAAACTGCGTGAAAAGAAAAAAAGATTATAAAACTGAAAAAAAGATTATTATGGCAAAACAGATCAAAGTTTATGGCCAGTCACAGAAATGGACGGCCTTGGGAATTGTGGCGGCCTATCTTGAAATGCACCCGAACGCCACACTTGCCGATTTGCAGAAAGCGTTCCCGAAAAATGAAACCGGCAACGAAATCGATTCGGTGAACAACATTTCTGGCAAGAAGAAGTCAGGAGAGTTTGAAGAAAAACTCGCCAAACAAGTCGGGGACATGGATATGTTCCTGACCCTGAAAAACGGGACAAAAGTGGCCTTTACTAATCCGATGTGGCCCGCTGACAAGTTCAAGAAAATAACGGATTTAGCCCAGAGATATGGTATTGAGTTTGAAGTCAATGAAACGGAAAAAGGGGCTGGCAAGCGTGGCAACTACCGTTTGGAAATAAAAAAATCAATGACCTGGCTGTGGATCTTGCTGGCCATGATTGTCATCATCGGTATCATTGCAGTATTCGCGTTGAAATAACGGTTGATTAGGGTATTGCATAGGACTTCAAAATAAATATCACTCACAATAGTAAAAAGAGGAAGCCGAAAATCTGAAAAAGAGTAGGCGCAATTTATCAATAACTTATAATTATGGCAACTGGAAAAATCACAAAAGGTGACAAGAAAAGAGGCAAAAAGATTGCCGGTCACATGGTTTGGCAAAACGAAGACAACTCCATCGAAGTGAGCAAGGAAATGGTTGAAAAATGCGGCTCCGTAAAGGCTGCCTTGAGAGAGTTGGCCACCAAGGCCGGATTCAAATTCGATCCGGACTGGACCGTTCAGCAACTCGGAAAGAAATTGTTAGATTTTGCCGAAGGAAAATAATTTTACAGACAAGGTGGGGCGTTGTGCCCCACCTTCTTACCCCAAAAACGTTGTTATGATAGTAATACTTTGGATTTGGAATATCCTTTCGCCCATCGTCTTTTTTTGTGCTATGGGCTATTTCGCTATGGGCAACATTGAGGACTGGGTGCTTTATGCAGGTGCCGGCTCGGCTTTGCTTGGCCTGATCATCGGCTTTACTGGCTGGAGCGAAACGGTTCCACCCCGCTGGTTCTGGGTGATAAGCAGTGTGGATCTACTCGACAGCTGCATCTTCACCGCTTTGAGTTATGCCATCCAATTTTTCTGCATTCCCGCTGCAGTGGCCGCCATTCTTGAATTGGTATGATTTCCTTGAAAGACACAAATACTGGGAAAGAAGCTTGCCGCACTCCAAAGTACGATCCTCTCCGTCCGATAGTGCGTGCTGTGCTCCAGAAGGAGAAGATCGACAAACGGGATATGGATTATCTGACCCAAAAGGCTGTCGCTTTGGGAATGAGTTCAGAAGAATTCCGTCTGCGTTGGGAATCCTTGTTGGCCTCGAAAAAAAGAGCCGGAAGAGGTTTCCTTTTACAGAAACGGAAATACGACGAATATTTTGAGACCGACCATTTCAATCAAGATTTCGATGAAATATTCTTGACGGAAGAGGAACGTAACTGCAAGGTGATGTCAGAACTTGGTTTTTTAGGAAAAATATTAGGGGAGAGCAACGACATTATTGACAACACCCTTTCTATGGTTGAAAAAGTACATAAAATGAAGTTTTGACCATCCAATCCTTAACACATACAATTTTGAGTAAAGGGTATTACAAAAAGAAAATCATAGACCTGCGAGCGCAGCTGGAACGCGAGCGCGAGGCCAAGAAAAGAGACAATGAACCCCATGGCTTTTTTAGATAAAGTTAAAGAAAACGTGAATCTCAAAGAAGGAGTGTCGAGAATCACAGCCATGGTTTCGGATGTAGCAAAATCCGGAAAGGAAAAAGGACAAGAACTCTTACACCGCAACAAAACGGAGGAAGAGAATGTCCCTGAAGAGGAAATGGAGGAAAAGGGTTCGAAGATGTTGGAAGTCTTGGACTGGGCGTTTGACAAGGCCAACGGCAACATCCCCGGCTTGGGCTCCAGCCGCGATATGGCCCAAAAAAACCTTGACAAGTATGGCAATGTGAACACCGCCATCCACCATCTCGTCAATTGGCAAATCACCTCTTCCGCCACAACGGGTTTTGTCACCAGTTTCGGCGGGCTGCCCACTATGGCCGTCACATTGCCCGCGAACATTGCCGGTGTGATGGCCATTCAACTGCGAATGATAGGCGCTATTGCCGAGTTGGGCGGATTCCACGAGAATACCGAAGAAAAGAAGACCGGAATGTATCTCTGCCTTCTCGGATCGCAGGCGGGCAATGTGTTGTCAAAAACCGCCGGGCAATTCGCTGTCAAGTTCACCACCGCATCGTTGAAAAAATTGCCCGGCGCTGTGCTGACCAAGATCAATCAGGCGGTGGGATTCCGTCTGTTCACCAAATTCGGACAGAAAGGGCTCGTTAACATCCACAAAGCAATTCCCGTGTTGGGCGGTGTTGTGGGCGGAACCGTTGACGCGATGTCAACCTACGCCATCGCCAAAGCCGCAAAAGCCCTTTTCCTGAACGAGATCATCGACTTCGGGAAACAAGAGCAAATCGAAATCGCAAAGGCCAAACTGATTCTCAACATGGCTCTTGTGGACGGCGATTTTTCGCAAGATGAGGAGGAACTGCTTAAAGTGTTGGTGGGCAGTATGAACATTTCGGACAAAAACAGAACCCTCCTGTTTGCGGAAATTGACAATCCAAAGCAGCAAAAAGTAGATTTGGCGCTTTTCAAAGACGATATGATGAATGCCACGACCCTCTTGTCCGGTATGGCACAATTGGCGAAAGCGGACGGCACACTCCATCCTACCGAAAAGCTCTATCTCCACACGTTAGGGAAAGAGTTAGGCTACGCGGACGATGCCTTGAAGATGCTTGTGGACTGACGGAGATCTTCCAAAAAAAGACAGGATTATTCCACCAGCAGAGATAGAGTATCGGTAATCTCTTTCATGTGAAGATAATAACTCATTCTGTACGCAGCTGTTAAAGATTCTTCCAGCTCGGAACATTTGGGATACTTTTTTATAATGGCATCCAAAATGACTTTTTCCCGTTCCTCGTAGTTACGGTTATCAGGTATTAACCGTCCGTATTCCGCTTGTTCCATGAGCTTGTCTTCTGCAGCACGATACCGAACCCAAAACGGTTCAAAGATAGTGTCCACACTCTGCTCAATCATCAGTAAGGCGCCTTGCGGGAGTTCCTGCTTTTGTGAGACACTTTCTGTTCTTTGGAAGACTACAATGTCCTTGGATGGTGTTTGGAAAGTGTCGGAATGTTGGGCTTCAGGAATTCCTGAACTTGGGGTAGGAAGAGAATGGATTGGTGAAGGTTTGCTTTTGCTTAGCAGCCATACGCCGCCCAACAGAACCAAGATGCAGGTTATTGGGAGCAATATGAAAACGTAGAGTCTTTTTTGCTGCATCCGCCGCAGAATCTCGTCCGCATTCCGGAAGCGCTGCTCGCGGTCCTTGCGCGTGCACTTGCGTACCACTCCTCGGTAACCATGGGGAAAAAGCTGCCGTAGAATCACCCCGAAAGCATAGAGGTCGGCACGGCAGTCCAACGGCACGCCGCCGCTCTTCTGCTCGGGTGCGGCGTATGTGTCCGAACCCTCCGGCTGCTTCAGAATGCCGTGGTAATCGGTGTCCGCCAACCCGAAATCAATGATCTTCACATTGTGTCCGTTGTGCGTGATCAAGATGTTGTCGGGCTTCAGATCGCGATGGATAATCTGTTTGCCGTGGAAGTAGGACATTGCCGACAGTATCTCCTTCGTAACCTTCATGCGCACGGCCCGCGATGGACTCTGTGCGAGGAACTCCTTGAGCGTACAGCCATCCACATACTCCATCACGATGCACGGCCCGGCAACAGGGTCGGTCTCAAAGCTGAACGTATGCGCGATGTTGGGGTGATCCATCTGTACCCCCAACTCAAACTCTTTGGTCAGCAGCTCGCTATAAACCGCCTTCCTCTGAAATTCCGGCTTCAAACCCTTCAGCACGAACCACTTTCCGTACCGCTTCGCCTTATACAAGCGGTTGAACCCACCCGACGGGATTTCCGCATACGCGGTGAACACGTCCGAGATATTCTCGAATGAAGAGGTGATTTCGCCGGAAGAGGAAGAAGTTTCGTTAACAGCCATAAGGAGCTTAAGAAAGTGCAAAAGTACGATTTTTTCGTACTTGTGAACAATCGTAAATCGCAGGAGGAACAAAACGATATAAATTTGTACCGTCGGGTATATAGTTGCTGCTAAATTTTGTATTTTTGTCGTTCTAAAAAAAAGACAGATGGAAGGAACAACCCTTGCCGCCAAAGCCCGCATCGACCAGCTTGTGGAGGAGATCAACCGCCACAACTACCAATACTATATGTTGGACAATCCGACGATTTCGGATTATGATTTCGACCAGCTGCTGCAGGAACTCATCGACCTGGAACGACGATATCCCGAATATGCAATGCCAGACAGCCCGACGCAACGTGTGGGCGGCGCTGTCACCAAGCAGTTTGAGAGCGCTGCGCACGTCTATCCCATGCTCTCGCTGGGAAATACGTACTCCGAGGAAGACCTCGCCGATTTTGACACGCGCGTGCGCGACCTGCTCGGCACATCGCCGGAATATGTGTGCGAGCTGAAATACGATGGTGTGGCCATCAGCCTCATCTATGAGAACGGCCGCCTTGTGCGGGCCGTCACGCGCGGCGACGGCACACGCGGCGATGTGGTCACCGACAATGTCAAGACCATCGGCACCGTGCCTTTGCGGCTGACGGGCGACTTTCCTCCATTTTTGGAGGCGCGCGGCGAAATCATCATGCCTTTTTCCAGCTTCGAGGCCCTCAACGCAGAACGCGACGAGATTGGCGAGCAACCCTTCGCCAACCCGCGCAATGCGGCATCTGGCAGCCTTAAGCTGCAAAACTCCGCCGAGGTGGCCAAACGCGGTCTGGCATTCAAGCTCTATTACGCCCTTGGCGAGAACTTGCCCGAAAACACGCACTACGGCCGTTTGCGCAAGCTCCATGAGTGGGGCTTCCGCTTCCCCGATGTGATGGAATGTGTCAACGGCCTGCAAGATGTCTTCGATTTCATCCACCATTGGGACACCCAACGCAAGCAACTGCCGTTCCCCATCGACGGCATCGTTATCAAGGTCAACGACTTTGCGCAACAACAGCAGGTTGGCTCCACGGCCAAAAGCCCACGCTGGGCTATCGCCTACAAGTTCAAGGCCGAGCGTGTCTCCACTGCTTTGCTCGGCGTTGACTACCAAGTGGGGCGCACGGGTGTCATCACCCCCGTCGCGAACCTCGCACCCGTCAGCTTGGCGGGCACTGTGGTCAAACGTGCCACCCTTAACAACCGCGACTTTATCCGCGAGATGGGCATCTGCGAGGGCGACCACCTTTGGGTCGAGAAGGGGGGCGAGATCATCCCCAAGATTGTGGGCGTGGATATGGACAAACGTGTGGCCGGCGCGCTGCCCATCGCCTTTGTGACGGAATGCCCCGTCTGTGGCGCGATCTTACGGCAGAACGAGGACGAGGCGGGCGTCTATTGCCCCAACGAGCTGCACTGCGCCCCGCAGGTGAAGGGTCGCCTTGAGCACTTCATCTCCCGCAAGGCCATGAACATCGACTCCCTCGGCGAAGGCAAAATCGACCTGCTGTACAGCCAGGGTCTTGTCACCACGGTCGCCGACCTCTACGACCTGAACTACGACAGACTCTTCGGCATCGAAAAAATAGTCGGGGATGAGAACGGCAAGGTGCGTACGCTCAGTTTCAAGGAGAAGACCACCCAAAACATCCTCAATGGCCTTGAACAGTCGAAAGCGGTGCCCTTTGAGCGCGTGCTCTATGCCCTCGGCATCCGGTTTGTGGGCGAGGTGACCGCCAAGAAGCTGGCGCGCCATTTCAAGACCATCGACACCATTGCGAACGCCTCCAAGGAGGAACTGATGGAGGTGGAGGACGTCGGCGAGCGTGTGGCGGAGAGCATCATTGACTTCTTCAACAACACGGAGAATCTCAGCGTTGTGATGCGTCTGCGCAACGCAGGACTTCAGTTTGAGGCGGGGGAGACCCATCAGCCGACGTCGGACAAGCTGGCCGGCAAGAGCATCATCGTCAGTGGTGTCTTCACGATTCCCCGCGACGAGATGAAACGGTTGATAGAGCAACACGGCGGCAAAAACGTCAGCTCCATTTCCAAGAAGACCAGTTTTGTGTTGGCGGGCGAGAAAATGGGCCCTGACAAGCGCAAGAAAGCCGAGAGCTTGGGTATTCCCATCATCTCAGAAGATGAGTTCCGCCAGATGATTGATGAATAGATTCTTATGAGAATGCATTTTGTATCTGTATGTGGGCGTGCTCGTCTCCGTATGTAATATTTTTTGACCATGATCAAGAACATCATTTTTGACTTTGGCGGCGTTTTGTACAAAATCCGCTACCAGAACATTGCGGAGGCCTTCGCCCAATGCGGGGTCCGCAACTTTGAGGAAATCTACTCTAAGCAAAAACAATCCGACACCATGGACCGTTTTGAGGAGGGATATATCAGTGTGGACGAATTCCATGCGTATGTGCGCTCGTTGTCCAACGTCGCCTTGACGGACCGGCAAATCAACGATTGCTGGAATGCGATTCTGATAGGTTTTCCCGAAGCGCATGAACAACTTTTGCGCAGGGTCGGGAAGCATTACAGTTTGTTTTTATACAGTAACACCAACCAACTCAACTACGAGGTGTTCACGAAGCAAATCCGCGAGCAGTTCGGCTACGACCTTTTTGCGGAGCGTTTCAAGAAAGCCTATTTTTCGCAGCTTTTGCATATAAGAAAGCCAAAAGTGAACGGTTTCCAGCATATTATTCAGGAAAACAACTTGGTTCCGGAAGAGACGCTCTTCATTGATGATTCACCCCAGCATTTGGTGGGAGCGCGTGCCGCAGGGCTGCAGACGTTGCACTTGGCAGATGGGATGAGTCTGGAGGAGTTGTTTGACGGAGAGGGGTTCCTTGTGGCGAAGTAGCACTTTATTTTTGGAATTCATCGCATATTTCCGTGAGCGGGCACTTTTCGCAGTGAGCTTTCCGCGCAGTGCAAATGTAGCGGCCGTGCAGGAGAAGCCAGTGGTGTGCCTTGGAGACATGCTCCCGGGGAAATTGTGCCACGAGCTGTTTCTCTACCGCTTCCGGGGTGGGGGCGTCGTGGACCAGCCCCAACCGGTGCGCCACGCGGAAGACGTGCGTATCGACGGGCATGGCGGCTTGTCCAAAGGCGAAGGCGAGCACTACATTGGCTGTCTTGCGTCCCACACCGGGCAGCCGAGTGAGCTCCTCCATCGTTCCAGGCACCTCGCCGTCAAAATCCGACACTAACATCTTGGCCATCGCCGAGAGATGCGCCGCTTTGCTGTTGGGATAGGAAACCGACTTGATGAAGGTGAGAATCTCCTCTTCCGAGGCCTGCGACAACGCCGCAGGGGTAGGGTAGGCCTCGAAAAGCGCCGGCGTCACCATGTTGACACGCTTGTCTGTGCATTGTGCCGCCAACATGGTGGCCACCAAGAGCTGATAGGCACTTGCATAATGCAACTCCGACTGCACATCGGGCTGGTGCTCCTCGAAATAATCTACTATGAACTTGATCTTGTCTTTGCGCTTTTTCATCGCGGATAGGTGAGATGAGAGGTTACCTTGTCCAAGTAGGTCTTGGAAACGGGAATTTCAGGAATGTCCTTGTTGCCCAATTCGAGGTAAGGACCGTCCTTGTCCTTGCGCAAGAGCGTGACTTTCGCGAAGTTGACAATGTAGGAGCGGTGACAACGCACAAAACCGTGCGGTGTCAGCAGCTCCTCCTGCTTCTTCATGCTGCTGCGCAATGTGAAACGAGCTATTTCGTCTTTGGTGCTGTAATATATTTGTACATAGTTGTCAAATGCCTCGACATAGTAAATGTATTCTGTCTTGACCGAGAGTTTTAGCTCTTTTTTTTCATCGAAGAAATTAATAATATCCACATTTTCAATGGATTCGATACTCTTACCTCCAGCGTTTGATTCGATCACATCATCGGGTGTGTCGTTTTTCAGGGCAAGCAGGCTGTCTATTGTTTTGTCGCGTTCCTTGATGCCTAAGTACAAATAGGTGATTATGGTAGGAATGAGCATGATCAGAGGCACATAGAGCACTGCGCGCGTGAATATTTCGGAAAATGGGCGTGTGTCTTTCGGGCTGAAATAGCAGCCGCAGGTATAGCATGTGGCAATCAGGACGACTTCCAACACAATCCACGAAAAGTATTGTACGATGGTGATGCCATACTTGCGATGGATGAACGACATCAGCCAACGGCTCAATCCCAAGACCACGACGCCGCCCAATACCAGGAATACCGTAAACAGGAAGAGGTCGTAGCGCGACGCATTCTCTGTGTTGTACCACGCCCCTTGAAAAGGTGTGAATATGTTGATGAAGATTATCGAGAAGAAGGCAACAAATATCAAATAGGAGATGACATTGTTCCTATCTATAAGATAATCAGGCATATATTTATTTATCATTGTCTTCAGTAAAAAGTCTGCAAAAGTATAAAAAAAACGATATAAGCTGGCCACACGTCTGCAATTTCGTCCCTCAATACGATATTTCGTCCCTAAATACGGGATATATCCCTTTGGACATGGTGTTAATCACATATTGTGAATTGTCTTGTGAAAAAGTTGTTTTTTTGCATTCCAAAACTGGTAATCAAATTATTTTAACTTATGGAAAACATAAAACGTATTTTTGACATCATGCTTCAGTATGAAGCGCGTCACCCCGAACAACAAAAGGCTCTTTCGTGTAAAGTCGATGGCGAATGGAAATACTATTCTCCTAAAGAATACAAAGATACGGCAACTATCTTAAGTTATGCTTTACTATACAAGGGCATTCGTCCCGGTGACCGCGTGGGGATCATCTCCACCAATCGTCCGGAATGGACCATCACCCAAATGGCCGTCACGCAAATCGGTGCCATCTTGGTGCCCGTTTATCCGACCATTTCCGCTGATGACTATTTGTATATATTGAACCATAGCGGCATCAAGCTGCTGATCATGGAGGGCGCCGAAGTGATGAGGAAGATTCAGATGGTGCGTGGCAAGGTACCCGAGTTGCTGGATCTTTACACTTTCATCGACCGCAAGGATTTCCCCTATTGGGATCAGCTTTTGGAGCTTGGCCGTCAGAACCCCAACCCCGAGTTATTGCAGCAATGTCGCGATGCGGTGGACGAGATGCAGTGTGCCATGATGATTTACACTTCCGGCACAACGGGTACGCCCAAGGGTGTCATGCTTTCTCATTTTAACCTGATGCAGCAGATTGAGCATCTCAAGCATATCCCGGCCAAGTGGTCCAAAAAAGCCCTGAGTTTCCTGCCGATGTGTCATGCCTACGAAAACATGCTGGTGATTCTTTATCAGTATTTGGGAATGACTGTGTATTATGTGCAGAATCTGGCTGCCATCCAAAGCTCCATCAAAGAGGTTCATCCTACCATGATGTCAGCCGTACCCCGTGTTTTCGAGAAGTTTTACGAAGGTATTGTCAAAAACGGTAAGGCACAGAAAGGGTTGGCGCAAAAGATTTTCTTCTGGGCGGTCAAGATCGCGCGTGAGTATGTGATTGAGGACAGCGAGCGTTCCTGGTGGTACAACTGCAAGCATGCCGTGGCCGACAAGTTGATCTATAGCAAAATACGTCAGGGGCTCGGCATCGAGAGGTTCGACATTTTCGTTTCGGGTGCCGCCTCCCTGCAACCGCAGCTCTGTTCCTTCTTCTCTGCCATCGGCATGCCCGTGTTCGAGGGTTACGGCATGACGGAGACCTCACCTGTGATTGCCGTCTCCTGCCGCGAAAAGTACGGTCGTGAGGCCAATACAGTGGGCTTCCCGTTGGGCGGCGTCGAAATCGCCATCACCCCCGATGGCGAAGTCATTTGCCGTGGTCACAATGTCATGATGGGCTATTACAAAGACGAAGAACTCACCAAAGAGATCATCGACAAGGACGGCTGGCTGCATACCGGCGATTTGGGCCGTTTCACCACCAAGGGGCAATTGGTGCTCACAGGCCGCAAGAAGAACCTGTTCAAGACCTCGCAAGGCAAGTATGTGAACCCGCAACTGATTGAAGACATGCTCGTCCGCTCCCGTTTTATCGAGCAGGTGGTGGTGGTCGGCGAAAACCAGAAGTTCGCCGCCGCGCTCATCATCCCCGACTACGAGTTCCTCAAGTGCTGGTGCGAGCGTCATGACGTGAAATACACGACCAAGGAGGAGATGGCTCAGAATCCTCAAATAATGCAGCGTGTCAAGAAAGAGATCGACAAGTGCAACCAGGAACTCGGCAAAGCGGAAAACGTCATGAAATTTGTTTTGATCACTGATGAATGGACGCAAGCCAACGGCTTTTTGACCCCGACGTTGAAAATCAAGCGCAACAAGGTGCTGGCCGACTACGTCGAAACCATCAACCGGATTTACGAACAGTAAAAAAAACGCGGTGAAAACCGCGTTTTTTATTTAAGGTATTTTTTCGAGAAACAGTTGTATTTCAGAATACAGTACAGGGTGCGCACACCGTCTTTCCACCCGATTTTCTTGCCTTCGGCGTAGGTGCGGCCGTAGTAGGAGATGGGCACCTCGTAGATGCGGATGTGCTCCTTCTTGGCCATGCGGGCAAGTTTTGCGGTGACTTCCGGTTCGAAGCCGAAGCGTTTCTCCTGAAGATAAAGGCGCTTGAAGATGTCGGCGCGTGCCATCTTGTAGCAGGTCTCCATGTCGGTGAGATTCAGGTTGGTGAACCAATTGGAAACGCGGGTGAGCAGTTTGTTGCCTTTGGTGTGCCAGTAGAAGAGGATGCGGTGCGGAGTGCCTCCAAGGTAGCGGGAACCGTAAACCACATCGGCAAATCCTAGGATGACGGGCTTGAGTAGGAGGTTGTACTCTTCGGGATCATACTCAAGGTCTGCATCTTGGATGATGATATAATCTCCGGTGCTGTCTGCAATGCCGCGGTGCAGCGCCGCACCCTTGCCCATGTTGCAGGGCTGGTCGTAATAGCGGATCTCTGCTTCTGGATGGGCATTGGCGTATGCCGCAATAACCTCTGCCGAGTTGTCGGAAGAGCCGTCGTTGACCAAAACAAGTTCCTTTTTGATGTCGTTGATCAGTTTGACGGCCAGCACTTTGTCCAAAATGGCGGTGATGGTCGAGGCCTCGTTGTAAACCGGAATGACGATGGATAGTTTCATCTTTTTCTTTATTAGGATTGTTTTTGCTTGATATTTTTCAATTTTTCTTGGATAATCGACTTGAAGAGGAATCTGTCTTCTCGCGAAATGAGGAATTCGCTGGCATGAGGATGGAACATCTTGATGAAAACGATGAGTGAGATGAGCAGCGAGGATCCGTATGCGCAGGAGGATATCCATCCGGCAGTCTGGAGCGCATGCAGTGTGCCGACTTCCGTGGCCCGTGGTATGAGTGTGAGCCCCAGCACAGCGGTCACGGTGAGTCCCGTGACGGAGCTGACGGCGTTGACCCAATATTTACCGTGGCCGGAGAAGTGGTGGGTGAGGATGGATGTGCAGGAGAGGCATAAGATACCCGGCAGCAAGCTGCAAATGACGGGCTTCGAAAGAACGAATTCGGGACCAAATATCCAACCCAGCACAGAGGCCGGCAGCAGGAGCAGGCAGATTACCGCGAACAATGCGAACAGGAATACAATTTTTAACAAGCTGATTGTTAGTTTTTTATCGTACTCTTCGTCCGTGCTGTTGGAGATGCGTGCGTATTGCACCACGCTGATGCTGCGCGGGAAAATCCAGACGGCCTCGGAAATGCGGGTGCCCAGTTCGTAAATGCCCACGGAGTCGCGTCCGATGAAGTTCTCGATGAAATAGTAGTTGAGCCGGTAGGTGAGCAGCTGCGTGAGATTGGCCAACTGGTTCCAAAAGCCTAACTTGAACATCTCCTTGAAAAGTGCCCCGATGTTTCCGAAGTCGGGATGATCCACGCGCTTGCCGATATAGAAACAGGTTCCGATGGTGGGCAGGAGGTACGACAAGATGTAGGCACACAGGTAGATGCGTATGTCGGGTGTGAGATGTGCCAGACGGAATACGAGCAGCGCACCGCCCATGAGCAGGAACAGCAGCGAGGCTTGGGATAGTTGGAAGATGTTGAAGGTGCGGATGTCCTCCTTGCCCTGCATGACGCAGGTGTGGATGCTATATACGCTGTCCACCAGCGTCATGATGATCAGGTAGATCATGTATTCTTTGGGCACCAAGTCCAGCAGGTACAGGACGACGAGGCCGGCCGCGTTGCTGAACAGTGCCCAGGTATATGAGAGGAACAGCAACTGAAACAGTTTCTTCTGCGGGGTGAGATAGACCAATGTGGTGCCGCCGCAAAAGTTGGCCAGCACCTGCAAAAGCGCCAATCCCAAGATGACCAGGGCAATGGTGCCCGTACCCTCGGCACCAAACGAGTTGGTGTTCAAGATGACCACCAACAGCATGATGAAGGTGGCGAAAACCTTGGTGAAGAGGGTGCTGAGAATCTTGTCGGTCATTTTTTTGAAACAAAGTGCAAAGATAGTAAAAAAAGCGTCTCGCAAACGAGTCCTGTTTTAGGGGATTTTTTGTCGGGTGCTTAGCATGACACTGCTGAGCACCGTTAATTTTTGTATTTTTGCAGCTGCTAAAAATGTCCCTTATGATTACAAAAATCGTCCTTACCGGCGGTCCTTGTGCCGGCAAGACCACCACGACGGAACGCATCGAGGAGGTCTTCTCCAAATTGGGCTATGCCGTGTTCTCGCTTCCAGAGGCGGCAACTCTCTTTATCAACGCGGGTGCCGATTTCTTGACCCAAGACCGGCATCTCTATTTCGAGACCGAAAAAAACATGCTGACCTTTTTGTTGCAGATGGAGGACTCCTTTTACCGGATTGCGGAGGCCACTGGCAAACCGGCTTTGGTCATCAACGATCGCGGGGCGATGGACATTTCTGCCTATATGACACCTGAAGACTGGAAGCGTCTTCTCGCTTCAGTTAACTTGACAGAAGAGGACTTGTTGGCGCGATACAAGGCGGTTTTTCACCTCTGCACCAGTGCCAAGGGCGCTCCGAACAGTTACACGCTGAGCAACAATTCCGCTCGCATGGAGACCATTGAGGAGGCTGTGTCGGTGGATGATAATCTCATCCGTGCTTGGCAGTCACATCCTAATCTCCACATTATCGAGTCGGAGGAGTTTGTCAAGGACAAGATCGACAAAGTGCTGACAGGTATCGCGCACGAGTTGGGCATCTACGAAACAGTCACCTTCGACATCTGATCCTCAGAAATCGACTTTTACGCCGAAATGGATAATCCCCCTTTTTAGGGAGATGGGATTCTTCATTTGTCGTCCCAAGGCGTATTCCAAATAAAATGTACCCGAGCGGACGGCGAAATTGACGCCAGCACCGAACCCGAAGGGCGTGTCGTGGAGATAACGCTTTGTTAGTTGTTGCTCATAAATGCCGCCGTCGAAGAAGAGGTGAACGAAAGATTTTTTGGCAAAAATCAGTCGCACTTCCATGGAATACAACCAGTAGGTGCTGGCAATCAACTCATTGGGATTGAAACCGCGGATGAAGTCCACGCCTGCGATTTTGAAGAGCTCGTTCTCGCCATGTGGTCCTGAGAGCAGCGAGCCAGCTTGAGTCCGGGGAACGAGCACCCAGCGTTTGCCGAGCGGGATGTATCCGCGCACATCCCCCGTGATGCGATAGGACCCGTTGACCTCCGGCTCCTGTCCATCGCCGGATTCGTTGCCGTTTGCACGAAGAAGCCGGCTCCCGGCGGAAAGGTCTGCGCTGATATCGAAACCGCGTCGGGGATTGTACAGGTAGTCCAGCTTCCGGTATCGCATTCGAAGTCCATAGAGTGTCTTGCGATAGTTCGCATATAGGCTCTCGCTGCCGGATGACGTCGTCTCGGAATGGAGCACTGTGGAATTCTCGAAGTTGAAATAAGGCTCTATGTGGCTGTTGTTGATAAACGAGTAGGGGATGCCTGCCTGCATGGAGACGGTGGTGTAGGAGGTGTCTTGCTTGTCAAGGGAGAAGGCGCCGTTGATGCCGAAACGGGTGCGGAAAAGATAGGGGAAGCGGATGGAGAGATTGATTTTTTGTGAGCGGCGACCGTAGCCGTTCCAGTCTATCAATATGCTTTCACCCAGATGGAAAAGGTTGCGCAACGCCAAGTCGAGTTCGCCATGGAAGGAAATTTTCCCGGTGCGCTCGTCGGTGGGCACTATGCCGAGATACCCGTCGAAACGACTGGCTTGTCGCTTGTCAAGATAGACGTATAAGTAGGCTTTGTCCTTGACAAAAGAGACATCGGCATCACGGAGGACTGTGGTGTAGGGCAGCTCCTCCAGCTTCTGGCGGGCTTGTCGCATGAGTTGCTCCTGATAGGGCTTTCCGCGCTTCAAGCCGAGGTAGGGATAGAGAAACCCTGGCGCCAACTTCACGTCACCCTTGACCACAATGGAGTCGAAGGTGACAAACAGATTGGTGTCGATGACGATGCGCGGGGTGAAGTCGCCTGCGTCGGGATTGGTACTTTGCAGCGAGACGGTGGCAAACGGATATCCGTGATTTTCAAAGTAAAAGAGCAGGTTTTCAGCAAGTTGCGGATAATTGTCCAATCGGATGGGATCGGGGATTTTGGGCGGATTACGTTGGGCAAAAAGCCCGGCATGAACCGTCAAAAAGAGCAATATGATATTTAAGAATTTAAATCTCAACTGTTTATAAAATAAATTTACAAAACATCCGTTAGTGTTTTAATTTTAAGTACTTTTGCAAACTTTAAATTCAATAACGAAAATGAAAAAGAATATTGTATTGGGTTTCCTCTTTTTTTGCGCCATTGTAATCTTTGCCGCCTGCGAGACTCAGAGCAAATGTGCTGCTTACGGTCACTATAAGTGTTATTCCGTGTCTGAGGAAGTGTCCAAATAGACAACTTACGATGTGGCATCCACGTCTTTGCATCATTTTCCCGACACTATTGTTGTTCGGAACCTTGTTCCTTGCAGTTCCCGTACGGGCGCAGGAGGTGGGAGAGTTTTATCATGATGTCACAATCAAAGAGTGGAATATGGAGCTGATGGTACACACCAGCGGCTTCGGGGTCGGTTTCCAGCATGGTCGTACCCCCGACATTCTTAACAAGCATTTTTGGGAGATAGAGCTGCTGTACAACAAACATCCCAAGTCGGTTCGCTCTATCAACACCCTTTATACAGGCGTCCGCCCTTGCCGGTACGGGCAGCTTTACACCCTCTTTTTCCTGCACGGCGGTTACGGTTACCAACGCACCTTGCATCAAAAGCCCTATTGGGGCGGCGTGAAGGTTGGGTTGCAGCTCTCTGCCGGTGCTTCCATCGGCATCGGAATCCCCAATTATGTGGAAGTCCTGAACTATAATACCGGATTTTCAGAGATTGTGCGTTACGATCCTGAACGACACAATCTGAATAATGTCATTGGCGGCGCCGGTGTTTTTACGGGAATATTACAGACCACCTTTCGTTCGGGCTTTTATGCCAAGGCGGGGCTCAACTTCGAGTTTGCCAAAAGCGACTATCGTTTACAGGCACTGGAAATCGGTGCGGTCATCGATATGGTGTTCCCCTTCATTCAACAAATGGCTTTCAACAGGGCTAAGCCCTTCTATTTGGCGGGCTATATTGCGTATGATTTTGGCAAGAAAAAAGGACGTGTGAATTGATGTTTCTCTTAATGTCTTATTTTGCTTAACCAGCTGTGGTCATTGCTGTTGCGGTAATTTTCCAGTCTGGTGAACAGATCCTCCAGTGTGGTTGCTGTGGTGAGCAGTTCGTGATGGAAGGGCCGCAGGAAGCCTTCGTCGCAGAAGCGTTGCAATTGGTCAACGAGCGGGTCGTAAAAACCGTTTGGGTTGAATAGTGCCACGGGCTTGTCGTGCATGCCCAACTGGGCGTCCGTGATGATCTCGAAAAGCTCGTCCATCGTGCCGTAGCCACCCGGCAGGGCCACGAAAGCGTCAGCTCGATGTTCCAGCAACTGCTTCCGCTCGCTCATGGTCTTCACGAAGATCATTTCGGTGATATAGTCGGCCAACACGGCGCCTTCTTTGAAAAAGTCGGGGGCCACGCCTATGACGGTGCCGCCGCTTTTCATGGCCGCCTTGGAGGCCTCGCCCATGAGTCCAGTACTGCCGCCGCCATAAAGGAGCGTGATTTGACGATGGGCGCAGATGTGCCCAAAGTCGCGTGCCAATTGCGCATAGATGGGATTGGTGCCTTTGGCGGAACCGCAGAAGAGCGCGATAGAGGAAATCTTCATATTACTTGCAATTTTTCAAGGGTGTGGAAAAACAGTGAAATCAATATATAGGCCAGAATGATCAGCGGAAAGGCACCCCAATGGAAGACTGGAATTAATACCAATCCTGTGATAATCAGTGTGTAACGGGCAATGTTAATGCCTTTGAACTTCAAATCTTTGAACTTTAGTGATATCATGGATATGGGGCTGACCAACAGCAGTGCAAACAGGAGGGTAAAGCCCCAGACAACCCAGAAATTGTTGAGAAAAACCAACTTGTCGGCGGCTAATGGGATGAATCCCAGAAACAGGGCGTTGGCCGGTGTGGGAAGTCCTATGAAGGTGGTGGTCTGGCGCTCGTCGATGTTGAAGCGTGCCAGACGGACGGCCGACAGGGCGGGTACCAGCAGTGCAATGAAGGGCATCAACTCCATGAAACGACTGCTGCTGAGTGCCGGTTGCATCTCGAACAGACAGCGGTTGAGCCATGTGTAGATGATCATGGCCGGTGCCACTCCGAACGAGACCACGTCCGATAGGGAATCCAGCTCCTTGCCGATAGGGGAGGCCACCTTCAGCATACGGGCGGCAAATCCGTCGAAGAAGTCGAATACGGCGGCTATGATGATCCAGATAGCGGCCATCTCCAGGTTGCCTTTTACGGCGGCCATGACCGACAGGGTGCCGCAAATGAGGTTGAGGCAGGTCAGCGTGTTGGGAATGTGTTTTTTCATTGTTGCAACAGGTTGTCTGGTGAATGGTTACTTGAGCACCCAATATTTCAGCCCGGTGCCTTTGGCGAAATTCTCCGCCTCCTCTTCGCTGTCGAAGATGCCGATACAGACGCGAATGTTGCCCACGCCTTTTTGCAGCACCAGCTTGGGATTGTATTGGCTGAGATTGCGGTTTCGGATGTGACGCTCTGCATCGCCTTCCGTGGGCAGGCTGCCCACGATGACGTAATAGTGGCCCGTCTCGAACTGGATGTATGGATATTTGCCATCCACAGTCTTCTTGACGGGTTCCGGTGTATAGGCGGCCGGTGCGGGCTCTTCTTCGGGAACCTCCTCAACGACGGGCTCGACAGGCTCCTCCTTTGGAATCGTGACCTCAATGGTTTCGGACGTGGGACTCTCTGCAGGCTCGGCGACCTGCTCCTTCTTGGAAAATTTCCCCTTTACATTTTCAAGCGCCGGACGCAATTTGTCGCGGAACAGATACCCCGCCACACCAAGTCCTGCCAATAACAGAAGAATCAATAACCACACCCACCACTTTGAGTGATGCTCGTCGTCATCATCATCATCGTCGTCGTCGTCATCATCATCGTCGTCATCATTTTCTTCTTCTTTTTTCACATCTTCCTTCTCGTCCTCATCCCTCGTGTATTCATCTTTTTCGCTTGTGTCTTCTTCAACTTCACTTTTCTCCTCTTCGCCATCCATCACACCGCTTCTGTAAATCACAGGCTCTTCTTCCTCAATGGACTCGGGGATAACTTCAGGCTCTGGTTCTGGAACAATCTCAGGTTCGGGAATGATTTCCGGCTCTGGCGTGACCTCCGGTTCCGGGATAACTTCTGGTTCTGGTTCAGGAATGATCTCGGGCTCCGGATCAACTTCTGGCTCTGGCGTGACCTCCGGTTCCGGGATGACTTCAGGCTCTGGTTCAGGAACAATCTCGGGCTCGGGAATGATTTCCGGCTCTGGGGTGACTTCGGGTTCCGGGATGACTTCCGGCTCTGGTTCAGGAACAATCTCAGGTTCGGGAATGATTTCCGGCTCTGGTTTCACTATAGGAATGGCAGCCGTTGTCAAAACCTCCTCATTCCTGATCTCTTCATCTCGAACCTCCTTGCTCTTGTTTTCACCCAAGTGCAGGGCTTCCATTCCCTCGAACTCCTCGTTCAGATCGGGAATATAGTCGCAAGTGAAGGAAATTTTGCCCTTGTCGTTGAGGGAAAAGGTGCCAAAGTTCTCGAATGCTACGCACTTGTTGTTCTCCAAAGCGTGTTTCAGTTCTTCCACCCATTGGGTGATGTCTTGGTTGGCCTGCGTGATGAGGCATTTCTTTTCAAAACACACCAAATTGGTGAAGGCATATTCGTCGTGCTCGATGTGGGTGTCAAGCGTGATCTCGTTGTGTGGTGCGAGAATCGTTTTCCCTTGGATGCGGGCGGGCACGTAGTGCAGTGTGAAGGTGCCCAGGTCGTTGACGCAGACGGAGTCGCTTTTGCGGAGTGCTTTGATGATATAGGGGATCATGGTTAGGAGGCGTTTTAAAAATTGATTTTGTGGTTGTTGAGCATGTCTTGCACGTGTTGCAGGTCCTCGGGCGTGTCAATGCCGATGCCCTCGTAATGACATGGGACGGTATAGATGTCGAAACCATTCTCCAACCAGCGCAATTGTTCAAGTTTTTCGCTTAGTTCGAGTCTCGAGGGGCGGAGACGTATTAGTTCTTGCAGGGTCTTGTTGCGATAGGCGTAAATGCCGAGATGTTGGAGGTAGGTTGGCTTTTTGCACTGTTCATCGCGCACAAATGGAATTGGTAGTCGGCTGAAATACAGAGCTTTTCCGGAAATGGCCGTCACCACCTTGACCTTGTTGGGGTCTTGGATGAGTGCCTCCTCCTCGATAGGTTTCACGAGGGTGGCAATCTTGACGTGGGGATCTTTGAAAAGCGCTGTCAGCAGGGATATTTCGTCGATGCTGATGAAGGGTTCGTCGCCCTGGATGTTGACGACGACATCGTCGTCGGTGAGTTTCAGCAGACGTGCCGCCTCGCCGCAGCGGTCAGTGCCGGAGGGGTGGGATGGCGAGGTCATCACGACATTCCCGCCGAAAGAGCGGACGCATTGTGCGATGCGCTCGTCGTCGGTGGCCACGGCATAGCCGTTCAGCGCCGATGCGGCCACGTGTTCGCACACGTGTTGTATCATCGGCAAGCCGTTGAGCAGGGCCAACGGCTTGCCGGGGAAGCGTGTCGAGGCATAACGCGCCGGAATGATGCCGAAGAAACGCGTGCCCATCTAAAACAGGCCGAACAACTCGGCGTCGATTTTGTTGATGATTTCGCCGAAATCCTCAGGTTTTTCAGCGAATTTTATGGTGTTGACATCTACCACGAGCAATTTGCCCTCCTTGTAGTTGGAAATCCATTTTTCATATTTCTCGTTCAGGTTTTCCAGATAGGAAAGACGGATCGAGTCCTCGTAGGCGCGACCGCGTTTGTGGATTTGTGTCACCAATGTGGAAACGTCGGCCTTGAGATAAATCAGTAGGTCGGGTGCCTGGAGGAACTGCGTCATCAGTTCGAACAGCGAAGTGTAGTTCTCGAAATCTCGCGTTGCCATGAGGTCCATTTCGTGCAGGTTCGGCGCGAAGATGTAGGCATCCTCGTAGATGGTGCGATCCTGGATCACATCCTTTTTGCGCTTGCGGATGTCAAGCACCTGGCGGAAGCGGCTGTTGAGAAAATAGACCTGGATGTTGAAGGACCAGCGCTGCATGTCCTGATAGAAGCTGGCCAAATAGGGGTTGTTGTCCACGCTCTCGTAGAGGGCGTCCCAGCCATAATGTTTGGCTAACATGCCGGTCAGGGTGGTTTTGCCCGAACCAATGTTTCCTGCGACTGCTATATGCATAATGTTAATGTGCTAATTGATTAGTATTAAGATGGATGATTGACTTGTTTACTCGTTTTCCACTTTCACTTTCATGGAGTGCATGACTAAATAGACGCACAGGGCCGCGAACATGACGATAGAGAGGATGTTGAACACGGGTGTCCCGATGTAGTCGGCCATGAAGGTCGGTTCGACGCCGCAGTATTTGAGGATGGCGCTGACCACGCCCATGATGGCGCCACCGGCGAGCAGACCGGAAGCGAGCAGGGTGCCCTTCTCGCCGCGCAGCTTGTTGACTCTTTCGTCCTTGCTGCGGGACTTGATGAACCAGGCCAGGAAACCGCCCACCAAGAGGGGCAGGTTGAGCTGCAACGGGATGAACATACCCAGTGAGAATGCCAATGCGGGCACGCCAAGCACATCGAGCAGGATGGCTAAGATGGCGCCGATGATGTAGAGCAGCCACGGGGTCTGTCCGCCGAACATGAGCGGCTCGATAATGGCGGCCATGGCGTTGGCTTGCGGAGCCACCAAGGCTTCTTCGCCCGTGTAGCCGTAAGTTTTGGAGAGCAGCATGATGACAGCGCCTACCGTGAGGGCGGAAACCAACGTTCCGACGAACTTGAAGGCCTCTTGCTTGAAGGGCGAGGTGCCGATCCAGTAACCGATTTTCAGGTCAGTGATGAAGCCGCCGGCCATGGAGAGCGCGGAGCAGACGATGCCACCGACCACCAAGGCGATCAGGATGCCGGAGCCGCCTTTGAGGCCCACGGCGGAAAGGATGAACGAGGAGAGGATGAGGGTCATCATGGTCATGCCCGAAACGGGGTTGGTGCCCACGGTGGCGATAGCCGTGGCGGCGACCGTCGTGAACAGGAACGCGAAGAGGAAGACCACGAGTATGCCCACCACCACTTGCAGCGGACTCATCTGCATGCCGCCGGTGATGAAGAAGATGGCCATCAGGACGATGACGCCGAGAAAACCGAACAGGATGATTTTCATGGGGATGTCGCGTTGTGTGCGCAGCACGGCGCTGTCGGCTCCAGCCTGCTTGCCGGCCTTGAAAGCCACGCCGAGGGATTTCTTGATGACGCCGGCGGACTTGGCCACGCCTAACAGACCGGCCATGGCGATGCCGCCGATGCCGATGTAGCGGACGTAGTTGGCGAAGATGAAGTCAGGGTCGAGGGTGCTCATGGCGGTGGTGACGCCTGCGATGTCGGCGCTGCCGTATTGTCCCAAGAGGGGAACGATGACCCACCACGAGAGGGCGGAGCCAGCGCAGATGACCGCCGCATATTTAAGGCCGATCAGGTAGCCCGTGCCCAGCAGGATGGACTCAGCGCTCATCTTGAAGACGAACTTGTGGTTCATGGCCAGCTGCTCGCCCCAGCCGCACATGCGGGTGGAGATGGTGTCGGCCCAGAAATGGAAAGTCGTCATCAGAAAATCGTACAAACCGCCGATAAGGCCGCTGATGAGCAACAGCTTGGCCTGGTTGCCGCCTTTGGCGCCGGAGACGATGATCTCGGTCGTGGCCGTGGCCTCCGGGAACGGGTATTTGCCGTGCATCTCCGAGACGAAGTACTTGCGGAAGGGAATCAGGAAGAGAATACCTAAAAAGCCGCCAAAGAGCGAGGCTAAGAACATCTGCCAGAAGTTGACCTGTATGTCGGCTCCGATTGCGGGGTTGGTTTCCTTGATGATGTAGATGGCGGGCAGCGTGAAGATGGCACCGGCCACAATGACGCCGGAGCTGGCGCCAATGGACTGGATGAGCACGTTCTCGGAGAGCGGGCTCTTGCGCTTGGCCAACGTGGAGATGCCCACGGCGATGATGGCGATGGGGATGGCGGCCTCGAAGACTTGCCCGAACCGCAGGCCGGAGTAGGCCGTGGCGGCGGAGAAGATGATGGCCATGATGATACCCCATGTGATGGTCCACGCATTCAGTTCTGGGTATTTTTTCTCGCCTAACAGGATGGGCTTGTAGGTTTCGCCCTCCTTGAGCTCACGATACGCGTTGTCGGGAAGCTTGATGTCTTCCGGCTGGTGAAAGCTCTCTTGATTGACTTGGGTAGATTCTTTTTCTTCCATATTTTGAGATTGTTAAATGACAAAACCGATTTTTGCATGAAGTGGCAAAAATACAAAAAAAGTAAATTCGTAGGGCCGACGCTTGCGTCGGCCCTACGATTATTTCCCTTCTTTTTTCAATACAATCATCACCGTGTAAATCAAGATCTTGATGTCCATTTGAATGGACATGTTCTCGATGTAGAGCAGGTCCCATCGGAGTCGTTCGATCATCTCGTCCACATTTTCCGCATAGCCGAACTTGACCTGTCCCCACGAGGTGATGCCGGGGCGGATGCCGAGCAGGAGTTTGTAGTAGGGCACACGCTCGGAAATCTGGTCAATGTAGTATTGCCGTTCCGGACGGGGACCGACCAACGACATGTCGCCGATGAGGACGTTGAAAAATTGCGGTGTCTCGTCAAGACGATATTGCCGCATGAACTTGCCGAACGGGGTGATCCGAGTGTCGTCTTTGGAAGAGAGCATGGGGCCGGATTCCTCGGCATTGTCCCTCATGGAACGGAATTTGATGATATTGAACGGCTTGCCCTTGTATCCGATGCGTTCCTGCTTGTAGAACACGGGGCCAGGGGAGGAACGTTTCACCCCGATGGCCAGGACAATGTAAAGCGGCAAAAGCAGGATGAGTGCGATGAACGAAAACAGGATGTCGAAGCCGCGCTTGATAAACCGTTGCCAAGTCGGCAGGTATTCCGGCGTGATGGCAATGAGAGGCTCGTACATCACGGAACTGGTCTTGACGGTGCCAAGCAGGACGTCTTGTTGCTGTGGGGTGACACGCAGGGTGAGGTTGCCGTGGTCGCGCGCCAGCGCGATGAGCGTCTCAATGTGCTTGCGCTGCCCGTTGTGCAGGGTGACGATCAACTCTTCGATATGATTCTGTTCAATGATGTCAGGCAGCCGCTCGAGGGTGCCCAAACAAACAAGATGCTCCGTGAGACGGTCCTCGGCGTTGTCGTCCACTTTGACATACCCGATCAGGAAGTTGCCGGTGGACGGCTTCTGCTGCATGACAGTGTCATAAATTTGCAGCGCCTTCTCGTCGCTGCCGACAATCAATGTGTTGAAGCCGATTTGCCCGCTGTGAATGCGACGGTTGATGCGCGTCGTGATGCAAACACGCGGTATATAGGTGGTGATAAATTGCACCGCAAAGAGGAATAACATGTACTTGACGTAGTCCCTCGGTGAGGTCACGATATCGTCGAGAATGAAGAAGAAGAAGAAAATCAGGACACCGAAGAGCGTGATGCAGAAAGTGGTGACCAGCTCATCCATGCGTGACTTGCGATATACCTTGTTATAATAGCCGATAAAGGCGTGCAGGAGCACCCAGTAGGCCGGACAGAGCAGAAGCCCCCAGAAAAAGGTGGGGTCGGCCATCATGGCGGTGCCGATACTGCCGAACGACAAAGACTCTCCCACGATTTTCCGATAGACATAAAGGCATATCCATGATATGATGGCAGCCAGTACATCAAAGAAAATGTATGAAAACAGGAGTCTTCTTTTGTTCATGCAATTTTTTTTATCAATTTCACTACTTTGTGTTTTATCCGCGTGTTGCTTAGGAATCGAAGCCTATGCGGCAGGCTGATAGATGACTTTGATGTTGTCGATTTGGAAATGGGTGTCGGAAAGACTGGGATTCCCGTTGCCGGTCAGGACAATGTTGGCCACGGTGACAGGGGAACCATAGTAATTGTAGCTGTGGATGACATTCGAAAGGTCGAAATAGATGGTTTTCCATTCCCCGTCAGACGCATAGATGCCGCCGATCTGGTGGATGGAATTGGGATTGGAAGAGGTGGAAAGCTTGACCCCGATGTCGATGTTGTTTTCAGTCTTGTATGTGACCTCAAGGAAAATGTAGTAGTTATAGGCCGGCAAGGTGATGTCGGTGGAGGAGACATCAAACTTGTCTTTGGCGTCGGTGAGGACAATCTCGCCCGCACTCCGTCCATCAATGATGGTGGGTATGAAGACGTGAGTGCTGATCGTGGTGTCGGTGGGGTAGAAGGAGGAACTGTTGGAAAAGGTCTCGAAGTATGGGAAGCGTGCGTAAGGGTTGTATTTGTACACGGGCGGATTGTCTGATACATTGAAGGTTTGGCCGGGCTGGAGGGGAAGTTTTTGCTGCAGGACATTGAAGAAGGGATAGCCGTTGATGGTGCGCCCCATGCCGGTTCTCCGGAAGGCGGGCAGCAAAACCACGGTGGAGGAGTCGATGCCGGCAGTGTGCAACACGGGTACTTTGCAGGGCAACTGCCAACACCCGAGGTTCTTGTTGTTCACATAAACATTGACGTGTGTGAAAGTGTGTTTCTGCAAGTCCGCCAATTGCTCACTGTCGAAATTGAGGTTATGGTCGGCGTTGAAGGTGCTGACATCCACACAATTGTCAAGGTCTTCTTCGGAGATGTACAAATACGCCGGTGTGAGGTCTGTGTCTTTGCAACCCGCGAATAAGAAAATGCATAACAATAAAATAAATGTATATGTTTTTTTCTGCATAGGTCAATGATTATGTTTTGTGGAACGATGAATTCTTTGTATTATTGCAAAGTTGAAATATTATTTCGTGAGAATTTTTATTTTTTGGTGGAAAGAATGACATCATTGGGGGCTTGAGAAACGGAAAACTGGATCCAGACTGGATAATGGTCTGATATATAGGGAACTCCAAAATATTCAACTAAGGTCTTGAATTGGATGGCGTAGATGTTTCTGGCAAAAAACTGGTCGATGACATGTTCGCCCCGGTTGTTGGCAAAAGCATTGCCTTGAATTCCATAACCGTTGAAAGAGGGTTCCTGGTCGGTTTGGGGGGTGAGGTCGCGGACGGGCAACATGCCCTTGCGGAGCAGGGGAATGAAAATGGTGTCGGCCATCGAGGAGTTCATGTCACCTCCGAGCAAGACAGGGATGCCTTTCCCGAGGTCTTCATCCATCAGCCTGCAGAGCAGCTTTACGGACTCGCTTCGCGCGACGGTTCCCACATGGTCAAGGTGGGTGTTGTAGTAGTGGATGACAACCTTCGTCTTTTTGTCTTGCAAGACGGCCTTGGTGACGGTGCGGCGGCAGGCGGCATCCCATCCGAATGAGACAGTGTCGGGAGTTTCGCTCAGCCAGTATGTTTTCCCTTGCAGGAGTTTGAATCTCTTCTTGTTATAGAAAATGGCCATGTTTTCCCCCTCTTGGTCGCCATCATCGCGTCCCACGCCCAACATGCGGTATTCTTTTAGGTTCTGGCGCAGGAAGTCGCGCTGGTCGGGCAGCATCTCCTGCACGCCGAAAGCGTCAGGCGCCAGTGCAAGCAGCATCTTGGCCACAGCCTCCTTGCGGTAGGGCCAGGCATTCCCCTCGTCGTATGAAGCAAATCCGCTCTGTCGGATGTTGAAGGAGACAAAGGTGAACACAGGTTCGTCATGAAGCCATGCCGGCATGCGCCTCGGCTCGTTGGTCGTGATCAGGTCAACGCCAAGCAAGGAGAGCACCTGTGCGGTTGCCTTGTCGTCCACAGTCCAGGTGTTGACACTCATGCCGAGGTTGTGAGCCTGCTGAATCCAGTCGGGATGTAGGAACAGAATGCCGTATCGGTAGTCGATGCCGTCGATGCCCCATGCGTGCAGCTCCTCAGGAGTCCTGTCGCCTTCGAGGTAGGCGACGGGAATGTCGGGACAGCGTTCCGCCAGCATCTTGCACATTTCTAAATCGAAGGAGATGAACTCTAACCGGCCCTCCATTTTGTAACGGCGCACCAATTCTGTACACTTTGCGACGTATGTCTGCCGCTCGTCATCGGAGCGTGCGGGTTTGATTTCGAAAAAGAGCTTGAAGTTCTCACTGCAATACTGAGCGGCCTGTTGCAGATACTCTTCCGCCGTGGGGATGGATTCCCCGTTTGGCAGTCGGTATCGTGCCACGCGGCTGTAGGGAATCTGATCGACATATTCCTTGCCGATCTTGCGGTCGTGGATGATGACGAGCACACTGTCGGCAGTCAGGCGGGCGTCGCACTCCACACCGGCGCATACGGCTGCATGATATGCCGCCATGAAGGCAACAAGGCTGTTCTGCTGAGCACCGTCGGCCTTCCAAAAGCCACGATGTGCCACAATGCCCTGACCGTGAACGCCGAGCGTGAGAATGATGAGAATTGTCGTCAGGAGATGGCGGAATGTAGAATGACGTTTCATGTCGGATCGAGAAAAAACAAAGCTCAAGGTATCAATGTTGATTACCTTGGACTTTGGTCGTTGGTCATTAGTCATTGGTGGTTGGTCATTGGGATCGTTTGGCGCTGGCAAGCTATTCCAACGACCACTCGGCCCCGTCTTTGGTGTCCTTCACAGAAATGCCGGCCTCTTTGAGTTCGTCGCGTATCTTGTCTGAGATCGCCCAATTCTTGTTGGCTTTGGCGTCCTGGCGGATTGCCAGCACAAGGTCCATCACCTTGTTCATGGCGTCGCTGTACTTGTCGGCCACATTGGCGGTTTCAGGTTTCATGCCTAAAATCTCAAAGAAGAAGGTGCGGAAAGTGTTTTTCAGTGTTTCAATATCCTCAGCGGTCAGGGTGGCGTGGCCGTCTTTCACCGCGTTGATGATGCGGGAGGCCTCGAAGAGTTCGGCGATGACCTTGGGACTGTTGAAGTCGTCATTCATCGCCTCGTAGCAGCGTTCCACCCAAGCGTTGATGTCCTCGGTGGACTGCGCACCGGCCTTGAGTTTGTCGAGATGGCGCTCGGCGGCGTACAGTTTTTCCATACCTTTCTCGGCGGAGATCAGAGCCTCGTTGCTGAAATCGACGGTGCCGCGGTAGTGGGCCTGCAGCACGAAGAAGCGGATGGTCATCGGGGAGTAGGCCTGCGTGAGCATCTTGTGCGAGCCGGTGAAGAACTCGTTGAGGGTGATGAAGTTGCCCAGCGACTTGCCCATCTTCTGTCCGTTGATGGTAATCATGTTGTTGTGCATCCAGTATTTCACGGCCTGATGACCCATCGATGCCACTGCCTGGGCTATCTCGCACTCATGGTGGGGGAACACCAGGTCCATGCCGCCGCCGTGGATGTCGAACATCT
>CAMVIT010000028.1:0-37793 GCA_947167635.1 uncultured Bacteroidales bacterium | reverse complement strand
AAAAAAAAGATGCAAAAGCCTTGATTTGTGCCATCAGGTATATAATTCCCAAAAATAATTATTCAATTTTGCTGTATTTTTTGTAGTTTTGCGGCCAACTGTGTGACGAGCTGCTCTTTTCAGATTTTACATCTTCAGGCAAGACAGTCGTACAGTATTTTCTTGGATTATCATCATAAAAACTGCCACAATGAACCTGAAAATCAGACTGATTATCATGAATTTCCTCCAGTTTGCCATCTGGGGGGCGTATCTGACCTGCATGGGCACCTTCTTGTTTACCCATGGCTTGGGCCGAAACATCGGCATCTTCTACTCCATCCAAGGCATTGTCTCCATTTTCATGCCTGCGCTCATCGGCATCGTGGCCGACAAATGGATTCCGGCACAGAAAATGCTGGGAATCAGCCATGGCATTGCGGGCATCGCCATGATTGCCGCGGGTCTCTATGGTCTCAATGCCGGAGACGCGGTCCACTTCGGTCCGCTTTTCAGCCTCTATACCATCGCCGTGGCCTTTTATATGCCGACGTTGGCATTGTCGAACGCTGTGGCTTATAACGCTTTGGAGAGAGCTGGCATGGATACGGTGAAGACCTTCCCGCCCATCCGCGTGTTCGGCACCATCGGCTTCATTGTCACCATGTGGATTGTCGATCTGCTCGGTTTCCAGGATTCCGCCGCACAGTTTGTGGTCAGTGGCGGCATCGGACTCGCCTTGGCCTGCTATTCCTTCACGCTTCCGCACTGCCCGACCAGCCAGTCTGCGGAGAAGAAATCCATTGTGGAGGTTTTGGGTCTCAAGGCGTTCACGCTCTTCAAGGACCCCAAGATGGCCGTGTTTTTCATCTTCTCGATGCTTTTGGGCGTCTCCCTGCAGATCACCAACGGCTTTGCGAACCCGTTCCTGTCGAGTTTCAAGCATATTCCTGAGTATGCCGACACCTTCGGCGTGCAACATGCCAACATCTTGATTTCCCTATCGCAGATTTCGGAGACGCTCTGTATCTTGTTGATACCCTTCTTTATGAAGCGATTTGGTATCAAAAAGGTGATGCTCATCGCCATGTTCGCATGGGTGTTGAGGTTTGCCTTCTTCGGGTTGGGCAACCCTGGCCCGGGTGTCTGGCTGTTCGTGCTCTCGTGCATCGTCTATGGTGTGGCCTTCGACTTCTTCAACATCAGCGGTTCCCTGTTTGTGGACAAGGAGACCAGTTCCGACATCCGTTCCTCCGCGCAGGGGCTGTTCATGCTGATGACCAATGGCATTGGTGCCACCATCGGCACGTTGAGCGCGCAAGCCGTTGTCAACAAGTTCGTGTTCTCCAATTTCCACGGTTTGTCGGAGGGAGCGCGCGCGGCTATGACTGATGCGGCGCGCGAGGCGTTGGCCATGAACGTGTGGCACGGCTGGCAGACCTCCTGGTACATCTTCGCCGGCTATGCCTTGGTGGTCGCCGTGACGTTCATTTTCGCGTTCCGGTATAACAAATAGTTTCTGCTTATCGCCATCCGAACGGGTGTGCCTCGGTGTCGAGTGCCGCTAACGGGTGGTAATCCCCCTTCAGTCCGACGGGCTGCGCATTGCGGATATCGTAGGCCAACTCAATGCAGGGGCGTGCTTCCGCGATGCCGAAGCCGTGGCCGTCCAGAATCCTGCGGTAGCTTTCGGTGTGCAGCTCGGTGAAGCCGCCACTGAATTCAAACGCTTCGTTGCCGATGGTGATGGAACGGTAAGTGCGAAGACCTTGCTCGACAGCTTTTTGAGGCAGTGTGTGGGCGTTGATGCTCAGGAAATAGCGCACCCGGGCACGTTCGAGCTGGAGGAAGCCGGCCACGCGGTCGTGGGTGGAGACATGCACGAGGCTCTGCTCCTTTTTCCCGAAGAGGTAGAGCAGCATGTCAAGGAAATGGATGCCGATATTGGTGGCAATGCCGCCGCTTTTGCGGGTGTCGCCTTTCCAGGAAGCGTAATACCAATAACCGCGCGAGGTGATGTAGGTCAGGTCGATATCGTAAACTTTCTCTTTCGGGCCGTTGTCGATTTTCTCCTTCAGTGCCACAATGGAGGGGTGCAGGCGCAGCTGCAGGATATTGTTGACCTTGTGGCCCGTCTGCTCTTCAGTCTGTTGGAGACCATCGAGGTTCCAGGGATTAAGCACAAGCGGTTTCTCGCAGATGACATCGGCACCGAGACGCAGGGCATAGCGCGTGTGTGCGTCGTGCAGGTAGTTCGGCGTGCAAACCGACACATAGTCGAGCTGCTCGCCCCGGTTCTTGGCCTTGGTGCAATGACGGTCGAAGAGCTCCATTTCGGTGAAGAAGGAGGTGGCGGGGAAGTAAGAGTCCAAGATGCCGACGCTGTCGCAGGTGTCATACGCGGCAATCAGGTTGTTGCCCGTCTCGTGAATGGCCTTCAGATGGCGTGGGGCCACGTAGCCGCCGACCCCGATGATGGCGAAATTCTTCATGATGGTCTCTTCTCTTGGTTGTCAATGATTTCGAATACGGAGTTTTGGCTCTTATACTCCTCCACAATGTCTTTCATGCAGGTGACGATGGTGAAGTCGTCGTCGTTTTGGTGCTCCAGCAGATTCTCCACTTTGGGCAGTAGAGTGTTGTAGTCGCACGGACGCACCTTGGCGACCATGATCTTCTGATGCTCGGTTTTGATGGTGTTTTCTTCGTTGGCGAGCAGTTCCTCGTAAAGTTTTTCGCCGGGGCGCAATCCCGTGTATTCAATGGAGATGTCCTTGTCGAGGGTGAGCCCCGAGAGCTGGATCATCTTCTTCGCCAGGTCGCTGATGCGGATTGACTTGCCCATGTCGAAGATGAAGATTTCGCCGCCCTTGCCCATGGCACCGGCCGTGATGACCAGCTGGCAAGCCTCCGCGATGGTCATGAAGTAGCGGGTGATGTCGGGGTGGGTGACCGTGATGGGGCCGCCGTTCTCGATTTGCTTGCGGAAAATGGGGATTACCGAGCCGTTGGAGTCCAGCACGTTGCCGAAGCGGGTGGTAATGAACTTGGTGGTGCTTTGCTGGAAGTTGAGGGCCTGCACATACATCTCCGCGATGCGTTTGGAGGCGCCCATCACGTTGGTGGGATTCACCGCCTTGTCGGTGGAGACCATCACGAACTTCTTGGTGCCGTAGCGCACGGCCATGTCGGCCAGCGACTGTGTGCCGCCCACATTGACCTTGACGGCGGATCGGACGTTTTTCTCCATCATGGGCACATGCTTGTAGGCCGCCGCATGATAGATGACGTCGGGCTTGTACTGTGCCATCATCTTCTCTAACTGCCGTTCGTCGCAAATGTCGAAGATGTGCAGCTTGATGTGCTCCATGCCATTGGCTTTCCGGATCTCGTCCTCTAGGAAGAAACAGGGCGTCTCGGCCTCGTCGATGAGAATCAGTTGTTTGTACTGGAATTTGAGGAGCTGCCGCACGATTTCACTGCCAATGGAGCCGGCCGCACCGGTGATCATGATGGTTTGGCCATTCAACTCGTTGTTCAGCAGCGAGAGGTCGAGCTGGATGGGATTGCGCTCCAACAGATCCTCGATGCGCACTTTCTTGATCTGTTTGAAACTCAAGTTGCCGTTCAGCCAACGCGACACGGGCGGCACTTTCAGCACCTTAACGTTATAGGGAAGTGCTATCTCTGTGATCTCCTTGATTTTGGCATTGGTGATTTTCTGGACGGCGATGATGAGGAAGGAAACATTGTTGTCGCGCAGGAACGGTTCCAGATGCTGGAATTCGAACACGGGCAGGCTCTCCAACTGCATTCCGATTTTGTTGTCGTCCTCGTCAAAAAAGGCGAGCACGTTGTATTTGGAGGCATTGTCGCGGTCAATGGTGCGCTTGGTGGTCACACCGGAGGAACCGGCACCGAAGATGACAATGTTTTTCCGCCGCTTGGCCGGGTTCATCGTTTCCAAATAGTAAAGCTTGAAAGCGAAACGATAAAAAACCAAAAACACCATGGAGACGAAAAATTCCATGATCAGCACGGAGCTGGGCACGACAAAGTGTTTCGTGAGTATGTAATCAACCAGATTTATCAGAAATATGGCGGCGGTTCCGGACAGGCAGGCCCAAAAGAGTTTGACGACATCCTGAGTGTTGGTGTATCGTATCACCAGATGGTGCGTCTGGAAAACTTCAAAAAAGAAGAAACGAACCAACAACAGCAAGACAGGCGTATAAACCCAGTCAGAGAAGTTTAATCGCGTGGGAAACTGGAAGTTGTCGCGCAAAAAGAGCGTCAGGAACACGGAAATTGCCACCCAAAAAAGGTCTATTGCCATCACTAACCATGGCGGCGTGATGTGCATTTTCCTGATCTTCAGATAGAGTTTCTTGATAGGGTTGGTCATGAATCAAAAATTGCGGCGCAAAAGTACAAAAAATAGCTGTTGAGTGTTAGGGCTTGTCAGGGACTGTTGTTGTCCGGATGTGGAAATCGGGGTCGGCGTGTTGGTGCGGCCCTACTCCTTGACATATACTCTCGGCACGCGCTGCGACAGGCGGGTGAGCAGCTCGTAGCTGATGAGCCCGGCGGCGTCGGCCATGTCGGCGGCGCTGTTGCCCTCGCCATAGACGATGACCTCGTCGCCTTCGTGGACCGAGAGTCCCGTGACATCGAGCATGCACATGTCCATGCAGATCTTGCCGATGACAGGCACTTTCTGGCCTTGGATGAGTACGGTACCCTTGCCATTGGCCAACTCGCGTGGATAGCCGTCCGCATATCCGATGGGGATGATGGCTACTTGCGAGTCTCGTGCGAGCGTGTGGCTGCGGTTGTAACCGATGGTCTCGCCAGCGGCAATCCGTTTGACTTGCGTGATGACGGTCTTCAGCGTTGCCACGTTCTGCAGATGTGGCTGCACTGCAGGGATGCCGGAGAATCCATACAGGCTGATGCCTAACCGTACCATTTCAAACTGGTATTGCGGAAAACGCGCTATGCCCGCACTGTTGAGGATGTGACGCAAAATGGGGTAGTCGAAAGCATTGCAGATTTTTTCGGCCATCCGCTCGAAAAGATGTATTTGATGTAAAGTGTAAGCATCTTCATTGGGATCTTCTGCGGCTGCAAGATGAGAGAAAACAGAGGCTATTTTAAGTTGCGGATTATCTTTTACGATCTGAATTAGCTTGTCCAAATCCTGTTCGTCAAATCCCAACCGATGCATCCCGGTATCAAGTTTTATATGAATGTGGAATTGTTGGATTTTAGGTCGTCTCTTTAAAACTTGTGCCAATTCGGATAAATAGTAAAAATTGAAGACTTCAGGTTCCAAATTTTGTTCCACCATAACGTCGAAACTGTGCGCTTCGGCGCCTAAAACGATGATGGGTGTCTGAATGTGGCGTTTCCGAAGCCTTAATCCTTCATCGGTATAGGCAACGGCAAGATAGTCGATTTTTCTATAAACTAACTCGTTTATCAGTTCCACATCACCGAGCCCATACGAATGTGCCTTTACCATCGCCACTATCTTGGTGTCGGGTTTCAATAGCGCGCGATGATATTCAAGGTTGTGAACCAATGCAGGCAGACTAACGTTAAGGATTGTGAGATGTGTCTTGTGTTGAAGCTGGTTGACAATCTGTTCAAAATGAAAAACCCGTGCTCCCTTGACGAGGATGGACTGGTAGGAGAAGTCCATGTCTGCTAATTGCAAGAGCAGTGACGAGGTGTCGGGAAAACACAGTGTAGTAGGTATGTCGAAACAGCTTCTGTGTTCGCAGAAGTTGTGTCCGACCGCAACCAAAGTTGTGATGTTATGAGCGTGGAGAAGGTCGTTGATTTCGCGATACTCCTCTTTTTTCAGTTCGCCAACCTGTTCGAAATCGGAGAGGATAATCGCCTTTTGGGGCATTTGGTTTTGTGTGTCCAGAAAGTCTAACGCGGCACGCAGGGAGTTGATATCCAGGCTGTAGGTGTCGTTGATGATGACGGAGTGCCGATTGCCTTCGAGAATCTCTGTCCTCATGGTGACGCGGGAGAGTTTTTGTAACCGTTGGTCGATGACGTCGGGACGGTAGCCCAGCTCGAGCATGGTCACGATGGCGTGGGTGGCATTTTCGATCGAGGCGGCGTCGAGAAACGGGATACTGTAACGATGGCCGGCAAGCGTGATACAGGCGTGCTTGCCATCGTTATATCGCTCTGTGACAGGATATTTGGCTTGGGTGCTCCCCCAGGAGGCCATCTTCAAATGTTGGTATTCGGGGAGCTCCAAAAGAATGTTGACCTCTTCGTTATCGTCGTGGTAAACAAGTGTGTCAGCGGCGCTGAACAACTTGAGCTTCTCGATGGTCTTTTGCCGATTGTCGCGGAAAAAACGTGCATGGGCCATGCCGATGTTGGTGAGAATGCCGATGGTGGGGCGGATGATGTCGGCGAGTCGCTCCATCTCGTCCGGCTTGGAGATGCCCGCCTCGAAGACGGCCACCTCGGTCTGGCTGTTGAGCTGCCAAATGGAAAGGGGCACTCCGATTTGTGAATTGTAGCTGTCGGGGCTGGCGGTGACATGCCGGTCTTCGGCCAACATGTCGGAGAGCCACTCCTTGACAATGGTCTTGCCGTTGCTGCCGGTGATGCCGATGGTGGGACATTGGAAACGTCGCCGATGCGCGGCGGCAATCGACTGTAAGGCTGTCAAGGTCTCTTTCACCACGAAGAGGTCGCTTGCGAGGAGCATCTTCCGCTGATTGTCGTCCAATTCCGGCCAGCGGTCGGGCAGGGTAGTGACCACGAAATGGCGCACACCCTTGTCCAAAAGATCGGGGATGTAGCGGTGGCCGTCATTGCGGTCGGTCTTGAAGGCAAAGAAAAGTGTCTCGGTCGGTTTCTTGATCTGACGGCTGTCAAAGCACAGTTCGCCGATTTGCGCATGGGGGCTGACGATCTGGCATTTGGACGGGTTTATCAGAGTGCGGATTTCGTTGATTGTCATAAATACAGATTATGGGATGGAGAAGGCTTGTGCATCGTCCCTACATGAATTAGATATGCAGGTTTCTGAATAATTCAGGCAGATTCATTTTGTCTTGTACTTGGTGTTCGGACAGGATGATATGGGCCTGTTCGTAAAAGGGGCGTCGTTGGAGCAGGGTATCATGGACATATTGGCGGAGGGCGGCTTCATCGTTGGCGGGGGCTAAGGGTCGGCTGAAGAAGGCGTTCTTCAGCCGGGCAGCGAGCGTCTCTTCGGAGATGTCGAGGAAAATAGAGGTGGCGTTGGCGTTGATTTGCTGCATGTTGTCCTCGAAGCACGGGGCACCGCCGCCGGTGGCGATGACCGTGTCGGGGTGGGAGAGAAGTTCCCGGAGAACGGCTTGTTCGCAGCGCCGAAAAGCAAATTCCCCATACTTCTGGAGAAGATGGGGAATGGTGATGTGGTAGCGTTCTTCCACAGCGGCATCCATGTCCACGAATTGGAGGTTCCTTTGGGCGGCCATGATCCTTGCGGCAGTGGTCTTGCCGGCGCAGGGGAAGCCCACGAACACGATGGCTTTCATCTTATTGGATGTTGTCGAGGATGGCCTCGATGAGGTTCTCGGCACAGTCGGCAATGTCGGAGATGCGCGCGGGCAGCATGTAGCAGGGGGTTGTGAAGACCATGTTCTGTTTGTCGGAGATGACCTCTTTCTGCTGGGTGTTGATGTGTTGGGTGCCGAAGCTCTGCACATCGGCGATGGTGCCTTCATCGTTGCCCACGGTGATGGTGATGTCACCGAGCACCTTGGCGAGCATCACGGGGGCGATGCAGAGGGCGCCGATGGGTTTGTGCTGGGCGTGGAAAGCGCGGATGAGGTCGGCCACATCCTCGCGGACCGCGCACTTGCGGCCTTTCACGGCGTATGTGAACAGGTTTTTGGCGGAACCATTCCCGCCGGGGAAGACGAGGGCATCGAAATCCTCCACGCGGCACTCTTCCAAAGGCCGGATTTGTCCGCGTGCGATGCGAGCGGCCTCCACCAACATGTTGCGTGACTCCTTCATCTCCTCGCGCGTGAGGTGGTTCACCACATGGTATTGGTTGTCATCGGGTGCGAAGATACTATATTCGCAGTCGTTGCGGTCGATGGCCAGAAGTGTCATCACGGACTCGTGGATCTCACTTCCGTCCAATGTGCCGCAGCCACATAATATTACAGCAAATTTTTTCATAGTGAATGGGATTTGAAAATCTTCCGTGCGAGGCATGTCGGGGCTCGCACGGAAGAATGGGTTATCGGTTATTTTTCGCCTTCGGGCGATTCTGTGTCAGTCGTGTCGGCGGTCTCCTCGGCGCTTGCGGGTGCGTTGATGCCGTAGAAGAAGTTGCGGTAGGCAGCGCCCATGCCGGGAGCGGAGGCCTCCATGGCATCGAACTGGGTGTCGGCCATCTTCCGGATCTTCTCAGCCATGGCGTTGTTGCCGCACAGACGGGCGATGGTCATGACCTCATGCAATTCTTGGAAGTCGTTGGCCAAAGCTTGCTGGTCGAAGTCGGGCTGACGCAGCTTTTTGGCGATGTTGCCATTCAGCATGCCAGCGTAGAAGTCGGCCACCTTGTTGAACTTCAACTCCTTGTATCTGGGGGCAAGTCCTTCACCGGGGAAACGGACGTTGTTGAGCAGGAAGTTCATGAACAAGAGGTCATAGCGGATGTCGTCGCCGTGCAGTTCAAGGGTGCGTTCATCCACATTCTCGTACCAGTTGAAGAGCTCCACATAGCCGTCCCAGATCTTGTTCGCCATATCCATGCCCTTCTTGTCACCCGAGGGGGTGTGCAGGTTGAAGTATTCCTGCAGGTAGAAGATGTTGCTCTGGGTATAGCCGCCCATGTTGGACATCACGGCCGTGTAGGGGAATATCTCATCGGGAAGCACTTCATTGCCCTTGTCAAGAACCTCCTCGGCGCGCTTGATGTCACCGTCTCGGGTAAATTGGCGTGCGAGACGGCTGTGAATTTGACGTATCAAGGATATCAATCGGATGTTGTCATCGCTGTGATAGACGCGAGGATCGTTGAACCCGCCCCACAGGTACGGGTAAGCCTCTTTCTTGGTGGCATTCGGGTTGTTGACCAAGTCAACGCGGCTATGGTCATTGAAGGTGTTGATCACGTTCTGGTAGAGGTGTGCGGTGCCTATGCGACCATACTCGTAGGAACCGTTGCGCGGGGTGCGGATCGGCACCAGTCTGTAGGCGAAGCCCTCCAGCTGGAAGTAGTCTTCCAAGCCCAGGTAGGCCTCTGAACCAGTGGTGGAGGCGTAGTAGATCGGGCGTTCCCAGTTGTTGGTGGCAAGGATGTCCATCATGATGATGTAGGCCTTTGCTAACGGGTTGACGCGGTCGGTCTTCAAGTTCCACTCCAAGCGGTCCACCACCTTCTCGGCGTCAGCAGGGTTGACAGTGCCGTTGGACAGAACCTTCTCCTTGTCCACCTTCAGCGAGAAGCTGGCGGGGATGGCACGACCGTTGCTGCGATAGCCTTTGTCAGAGGAGAGCAGCATGACATGGCGCGTGTTGTCGAACTGCGGGTTCTTGATGTAGTCCACCACAGCGTTGAGGTCGATGAACTGGTTGCCGGCCGGCTCCAGATAGAGCACATCGCGGGTGCCGTCCTTGTATTGATCCCACGTCATGGAGATGGGCAGCGGGTCGGATTGGTAAGCTTTGCGCTTCATCTGGTCAACATACCAGCTGGTGCTGAGCAATGAGAGGTTGCAAACACGCACATCGGTGCGGTAGCCCTCCACCTCCTGAACGTACCACAAGGGGAAGGTGTCGTTGTCTCCCAACGTGAACAAGATGGCGTTGGGCTCGCACGAGTCAAGATAGTTCTTGGCGATGGCCAATGCCGTGTAGCGGTTGGAACGGTCGTGACCGTGCCAGTTTTGGGCAGCCATCACACAAGGCACTGCGGCGAAGCAGACCACTGTGGTCAGCGCGGCGCCGGCCACCTGCACGGAACGGCTCTTGAGCTTCTCGAACAGGTTGTAGATGCCCAACACGCCGAAGCCTATCCAGATGGAGAACGCATAGAAGGATGCTGCGAAAGCGTAGTCCCGTTCACGCGGCTGGAAGGCGTACATGTTCAGGTAGAAGGCGATGGCCAGACCGGTCATGATGAAGAGCATGAACACAATGAAGGCGTTGGGAGTGTCCTTCTTGACCTGGAAACATAAACCGATGATGCCCAACAGCAACGGCAGCAGGTAGTAGGTGTTGTGGTTGGGACGCTCTATGGCTCTGGGCAGGTTGCGTTGCTCGCCCACCATCTTCTTGTCAATGGCGGGGATGCCGGTGATCCAGTTGCCGTTCATATAGTCGCCGCGACCTTGTACGTCATTCTGCCGTCCTGCGAAGTTCCATAAGAAATAGCGCCAATACATGTAACCGAACTGGTAGGTTTGCATGAACTTGATGTTGCGTTGCCAGGTGGGCAAATCGCCGCGGGCCAAGGCACGACGGTTCTCCTTGTCGGAGGCGCTGTCGGAGTTGTACCGGTTGTTGAGCCAGTTGATGTATTCGCTTTGTCTCTCGGCGGACCACATTCTCGGGAAGAGCATCTGTCCGGCATTGTCGAAAATGAGCTGCTCGTCTTTGCGGGAGTTGGAGACAACATAGCGTTTGGCTTCCTTGTCTTTCACATAGAAGGGCTTGCCGTCCTTGTTGCCCACCACGCGGGTGTTGTAGCTTTGGCCAAAGAAGAGGGGGTTGGAACCGTACTGCTCGCGGTTGAGGTAGGAGAGCAGGGCCACGGCATCCTCCGGATTGTTCTCGTCAATGGTCGGGTTGGCGTTGGAACGGATGACCAGCGTGAAGAAGGTGGAGTAGCCGATAAGCAGAAATGCGAAGCAATAGACGCCGACCAGGAGAATGTTTTTTTGCTTTTTGTAGCCTGCCCACAGCCCCCATGCGATGAGGCCTGCGATGAGCAGGAAGAAGAAGATGGTGCCGGAGTTGAAGGGCAGGTGCAGGCTGTTGACGAAGAAGAGGTCGAATTTGCCGGCGAGGTTCACCACTTGCGGGATGATGCCCCACAGGATGATGCCCAGCAGCACCACGGAAGCGCCCAGGGCAAGGAACACGCCCCACTCGGCCTTCGACTTCAGCGTGCCTCTCTTGGCGCAGAGCACGAACAGCGGGATGGTGACGAAAATCCAAATCAAGAACATCCACAACGGCGGGCAGAAGAAGGCGAAGAAGAGGGATATGATGGCGAAGGTGAGCACGGCGCCCATGCCGGTGGCCTCTTTGTTGAGCTTGTAATAGACAATCAGCACCACAGCGGGCAGTGTCAGCAAGTTCAGCAGGTGAACGCCGATGGAGAGACCTACCAGATAGGCGATGAGCACGATCCAGCGGTTGGGGTTCACATTGCTCTTGGGGTTGTCATACTCCTCATCCCACCGTAGGATGCACCAAAACACCAGTGCGGTGAAGAACGAGGACATGGCATAAACTTCACCTTCGACAGCAGAGAACCAGAAAGTGTCGGAAAAACAGTAGGCCATGGCACCCACGAGGCCTGCGCCGATGACAGCGACGCTGCGGGGCAGGCTCATCTCACCGTACTTGGCAATGAGCTTGCGGGCCAGGCGCACAATGGTGAAATAGAGGAACATGATGGTCAGACCGCTGCAAATGGCAGACATGCAGTTGACACAATAGGCCATCTTGGTCGGGTCGTCACCCGCGAAGAGGGTGAAGATACGCCCGATGATTTGGAAAGTCGGTGCTCCGGGCGGGTGGCCGACAAGCATTTTCGATGTGGTCGCGATGTATTCACCGCAGTCCCACCAGGAGACGGTGGGCTCGGCTGTCATGATATAGACCGCAGAGGCCACGATGCCAATGATGACGCCGAGAATTGTGTTGATGAATTTGAATTGTTTACTCATTTTTATTTTTGAAAATTTGATTGAATGCTATTTTGTGGCGGCCTTGAACTGGCGCAGGAAGCGGACATCGTTCTCGAAATAGAGGCGGATGTCATCGGTGGTGTATTTGAGCATGGTCATGCGCTCGATGCCAAGACCGAAGGCGAAGCCGCTGTATTTCTTGCTGTCGATGCCGCAGTTTTCAAGCACGTTGGGATCGACCATGCCGCAGCCGAGAATCTCGACCCAGCCGGTGTGCTTGCAGAGGTTGCAGCCAGCGCCGCCGCAGATGTTGCAGGAGATATCCATCTCGGCGGAAGGCTCGGTGAAGGGGAAGTAGGAGGGACGCAGGCGGATGCGCACCTCGGGACCGAACATGCGCTGTGCGAAGTAGAGCAGCGTCTGTTTCATCTCGGCGAAGGAGACCTTCTCTGCCACATAAAGGCCTTCCACCTGGTGGAAGATGCAGTGGGCACGGGAGGTGATGGCCTCGTTGCGGAACACACGCCCCGGACAGATCACGCGGATCGGGGGCTTCTGCGTCTCCATCGTGCGCACCTGCAACGAGGAGGTGTGCGTGCGCAACAACACGTCAGGGTGCAGGTCGATGAAGAAGGTGTCCTGCATGTCGCGCGCGGGATGCTCCTCCGGGAAGTTCAACGCCGTGAACACATGCCAGTCATCCTCCACGTCGGGACCCGTGACGGCGGTGAAGCCGATGTCCTCGAAGATCCGGCGCACATGGTTCATCATGATGGAGATGGGGTGCATGGAACCGACCTCCACATTCTGTGCGGGACGTGTCACATCGGCAATCTGATGGCGCGAGGCGATTACCCGGTCCGCTTTCTCCTTGTACTCGTTGAAACGCTGTAGGGCGGTTATCTTCAAGTCGTTGACAATTTGGCCAAACGCCTTGCGCTCATCGGGATTCATGTTCTTCAACTCGGCGAACAGCGCTTGTATTTCACTCTTTTTGGTTAGAAACTGAAGGCGGAATTGCTCCAACGCCTCCGCGTTCTCAATCTGGAAGGTTTCGATCTCCTTTCGAATTTCTTCTATGCTTTTCATATTTCCATTTCTGTTTTTTGGGGTGGAGACGCGGCATGCCGCGTCTCTACATTGTTTTCCCGTTATTTTTTGGTGGAGACGGGGCGCGCCTCGTCTCCACAATATGGGTTATTCGATGACTTTGGCGCTGATGATCTTGATGTCCTCCAGCGGCCTGTCGTTGCCGTCCTTCTCTTGGGCGGCGATTTTATCGACGACCTCCATGCCGGAGACGACCTCGCCGAAGACGGTGTAGTCGCCATCAAGGAAGGGTGCGCCGCCGATGGTGGTGTAGGCCCGGACTTGTTCGGGGGAGAAGGTTTTGCCGGTGCGGGCGGCGATCATGTCGAGCTTGTCTTGCGGGAAGATGTCGCCGTCCACGATGTAGAACTGGGAGCCGGAGGAGGCCTTTGCGGGGTTGTTGTCGCGGGCGGCGGCCACGGCACCGCGCTTGTGGAAGAGCGTGGGCACGAACTCAGCGGGGATGCGCTCGGCGGGGCCGCCCATGCCGAGGCGCTGGCCGGGCTTGGCGGTCTTGGAGTCGGGGTCGCCCGTCTGGATCATGAAGCCCTTGATGATGCGGTGAAACAGCACGCCGTCGTAGTAGCTCTCCTTGACCAACTTGATGAAGTTGTCGCGGTGCAGCGGGGTCTCGTTGTAGAGGGCGATCGTGATGTCGCCCATGGAGGTCTTGATCAGTATCTGTGTCATCTTGTTGTTTTTAGTTTCAGTTGTCGCGGATTTGGCGGTCTCCTTCTGCTCCGATTCGATTTTCTTTTGGGAGGAACATGAAGACAATGCGGTGATACTCAATAGGATAATAAAAAATTTGATGTTTTTCATACCTTGAAAAGAATTAATCGGCAAAGATACAAAAAAAGTGGGTAATGTCGGCGAAATAATAGCTGATGGCCGTTGGTGGTTGTTTTTTGGTCTTTAAGGGTGATAATTAAGAAATTAAGGAGTTAAGAAATTAAGAAATTGATTCCAACAATCAACAGCTTTCCTTGAGCAGCCCCGCAGGGGCAAGAGCTCGGTAGAAGATATGGTGGTTGGCTGTTGGTGGTTGACGGTTTGCGATTTTCGGTTTGCGGTATGCGATTACCTTGTTCCGAAAAACGTAAAACGTAAAACGAACGCCGCATAGCCCCGGTAGGGGCAAGAGCTCGGTAGAAATGGAGGCGTACGTAGCCTACCCGCGGTGCGGTACACAGATGCGCTGATAGAGAAATGCTCTTCACCGCGGAATGGCGGAAGCAACCGACGATGGGGAGATGGTTTGTTATTGCAATTCGTCACCATGATTGATCTCCACTGCATCCATGGCCACGCGTTTCCCTTTCGCGGCGAGCAAGTTTTATGCATCTTGGATGCCGACTCCCGCGCCGCGAGAGGTCATCGCTGCCGTCGTCCCGCCCCACACCTGTCTGGGGCAGGACGGCGCGCTTGATGACAATCGCACCGCGGGAGTATCTTGCCACGAAGCACGGTGCTTTTTCGGCGCGAAAGAGCGGCGATTTGCAAGAAGCCATGTGCTTGATTTATTTTTTTTATTATCTTTGCCCCGAAATCTAAAACTGCATCATTATGAAAAAGACTTGCACCTTTTTGTTCTTACTGCTGACGCTCGCATTCGATGCGGGGGCGCAGAACGACCACTGGAGTTACAGTGTGTCACCATCCTTATATACCCCGATGCTGTCGAAAAGTGCCGTCACTGTGGTACACAGCAGCGGTGTGGCTTACGTGATACAGTCGGAGGATAATATTCTCTACGTGTCCGAGGTGGATCCGGCCACCATGTCGGTTGTGGGAACGACATATACCCTAACTCCTAATCCCGGGTTCCAATATCAAAACATAGTTCTTCGCGGCGGATACGAGGACGTGAACGGTGATATTGTTATATATGGAAGCTGGTACACCAGCGTTGGGTATGATGCACATTTCGCTGCCATTTTGAATCAAGGAAACAGTTTTGCTGGCAGCAGCTATTTGTTTGACCAAATTAATAATCCATCTGGCGTATTTGTAGCGGGGTGCAGCGGTTATGACAACAGCGGGACTGTCACTCATATTTTAGTGTCAAGCAATGGGAATCTATACGTTTATGATAACAATAATTTCTTCTATCTAATCAGTTATGCATCGGCTTATGGATCGGAAACGCTTTTTACGGACATTTCATGGGACTATCGTTACCAATGCTTCATTGCCAGCGGGAGTGTTTTTGACTATACGGTTCATACCTGCGATCCCTTTCTCTTTTTTTTCAAATTTGACCAACCAACCTCGTCATGGTCACCAGTGCATTATTATGTTATCCGCAACAATCTCTATGCGGATTGGTCTGAAGGTCGTGCGTTGCATGTGAATCTTGACGTGGATGCAGACGAGCTGGTCCTGTATCAGGACCTTCGGGAAAACGATTACGACATAATCTGGCTCACCCGCATAGGCAATTACCTGAACAATCCTACCCTTTACTCGTCCTATTGCCATTTCCTCCCCCTTCACAAGATTTCGGCATACGACTTGGTTTACGACAGCCACAACAACAGGCTGGATTTGTTGGGACAATTCGATTATTGCGATGCGCCAGCCACGTTCATTGCCCAAACGGACCCTTACGACTTGAGTTTCCTGAACATCGGTCAGGTAAGCAGTCCGACAGGGAATTCCTTTTGTCCTTCGTGGAACGTGCCCAACCAGAATATCCTTGGCAATGACGTAAAACTGAACAACACATCCTTGAATCCTTTCAATCCATGCCATACTATTCTGCACACTGGGGTCTGCAAGAATAGTCAGGGCACGACAGCATACGTGACCGAAACCGCTGATATTTCATTGTCAAAATGCGATTACCCAGCCTTTCCATTGTCTGGAGTCTGCTCCCCAACCATCCAAGCGTTTCTTCTCCCTCTCCCTCCACCTTTAAATCAAATTTATGTTTATTCTGTTTACTTTATACCTACTTTGGGTGCATCTGCCAGCGAGGTGAATGAATGCTATAATCCTGTAACCTGTTCTAAAGTAGATGGGGAAAATCCGACACCCCGCATGTCGGGCAAAGAGGAATCTGCCATACGCATGGAGGACAGCCGTCATTTTGTCTGCGAGAATTTTTTAGGGTCCATTCGTTACGCGATATACGATGTGTCAGGAGGACTGGTGGGTAACGGATCGACATTCAATGGAAAAAGCACTTTTCTGTCTGTATATCGGTCGGGACTGTATCTTATTGTGGCATACGATGATATAGGGAATAGTGCTGTCCTGAAGTTTCCGGTAGTATATTAAAATGCTGTCGCCATGAAGAGGTTCATCCTGTTGGTCATACTGGTCCTGTTGTGGTGTGGACTGTGTGCGCAGAACGATATGTTCAGAGGCAGGGATTTCTGGGTCACATCTATTCTGGATTCATATACGTATACTACTCACCCACTGGATGAGCCCCTTGTTGTAAATCATCAGGGATTCCTGTCCGACAGTGCCTTGTTGTACATTGTCGGCAATACGCCGTGTACAGGCTATGTGAGAAACCCTATCACGAATTATTCCCGACAGTTCACGGTTACTCCCGGGACTGTCACTATAGTGAAAATCCCTTCGGAGGACATTATGGTAAGGCTGCCCGAAACCTTCTTCTATTTGTCTTCCCAGTTTCAACGACATGCTTTCAGCGTTCAAGAAAAAGGCGTGGAGGTGGTGACCTCCGAGGACGTATATGTGTACTTGCAAACAAATAGTGCAGACACTCTTTCTAATTGGGAGCTGGGGACTGGGGCGACGAACGTTTTATATGATTGTCCGCATTTTATCAATAATTATGGGCATCTTTCTGGTGATATCCGACTAAATCATCTCTCAAACACCCTCAAGGTTCCTGTGCCCGCTGCAAGGTACGGACGGTGTGAATACCGCCAGCTACAGCGCAAGATGCCGTGGGCAAATCACTCCCTGTTGTTTGTTGCCATGGAGGATGACACATGGCTGGATTATGAAATAGTGGACCATGATGATACTATTTTGTATGCTGGAAGCTTCCAGCTTCAGGCAGGGGAGGTGGCAGTGGTCTCCACCAACGACGGGTTTATGGAAAATTTTAATGTTGCAAATGTGGATCATGTAAACCGATATTTGTTTGTTAATGCCCGTACAAACTGCAAGAAAGTGACCTGTTATGTCGCTGGCGGCAGGGGTTCCTACAGCACTTTCAATCCGTATGTTCCGGAGTTCCTTGTTGACGGGAGAGACTTTATCACCCGCAAGTTCCAGAACAAAAAGTTCAGCAGCGAAGTGCGCTTGTTCCCCGCCGTCTATGATTCCTCCACATACTCCTACTGTCTGAACGAGATACACGGCCTGCACAGGAAATACCCGTCAGGTTGCTTGGTATCGGATAGCTCATACGCACACGAGACGTCTCTCGTTTACACGGCATGCTCCCTTTCTCCGTCCGTGGGAAATTACATGCATCCCAGCCCGATAGAGGTTCCGTATGTGTACCACCGCTTTTCCCGCCTTTTTTTTCAGAACCATTACCTGTGGAAAGACTCAACTGAATATGATTGGTTCCGAATGGAAAGAGGCTCCACAAACTTGCCGACAATCTACTTCGATGCCACTTATGATTCTGTTTCTTCGGATGTGTACGGAATGCTTCATCTCAAAAGAAGTTGTGTGCAAAAAGCCCGTAACACCTTTCCTTTCCGGTTTACCGACCGGATGACCACGCACTGGATATGCCCCACCACGAAACGGAATGTGCAAAGCAGATATCTCCCCATAGACACTGTCTATTGTGACCTCTCTGTATATGTCCACAGTAACGGTCTCCACAGCACCACGCTGAACGGGCAGGCGGTGCCAGCTTCCGCTTTCGAGCCTGTGCCGCAGACCAACCAGGAATACTACTGCGCCCAGTTCGCCTACTACAACAATGATGTGCCTGATATCATACAGATAGAGAACTCCAACGGTTTTTGCGCCTATCTCGACGAGTTTGGTTTCAGAAATTACCAATATGAATACTCCAACAATATTGTCTTGTTCGATCTCCCATTCGACCCTGATTTTCTGTATTTGATTTATTACCATGACAATGCATCGTGGGTGGACCTTTTGGAGTCCCCGTATTCGCACTCCAACCTTTCAACGGACGACTCGACGACCGTCTATCGCTGCCTCGGCGACACCCTGCATCTTGATGTGGAGTACAACCCTGACTCTCTGGAGTTCGACTGGATTGTGGATGGTGTCACCCACTACAACACGCGCACCCTTGACATTCCCATCACCGATCTCCACACCATCACCGCTCAGCTCGTCATCCATTACCAGTGCCCCGACACCACCACCACCTTTGTCCATGTCGTGCTGCCGCCCGTAATCCCATTCTCTTCCGACACCATACTTTGTGCAGGCGCCACGCTCTCCGTGGAGAGCCCCAACGCCCTGCTCTACTCGTGGTCCACGGGGGAGACAACCCCCGCCATCACCGTTGACAGCGCGGGCATTTACTCGGTTACCGCCGCCAACCTCGGCTGCACCGCCCGTCTGGACAGCTTCCGCGTCGATCTCTACGAGCCCTCCCATGTCAACTTCGGCAACGACACCATCCTCTGCGAGGTAGCCACGCTGCTGTTGGACGCCACGCAGACCCATCCCGCCACCTACGAGTGGCAGGACCATAGCACCAACACCACCTACACCGTTGTCCACGACGGCGACTACTGGGTGGTGGTCACCGACCACTGCCTCGGCGCCTCCGACACCATCGCCGTGGAATACCTCCGCGACTTCGAGGTCAACCTCGGCGCGGACACCACCCTCTGCGAGGGCGACGAGTTGGTGCTCTCTGCCAACCTGCCCTTCTGCCGCTACATCTGGCAGGACGGCAGCACCGAGCCCCGCTTTGTGGTGCGCCAGCCGGGCAACTACAGCGTCACCGCCACCAACTTCTGCTACTCCCACAGCGATGACATCGACATCGCGTATGAGCCCTGCGCGCAGGAGCTGTGGGTGCCCAACAGCTTCACGCCCGACGGCGACGGCCTCAACGACCGCTTCGTGCCCGTCTTCAGCTACCCCGGCGAAGTCGAGCAGTTCGAGATGACGGTCTATGACCGCTGGGGATCGATGGTCTTCCTCACCACGGATATGGAATCCGGTTGGGACGGCGGCGGCAAGCCCGAGGGGATGTACGTCTGGGTGATCCGCTACAAGACCGCCCTGGAGGGAATGCGGGTTGAGAAGGGGAGTGTGATGTTGGGGAGACGGTGAGGTTGATAATTAAGAAATTAAGGAGTTAAGAAATTAAGAAATTGATTCCAACAATCAACAGCTTTCCTTGAGCAGCCCCGTCAGGGGCAAGAGCTCGGTAGAAATAATAGATAATGCTCTTCCTTGAGCAGTCCCGGAGGGATAAAATCTTATTAACCCCAGACAAGCGAAACGCAGTGTGGGGCAGTACGGCGTGCTGACGACAATCGCACCGCGGGGATCTCTTGCCACGAAGCACTGCGCCTTTCCGGTGCGAAATGGAGACACAAAGCCATGGATGCAGTGTGGATTCAATCAAGGCGACAAATTGCAATAACGGGCACTCTTCCCATCATCGGTTGCCTCCACCATTCCGCGGTGAGAAGCAGATCTCCGTCTGCGCATCTGTGTCCCGCACCGCGGGTGTTCTGCATACGCCCCCCCCCGTTTCTACCGAGCTTCTGTCCCTACCGGGACAACGAGGACAGATAAGAGTTAAGAGTTGAGAGTGTGATCAGTGATCAGAGAGGGGAGCCCCTTCATTTCTTAACTTCTTAGTTACTGTGTCCGACAGTCTGGTGTGGAAGCGATTTGTATGATGCTATGTGTTTGAGCTAATTGTTTTTTTATTATCTTTGCCCCGAAATTCAAAACTGCATCATTATGAAAAAGACTTGCACCTTTTTGTTCTTACTGCTGACGCTCGCATTGGGTGTAAGGGCGCAGAACCAGTATTGGACTTATCAATCCCAGAACTCCATCAACCCAACCAGCACTGTTTCCATTGTGCATAGTAACCAACATGTGTACTATTTTCAGGTGGATGTGATTAATTCAATCTTGTCTATGACCGAAATAGATCCCATTACCATGTTGCCCACAGGGGTTGACAAGTTTTTTGGGGCAGCTCATGGTCTTACCCTCGAAGGAGGTTTTGAGGATGTTAACGGGAACTTTGTTCTTTATGGTTATCGGGATATGGGCAACAATTTATGGCACCCTTTCTATTTGATCATTGACCAGAATTACAACTTTGACATAGTTTGGCATCACCTCACTCCAATCGGGCGTTTTGTAAGAGGATGCTCTGGCTATGATGTCAACAATAATCCCGCATACCTGTTTGTAATGGATGACGGGAGGCTTTTCGTTGCCGAGCCGAGAAGCAGCACCAACAACCATTTGGTGACACAAGGCGATGGATACCCCTATCAAGACGTGTCTTGGGACAAAAGGCATCAGAAATTCATCGCTACCGGTTCCCACCCAGCCCTTCAGGGCCAATATTCTCCCGGACCGTTTGTGGAAATGATGAGGGTGGATTTGTCTCTCACCCCAAACCCCATCTTATCTCCAATTTTCCACTACAACATTTATGACCAAACCATACTCGGATGTGCAGAGGACCGGACAATGCACGCAAAAATTGACGATAATCATCTGGTGGTCTATCACGATTTGCGCAAAGGAAACAGCGATATCCTCTGGTTGACGCTTGTACGCAATTATTATACAAACACTCCTTACGTTATTAACAGTCGCCATTTCGCAATCCCAGCACAGAAAATGTTCGCATTGGATATGGTTTACGACACCCAGAACAGACGAGTCAACCTGCTAACACAGCTGATATATTGTAATTTAAATGCATGGCCTCTGCAACTGTCCCAAGTTAATCCCTACACGCTGACGGGGATGAACACGGTTCAACTGGATGGCGGATACGCCGCGTATCCGCCTTGTCCCAGTATGGCAGATCCCAACATACCCATTTATAGCACCAAGTTGGACATAAAAAGACTGTCATTCAATTATCTTAATCCCCATGGTTCCATTCTGGCATCCGGAGTGGAATATTCCTCTGCCGCTATTCTGACCGAGACCTACGATGTGTCCGCTTCCGCTTGCGATATACCATTGACCATTTTGGAGAGTAACACTGCCACATTTTTGTCCTCCTATTATTCAACACCCTCCGGCACTCCCATTACAATGCAAGATTATCCTGATTCATTTTTTGATGATCAGTCCTCTGCGTACATCTTGTGTTTGGACCCCAATGCGTATTCCAACCGACAGGCCAACCAATCCCCAAAAACATTTTCTGTGGATACATTGAAGAAATCCGAATTGACTATTTTAGACAATCGGTGGTTCGTCTGCAGTGGCTTTGAAGGGAAAACGACCGTCAAACTTTATGATTTGGCAGGAAAAATGGTTTGGAGCACTATTACGTTCAATGAAGTGCGGAATGCTTTGCCACAAGAGAATGGTTTGTACATTCTTGTGGCAAAGGATTGTTTTGGAAACCAATTGGTTGCCAAAGTGCTGATGCCTTAAATTTGGTTCTTGTATGAAACGGATTATCGTTACATTATTAACAATATGCGGGATTCTTGTTCCTTTAAATGTATTTTCAAAGGACGACATCCCGTCTGGCAGGGAGTTCTGGGTTGTGTATCCACGTGAATATAATGTAAGCGACTCCATCATGTTGTTTGTTGTAGGTGATACGACCTGCACAGGTTATGTTGAGAATACCTTTTTGAATTATCATGTTAATTTTACTGTTGATGCAGGTGCTGTCACCCAAATAACAGTGCCGTTTTCAGTGGTCGGAGCCTCTTGTCCTGCGGTTTATTCAACAGATGACATGCTATATCACCATAATGGATTATTTTTGCACACTTCAAGAAATGTCTGTGTGTATGTGTCATCTGCAAGCACTCTTTATGGTTCATGCAGCAACCTCACTCCAAGACAGTGCGGAAATCCCCCTGTGCCCTATGCTCCCTTGACAACCTCGCTGTCAATGATGTCCTATAAAATCCCCATTTATCCCCTCCATTTCAGTGTGTCAGATCGTTTGAATATGGAGTATATGTTTAAGTACACTATTGGTTTTGTTTGGTATCACGGTTTCTGCAACATAACAGCTTTGGAAGACAGTACTGTCGTTTATTCTTGTAGATACAATGCTGTTACAGACACCATATTGCTTGACCTCGCAGGGCAATCGGTGGTTATAAATTTGACTGGGGACACGAGTCTTTCTTTTGAATTTGAAACAAATTGCAAGAAAGTCATCAGCTATTCTTTTTTCCAATATTGTAGTTGGCCATTAAACGCTTCTTGTGATATTCAAGATTACATTACCTCGCATATTATCCCTCTGGCATATTCCAGACATCTGTTCACGGGTTCTGATTTTTTATGTAAAAAATTGCACAGCAACCGATTTGACAAGGGCATAGCTTTGATAAATGGGCATGATACAATTGTGACCCATAACAGTGGTGTGGTGTCTGCCTATTCCTTCAATGAATATATTGATGATTACCTTCCGAATGTGGGTGCCATCCCCCCAGCTCTACCTGGATTAACAACAAGTGAGAGCATTCCCTATTACGGTGACACCACGCATTACATAAACGTGCCCTATTCCTTCTTGCGTTCCTCCCATCCGAGGCTTTTCAGTTGTCTTAACGGCCCGCTCTATATTATTCATAAGTCGGGACGGCATTTCACTTCGCAGCCGTACTATGGTATAGTGACACGTTATCCAGGGTGTGGAGTGGGCTTGCCGGCATCTCCTTTCACCACCCAGCCCGCCGAGCGGATGGTGAAGCGTTGGGTTTACCCCACCACGCGCGACAACCTCAAGCGCACAATCGTCACCGCCGCCGGCGACACCGTCTTCGTGCCCTGCGACTCCCTCTATGTGGATGTGCAGATCTACACCCATGCCGACGGCATCGGCAGCACCTACTTCAACGGGCAACTCATCCCCGCCACCGCCTTCGACACCTTCCCCAGGACCAACGGCGAATATTGGGTCGCCCAGCTCTACTTCTACAACGGCGACATTCCCGAACTCATCCGTATTGAGAATGAGCACGGGTTTTCTGCCTATGTGGACGAGTTCGGCTATGATGTGGGGCCCGCGCCTGCCGGGCACACGGAGATAGACGACATCACCTACCTCTACTACTACCACAGTGGCGCCGCCGGCTGCTACAGCGCCGAAGCCTACCAGGACAACTTCTCCGGCCTCAGCCTCCACAACGGCGACACCGTCTATCGCTGCATTGGCGACACGCTGCACCTCAAGGTGGAACACGCCCCGGACTCCGTACCGCTGGAATGGATATACAACGGCGACTCCTACGTAATTGGCGTCGGCTCGGAACTCTCCTTCCCGCTTCCGAATGCCGATACGCTTGCTGTGCAGCTTGTTTTTCACTATGACGGCTGTCCCGACACTTCCACAACCCTGGTCGTTGTGGTACCTCCGCCTTTCTTCGAGGTGTGCCACGACACCACTCTCTGCCACGGGGCGCTGCTCTCCGTGCAGCAGCCCAACGTCATCAGCTACCGGTGGAGCGACGGCTCCTCGGGATCCGCCATCACCATCGACAGCGCGGGTACCTACTCCGTCACTGTCACCAACCTCGGTTGCAGGGGCGAGAGCAACCTGTTCTCCGTTGGGGTCTATCCGCAGTCATCTGTGGGCTTCGGCAACGACAGCACCCTCTGCGACCTGGCTTCCCTGCTGCTCGACGCCACCCAGCCGCACCCCGCCACCTACGAGTGGCAGGACCACAGCACCAACACCACCTACACCGTCGTCCACGACGGCGAGTACTGGGTGGTGGTCACCGACCACTGCCTCGGCGCCTCCGACACAATCGCCGTGGAGTACCTCCACGACTTCGATGTCAGCCTCGGCACCGACACCACCCTCTGCGAGGGCGACGAGCTGGTGCTCACCGCCGACCTGCCTTTCTGCACCTACCGCTGGCAGGACGGCAGCACCGAGCCCCGCTTTGTGGTGCGCCAACCGGGCAACTACTCCGTCACCGCCACCAACTTCTGCTACTCCCACAGCGATGACATCGACATCGACTACGAGTCCTGCGCGCAGGAGTTGTGGGTGCCCAACAGCTTCACACCCAACGGCGACGGCCTCAACGACCGCTTCGTGCCCGTCTTCAGCTACCCCGGCGAAGTCGAGCAGTTCGAGATGACGGTCTATGACCGCTGGGGATCGATGGTCTTCCTCACCACGGATATGGAATCCGGTTGGGACGGCGGCGGCAAGCCCGAGGGGATGTACGTCTGGGTGATCCGCTACAAGACCGCCCTGGAGGGAATGCGGGTTGAGAAGGGGAGTGTGATGTTGGGACGTTAGCTGTTGGCCGTTTGCTATTAGCCGTTGGCCGTTGGCAACTTTGAACTGTACGATTTGCGGTTTGCGAGCAACTTATCCCGTAAAACGTAAAACGAAAAACGAACACCATAGCCCCGTCAGGGGCAAGAGCTCGGTAGAAACGGGGCGCGTGCGTGGAAAAATCGCGGCGCGGGAGTCGGCATCCAGAATGCATAAAACTTGCTCGCCGCGAAATGGAGGCACGAGGCCATGGATGCTGTGTGGATTCAATCATGGCGATAAATTGCAATAACGGGCCCTCTTTCCATCATCGGTTGCCTCCACCATTCCGCGGTGAGAAGCAGATCTCCGTCTGCGCATCTGTGTCCCGCACCGCGGGTGTTCTGCATACGCCCCCCGTTTCTACCGAGCTTCTGTCCCTACCGGGACAACGGGGACAGATAACGGTTAAGAGTTAATAGTTAAGAGTTTTCCTTGAGCAGCCCCGTCAGGGGCAAGAGCTCGGTAGAATAATGGATAATGTCTTTCCTTGAGCGGCCCCGTTAGGGGCAAGAGCTCGGTAGAATAATGGATAATGTCTTTCCTTGAGCAGCCCCGTTAGGGGCAAGAGCTCGGTAGCGCTGCAACCCCTGGAGAGGTGACGGCGCGCAGGATAATCGCGGCGCGGGAGAGCGTTGAGGCGAGGGTGTGGGTTGCTCGCCGCAAAACGGGTGTGGGGTCCGACGAGCATGCGTGAGGGATTGAAGCGGGAATGATTTTGGCGGGAATGCGTTCCCTGCGAGACGGAGGTTCCGCTTGACGCTTCGCGTCTCGCGGAATGGTGGTGGGCTCTAAGCCAAAATCATTAGAGCGGAAAGCCCGACGGCGCGGCGGCATTTGATGGTGTGTGCAATTATGGATGCATTTCCGCGCCGCCGCGCCGGCACGCCCAAATAAAAAAAAGAATGCAAAAACCCGTTGGATTGAAAAAAAACAAAAAAATCTGCTTTCTCAATAATTTATTGTATTTTTGCACCCCCAAAAAACAACACATACATACGTATTATGCGTCCAGACTTCAGCAATGTTGACTTCAAGAAAGTCACTGGTAATCAAGAAGATTTCAAAAAATGGGAGCAAGAGCACCATATTAGTGCCGATTGGTTGACCGCGGAGCAAATCCCCGTCAAGCAGGTATATGGCGCCGACGACCTCGCCGGTATGGAGCATCTCAACTACACCGCCGGCATCCCGCCGTTCCTGCGCGGACCCTATTCCATGATGTACGCCTTCCGCCCGTGGACCATCCGCCAATACGCCGGATTCTCCACCGCCGAGGAGTCCAACGCCTTCTACCGCCGCAACTTGGCTGCCGGTCAGAAGGGCCTCTCCATCGCCTTTGACCTGGCCACCCACCGTGGCTACGACTCCGACCACCCGCGCGTGGTGGGCGACGTCGGCAAGGCCGGTGTGGCCGTGGACTCCATCCTCGACATGAAGATCCTTTTCGACCAGATTCCCCTCGACAAGATGTCCGTTTCCATGACGATGAATGGCGCCGTGCTGCCCATCCTGTCGTTCTACATCGTGGCCGCCGAGGAGCAGGGCGTCAGCATGGACCAGCTCTCCGGTACCATCCAGAACGACATCCTCAAGGAGTTCATGGTGCGTAACACCTACATCTACCCGCCGTTGCACTCCATGAAGATTATTGCCGACATCTTCGCGTTCACCTCCAAGAACATGCCGAAGTTCAACTCCATATCGATTTCCGGCTATCACATGCAGGAGGCCGGCGCCACCGACGACATCGAGTTGGCCTACACGCTGGCCGACGGTCTCGAGTATCTGCGCGCCGGTGTCAATGCGGGCATGAGCGTCGATGAGTTCGCTCCGCGGCTCTCCTTCTTCTGGGCCATCGGCATGAACCATTTCATGGAGATTGCCAAGATGCGTGCCGCCCGTATGCTGTGGGCCAAGATCGTCAAGCAGTTCAATCCCCAGAATCCGAAGTCCATGGCGCTGCGCACGCACTGCCAGACCTCTGGCTGGTCGCTCACCGAGCAGGACCCGTTCAACAACGTGGCCCGCACCTGCATCGAGGCCATGGGCGCCGCGTTGGGACACACCCAGTCGCTGCACACCAACGCCCTCGACGAGGCTATCGCTCTGCCCACCGACTTCTCGGCTCGTATCGCTCGTAACACCCAAATCTACATCCAGGAGGAGACCAAGGTCTGCAAGAGCATCGACCCGTGGGCCGGTTCCTACTATGTGGAGTCGCTGACGCACCAGATCGCCCATCGTGCATGGAAGCACCTTCAGGAGATCGAGTCCCTCGGCGGCATGGCCAAGGCCATCGAGACCGGCATCCCCAAGATGCGCATCGAGGAGGCCTCCGCCCGCAAGCAGGCCCGCATCGACTCCGGCAAGGAGGCCATTATAGGCGTCAGCAAGTACAAGCTTGACAAGGAGGCTCCCATCGAGACCCTCGAAGTCGATAACACCGCTGTGCGCGAAGCCCAGCTCAAGCGTCTCGCCGAGCTGCGTGCCAACCGCAACGAGGAGGAGGTCAAGGCCGCCCTCGCCGCCATCACCGAGTGTGCGAAGACCGGCAACGGCAACCTGCTCGACCTCTCCATCAAGGCCGCCCGCGTGCGCGCCTCCTTAGGTGAAATTTCCAACGCCCTCGAAGAGGTGTATGGACGTTATAAAGCAAAAATAAATCTGATTTCAGGCGTGTATAGTGCAGAACAACAGGACAACGACAAGTTCAAGAAGGCCGTTGCCCTTTGCGATGAGTTCGCGAAAAGAGAGGGTCGCCGCCCCCGTATCATGGTGGCAAAGATGGGGCAGGACGGTCACGACCGCGGTGCCAAGGTGGTTGCCACCGGCTATGCCGACATCGGCTTCGACGTTGATATGGGCCCGCTGTTCCAAACCCCGGAAGAGACGGCCAAGCAGGCCGTCGAGAACGATGTCCACATTCTCGGCGTCTCCTCCCTCGCCGCCGGCCACAAGACCCTTGTGCCGCAGGTGATGGAAGAGCTCAAGAAGCTCGGCCGCGAGGACATCATGATCACCGTCGGCGGTGTGATTCCCCCGCAAGACTACCAGTTCCTCTACGACCTCGGCGTCGCCGCCATCTTCGGCCCCGGCACTCCCATCGCGGATTCAGCCCTCGCCATGCTTGAAATCCTTATGAAAGAAGAATAGTTCTGTTTTGCCTATATAATATTTGAAGGAGGGGAGCGCGGCATGTGCTCCCTTTTTAATTTGCTAAAACACTAAACTATTAAATTAATAAGAATGAAATGTAGATAGGTGACCGCAGATTCCCATTGCTCTTGTTAATTTAATAATCTAACAATTTAATAATTTAACAATTTGACAATCATGATATTGTATACTCTCCGCCATACCTTGCACACGCTCGCCGAGCCATCGGGCGAGGAGGTGCGCACGCAGGCGTTCCTGCTGGAACAGCTGCGCTCTTTGAATCCCACGAAAATCCACACGTTTGAAAACAGTCGCAACATCTTGGTGTTGTTCGACTCCGGCGTGCCGGGTCCCACACGGCTGTTGCGCGGCGACTTCGATGCATTGCGTGTGCCGGAGACCATCGATGTGCCGTATGCGTCTCAAACCGCTGGCGTGTCGCACAAGTGCGGCCACGACGGGCACGCCGCCATCCTGTTGGGCGTGGCGCAGCATCTGCACGCGAATCCACCCCGAAAGGGTAGGGTGCTGCTCTTTTTCCAGGCCGCCGAGGAGACGGGCGAGGGTGCCCGTCTGCTGTTGGATACGGGCATCTTGGAACAGTACCGTCCCGATGAGGTGTTCGCGTTCCACAACATTCCGGGCGCACCTTTGGGACAGGTGCTCTGCAGGGCGGGGAGTTTCACCTGCTCGGTGGTCAGCTGCGACATCGTGTTGACAGGCCATACGGCGCATGCCGCCGAGCCCCTCAAGGCGTTGTCGCCCTACCCGGCGGCGCGTGCCATCACAGACCGGCTGTTGGCGCTCAATCGCTATGAGATGTCGGCGCCGGACTTCCAGCTGCTCACGCTGGTGCAGTTCCGCGTGGGTGAGGTGGCCTACGGGGTCGCCGCAGGCGATGGGGTGCTGCGGTTCACGCTGCGCGCCAAGAAGGATGCGCAGCTGCAGGCGCTCAAGCGCGAGCTGCAGCAGATCGTGCAGGAGGAGACGGCCCGCACTCCGGAATTACAATATGATATAGTGTGGAAAGAGTACTTTGCCGCCTCTGAAAACAGGACCGAGGCAGTGAACAAGGTGCGGCAAGCCGCCAAACAGTGCGGACTGGAATATGTGACCAAGGAACAGCCCTTCTCGTGGGGCGAGGACTTCGGCCTGCTGACGCAGCATTTTGCAGGGGCGCTCTTCGGCATCGGCTCCGGCACGGAACAGCCGCCATTGCACCACCCGCACTTCGACTTTCCCGACGAGTTGCTGCCCATAGGGGTGGAGATGTTCAACGCCCTGCTGCAGCTTTCGGGACAGCATCACGCATGATCACCTCTCCACCAGACTTTCGGTCATGGTTGACGAACTAAGAAGTTAAGAAACTAAGAAATGAAGGGTCTCCCCTTTCTGTTCACTAATCACGGAAATCCAACCACTAACCGCACGGGAACATCGTTGATTCCACTAACTCGCAGAAGATGTGTCCGATGAGGATGTGGCTCTCTTGGATGCGCGGGGTGTCGGTGGAGGGCACGTTGAGGAGGATGTCGGCGTAATCCTTCATTTGGCCGCCGCTCTCGCCCGTCATGGCGACAATATGCAATCCCATCTCCTTGGCAGCCTTGAAGGCCTCGAGGATGTTCTTGGAGTTGCCGGAGGTGGAGATGCCGACGATGACATCGCCCTTTTTGGCGGTGCCGCGCAGCAAGCGCGAGAACACCAGGTCATAGCCGTAGTCGTTGCCCACGGCGGTGAGGTAGGAGGTGTTGCAGTGCAGGGCCTCGGCATTGAGCGGGGGACGGTCGTAGTAGAAGCGGCCTGAGAGCTCCGCTGCCAGGTGCTGGGCGTCCGCCGCGCTGCCGCCGTTGCCGCAGAAATGGACCTTGCCGCCGGCCCGCAGCGATTGTGCCATCACATCCGCCGCCGCCTGCACCCGCGCCATCAGCGCCTCATTCGACAAGATGTTTCTCTTTATATCAATGCTTTCCTGTATGGATTCCGGTATTCTTGTATTCATAATCATCGTTTTTTTTATCGCGGGCAAAAATACAATAAATTCGGCGAAAAATCGCTGGATTCTCCGCGAACAGGACGATGACTTCGCGGGCGGGTCAAAAACAGTTGAAAGGAGGCTGAGGCACACCGTTTTAGCCTTGCACAGGGCCGCGATAAGCAGCGTTATGAGCTTGATGTGTGCCAGTTTGATGTTTTTTCCAAAAAAAAGAGCCCAACGTGTCGGATATTTGATTATTTTTGCGGTCGTGATTGATTTTCATAGCGACGGGATTGCGGTATATTTCTTCTTTTAAATTGTTGAAAATCAATCATTTTATTGGGAATAAAACAAAAAAGTTATCAATAAAAATTGTTTATAACTTGCAAAATATAAATGAGTTAGGATAAAATTTTTTAATTTTTGTCATATACTAAAGTGATTTTGTGAAATAGTTTACATAAAGGTTTTTATAAATACGTCATAATGAAAAAGATAGAATTGTTCTTTTTGTTTACAGTCATTTTACTCTCATCAATGCTTTCAAGTGCCAATCCCGTGAGTCGTGAGGCAGCGCAGAAAGTGGCAGCCAATTTTTGGACAGCTGTAAAAGGTGGTGATGATGTGATGTTGAGAGATATATCATTGCAATACGGCTTTCAAGAGTTTTATTTATTTGTAAACACCTATGGTGCTGGGTTTGTAGTGGTGTCGGCCGATGATTGTGTGCAGCCGATTTTGGGGTATTCAACAACGACAAGTGTGCCAAAAGTCGCTTTGCCTGAGCCTGTCCAAGAGTTTTTGCTGCGCTACGAGCAAGAGATCCTGTATCACAAAGAACATCACGCAGCGGCTACCGAGACTATCGTTCAACAGTGGACAAGTTTGCGGCAAGGTCGGTATATGCCGCAAAACACTACCGCTGTGTCCCCTTTGCTGACTACCACATGGGATCAAATTTATCCCTATAACAATCTGTGTCCCGACTCGGCTGGCTATCGCGCTCCTACGGGATGTGTGGCCACCGCAATGGCTCAAGTGATGAAATATTGGGAATGGCCAACACAGGGTATTGGTTCTTACAGCTACACTGACGACAATTTCGGTCCCATATCCGCCAATTTTGGGGCTACCACCTACCAATGGTCGCAAATGCCCGATGTATTAGATTATAGCAGCAGCCAAGAACAGATAAACGCCGTAGCAACACTCCTTTTTCACGCAGGCGTGGCCGTGAAAATGAATTACGGTATAAACTCAAGCTTCGCACTGTTAATTTCTGCGTTATCCAATACCCCCTCATGCGCTAATGCTTTAACAACTTATTTCGGATACAAGAACACCCTTCAATGTGTCTATAAAAGTCAGACCTCTGACATTGACTGGATTTCCACGCTTACGAATGAAATCAATGCGGGGCGACCCGTGCTGGAGAGAGGTTCTGGGAATGGAACTGGCCATCTTTTCGTCTGCGACGGCTACGACAATAACGGACTTTTCCATATCAATTGGGGGTGGGGAAGTTATTGTGACGGCTATTTCGCACACAACGCTCTTAATCCGAACGGTGGCGGCACTGGCAGCAGCGAAAACAACAGTTACAACGACAATGTCGCGATTTTAATAGGTGTTGAGCCAGCGGGCGGCAACCCGAATGTTCAATACAACATTACCGTGAACGCTTCCGACAATGCTATGGGAACGGCTACAGGCGGTGGTGTTTACGCTGGTTCATCTATGGTGGAATTGTGGGCCAATGCAAATGCTGGCTATCGTTTCACAGGCTGGAATGACGGCGTTACTGATAATCCGCGTAACATCATCGTGTCGGAAGACATTACCTACACCGCCAACTTTGCCGACTTGGGCGATGATGTGCGTCATTACGACAACGGCATCTACAATTCTGCATGGACGGTAGATAACCAAACAGAATGGGGAATAAGATTTCCTTCAGGAACGCTTTCACCATACACGACTCTCACTGCATTGCGCCTTTTTGACGTGGCAGCAGGCAACTATAGTATTCATATTTACCAAGGAAATATTCCTAACAGCAATACTATGGTGGCAAACAAGAACTTTCAGTTGTCTGGATCGCACAGTTGGCAGGAAATCAGTCTCGATGCACCCATCACTCTCAACCATTCAAAGATTTTGTGGGCTTTTATTAACTATGACGGCAGTGAGCCCGCTGCCGCTTTGAGTACATACGCGGGTAATACAGATGGCTCATGGTTATTATACGGTGGACATCCGTATACAACCACTACATTCAGCGACTACCTCACTTGGATGATTCGAGTAGTATTGGATGACCCTGACGCATTCGCAGAACATACGGATTCCGGTGTGAATATTTATAGTGTCGGAGGCTCAATTGTGGCGCAGGGCGCAGAAAACACTTGGGTGAAGATTTACGATTTGGCAGGAAGGCTGCTTATAAACGAATGGGTTGATACGGAACATAAAGTCTTCCATGTGGCCGCCAACGGTCTATACTTGGTACAAACTGGACACGGCCTCACACGAAAAGTGATGGTGTTTGGTAATTAGCCCAACTTTCCCCTATACCTATTCCCTTCTTTCCCTGTAGTCCGTTGGTCGCGGGTTTGCGGATTCAGGTTTGGTTATTAGGGATTTTTGTTTTACGCCCCATCGTCCTTGAACAGTGACTCCTGTTTGCGATGATTGCTCCGCCATGTAAAGTAGCAGGCGGAATAAAGTCCAATGGCTAACGGCCAACGTCCGACAATCAATATTGTTGATATAAAAAATAAATCTTAGTTAATATTATATTAAATTTATTGTATCTTTGCATTTTAAAAACGGATGTTATGAAAGCAAAGATACTATTACTGCTGGTATGCGCACTCTTACGGGGGTGCTTGGCGGCGCAGGAACCCGCCGACACGCTTCTGGTAGCCTTCTATAACGTGGAAAACCTCTTCCATCCGACTGATGACTCGCTGACGGCGGATGACGACTTCACTCCGGAGGGTTCCTATCATTGGGGTTACAAGAGGTATTACCGCAAGGTCAGCAACATCGCAAAGGTCCTCATAGCAATGGGGAAAGGTGACCCGCCGGCCATAGTCGGGGTGGCCGAGATTGAGAACGACCGTGTGCTGCACGACCTGTGCCATCGCTCGCCGCTCCAGAGGTTCGGCTACCGGTTTGTGCATCACGACTCCCCTGACCGGCGCGGCGTCGATGTGGCGTTGCTCTACCGCGACAGCCTCGTGACCGTGCTGCACGAGGAGGCCATTCCCGTGGTTTTCCCTTTCGAGTCGAGCACCCGCAACCGCGACCTGCTCCATGTGCTTGTGCGCCTGCCCTGCGGCGACTCCCTGCACATCATCGTCAACCACTGGACCTCGCGCTTCGGCGGCTATGCGGCCACCATTCCCAAACGCAACTATTATGCCGACGTGGCACGCCACCTCGTGGACTCCCTCCTCACGCACCACCCGCACGCCGACATTCTCCTGATGGGCGACTTCAACGACTATCCCACCGACGAGAGCATGGAGAAACACCTTAGGGCGCAAAATCCATTGAAGAGCACCGCTTTCGCGGAAGATACTCTCTTTAACCTGATGTATCACTTTGTGGCACAGAATAATGTGGGCTCGCATAAGCACGAGGACTTTTGGGGGTGTCTCGACCAGCTCATCGTCACAGGCGGACTGCTCAACGGACACGGCCGACTGCAAATAGCCAACGGCATGCCCCATGTTTTTGACGAGGACTTCCTGCTCGTGCCGGACGAGAAATACGGAGGGGTGAAAAACTACCGCACTTTCCTGGGACCACGTTATGTCGGCGGCTTCGCCGACCACCTGCCCGTGTATGTCAGAATTGTGTGTGATTAGGGAAATGAGGCTTTGCGAATTGACAGTTCAGGGCGTTATACATAACAAGGCCCCGCGACAAATCGCAGGGCCTTGCCTGATATGATGTTTTTGAGAAGTGTCCTATTCTTTAACCACCTTGATGGTTGCGGTGCCGGACGTGCCGGAGATTCGTGCCAAGTACATCCCTTGCGCACAGCCGCTCATGTCGATGTCGGCATGTCCATCCACGAGCAAGGAAGTCGCCACCTGTCTGCCGCACATGTCCAGGACGATTACGGTGCCATCGGTCATGCTGGTCTCCACCCGTACTCTGCCAGTAGTGGGGTTGGGTGACGCCATGGCCGTGATAGCCGGTCTTTCCTCAATGCCCACGACGGAGCGAGCTCCTACCTTCACATCGTCCACATAGACACCTTCTGCATCATGCCCGATGCCCACAAATGCTATCTGGTATCTGTCAGAAGGATTAGGCAGGGTAATGTTCTCAGTCTCCCAATCGTCTGTGGGTAAAGCGTAATTTCTCAAAAGTTGCCAGTCCTCCTCGGTAGAGCTTCTGTACCAGACAGCCATCTCGTCCACATCCATAACGCCTTGCGGCTGCTTGTGTCTGAAAGCGAGTATGGGGTCGGTTACCGAGCTGATGTCCATGGGGGTGGAGGAGAGTCTCGCCTGCCCACCAAACCAGATGAAAAAGGCGGAGTTGTTGGGGTAGAGATAACCCGGGTCCACCACCCAGGAATCGGTTCCCGACAGTATTTCGTTATGCCAACAAACGAACTCCTCCGAGGATTCGAAATCATCCATGTAGGGATTGTTGTCCGTGACGATAATCACGTCGCAAAGTGTGGTGAAATCGATGGGCAGGGACCACTGCGACTCATCGCCATCTCCACAATTGGCCTTCACCTTGAACGAGTAGGTGGTGTTCGGAGTCAGGCCGCGGATCAGGCAGGGCTGATTGGCGACAGTTGTGTCAACCCCGTTCAATTCAAGGGTCCAACTGACCTCGTTGCCCGTGGTTGACCAGTTGAGGAGAGCGGAGGACTCTGTGATGTCGCTGGCTTCCAAGTTGATGGGACGGGTGCAGCTCAAGGATGAGGCAACCTCGATGTCGTCAATGAAAATCATGAAGCCACCCATGAAACGGCCCAAAAAAGAAATTTGGTAGGTGGAGGATAAATTAGGCAAATTGAAGGTTGATTCATAATAAGTGCTGTAATCGCTGAAGCTGAAGGTGTCCAGTGCATGCCAGCTGTCAGAGGCGGAGGAACGATAACATACTTCAAGAATGTCCGCATCATACAATCCCATCATGGCGTATGCGAATGCCAAAGTGGCTTCGCTCACGTTAGACATGTCTAATACCGGGGATATCAACCGGGCTTCATCACCTATGGACTGGGCTGAGAAAGCGCACACGGTTGTTTGTCCGCCGGCGAAGGCTGACCAATGGCCGCCATTGGTCGAGTCCACGGTCCATTGGCTGAAGCCATTTCCTTCAAAATCCTCTGTGTAAGGTTGCCCGTCCAAGACTGTGATTACTTGGGCTTTTGTGGGAACGGCTGCGAAAAAGAGGCAAAACGTGGCTAAAAAAAGAATTTTCTTGAAAAAAATGTCAATTTTCATGTCTTTGAATTTTTCTTTTGTGAGTGTTAATTGCGACTGCAAAAATAACTAAATATTAGATATGTTCGTCGTTTTCTCCCCCGAAAAAAAACGAGAAAGTACAAATTTGTCGTTTAGGCTTATGTGTGGAGGTCCTGTGCTTGCCGAAAGCCCCGTATGGATGCATTATCTCACTATTATCTCGTCGGTCATGATCCACGCCTTCTCCCCTGCCGCGGCATGCCAATCCGGCAGCCTCTCCACCGGCTCGGCCTCGATACGGATGTATTTCACCCCGCTGGTCGGGATCTTGTGGCGCAGGATGCAGACTCGCGGCTTGTCATTCTCCTTCAACGCCGGGTCGAAGGGCAGCGCGACCTCCTCGGGCTGACTGAACTTCTTGCCGTTCTTGGAATACGACACCAACACCTTCTGCGGCATAAAGACCCACTGTGAAGGGTGGTGCGCGAAACTGAGGGTGACCGTCAAGGAGTCGCCGTTGAGGGGCAAGGTCTCCAAGCGCAACTCCATCGGCTTCCCGAAATAGCCGACCCAACCTTCGCGATAGTTGGCAGGATTACCGATGTACTCGTCAATGAGGACGGAATCCGCGTGCTTGTCGTAAGGGGCATCGGGCTTGGACAGCAAGGTGACGGGGTCGAAATCGCCTGTTTTTCTGGAAACCCGAAAATTGACATCGGGGTGGAAATAGAGAAAGTATTTGGACTTATCGACGAAAAGATCCTCGAAAAATGCATTCTCGCCCACTTGCAGAAGCAAATCAAAGGACATCATCCGGCTGGTCTCCACCAGGTCGCGGTCTGCGATGCCGGGACCGCAAGTGGCCGTGCCTATCCCGGCCTGCAGGTAGTCTATATTCAGGGTATAGTAATTCTCCTTTCTCAGCTCGTTAGTGTGCTTGGCCTGCCCAATATTCTCATCGGAATAAGGATAGATGCTGAACTGGAGGTTTCTTCTTTCGTCCAACCACCAGTCAGGGATGGTGGCGGAAAACATCCGCTGGCGTTCTTTGTTGAGCATCGACACGTAGCGCGTTTCCATACGGTTGCCCGCCGCCTGCGGGTACACATAATGATGGAACAGATCATCCGTGGGGGCTTCGTAATGCCCCACAAATCCGCAGGTCTGTCGGTCGGGATAGGTTTCCTGCGCATTGCCCACCCATTCGGTGTTCACCAACTCGTCCGACACCTTCATCTGCACACCGAATTTAGGCAATGACTGTACCCATTTGCCAGGAAAAGCCGCATAGTATATCAGGATGTCTCCAGTGCGCTTGAACATATAATACTCAAGTGTTTCGAGAACATTTTCCATGTTTTTGTTATGGGCGGTTCTTTGAATATTGACATACACGGCGTCATCCCAACTTTTGTAAACATCGAAATAATCCACTGTCCAGGTGAGATTGTCCAGCCCGATGCGTCTCCAAAGTAACTCTCCATGACCATCCACATGGTCGTTATCGGTGGGCGGCCGCCAGAAATTGAGCCGCGGTCCGTCCACCACCACGGGCTTTCCGTCCTTCTCAATCGTGGAAATGCAACCCTGCGTCCGGTCAAACACGATTTTCGTCTGCCCGATGATGATATTCAGATTGTTTCCATTCCATTGATACTGAATAGTATCCTTTTCAAAACCAAGGTTGGGAATATTTGGTTTCTTTGTCGGCACCGGCAACTTGAACTGCTCGTAGGCAACCACGTGATACCAGAAAGTGGAATCCTGTTTTTCTTTCATTAAATCTTTCTGCCATTGGGGACGAGAATAGGTTTTTGGTCCTAAATAAAAATCCACCATCACATCCCGTCCCAGCGCAACCGTGTCCAAATCTCGCACAGCTTCCACAATTTCTTGCGGCATAGTGAAATAGCCGGTGTCGTGCGGGGCAAGGTGCATCGGCACCATCGGGATGTAGCCAGAGAGTGGTTCTCCCGGCCATGGTGTCCGCAGAAAGCTGTCAGGATGCACCGCCGGTTCGTGCGCCACATCGGTGCGCAAGCGGTACAGCAGCGTATAATCCTCCAAGTTGCTGAAATCGAAGCGGTTGATGATACGGAACTTCAGTGAATCCAAATCCACCGCCTCAATCTTGACAGGCTGATAGACCTTCCGCACTTCGGCCAACTGCGGGTGCGGTTTCCGGTCGGGATCCACCAGGCCGTTGATGCAGAAGTTGCCGTCGGAGGGCATGTTCTCTCCGAAGTCGCCGCCGTATGCGTAGAACTCCCGGCCCTGCGCATCCTTCGTCAGCAGACCCTGATCGACCCAGTCCCAGATGCAGCCGCCCTGCAGCTGCGGGTACTTGTAGATGGTGTCCCAGTAGTTGGAGAGGCCGCCGCAGCTGTTGCCCATCGCGTGCGCGTACTCGCACATAATGAACGGGCGGGTCTGCGGCTCGCGGGCGTAACGGGCGAGGTAGTCCGCCGAGGGGTACATAATGGCCACGATGTCGGTGTTGCGGTCGTAGAGGGCGCGCTCGTACTGCACGGGACGGGTGCTGTCCTTGGCCTTCAGCCAGTCGTAGGCGGCCTCGTAGCAGACGCCGTTGCCCGACTCGTTGCCCAGCGACCAGACAATGACGCACGGGTGGTTCTTGTCGCGCTCGTACATATTGCGGGTGCGGGCCACCGTAGCCTCCTTGAAATCAGTGCGTTTTGCCAACGACTTCTCTCCGTAGCCCTGCGCGTGCGACTCGGCGTTGGCCTCGTCGATGACGTAGAGACCGTACATATCGCACAGACTGTAGA
>CAMVIT010000027.1:0-40742 GCA_947167635.1 uncultured Bacteroidales bacterium | reverse complement strand
CGACCACCGAGATCTACACTCTTTCCCTACACGACGCTCTTCCGATCTGGAGCAGAGCCACTTTTCGGCCTTTGCTCGAGTAAAAAGATGTAGTCATCAGCTCTGGGGGTCAGCCGGCCCATCCGGCCCTGCCTTTCTTCACGCATCCTCTTCCTCGTTCTGTCCCTCTCATTCTCTCCCTCCTCCATGCCGTCTTCGCGGAAGTCCTACGCGCGTCGGCAGCCTTGCTCCACGCCGGCGGTTTTGCCCCGCGCAATTGGGCTTTTCTGCAGGCGCAAGGACGCCGGCGCCTGTTTTTGACATTTTTTTTGGGGAGACACTTTACGAAGCGCGATCACGCCTTACCTTAATGGCACGCCGGAAAGGGCGGGGCGCAAGGCCCTGCGGCATCCGGCTCCTAAAGCTGAGACGAAAAGAATCGATCCGAGGAGGATATATACATGTCCAAAATCATAGGCATTGACCTTGGCACCACGAACTCCTGCGTCTATGTCATGGAAGGCAAGGATCCCAAATGCGTCACGAATCCCGAGGGCGGACGCACCACCCCCTCCATCGTTGCCTTTACGGACAAGGACCGTCTGGTTGGCGACATCGCCAAGCGCCAGGCCGTTACCAATCCCAAGCGTACCGTCTTCGCCATCAAGCGCCTCATGGGCCGCAAGTTCAGCGCCCCTGAAGTCGCCCGCTGGATGGAGAGCTCTCCCTATGCCATCAAGGAAGCCGCCAACGGCGATGCCGGCGTGGAGATCGACGGCCGCGTGTACAGCGCCCCTGAAATTTCCGCAATGATTCTGGCCAAGCTGAAGGCCGATGCTGAAGCTTACCTTGGCGAGAAGGTGACCGACGCCGTCATCACCGTGCCCGCCTACTTCAACGACGCCCAGCGCCAGGCCACCAAGGACGCCGGCCGCATCGCCGGCCTCGACGTCAAGCGCATCATCAACGAGCCCACGGCCGCTTCGCTGGCCTACGGCGCGGACAAGAAGAACAACGAAAAGATCGCCGTCTTCGACCTCGGCGGCGGCACCTTCGATATCTCCATCCTGGAACTCGGCGACGGCGTCTTCGAGGTGAAGTCCACCAACGGTGACACCCACCTGGGCGGCGATGACTTCGACCACAAGATCATCGACTGGCTGGCCGAGGAGTTCATGAAAGACTACAACGTGGACTTGCGCAAGGATGCCATGGCTTTGCAGCGTCTGAAAGAGGCTGCCGAGAAGGCCAAAATCGAGCTTTCCAGCTCCAACTCCACGGAAATCAACCTGCCGTACATCATGCCTATCGACGGCGTGCCCCAACACCTGGTGCGCACCTTGACCCGCGCCCAGTTCGAGCAACTGTGCGACGGCTTGATCCGCGCCACCATTGAGCCGTGCAAGAAGGCATTGGCAGATGCCGGCTATTCCACCGCCGACATCGACGAGGTCATCCTCGTGGGCGGCTCCACCCGTATTCCGGCCATCCAGAACATCGTGGAGAAATTCTTCGGCAAGACCCCGTCCAAGGGCGTCAACCCCGACGAAGTGGTTGCCATCGGAGCCAGCATCCAAGGCGGCGTGCTCACCGGCGAGGTCAAGGACATCCTCCTGCTCGATGTCACCCCGCTTTCCCTCGGCCTTGAGACCCTGGGCGGCGTGATGACCAAGCTCATCGAGAGCAACACCACGATCCCGACCAAGAAGACGGAGACCTTCACCACGGCCGTGGACAACCAGACATCCGTCGAAATCCACGTGCTGCAAGGCGAGCGCCCCATGGCCGCACAGAACAAGAGCATCGGGCGTTTCCACCTCGACGGCATTCCCGCAGCCATGAGAGGCGTGCCGCAAATCGAGGTCACCTTCGACATCGACTCCAACGGCATCCTCAACGTCACCGCCAAGGACAAAGCCTCCGGCAAGGAACAGAAGATCCGCATCGAGGCCTCTTCCGGCCTGAGCGACGCCGAGATCAAGCGCATGAAGGCCGAAGCCGAAGCCAACGCCGATGCTGACAAGAAGGCCAAGGAGGAAATCGACAAGCTCAACGCCGCCGACTCGCTGGTGTTCACCACCGAGAAACAGCTCAAAGAGTTCGGCGACAAGGTGCCCGCCGACGACCGTGCCAAGATCGAGGCCGCAGCCGCAAAGCTGAGAGAGGCCCACGGCCGCAAAGACATCCCCGCCATCGACGCTGCCACGGCAGAGTTGCAAAGTGCTTGGCAGGCCGCATCCGCCAAGATGTACCAACAGGGCGGCGGCAACCCGCAACAAGGTCCCTTCGGCGGTGCCAACCCCGGCGCAGGCGCACAAGGCCCGCAGGGCGGCAACTCCAGCGGCAACGATCAGGAGGTTCAGGACGTCGATTTTGAGGAAGTGCGGTAATACGCCAACCCATATCCCTGATATAAACGGGTGCTGATTGCTTTCGGCACCCGTTTTTTTTGGGAGGGTAGTTATATACATGATGGCACCGGGCCGGAATAAACAACACCTTTTTTTCCAACGCCTCCCTTTCGCGGCGAGCAATGCCGACTCCCGCGCCGCGAGAGGGTGTCGGTGCCGTCGTCCCGCCCCCACACAACGCTCCTTCGTCGCTTGTGTGGGGTTGTTGAGAGGATGTCGGTGCCTCCACCCCGCCCCACACTGTGCTCCTTCGTCGCTTGTGGGGTTATTGAGAGGGTGTCCCTCCGGGACAATAGGGATAATGGTTTATATTTTCCTTGAGCAGCCCCGTCAGGGGCAAGAGCTCGGTAGCGCTGCAACCCCTGGGAGGGTTGCGTGCGCGGGATAATCGCGGCGCGGGAGAAGGTTGAGACGAGGGTGTTCGTTGCTCGCCGCGGAAGGGATGCGGGGTCCGACGGGCATGCGTGAGGGATTGAAGCGGAAATGATTTTGGTGGGAATGCGTTCCCCGGCGAGACGGAGGTTCCGCTTGACGCTTCGCGTCTCGCGGAATGGTGGTGGGTTTTAAACCAAAATCATTGGAGCGGAAAGCCCGACGGCGCGGCGGCATTGGATTGTGTGTGCAAATATGGCGTAATTCCCGCCGCCGCGCCGGCACGCCCAAATCAAAAAAATAATGCAGGACCTTGATTTGTGCCATCAAGTATATAATTCCCTTTTTTTATTCAGCAATTGCATTGTCAATGTAGTTCAAGAGGGGAACGGTAATATGGACCTACATCCCCATGCGTCACGGTTTCATGTACCTCGCGACCATCATCGACGTGTTCAGCCGTCGTATCAAGAGCTGGCGGTTGAGCAACACGATGGAGGCGGAGTGGTGCACGGAATCAATAACTACATCCGCATTTACAACACTAAAAGGCCATACCAGAGTCTTGATTACCAGACTCCTGATGAAGTTTACAAGAAAGTGTCGTGAACAATGAGAAAAAATGTGTTTTTGCCGAACGGAAATAACAAATTGGCTTTTCAACCTGAAGGGCTCATACAGACAACAAAAAACGCGCCATATTAGCGCGCTTTTTTTTATTCCAATTAGCTGTTCAAAGGCAAGAAAGCCTTTGGATGACTAATATTCATCCTCGTGGAAAAAAAAGTCCTCCTTGGTAGGATAGTCGGGCCAAAGATCTTCGATGGAATCATACGTCTCCCCTTCGTCATCAATCTCTTGAAGGTTTTCAACAATCTCCTGGGGAGCGCCGGAACGGATGGCATAATCCAACAGTTCATCCTTGGTGGCAGGCCAAGGTGCATCCTCCAACTTGGTTGCTAATTCTAAAGTCCAATACATACTTTCTAAGAATTTTAGGTTAATTTTTGAGGGTGCAAAAGTAGTATTTTAAACATACAATATCCACATCATGTAAAATTTTATTTTATTGATTGATAATTAGTTTCTGAAATGTTATTTTTTTTATGCAAAAAACGAGCGAAAATAAAGAAGAAATCCGATAGTCTATTCAGCACTTTTTGCACCTCCCTGAACCGCTCGTCACGGTCGCACAAAACCACGACCAGACGCTCCGCACGACGGCATACTGTGCGGCAGATATGCGCGTATGCGATTGCACGGTTTCCCTGCGGCAGAATGAACCCGCGCATGGGCGGCAACTCGGATTGCAGCTTGTCAATCTCGTTCTCTGTACGTTGCACGAACTCCGCCAGCGGAGCATCCTTGTAATAGAGTTCCCATTTGTCGGCAGGGGTGGCCAACATGCCTCCGACGAGGAATAGAAAATTTTGCGTTTCTGTCAAGAAAGGTGCGTTTTCTTCCGAAATCAACAGCCCCAAAAAGGAGTTCAACTCGTCCACAGTGCCATACGCATGCAGCAAGGCGTCGCTCTTTGATACCCTCGAACCATCTGCTAATGAAGTAGTTCCGTTATCTCCAGTCTTAGTATATATTTTCATAATTTTTTTTGGCAAAGATATGAAAAAAAGTGTATTTTTGCACCCGAAAATCCCAGCGGGAAAAAAGCAGTCTCCTTAGCTCAGCTGGTAGAGCAATTGACTCTTAATCAATGGGTCCAGGGTTCGAGTCCCTGAGGGGACACACTTAAAGTCAAGCACTTACAACCGATGTTGTGAGTGCTTGATTCTTTTTAGGGAACACAATCGGAACACAAAAGGCTTTTATTCCTATTTTTGATGTCCCGTTTTCATCTGTCTTCACCCTCGGGAAGCACCGATATTTTCACCGATTCCTTTTCTCGTACTCAAACACTCCTTTTTGTTCTCATACGTTTTGATTGGGTGTAAAATGATTTGATGGTTATATACATAATGGCACCGGTCCGGGATAAACAACACCTTTTTTCCAACGCCTCCCTTTCGCGGCGCGGGAGAACGTTGAGACGAGGTTGAGCTTTGTTCGCCGCGAAACGGATGTGGGGTCCGACGAGCATGCGTGAGGGATTGCAGCGGAAATGATTTTGGTGGGAATGCGTTCCCCGGCGAGACGGAGGTTCCGCTTGACGCTTCGCGTCTCGCGGAATGGTGGTGGGTTTTAAACCAAAATTATTGGAGCGGAAAGCCCGACGACGCGGCGGCATTGGATTGCGTATGCGGATGTGACGTGATTTCCGCCGCCGCGCCGGCACGCCCAAATAAAAAATAGGATGCAGAAAACCTGATTTGTGCCATCAAGTATATAATTCCCAATGATTTTTACACCAAAAGAAATGAGCCATCGTTCAAACGGCTCATTCTCGGATTCGGGCAAAGACAGAAACACGGTCAAACAACGATCCTCGTTTCCGAATCCTATGCTATGGAAAACAGCAACAATGGGAAAGGTGGCATCTTGTAAACCACCCCCTTCCCTTATATGTCATTTCTCGTTCACGCCTCGTTCCATTTTACACGAGAAGTCAATCAGGCTATAAAGAACAACCCTAACAAGTTTCCCAATGGATATATTTTGGAACTTGACAAGAAAGAAAAAGATGAGGTTATCAAAATTTTTGATAACCCAGGCAATCTGCTCTATTCACCTGCACCGCTAAAAGATTTCACCGAGAAGGGCCTCTATATGCTGGCCACCATCCCGAAGAGTCCAAAAGCCGTGGAAACCACCATTGCCATCGTGGAGGCGTATGCCAAACTCTGGGAGCTGACGCGGGTGATGAGCGAGATTCCGCAGCACGAGGGCGACAAGGCCCAACAGGAGTCGCTGCTGAAACGGGGCGGCCATTTGGTGGACAACCTGCTCAACAATGTGATGCCGGTGCCGAGCAGCAAGACCACACGGGATTTCAAACTGGTTTGTGCCGAAAAACAAGCACACCTTCAGTCGCGAGAAGCCGTAAAAAGACGTAAAAAAAGAGACATGCAGCCCTACGGATCAGCATCTCCCCACCACCTCCAGTACTTCCGTCCAGTCCGTCTCGGGGTCAAAACCGAACTTGTCATCGATGCCCACATTGAAATAGAGTTTAGCATCGAAACACGCCATCGGGGTGTTGCCCACCTCGGGGTTCTCGTTGGCATAGTCGAAAAGGATTCCATCGGCCTCAAACCGGCGGAGATAGGCCTCCAATTTGTCGGGATAGCAGCCCGACCAGAGAATCATACAGACATCCGGACGATCGGAAAGCGCCCGCAACGCCTCCTTGGCTTGCGGGAAATACTCGTACGTCTCTTCGTTTTCATAACAGGCCTTCAGAATGGTGTCGTGGATATCGACCAAAACATAGATCTTATCCCATTTTTTGGCGATTTTCTTCCCAAATGCGGTGGCAAAAGCGGTTTTAATACTCACAGGTGCAAAATTTTGTACTTAAAAAAAGAGGGTGAGCATTCTAACCGAACCCCACCCTCTTCATTCTTACATTATTAATTCTTGAATCTTTAGAGTTGCGGTCCGAACGGAATCAATGCCTTGCCCTGCTCGGTGTCGCTGAAGTTCTCGAAGTTTTTGATGAAGGAGGCGGCCAGCGTCCTGGCATTCTCGGCGTATGCGGCCTTGTCGCTCCAGCTGTTCTCAGGGTTTAGGATACTGTCGTCCACACCCGTGACGTGCTTGGGGATGCGCAAGTTGAAAGGTTTCACCAGTTCGGTCTCGCAGTTCAACAGTTCACCGTTGAGGATAGCAGTGATGATGGCACGGGTGGCCTTCAGGGAGATACGCTCTCCTACCCCGTAGCCGCCGCCGGTCCAGCCAGTGTTCACCAAGTAAGCCGTGGCGTTGTGCTGGTCGAGTTTCTTGGCCAGTTCCTCGGCGTATTTGGTCGGATGAAGCAGCAGGAAGGCTGCGCCGAAGCAGGAGGAGAAGGTGGGTTGCGGGGTGACAATGCCTCGCTCGGTGCCGGCCAACTTGGCGGTGTAACCACTGAGATAATAGTACATCGTCTGCTCGCGGTTGAGGACGGCCACCGGAGGCAACACGCCGAAAGCGTCGGCGGAAAGGAAGATAATCTTGCTCGGGTGGGTGCCACGTGACACGGGCTTCACGATGTTGTCGATATGGTAGATAGGATAAGAGACGCGGGTGTTCTCAGTCTTGGCGGCAGAGTCGAAGTCGATGTTGCCTTCAGCGTCCACCACAAGGTTCTCCAACAGGGCATCACGCTTGATGGCATGGTAGATATCGGGTTCCTTGGCCTCACTGAGGTTGATGCACTTGGCGTAGCAGCCGCCCTCGAAGTTGAAGACGCCGTTGTCGTCCCAGCCGTGCTCGTCATCACCGATAAGGGCGCGGTTCGGGTCTGTGGAGAGCGTGGTCTTGCCGGTGCCGGAGAGTCCGAAGAAGATGGCGGTGTCGCCATCCTTTCCCTGGTTGGCGGAGCAGTGCATCGCGGCCATGCCGTTGAGGGGAAGGAAGTAGTTCATCACGGAGAAGATGCCCTTCTTCATCTCGCCACCGTACCAGGTGCCGCCGATGAGGGCCATACGCTCGGTGAGATTGAAGGCCACATAGACCTCGCTGTGCAAGCCCATCTCCTTCCAGTCGGGGTTCGTGGTCTTGCCGGCGTTCAGCACCACAAAATCGGGGGTGAAGTCCTTGAGCTCCTCTTCGCTCGGACGGATGAACATGTTCTTCACGAAATGGGCCTGCCAGGCCACCTCGGAAACGAAGCGCACCTTCATGCGGGAGTCCTCGTTGGCACCGCAGTAGCCGTCCATCACATAGACCTTCTTGCCCGTGAGCTGTTTCTGGGTGATCTTCTTGAGATGCTCCCAGGTCTTGGCATCGATCGGCTTGTTGTCGGAGCCCTTCTTGTTGGGGTCGGCCCACCAAACGTTGTTCTTGGTGTTCTCGTCGAGGACGATGTATTTGTCTTTCGGAGAACGGCCCGTGAAGATGCCGGTATCGACCGAGATGGCGCCGGACTTGGTCAGGTAGGCTTTCTCATAGCCGGTAAGGGATGGGTCAGTCTCATGCTGGTAGAGCTCGTCGTAAGAGAGGTTGTGGTAGATTTCAACGGGATTCTCCACGCCGAGGTCTTTCAATTGTTCTTTGAGGTCTTTCATAAGAGGTATGTTTTTTTGTTATTAATAAGATGCATTAAGGGGCTGCAAAAATACAAAAAAATAGCCGTCAGAGAAAGCAATATTGATGAAATAAGCATGCCTGTTTCATGCATCTTGTGAAACAACTGCCGCCATGCTGTTCGAACACGTTTCATGTCGTTCGGGAGAAAGCATTCCTTTTCATTTTGGCGAAAAAACCATAAAAAAACAGCGCAATCACTTTCACAGAAGCAATTACGCTGATTTTTGTGGCGGGAACGGGAATTGCTGAACGCCGTTTTTTTACTCGACCCATATTGATTATCAATTAGTTACAATTGCGAATTTCATCCGATTTGGCGCAGTATTGGCGCAGTACAAAACGCCGCAATTACATATCATACAATCAGTTGCAAGATTTTCAACGACAACATTTTCGCACGATTTTACTATGTTTTAGTGTCCTTTTAACAGGATAGAGACAAAAACCGAAGCTAAGCTTGCCAGGAAGGCTAATCCAGCAATCCATAACGATATCCTGGAGCGGCGAGCTGACAACCTGATCTCCTCAAGCTGGGCGGCCGGCAACTGCGTTTCAGCGTTGATGCGTTCCTGGTCACGGCGGATGAAACGGTCAACGCTGTTGCCGCACTTCTCGTACATCAGGATACCTAATGGAGACAACGACAAATCGGTGTTGTTGAAATAGCCGAGACCCAATTCCGTTATCCTTCGGACCACCGCCCGTGCATCGTCGGAACCGCAATGATGACGGCTAAGCATATCTCCGAAAAAATCGTCATCTTCGGGAAGTACATATCCATCGCACTGATAAACATAGCCGATGTACTCCTCAATCAATTTATTGATCTTACTGTTGTCCATAAATTTTATATCTTTGCAAAAAATTTTATTATGAAAAAAACGTTCCGGGAAAAATTCAAAGAAGCAGAAGCATTCGACCAAGTGATGATGGTGTGCTTTGTGGTTATAACAATATCTTTTACATGTTTGATGCTTGTCTGTATCTTGAGAGTGTGCGGCTCCATATAGGGGCTCATCCATTCACGCTCATCCGCTCGATCACACCGAGCAGCCGGTTGATCTGCGCGTCCTTCTCCTTGATCTGCGCGTCCTTCTCCTTGATCCGCTCATCTAACACGTCGATCTGCGCTCGCAACACGTCCGGACTGTCGGAGTAGTAGTGGCGGTTGTCGATAGTGGAAGAATTCTCCAAAAAAAAAACTATCTTTGCCGCATGGAAAGCACAATTATTTACATCTTTTTGTTCGCGATGATCATCACCGTGGCATTAGTAAGCGTGATTAGCAGGAACCGCAAGATACCAACAACTGGAACGGTTATCCCCCGACACTATCCCCCAATCCCCGCGCCGAAGCCCTCTCGGATTCAATCACCCTTGGACGGAGGTGGCGGCGATGGCGGCGGTGCTGGTGATGGCTTGGGAGCCGGACGCGGAGGGTCATGCACGGGAATGATAGTTCCAATCTGCGGGGATTCATTCTCTCTACTCATATCAGATGGATTTGAAGACGTTGTTGACATAACGGTCGGCATCGGCGACGGCCTGCGCCTCGATGCGCCGGTGGCTACGGTGAAGGAAACGGTTGATGGAAGCCTCCACGCCTGGAACCGAACCGTGAAGAGCATAGAACTCAGACTCGGCGGCCTCCAAGGTGACGGCACCGGAATAAAGGCGAGCGTACAACCGCTCCAAAGAGGATACGTACTCCGTGTAGAAGGAAACGACCTTGGAGATGGCAGACAAGTCGGCTTCACTCGGAACAACAACAGGCGCACAACAAGCTATAATAGACAACACAGACGTTACGATGACAGAACCAAGAGTCACAAAAGGAAAGATAGAGTAGAAGGCGATACCAGTAACAGACGATAAAACAATAATGACATCGAGAATTGATCTGGTGCGACTGCGCTTGGCAAGGAAGCGCGAAAGGTAAACCTCCTTCAGCTTCGCATCGTGAATCTCCAACCATATACGGTCATACAATATCGGATTATCCATAGCTAACAATTTTTGCTCAAATTAGAAACTATCGCCAGCAGCTCCTTGATCTGCGCGTCCTTCTCCTTGATTTGCGCGTTAACAAACCTATGGTATGACAGAACCATCAGCAGAGAAATTAAGATTTTTATACTTACACTTCCAACATCTCTCCTTTATTATCCCGATCTTGCTGAGATGCTTATAGATATAGTTGAATTTACTCAACACTTCTGGCAAAGAACTTGCACTGACAGAAAAAAGAAAATTCACAGTGCTAAAATTTACTATTCTGTGTTGATTGATACATTCCCGCGCAAACATCGCTGTATATGCATCTGGATTGCCATCGCCCTCAATCTTGAATAGAGTGAAAACATAGTCATCGTATGTGTCATTTTTGTGTAAGGAAATGAATCTGGGAAAATTTTTGATATGCTGAAAAATTACCTCATGCGATTCATTGAATGCCGAAACTGACTGCATGGCTATTTCGTCAAAAGTTTTTCTTAATTGCAAATCCTTTCTATACATTTCTAAATCTTTCATAATAATACTTGTTGCTATTTATTCTTGATAATCTGTTTTTTCAGTAATTCAATGTATTCATTAAGGTGTCTAATCTCAACCCTAAGCTCCTCACACTTCTCGCATGTCTTAGCTTTTGGTGCCCATTTTTCAGGATATGTAATTATATCCACAACAGAAACGCCAAGAATATTACTTATATGTAATATTCTGCTGTATGGAACGTCGGTTTCTCTGTTGATGAAATTAGAATAGGCAGGCTGTTTTATTCCCAATCCTTCGGCCACAACATCCTGTTTTATACGTTTTTCACGACGAATCGCTTCGATATTCTGTAAAATATTTTCCATTTGCAATTATAAATATTTGATTTTTAATAAGTTGTAATAAACAAAGAAATAAAATTACAAATCGCAACTAATTTATTGCATATATGTAATATTTTTTGTATTTTTGCCGCAGTTTTTCAGCAGTATTTCAGCAGCAAATATATTAAAAAAAACAAACGAAATGGAAAAGATCAAAAATGCAATCAAAGTGGAGTGGCGCGAGGCCACCAAGGAAGAGAAGCCCGGCGACTTCTCATACCAGAAAATAGACCTCTCAGACAGCGACTTGGCCGCCATCGGGCCTAATGTCACACGCGAGGTTTGCGAGCGATATCGCTACTACGCCATCGAATGGTTCAGCGTCGTGAAAGAGAACATTGTGAAAAAGGTAATCCGCAACGAAGAGTTCCCGATATTCATGCGCGAAAACGACGCCGAACTGAAAATCGTACACATGCCCAACAACCCGAACGGAATGTACAAATATGTGCTGTTCGGAGGCATGACGCACCCAAGAAATATCTACGGTGAGGAACAGCTGAAGCGTGCCCAAAAGCTGTATGCGGAAGGGAAGGCAGAGGAACCGGCGGTGATGTTCTGCGTCGGCGACCATGACGCCCTCAACATGGCAGGCCTCGGATACTACCCGCTATGGACACCTTCGGAACAAGTGCGCATCGACATGAGAGTGCTGATGAAGATGATTGAGGGCACAAAGAAGATTGAATTATCAGATAAATTCAAAGAAGTATATAAATGAAACCAATCACTAAGAAACAGAGGCGAAACGAGAAAATCCTTATCGAGTACGAAAAGATGATGGAGGAAGGATGGCCCAAGCTGGACGCATACGAGACCGTGGGTAAGAAGCACGGCCTCACACCGGGAGGCGCGCGCTATGCCATCCAATGCGCGATCGCACTCCGCGCAAAGTAGAAACCCTGAGAGTCCTCGGAGCAATCAAAGTCCGGCGGCGCGAAAGATCCATAATGAATTATCGTCTTTTTTTTGCACGTCCAAATTTTCATTTCAACAACGGCAAATATAAAAATAAAAATGAAAGACTGCAACAACTGTGAATTGAAGAAGTTTCCGGCCTGCGCGAATGGCATACCGTGCTGCCGGTGCGACAACCCAAGCTGCAACTCGCGCTAGCCCTGCCCGCATCAGGAGGAAAACTGCCAGTCGGACTTCGATACCATCAAGGTGGACATCCCGCTCACGATGGAGGAGAAACTTGTGCTGTCGGACAAGACCGGCTACAGCCCCGCAAGCATCGACCGCATCATACGCGGCTATTCGCCCGTCTTGCCCCGCCACCAGAAACTGGTGGAGCTGTATAAGAAGATGATGCACCTCAAGCAGCTGCATCACGAGAATTACATCACCGACATCAAATGCCTGTAACAATCAAAACACATCGATATGAAAGAATCAATGAGAGAACAGCAAAGATTCGCCATCGTGAGGGAGATGGCGGCAAGAGCGGAACAACGCCGGCTCTTGGATCTGCAGAAGTCGAACCGCAGACTGCGCGTCTGGCTGGGTGTGATGGAGGCCGCCTTGGTCGCCATCGGTGTCCTGGCCGGCTATGCGCTGCTCTACTATTAGGGAAAGGAGGACGGGATGAACGAACCCACCATTGCTGACCTCAAGAAGGAGGCTTGGCGCTACGCCGAGCAGGACTGGCGGTTTGAAGCCATCTAGCGCAACAAGATGACCCGCAAGGATGCTGTGCGCATCGCCTACTTCGACGGCATCCTGCGCGGGATGCGGATCAGGAAAGACATCACCCCGGGATAGCCCGGGAGGCTCTGGAAATGCCCAGGTTCCGATAGGAGGTTAAATGGATCGGCCTCAGGATTACTACAGCAGGATGATTAAAAGTAAAAAGCGTAGGATCCTGCCATACCTGGATCTCGTCAACATTACCGGGTTCGACTCCCGGCGGAACCCCACAACAGCCGACCGCTGGCTGTATAAACATGGCGGACGTTCTTTCATAAGAGTTTCTTTTTTTTCGCAGGTCCGTCCACGGGCCTGCACACGCCTGCGATAGGCCGTTAAACGGATAGGCGGCACCAAGGTAACGTTTGCAAATCAATGACATTAGGCGGTCCGACTCCGCCCGCAGGCACTGACATTAAAAACCCAAAAGTATGAAACCATTTGATTTAGAAAAAGCGAAAAACGGCGCACCCGTCTGCCTGTATGACGGGACTCCGGTGAAGATCCTGGACTTCGACTACAACGGGAAGATATTATGCAAGTTACAGCAAAAAGGCCTCTCCGGCAAAATCATAGACCGGTTAGGTGATTTTGACAGTGACAATCTGTACATGTCGCCGACATTCGTCTATATGAACGTGTACAAAAAAGAGAATAACAGCGAGTTGGTTGGCGGCAGTATCCGGGCCACACAGGAAGAGTGTGTCGATGCCCGGAAGACCGATCATCTGAATGACTGGCTGCAGTGGTTCTGCGTCGCCAAAGTGGAATTGCTGATGGAGGATGAATAATGGAACATATAAAGCTGCTCTATATAGATTTGTTTTGTGGTGCCGGAGGAACCACCACCGGCGTTGAGAATGCTCGCATCCACAACGCCAAATGCGCGAAGGTGATCGCTTGCGTAAACCACGATCCGAACGCCATCGAATCCCATCGGGCAAATCACCCCGGAAGCATCCACTTTACGGAGGACATCCGCACACTGGACATTCGTCCGCTGCAGTTGATAAAACAGAAAGCAATGACCGAAAATCCTGGATCCAAAACAGTGTTGTGGGCAAGCCTCGAATGCACGAACTTCTCCAAGGCCAAAGGCGGGCAGCCGAGAGATGCCGACAGCAGGACCCTTGCGGAACATCTTTTCAGGTATTTTGCAATACTGGATCCTGACTTCATCTGCATAGAAAATGTGGAAGAGTTTATGTCTTGGGGCGACCTGGACGAGAACGGGAAACCCGTGAGCTGGCACAAGGGCAGCAAATACCTGAGATGGGTCAACCACGTAATGAGCTACGGATATACATACGCCTGGAGGCTTCTCAACGCCGCCGACTTCGGCGCATACACAAGCAGGAAAAGGCTGTTCGGGATATTCGCCAAAAAAGGGCTTTCGATTGCCTTCCCTATGGCCAGATTCAGCAAGGATGGCAAGCGGGACGACGATCTGTTCGGATCACAATTCGAGAAATGGAGACCCGTGCGCGAGGTGCTGGATCTGGAAGATGACGGGGAGAGCATTTTCGGCAGGAAGAAACCTCTGGTGGAGAAAACGTTGAAGAGAATATATGCCGGACTGGTGAAGTTTGTTGCCGGAGGCGAGAAAGCATTTTTAATCAAATGGAACTCGATGAGCAAAACCGGCGGGTATGCAGCACCGTCCATTGACGAGCTCTGCCCGACGGTAACGGTGCAGAACAGGCTGGGGGTTGCCAAGTGCCGTTTTTTGAGCAAGCAGTTCAGCGGGGACGACAGCAGCAAGAACATCAGCGTGGATGGCCCTGCCGGAACCGTCACCACCAGGGACCACCACGCGCTGATCACCTACTACGGCAACGGTCAGCCGGTATCCATTGACCGTCCGGCCCCTACCCTCACCACCAAGGACACTATGGCCAAGGTGACGTTCATCGCCAACGAGTACAGCGCCGGCGGGCAGATATGCGGCATTGACAGCGCAAGTCCGGCAATACTGACCACGCCAAAACAGAAGATTGTCTCCTGTTTTCTGATGAACCCGCAATACAGATCTGCCGGATCATCCGTTGAGAATCCCTGCTTCACGCTGATTGCCAAGATGGACAAGAGGCCTCCCTATCTGGTCACGACCAAGAAGGGCATCGGAATCGAGGTATATGACACGGACAGCGAGATGACGGTGAAGATCAAGGAGTTTATGTCCCTGTATGGCATCATCGACATCCGGATGCGGATGCTGAAGATTTCGGAGCTGAAGGCCATTATGGGATTCCCCAAAGAGTATGTTCTGAAGGGAACGCAGTCGGAGCAGAAGAAATACATCGGCAATGCCGTGGAAGTGAATATGAGCCGGTGCCTGTGCGAGGCCCTGGCGGAAGCGAATTAGAAAACGGAATTCAGGACAATGATTTCAGACGGGAAACCCATATTAGATGCTTGTTGTGGATCCAGAATGTTCTGGTTTGACAAAGACAACCCACTGGTTGACTTCCAAGACATAAGGGAGGAAGTGTGTGTGCTTTCTGATGGACAGATCTGCGCCGTGAAGCCGAATTTTATTGGAGATTTCACCAATATGAAGATGCCTGACAAATCATACAAGCTGGTGATCTGGGACCCGCCGCACCTTGTTTGGGCGGGGAAAACAAGCAACCTTTATGCAATGTTCGGCAAACTTGACGATTGGAGGAATGACCTAAAGAAAGGATTTGATGAATGTATGAGGGTTTTGGATGACTATGGAGTATTGATATTGAAGTGGTCCGATGTTCAAATAAAGGTCAAGTCTATTCTTAAAGCAATAGGATCCCCCCCCCTTGTTGGGCACAAGACGAGTCGGCATTGTATATGGATGGTGTGGATGAAAACGCCTTAAAAAAAATATAATTATGAGTAAAGTACTAACAGTAAGACAACCTTACGCCCTGATGCTGGTTTCAGGGCAGAAATATCACGAGTTCAGGAGCTGGTCTCTTCCGATATGGCATCGCCAGTCCACCATATTAATCCACGCTGCATCAAAGGATGCGGACTCAATCATTGGCTGCAGCTCCGTGGAATTTGAAGCCAACCTGAAATTGGCCAAAGAAGAAAACCTCTACAGCGCCATTATCGGGGAAGTAATATTCGGAGAGCCGCGAAAGATGAAGGACGGCGGGTATGCCTGGCCGGTACTCAAAGCCGAGAAATATAAAGAACCCATACGGAATGTAAAAGGGAAACTTAGTATATGGAATTTTGAACAACAATCAAATCAATAATCTTATGGAAATCATCGCAACATTGGAAGAAACCTCGCCGGTGGTGGAGGGCGTAAGCCAGAAAACCGGCAACCCTTGGAAGAAAACAGAAGTGGTCATCAGCACAGGCGGCGACTGGCCAAGGAAGATAGCCCTGCAGGCGTTCAACGAAACGTGCGACAAGGCCAGGGCCATCCGCCCGGGCTCTGCCGTCAAGGTGCGTTTCGACATCAGCGCCCGCAAATGGGAGAAGGACGGCCGCACCGGCTGGCAGAACGACATCACCCTTCGCTCGATCTACAACCTGGAACAGCAGCCATTGGTGGCACCGCAAGCGCAACCCGGACAACCATACGCCTCGCAGCCGAACACCGCCACGCCACCGCCCGTGATGGAGACTTCCACCGGGGAATTCCAATTCTAAGAACTATGACCTGGACCATCACCACCAAATTCAACCCGGGCGACCGCGTGTGGATGCCCGACGGCAACGGCGGCAAAATGAAAGGCCGCGTGGAGGGAATAACGCTCTTCCAGGCCGACCTGTCGCAGCCGCCCGGGAAGGCGGTGGTGCAGTCGCTCAACTACAAGTGCATAGACATAGAAGGTGGAACATACTTCTTCCACGAGTATCAATTATCTGAACGCAAGATATGAACGTATTATGAATGACGGACTTTTACAACGCATATACGACGCGACCAACAAGGGGCTTGACATCATCCTCTACTACTATCCCCAGGCGCAGGGTTGCGACAAAAAGAACAAGTACTTCAAGATCCGGGGCGATGAGAAGACCGCATCGGCCTGTATGAAGGAAATCAAGGGCGTGTGGCGTGTGACCGACTTCGGCGACGAGGGCACGGCAATGTCGCCCATCGATATATGTATGCGGGAGGAACATAAGGACTTCCGCGAGGCGCTCTTCCTCCTGGCCGACCGCTACAAGGCCGGCAACGTCATCAGCCGCGAGGCCAACAAGCCGAAGATAGAGCACCGCGACGCCACCACCGACGAGAAGGACGGCGACTTCGACTTCTCCATCCGGGAGAAAATGACAGAAGGAGAACTGGCCGTGCTGGGTCCAAAAGTTACGCAGAAGGTGTGCGACCGCTACAACTACTACGCCCTCGAGTGGTACCGCACAGTGAAAGACCGCAAGGTGACCACCGTCTATAGCACCGACACCTATCCCATATATATGCACGACTGCGGCGAGTTCCGCAAGATCTACCAGCCCCTCAATCCGGACAAGGCTTTCCGCTTTTTCTACAAGGGTGTGAAACCCAAGGACTATCTGAACGGCTTCTCGGAACTGAAGAAGGCGCACGAACAGTTCGTGAAAGAGATGGAGAACGACGCGGAACTGGACGCGATGGCAGAGGATGCTGGCGCGGAACGCAAGCCCAAGGGTTCCGGCAAACTGCCGGAGGCAATCCTTTGCAGCGGCGAGCGCGATGCGCTCAACGTGGCCGGACTCGGCTACTACCCGCTCTGGATGAATTCCGAGACCGCCCGCCTCGACGGCAAGACCTACAGCGAGATTATGAAACGTGTGGAAATCCTGTACAATCTGCCCGACATCGACGATACCGGCATACGCAAGGCCAACGAGCTGGCGATGGAGTACATCGACATCCGCACCATAGAGCTGCCGGATTGGCTCTCCACCTACAAAGACCATCGTGGCCGTCCGCGCAAGGATCTGCGCGACTATGTGGACATCAAGCCCGCCATTTCCGACTTCAAGGAGCTGGTGAAGGTGGCCAAGCCCTGCCGCTTCTGGGAAAAAACCTATGCCAAGGACAAGGCCCGGTATGAGATCAACACGCTCTACCTGTTGCACTTCCTGCGTGTGAACGGCTTCGGCAAGATGGTGGATCCTGACAACGACGTGGTGACCTACGTAAAGATTACCGGCTTTAAGGTAAAGCAGATCAGTCCGCGCAACATCCAGGACTTCATCCTGGAGTGGGCAAAGGCCCAGAACCTGGACGTGGAAATCCAGAACCTCATACTCAACAGCACCAGGATGAGTTCCAGCGTCTTTGAGAAGATCGACACCATACACCCGGATTTCCGGAACTTTGACGAGACTTCGCAGACCCTGTTCTTCAACAACAGGGCGGTGAAGGTGACCGCCGACAGCGTGGAGGAGAGCCGCGGACCGCGTGATGGGCTGTACGCCTGGGAACGTTCCGTGTGCCGGCACGACTTCAAGCGCATCGAGCCCTCTTTCCCCACGGAATACAATCCGGAGACAGGGTTCTACAAGCTGCTGATCAAGCACCAGAACAGTCACTATTTTCGTTTCCTGGTCAACGCCAGCCGCATACACTGGCGGGAGGAGTTCGAGACTCGGGCCACTGGCAACCCGGAAGAAGACCTGCGTTACTTCCGCGAGCACCATTGGGATATAATGGGCCCGCGCCTCACGGAGGAGGAGCAGGTGGAACAGGTGCTCCATCTCACCAACAAGCTCTTCTGCATCGGTTATATGCTGCACTCCCACAAGAGCCTCTCCAAGGCGTGGGGGCTCTGGATTATGGAGAACCGTATCACCGACGAGGACGAAAGCGGCGGCGGGTCCGGCAAGACCTTTATGGTCCGGTTCCTCAAACAGTTCAAGAATACCGAGATGCTCAACGGGCGCGACCGCAAGCTGACCGAGAGCAGCAACTTCTTCCTGGATCGTGTGACGGAGAACACAGACTTGCTGCTAATTGACGACGCTGTGAAATATTTCAACTTCAACTACTTCTATTCAATGATCACCGACAATATGGTGGTGAGCTACAAGAACGCCAGGAGCAAGGAAATAGACTTCGCCGACAGCCCCAAGCTGGTGATCACCTCCAACTTCCCGCCACCGGCCAACGATGGCAGCACCGCCCGCAGAATCCTCACCTGCGTGTTCAGCGACTATTACCACCAGGCCACCGAAGACAGCGACTACAACGGCACGGTGCGCATCGCCGACGACTTCGGATACGATCTGTACGATAGCAAGTACTCCTGGATATCCTGGAACGAGGACTTCAACTTCTGCATCGACTGCCTGCAGTTCTACCTCTCCACCATCCCGCACAACTCGATGGTGTTGCCGCCGATGGAGAACGTCGATAAGCGCATGAGAATCCAATTGATGGGCAACGAGTTTATAGAATGGGCGGAAGTCTTCTTCTCGCGGGGAAGTGAAAACCTCGACAAACTGCTCAGCAAGCAGGAGGTGAAGACGAAGTTCGACCCGAAGAACAAGTTCTCGTCCAAAGGCTTCACGGCGCGTCTGCGGGCCTTCTGCGCCAACGCAGAGCACATCGACTGTCTCAACCCGTCCGAATGCCGGGGTTTCGAGCCGTCGGGCAAGCGCATTATCCGCAAGGTGTACGGCGTCACCAAGGAGTTCATCTACGTCAGGACCCCCGGCACCCCCATTAACAACGAAATAGAAGGCGCATAGTACGCCATTAGGTGTTCCACTCATCATTCCCGTCTCAATCCCGTCCCCTCCGGACGGGATTTTTTTTTGCAATCTTTTTGTTAAGTCAAGCGTGATTTTCGCCCAAATTCGAATTTTCAATTTTAACAATTCCCCCCCCTCCCCCTCTAATATGAAAATTAGTGCAAAAATTTGTAACTTTGTAACCGTCACAGCCTGACATCCCTATTCTGTCATTTATCTGTTTGATTCTCTTATGAAAAGAAAAGGATGGAAAAGGTTACATATTGTAGGTTACGGATTGGTTGCAAATCGGTTACAGATTTTCGGGAAAAAGACACTCTGCCGGCACCGGTTTATGGAAAACGGACGGTTACAGTATTGTAACCGTCATTTTGCAAATCTGAGTCTTTTCTGTAACAACTATAAATCAAGTGGTTACACCTAAAAACGCCTTGGTTTCAGATACACAGATTTTTGGCGGATTTTCAGCTTGGGACGAAATAAAATGGGAAATCGCTGCTTCGTAAAATTAACAATTTCGGGCATTTATTTCAAAAAAAATGCGCCTACATAAACTTTTGCTTTATATAATTATGCATAACATCTTTATTTTTAGTATCTTTGCAGCAAAATTTCAAGCAGTTATGCCGTCGGTTTACACATTGGACATAAGAGTGGACCCGCTGGTGGCCGGATGGATGGAGCGCAGTTTCAAGAAAGTGCGTGGCGTCTATCGGATGGGCGACAGCTGCTATTACGGGCTTGTCAGTGCAATGCTTTACCAGAGTCACGTCCGTACGCCGTCTGTGATTCCTGAAAAGTACGCCTCTTTCGTTCCTGTGAAGATAGCCATCACCGAATTCGACTTCTATCATTACGGATGGGAGGTCTCCATATTGCAGGAACTGCGATTCAGCCGCATCATACGACATCTGCTGATAGACTCCTGTCTGCGCAACGTGGCCATCATCCGTTCGAGATACAACATCCCGCTCTCCCAGGCGATCAGCCGCTATATGGTCTATTATGGAATAGAGGAGGAGCAGGTGCGTTTTGAAACCCTTCGGAAGATATACCGGCGTAAATACCTGGCCATAGAGGAGGAGTATCGAGATCTGGACCGGGCGGCTGTCACCGACTTCGGTCTGAACAATGATATGCCGGCGCCCAAGAAACTCAAGATCAGGATGCGACAGAGCAATCCACTTCAAACAGAACTATTCTCACAACCCAAAAGAAAATAAAAATGGAAGATCTGCAAAGAGGCTGTTATGCCGGAAAGATGCCCGGTGTCAAATCAATCCAGTACGCGCACGTGGAAGAGGTGGACAGCGTGATCATTACAGGGAAGGATACTGCATCCGTCACCCTCAAGTCTTCGGGTCGGTGGGGGGCCGTCAAAGGGAAGCGGATGACTGCATCCTCCGTGTATGACCGGAGCTGGACAAACGAGATACGTGCCACGTTGCCCGGATGGACCACCCAGGATGCGGTTTCTATGGGCCGGCTCACCGCAGGCCGCTATCTGGTGGCCTTCACCGACAGGGCTGGCGACACCTGGCTGGCGGGGTACGGCACTCCGATGCATCTTAAGATGACGAAGACAGCTCCGGCCACTCCGACAGAATACCAGGGTATAGAGCTTGTTTTCTCCTGCGAATCGGAGTTCGGTTTCCTGAAAATGGTGTAGGGACACCCCGTTCCCCGCTTTGTCCCGTTATGGTTTTCAGCCCCGTCCTATTTTTGCCGCCGAAAATCTGAATCACAACTATGGCAAAGCAATATCTGAACATTACAAAACCGACGGCGAACAAGGCCCGCATCGAGATCGACGGCACCATCGGCGGCTTCGACTGGGATACCTGGGAGTATAAGAACACCGGTTCCGACATCCGCAAACAGCTCAAGGAGATCTCCAAGCTGGATGTGGACGAAATCGAGGTGCTTATCACCTCTTTGGGCGGCTATGTGGATGATGCGCTGCAGATCCACGATGCCCTTAAGAGCCATCCGGCCAAGGTCACTACCATCGTGCAGGGCTTCTGTGCCAGCGCGGCCACCGTCATTGCCTGCGCCGGCGACGAGCGTATCATCTCTCCGAATGCTCTCTACCTGATTCACAAGTGTATGAGCAGTGTGTGGGACGCCAACGAGAATGCCCTGGAAGCGGAACTTGATGATCAGCGCACCATCAACGGCACCATCTTCAATATCTATAAAGGCATCCTGAAAAAGGACGAGGCGGATCTGCGCGCACTGTTCGAGGCCAACAACGGGAAGGGCAAGTGGATCACCGCCGAGGATGCGCTTGCATTCGGTTTCGCCACAGAAATACAGGATTTCGACGACAACGAGAAAAAACCGGCTACGGCGATGGCGCGGTTCCTGAACCACGCCCGCGCCGCATTCCCGGACCTGAATATTTACCAACCAATTCCCAACAACATGAAGAAAGTACTTATGTCATTCGCAATGCTGGGTGCCTTGCTTAATTTCAAGGAAGACGCCGAGTATGACGAGAAAGAAGGTCTTCAACTCAACCCAGACCAGCTGAAGACCTTGGATGACACCCTGAAGGCATACGATGACCTGAAGAAGACATCCTCAACCACTGAGAGCGAGCTTCATAAAGCAAACGATGACTTGGCCACAGCCAATCAGACCATCGCAGACAAGGACACTCTCATTGCCACCCTCACCGCCGAACGCGACAACTACAAGGCCAAGTACGAGAACGCCCCCGCCAGCGTGCCGGGCGTGAACGGAAAGGATGTGAACGTGAACGAGGAATCTGTTGAAGACTACGTCAGAAACAGCTCCGTTTACCAGAAAACCTTCGAAGAAAACCTCTAAAACCAACCAACTATGCCTCCGATTAATACCGAAATCAACACCGATTTTATCGTAGAAGAATACGGTAAAATCTACCAACAGAGAGGACAGGGCCTCGACCGCATCAAGCGTGCCCTGATTCAAGAGGCTGTTACCTTGGAGAAATACGCCACCCATAAGCGTCTCACCGACGACATCTACGAGATGGCTAACGACGAGTTCCAACCGGTGCTTCAGCCGTTCCGTGTCCCCTTCGAACCGAAGGGCGGCGTGAAATTCCACCCCAACAAGATTGTGCTGCAGCACATCAAGGTGGATGTAGAGTTCTCGCCCGACCAGGTCATTGACTCCTGGCTCGGTTTCCTCGAAGGCGATGGCGTGAAGCGCGAGCAGTGGCCCATCACGAAATACATGATCGAAGTCTATCTGAAGCAGCAGATTGACTACGACCGTGAAGTCAACGCCGTCTATTACGGTGAGCGTGACGATGACGGCACGTCTCCTTCCGCCTGCATGGACGGCATCCGCAAGCACCTTATCGATGGTGCCAAATCCCCGTATCCTGTCAACGTCATTGAGAAGGTCGGAAAACTCAAACCTGACACCTGTTTCGATCAGGTTGAGTTTTTCTCCAAAAAAATCAAGGGAATCTACCGGAAGGTTCCGATGATCATCTGCGTTTCGCAGGATTACGAACGTTGTTTCCTTGAAAACAAGCGTGCTAACGGCTTCTACTGGCTGCACGGTCCGGAAGATCTCAATGCTTCCGTGGATTTCACCAAGCAGGTGGTCATGGGTCTCCCGAGCATGGGCGAAGAATGCGGCGACATGTTCGCATTTGTCCGTGGCAACCTCCTGTGGTGTACCCGCAAGGACAAGTTCAGCTTCGATGTTCAGAAGATGGACCGCAAGGTGAAGATTCTTGGCGACTGGCGCGAAGGTATCGGCTTCGGCGTGAACAAGATGGTGTGGACCACTGAGGAAACCATCGATCCTGACGCTACCCCTGACACGCCCGATGAGCCCGAGACCATCATCGTCGTCCCAGTTGTGGAGCCTGAGACGGCTGCTGACGTGACCGCCACCGGAGCCACGCTCAAGGGTACTGCCGCTGGCGTTCCCGAGGGCGCGACACTGAAGTTCGCCTACGGCACAGATCCCGAAAGCCTTGACGGCGAGGCCGTCGCTGTGGCAGGGGAGAATGGAGCATTCAGCGCGGATGTCACATCTCTGACGTCGGCGACGAAGTATTACTACCAGTTGCAGCTGACCTACAACGGCAACACCGTTTACAGTCCGCTCGGCAGCTTCACCTCTCTCGAATCCTAAAATCCACAGGGAACGGGCGCGGGGTGATGGCATATCCGTTGCACCGCGCCGCCCTGTTTTCAATCATTCATCATACAATCACTTAAAAAACTGAAAAATCATGCCTGAAGAAAATATCAATCTTTGTCCCTCGTGCCTCGAAGACCTGGCACGCCCCACCACCTGTGAACAGGTCATGGGCGGTGTTGTAACCGAATTCCTGCTGGGTTTGAAGGAAGACGTGGCCACTTGGCCGAAAAAAAAGGACGCAGCCCTGCGTACCTCCATGTCCGACCATGTGGAAACCCAACCATCCTCGAAGCTCACCATGAAGCCCGGAAAACGCCTGTTCAAAATCAGCGCAAAGAAAGGGTCATCTGAACTCAAGTACGAGCTCCAAGGCGAGAGCGGTTCCAAGTCGTACAAGGCCTCCTTGGAGAACAACATTCCCGGCCTCCGCGCAAAGATGCTCGGACTGCTGGCCGCCGTTTCCAACCAGGAACTGGTGCTTCTCTCCAAGACCAAATCTGGCGATGTCCATATGCTCGGCGACGAATTAGAGGGGGCGGAACTTGAATCCGCCAGCGCCGTTTCCGGCAAGACTGGCACAGAAGCAAACGGCGCCGATGTGGTCTTCTCCACCGACGTGCCCGCCCCCACCATCTATACGGGCGACAACTGGGACGAGCTGCAGATCCCTGCCCCAATCGATGACAATGACGACGGCGAATAATTTTGTCGCCACTCTTTTTTCGTAATTTTTTTTAATTGGAGAGAGGCTGTTTTATACAGCCTCTCTTTTTTTGATGCGAAAAGTTGTCCCAACGCATTCCTCTCCGCCGGGTTACTTTTGCAGCGTAAACATTACACTGAAAGGAGGAAAAGAATGAACGGTCCTGACGCATATTATAAAACAGTAGAAGCACAGATAAACGACGAGGTAGCAATGAAGATTCACGTCGTTTATTATGAAGCGGTAAGAGGCGATGGGATGACTTGTGGAAGCGTATATAAACCAATTGGCGTGTATGAAAACGAAGAAATGGCAAAGGCAGTTGCCAACGCAATAAAAGGAGGATTGATATGACACTCCAAAATTGTATGGGGAATCATTTGTGGCAAACCATACGCTCCGAACTTGCAATTTGTAGGATATAAAAGAATTATCCATGACCGATAAAAACGAAATTCAATGTTGGCTTGCAAACCCCGACCGCGACTACGCTGCCGGGGTTGCCCTTTTTGCCCAACACAGTAAAAACAAGGCCCTTGTGCGCTACTTTCAGACCGGCACCGCCCGGTTCCGGATGGGAAAGCTGGTGTATGAGATGGGGAAACTGGCAAAGACTGCAGTGACAACTGTAAGGGCGGATAAATGGGCGGATGAACAACCTTCCGTCGCTCGTCAGACGCCACAAACATCCTGTATTACAGGTGACAAGAAAGGACGTATGAAAGTCTCCGTCCCCGACTTCATCCTCGCCGCCAAGAAGGAGATATCCTCCCTCTACGCCCTCATCGACAAACGGCACCGGAAACTGTACGACCTGGGCACCTCCAACGCCGATGATGTGGTGCGCAAACGGAAGAAGATCCTCGACGGTCGCAAGCCCGCCATCGATCGTGCCGACCGTCTCTACCGACTGAAGGAGGCGTGGTTCAAGCTGGAAGATGGCCCCGCCCGGGAACGGGTGGCCAGCGATATCCGGGAGATGCTGGCCGCACCATGGAAGGAGCAGCCGACGATGGTCGCACCTGTAGGGGCGAATAATGATTCGCCCTTACATTCAAACGTGTCCGGGTTGTCCGACCTTGACCTCACCAATCGCCGCTCCGCCCTCCGTTCCTCCATCACCAAGGCGCAGAACATGCTGCAGTACCAGACCATCCGCAAGGGAGACTCCCCCACCCCGATGCCGCCCGGGCCGAAGCGCGACGAGTATGAACGGAAACTGGCCGCTCTGAAGGCGGAGCTGACAGCCGTGTGTGACGAGCTGGAAAGGAGGAAACCGGCATGAGTGCGACCCGTGTGCCAGTGCCATTCCGCGACCGGCAGCGTGATGACGACCTCACGGTCTATGAGGAAGTCTCCTTGGCCGTGGCCGACGGCAGGAGCGAGCAGCTGAACGAACGGCAGCAGGCGGTTCTGGAGCGCACCAAGGCCGCCTACCGCATTATCTGCGACCTGCCCGACAAGAGGAATGCCGTGAACAAACTGAAAGAGCTCTATCCGGAGCTGAGCGAGATGACGTTGTATCGCGACATCAACTACGCCATCCGCATCTGGAACCCGATGAACCGCATGGACCGGGATTTCCTCACCACCGCGTTCCTCAACAAGCTCATATCGGAGATCTACAACGATGAATGCGACGCGGCCACCCGCGCCAAGAACCTGGCCACCTTCGAGCGCTACCTCTCCCACACGCCGCAGGATCCCATGGACCCCACCATCATGGAGAAGCACACCATCAACATCCAGCTCAACATCAACGGCAGCACCATCACCGTGCCCGCCGACAAATGGGCGAAAATCAAGGAAAACAAACTCATCGCCGCCGCTTTGGATCAGGAAATTACCGAGGCACAGGCAGTGGAGATTATGGAGGGATAAGTTGAAAATTTTATAATATGACTAAAGAAAAGGCAATCAGAGAGAAAATCTTATCCGAATTGACAAAAGAAAAAGCAAAGCTTTTGAACATGAAACGTTTCCGGCAAGTTCTTCTACGGTTCAGGGACAAACCATTAGAGGAAATCCCATTAGGGTGGAGGAACTTTATTGAAGATATGGGTTTCCATTCTGTTTCTGAAATCCTTCAAGTTTCAGATGAAACTATTGCATGTCAAGAATTGACGGTATCTTCTTTGATGACAAAATATGCTATGGCAAAGTACGCAAAGAAATTCTGATAGTGGAAATTTCCATTTGTGCCTGTTGATAAAATTTGGAAATTTCCATTTTTTGTTGTGCAATATTTTGTATTTTTGCCGCGTTGAATATACGGATTTTATTTATTCTATAATGAAAGTTTTTATTGACAAAAATAGAGCCGAAAAAAGGAGGGAAACCATCAGAAAATCCCTTTCAAGCAAAGAGGAATCTATAAAACTTCTTCGTGCTGCTGGCATAGTCACAAGGTCTGGAAATATTTCCCCTAAATATTCACTTATGGGAAAATGAAACCGACTCTCTATTCATCAAGATCCAACCTTTATATAGGATTTCACGGATGTGACAAATCTCTTGCGGAAGAAGTGCTTAGAGGCAATAGGAATCTTCCACAAAGCCAAAACGAGTATGATTGGTTGGGGCATGGGATATATTTTTGGGAAAACAACGAACAAAGGGCTTTGCAATTTGCAAAAGAAAAGGCATTGCGAGATTCAAAAACCAAAGAACCATTTGTAATAGGTGCTGTAATTGATTTGGGATACTGTCTTGATTTGACAGATATGAGTTGTTTGTCCGAATTGAAGCAAGCGTATGAAACCTTAAAAAAAGCTCTTGCAACATTACCTGTTAATAAAAACATTGGTAATAATAGTGATATGTTGCTTAGAAATCTTGATTGTGCTGTAATAGAATGCGAACATGCAATCAACGAAACGGCTAAAGTAAAGTCTTTCGATTCTGTGAGAGGTGTTTTTGTAGAAGGAGAGAGTTTATATCCAGGTAGCGGAATTAAAGATAAGAATCACATCCAAATTTGCGTACGGAATCCGAATTGTATCAAAGGGTATTTTCTTCCAAGATTAAAGGACGAATCCTATTCCAATCCTGAATAATCAGCCCTCCCTCCCGAGGGCGTTTTTTTTGTCCCAAACTGGAAATTTCCCTTTCCCTATCTTTGCCGGAAAACCCGAATATGGAACCGGCAAAGGATATACTGTTTCCCTCCGACAACCTCTACGACATCCCGTGTCTGCGTATCGACAGACAGGCGGGACACTTGGAGTTGCCATTCGTGCCGTATGGCACCGGGCGACGGAACAAGCGCGTGGCCACGCTCCATTTCTACGTCGATGACTACCGCTTTAACGCACTGTGGAAAAATCCTGCAAAAATATTCGACAACAATCCGGATGCGGTGGTAGAGTGCAACTACTCGCTGTTTGACACCACACCGTTGGCTTTCGGATTGCAGTTCATCTACCAAAAACGGTGGATGTCTCGCTACTGGCAGGAAAACGGCATCCGCATCTATGTGGATTTGAACGTAAGCAGCAAATTTTTCGAGTACAACCGTATGGGTGTGCCCGACGGATGGAACGCCTTCGCCACTCGCGGCGCATTGGGCGGTCTGGAACTGCTAAAGGCCAAAGTCAACCAGGCACGCCAAATCTCCGGATTGGACAGTCCTAACCTCATTGTCTATGGCGGCGGCAAAGAAGTCCACGAGTTCTGCTGTCGGCACTTACTACTGTATGTTCACGACTATATGACAGAGAAGTTATGAGCGGATCAGACAAAGGTAAAGGAGGTGGCGGCGTGAGAAACGCCCATAAAAACCCTGCATTGAGTAAGGCGGAAAGATTGCGCAAATTTGTGGAGCGGCGGCGTGAGAAATACGATTCCTTCGATGAGACCAAGTACAATAAAATCTATTTTGATGAAAAAACAGGAGGGTATGTCGTTGAAGAAAAGGCACGATACGAGCAAGGTCAGAAAAGCAAAAACGCAAAGGAAGTGTACGATAAAGAACAAAAAATGAGTGTGGTTCTCGCCAAACATGGGAAAAGAGTTGAACATTTGAGTGATGCATCAGGAGGACATGACGTCAGAGTTAACGGGGTTTCTGCGGATCTAAAAAAGACAAAAGGAGCCAACAATCTTGCGAACTATGCAAGAAAGGCAACACGAAAACAAGGCGCGAAATTGGTGGTTTTTCAAATCGACAATCTTAACCATGCCGTACATTTTGAATTAAACAAATTGTCAGATAAAGGGATACACGGATGGTACTTCATTACAGGAAGAGAGGAAAAATTGATTTGGTTTTAAAATACGAAAGCCCCGCGAATGCGAGGCTTAAGAGTGGTGCGTCCCCCATACAGAGATGAGTTGTCATGCCCCCTTCCGTGAAACGGAATCGGTGGCAAAAATACAAAAAAAACATCAAAATTGTTAATTATGGAAAAACTGAAAATGAACAACTTCGCAAATGTGATAGAATGCCTGAACAGAGGCGGTCACGCAAAACGGATGGCCTGGCAGGGGAACAGGGAAATTGTCAAACAGATACCTCAATGTATCAGCAAGGATATTGTTCCGAGAATGACATCCTTGCCAGATTCCATCAAACCGGTAATCGGTACGGTTGGTAGCGGTGAAATCAGCTACCACGACCAAGTACTTATCATTACCTTTACCGATGATGGTAATACACCAGCTGCTGCCACATATTACATTCCTACCTGGGAAGACATTTTCGCAGAAGACTGGTTTTGCGAAGGTTAATATCCGTTTGCTATGAACCTCTCCGTTTCCGCCACCAAATCCCAAATCCTCGGGCTGATGCTCTGCCCCAAGTACCACGTCTCCGTCGAGGGGCGCGGTACCGGCAAGAGCTTCGACATCGGCTTCACCATGGATAAGATCGTGCGGGCAATGCCCCGCTCCATCACCTCCATCACCGGCAAGACTTACGGCCAGCTGCTCACCAACACCCTGCCGTCGTCGCTCAAGCTGCTCGGCAAGATGGGCTACGTGAAGGACGGCAACTTCGTGGTGTGCAAACGTCCGCCCTCATGGTTCAAGAGCCCCTACGAACAGATCAACCGCTACGACAACATCATCAGCTTCAGCAACGGGGCGTGCTTCGCCTTGGTCAGCCAGAGCGAGAAAGGAAGTGGGCGCGGCAAAAACACCGACTTTGAGATTATGGATGAGGCGCTCACCATCAACAAAGAACAGTACGACTATGAGGTGTCGCCAGCCAACCGTGGCAACAACGAGTATTTCGGTCCCCGCAGCGCTAACCCGGTGAGCTTCCATCACGGTTTCAAGTACTCCACCTCTATGCCGCCCACCAAGGCCGGCCGCTGGATCCTGGACTACGCCAAATACTACGAAGAGGAAAAGGGCGTGAACCTGTTCAGCGTGTGGAACCGCATCGTGAAGATGCAGATCGAGCTGCTGAAGCTGACGGATCCGCGCCAGTTCGCCGACGCTTGGAACGAGATTATCCGCCTCAAGCACAAGATAGAACCCTTCCTCAGCAAAGAAGGACTCCTGTTCACCTGCAGCAACGCTTTCGACAACTTAGAGAATCTCGGTCTCTCCTACATCCGGCGGGAGTACCAGAAGCAACCCTACCTCACTTTCCTTATCGAGGTGATGAATTACCTGTTCGACAAAGTGGAGGACTGCTTCTACAGCATCAACGAGGAAAAGCAGGTGTACTACGCCTCCGATCAGGACAAAATGATTATGGACTTGGCCAGGGATACCAACTTCGATTACAAGCCGGAAGATATCCTCGGTTCATCGATATACGACCGAGACTGCAATCCGTCCGTTCCCTTGGAAATTGTGCCGGATTGGGGCTCGGCCATCTGTCTCTTCAGCGTGAGCCAGACCAGGAACTACGATTTCGTGACAGGCATCATATCCCAGCAGGAAGTCCACAACATTATCAACGAATTCTTTGTTAAACCCGACGGCAATAGCAACGTGCTCATCAAGGAACTTTGCGCCAAGTTCAGCGACCACTACCGCAAGCACACCAACCGTGAGCTGCACTACTATAAGGACAAGTATGGCGACAGCCGCAACCCCAATATTGTGAAGTCGAAGACCTACAACCAATTGGCCGTGGAGTACCTGACCTCTGCAGGCTGGACGGTAATCGAGCACGAACACCCGGGAATGGAGCCGCCGCAATCTGACAAATACGTGCTCATCAACAGCATCCTGAAGGAGGACAATCCGGAGCTGCCCTTGTTCCGTATCAACGGCACGCGCTGCCGTTACACCCTCATCAGCATGAACAACGCCATGGTGAAGGAGTACGACGGCCAGCTGAAGAAGGACAAGAGCAGCGAGCGGCGCGGCAGCGGGGTGCTCCCGGAGGAGGCCACCCATTTCAGCGATGCCGTCGATAAGATCCTGTGGACCAAGTACGGTGTCATCGTCAAGCGCGACGGCGGCGACTTCATCCCGGTGCGGATGGGCGGCAAGACGCTGTGACATAGGGCCACCCCCTGTCATATTTCCTACCCGACCCGGAGTGGAAATTTCCATCCAAAGTAGGGCGAGCACCGGGGCGATTGGCACTCGACGCCTTTCGAAAAAAGTTGATTTTGGGTCAAAACGCTGAATTTTAGAAAAATGCGAAAAATTTCATGTTAAGAAATCACTGTCCCAACGTGTTCCATCCGCCCATTGTATTTTTGCCGAAAAATCAGGATATGGAACAGACAATCATACGCGCCGACGTGCTGGCCGAGATGGAAACCCGGGAAACCGCCGACAACCGCCACCGCTACTTCGCCATCCAGTTCTACAAACAGAACGGTGAGCTGGTGACGCTTCCCCGCGCCCGCAGCTGCGGTCTCCGCATGGACATGACCGACAACCGGATGCGCGGCGTGCAACAGGTGGATGAGTTCGGCAACTCCGTCGGGCACATCTACCCCGTCTGTATCGACAATATCCGCACGTTCAACAATGTACGAGTAAAGATATAATTATGGAAATCCTCTTCGACAAAAAAGGCGAACCGAAAATGTTCCAGGGACGCGGCATCTTTGGAAGTACCAATACGGTGAAAACCGTTCAGGAACGCCTTGACGACCGTTTCTCGTTCCGCAAGCGCGAATATGCCACCTGGGGTGACACCAACTGTTTCCCGGACGATGCCGAAAAGACAATCCGCAGTACCAGTGTGCTGCAGACGGGACTGAACTACAAGGCCCGCTGCTGCTACGGCCAAGGCGTGGTGCCTGTGAAGGTAGCCGGCTTCGACGAGAGCAACAACGAGATTTTTGAACCGGTGGGGGACAAGGAAGTGCTCAACTACCTGCGAGGCTTATCCTTCCGCAATTTCCACACTGCCGCCTTCCGCGACCTGATAAAGTTCGGCAACGCCTTCCCGCTGTTGGTCTTCAACAATGCCGGCGACAAAATTGTGCGCGTGCAGATCCTCAACGCCCGCCACTGCCGCATCAGCGTCGATAAGACGAAACTGCTGGTCTTCGGCGACTTCAATAACTCCGCCCCGACGGAGAAAGAGACGCAAGTGTACGAGATGCTTGACGAGGCCGACCCGCTCTATGACCTCCAATGGCGGCGCGACACTGGCAAACTCGAAGGGTTGAAGGCCATAGCTTTCCCGCGCATCAAGAATTACTTCAGCAACAATGACTACTACGCTGCCCCAGACTGGCAATCCGCCCAGGAGAGCGGCTGGATTGACATCGCCCACAAGATCCCAGAGTTCCTGAACCGCGCTTACGAGAACGCAATGCACCTAATGTGGCACGTGCAAATCCCCCACACCTATTGGGAAAAACAGTTCCCTCGTTCCGAGTACAAGAATGTGGAGCAGCGTAAACAGTTGATCCAGGATTTTATGGACAAGTTCGAGAAAGAGCTGACTGACACCAAGAACGCCAACAAGTCGCTCTGGACGCAGTACTACATCGATGAGAGCGGGCGCGTCAACGGTGACTGGAAAATTACCCGCCTCGACAGCGAGATCAAAGCCGACGACCGGTTGAGTATGTCTGCGGCGGCCAACAGCGAGATTCTCTTCTCTCTGATGGTGAATCCCAGCGTGTTGGGTGCCGGAATGCCTGGCGGCCCCTATTCCGGCAACGCGGGAAGCGGCTCAGACATCCGCGAGGGGTTACTCGTGTCGATGATTCTGAGTCACATCGAGAAGCAGGCTGTTCTTGATCCGGTGGAACTGATGTTCGAGTTCAACGGCATCCACGACATCGATCTCAAATACCGCAACATTACCCTGACCACCTTGGATAGTGGCAGGAACACACAAGAGTCATTAACATAAATCCGCACGGCCGTGCGGCTCAACAATCTTAATATGGAACCGAGACTATTCACTCCACAATTCAACGAACACGCAGAGGAATTCAAGAGATATCTTCCCGTGAATATAAACCTTCGCTTTGAGACTCTGGCCTCACACCTGGCACTGTGTGAAGAAACCTATATCCGCACGCTCCTGGGGAAAACCCTCTTTTCCTCGTTAGCGGAATTCGTGGAAAACCACCCCACATTGCCAGACGATGCTCCGAAAAGCGCCCTTGTGCATAAAGTACGATTCGCCCTCATCCGGCTTGCCATTTGGAAGGGCTATGACATCATCGCCGCCAATATTAGCGATACTGGCGTATCGGCAGAAGTCGATAAGGAAAACCGCCTCTTCCGCTACCAGGAGGAGAACATAAAGCACTCCCTCAAGGAGGAAGGCTTCAACTACTTGGACAACATCCTCGAATATCTTGAAGAAAATTCCCAAGATTTTCCAGAGTTCGGCCATTCGCAGTATAAGCTCAGCAACGTGCATTCGCTGATCCGCAACACAGCTCAGTTCCAGGAGTGCTACAATATCGACAACAGCAGGTTGGTGTTCCTGAAGATGCGTGACTACATCCGCGATGTGGAACTCATCGAGCTGCAGCACCGCATCGGTCCGGACTTCTTCAACGAATTGCTCACCGCCGACGAATCCGACATCAAATACGGAACCATCTTGCCGGCAATCCGTCACTACATTGTGTATGCCGCCTTGGCTGAAGGAATCGGAGAGTTGCACAAGATGCCTACCGAGAAAGGATTGATATTCGAGACCATCACTATGGACGGCGTGCAGGAGACACCGGTCTATCGTGCGCAAGTGATGGAAAGCCGGGCGCGTTTCGCAGAACGTGCCGACCAATATCTGGCTGCAGCTCTCTATGTTATTGGGAAACACCCTTCCAACTATACGAACTATGTCAATTTCGCCGGTGACAGTCCCGAAGACGGCATCATTCACCGGGATAATACTAACCGCAAAATATTCTTAGCTTAACTTAAAATGGATATCGTAACATTGATCGGCTACCTTATCACCCCCATCACGGGTGCTATTGGCTGGATTGCCGGAAGCCGCCGGCGAAAGAACACCGCCATACAATCACTTCAGGAGACCATTCAACTGCTCTCCAACACCATTCAGGAAGACAACACCAAGATTGTCAGTCTGATGAACGAAGTACAAGAGGTGCGGAGAGAAAACGCAGAACTTAAGGCTGGACAACAGGAACTGTTGGCCCAAATTGAAGCGTTGAAGACTGAAAATCGTGAACTCAACGAGTTAGTGAAGGCTGCCGGATTAACCAAACCCAAACCAATCCGCAAACCCAAGACGTCAAACCCGTCAAGCAGTGAACAATAATGAACTTGATTAAACACAACTTCCCGACCACCCAGTACGTCCGTGAGCGGACCGAGAAACGGCAGATCGTGCTCCATCACACCGCATCCGGTCCTGGTGTGGATGGCGATATCGCCTGGTGGATGAAAACCCCGGAGCGGGTGGCCACGCACTACATTGTGGACCGTGAAGGGCAAATCCATCAGCTCTTCGACGAGGAGTTCTGGGCATGGCATCTCGGGCTGCAGCAAAAGGTTTTTACGCAGATGGGTGTGCCGTACAAGCAACTCGACCGCCAGAGCATCGGCATTGAGATCGACAGCTGGGGTTTCCTGGAACCGCACACGGATGGACAGTTCTATCCTGCCAAGTGGAACGGCACCCGCAATGTGCCCAACACCGCCGTCAAGCCGGTGAAGTACTTCTATGAGTACTGCACCAACCAGAAGTGGAAAGGCCACCGCTACTACGAGAGGTACACCACCGCCCAGATTAATGCTGTGCGCGACCTGGTGCGTGAGTTGTGCGCCAGGCACAACATTCCCACCGCCTACAATCCGGATATGTGGGAAGTGTCAAGACGTGCCCTCTCTGGCACACCAGGCATCTTTGCCCACTGTTCCTACCGCACCGACAAAAGCGATATCCATCCGCAACCCGAAATGCTCACCATGCTGAAATCGTTGTAAAAATATGACATCATCCCAATATTACCAGTACATCGAGAGCCTTGCTCGCAGTCACCGGATGGTGGAGCACTCCGACACCGAGAAACACTTCTTCCGGGGCGAGCTGGAAGAGTTCTACATGGATCTGCGCAACCGTGTGAAGTTCCCGGCGGTGATTGCCGAAAGCTGGGAGATCACCTTCACGCAAGGTAGCAAGGAGCGCGAAACCTCCTTCATCATCGCCGCCGCTTACAAGGAGAGCAAGAACTGGCAGAACATCTACGCCGCCCTCGACCTCTGCGAGCGCATTGGCGACGAATTTCTGCGCCGCATCCTCGCCGACACGGACGATGGTGGTATCTGCGCGGATGTGGAGTTGTTGTCCGCTGTGCCTATGCTGGATGAACAGCACTTGTATGTCGGCGTGCGCTACACCATCAGACTCTCCTGCCCGTTCAATCCTGATCCGGATGAGGAGGCGTGGGTATGAACACGCTGACTTACGAAATTGACGGCAACAAGGCCGAACTGGAGTTCCCGTCATCCATAGCCGAGTGTGATGGCGCACAACTCACCGCTGTGGCGGCTGCCAAAATGGGTCTGCTCACCACCGATGAAGTGTTGCACAGGCTGTGCGGCATTCCCGTCGATATTGTGGAAAGTATGTCGCCGTTCCAGCGTTTCAGCATTGCGGAAGCTACGGATTCGGTTGTCAATTTTGAAAAAAACGCCCTGATGTGGAAGGAATGGAAAATTCCAACCATTGAGTTAGGCGGGGAAACCTTCTATGGCCCCGAGAACAGTTTCGGCAACATCACCTGGGGAGAGTTTATCTACGCAGACCAGTGTATGATCAAGGGACTGCACCAGGCTGCCATCGCAGCACTGTTTCGCCCGGAACGACCCGGTTGGGACGGGGAGACAGACCGCCGTCTGCCCTTCACCGTGCACGGCACAAAGTACCGTTTCCCGAAGTTCGGTGATATGGACGGAGCATTGGCCGCTGCCATCATCTGGAACTACCGAGCAGTAAGATCCGCCGCCGTCGAGGCCGTCTATCCTGCCCTCTTCCCCTATTTTGACCCCAAAGCAAAACCCGAGAAAGATGATGAGGAGGAAGAACCGGAGAAAACGGATGAGCCCGACACCTTCTCCTGGATCAATGTCCATCGGAACATACTTGGAGAGCATATCCAGGATGAGGATAAACTGCTGAACCTGCCTATGCACACGGTACTCTACCGGCTTAACACGATGATCATCGAAAGCAAAAAACGAAAACCCTCGATATGACCGAACACTTGATGACCGACGAAGAATTCCTGCGCAAGGCGAAAGCCTGGGCAGACAAGGTGCGCGCCCAAAGCAAGGCCGCCGCATCAGCCTTTACCAAGGGCAAGAAGGGTGCCACCCGCACCTACAAGACTGGCATTTATGCCGGCAAGACTGAAGGCCGGCTTCGCTCCAAGGTGCGCCCATTATTGCGTAAGCGTGACGGAGATCTGGAAGCCATTACCTTCTGGATGCCCGTCCACGGCATCTTCCGCGAGTACGGCGTGGGCAACGGCCAGCCCCGACACGGGGTGGCCACCAAGAGTGGCAAGGCGGCGTCCCACAAAATCTACATCAAGCGCACGCCAAGCGACTGGTTCCACAACCCGTTAGAGCACAATATCGAAGCTCTCGGCGACCTCGTGGCCGACTACTACGGCGACAAAGTGCTGGTGGAGTTCAAGCGGTTGGATGCGCAGACGGCGGCGCACAAAGGGGTGTTGTAAAAAAAAGTAAACCGACGGGTTGACTATATCAAAAAAAGTGTATTTTTTCCGAAAAAAACAAAGCGATTATGGGAGCATCTCCACGGCCAAAGACTTTCATTCCTGCAGTCAACTTCTGCAGAGACTGCGAATATTTTCAACTGAAATGGAAATCGGAGCACTCCGAATGGAGTTACTGCGACTATTGGCATAAAGACACCAGCGAAAGATCCCCTTGCTGTGATAAATTCCAGAAGAAACTTTCCAATGTTGAAAAAAATGGATAGGATAAGAAAATTTAACTTTTTCCTTCTCCGATAGTCATCTTGTAAAAAAAAAGTGTATATTTGTACCCGAAAGGAGGTGACGAAAATGTTAGAGATTTTAGGAACCATAGTATTAGTGTATATCGCATACAAATTAGCAGGTAAAGCACCGTGGATAGGCGGTGGAAACTCGCTGACAGATTAAAACGAATATGTCCCAACCCGTTCATCAGAACGGGTTTATTTTTGCCGTGAAATTTCTGAAATAATGGCAAAAGAAGTAAACAAAAGGGTCAATATTTGGCTTAACGAGCAAGGTATAGACAACAATCTGAAATCCATACGTGCCGCCATAACCAAAACAGCAAACGAGTTAAACAAATTGCCAATCGGCTCTGAAGAATGGTTGCGCAAATCCGAGAAATTAAGTAAATTAAAAAGCATCTATTCGGATGTCCAGAAGGAAATTGGTGCCACATCACGTGAACTTGAAGCGCTAAACAAGCGCACCATGGATCAAATCATAACCGTTGGCTCGCTGTCCGCAGCAGTACAAACAGCATCGTCAGTACTCCGCCGTTTCGTCTCCGCCACCCAGGAGTACGTCGATGCCTACGCCACGCTGGATGACGCAATGACCAACGTGAGCAAATACACTGGTCTCACCCGCGAAGAGGTGAAGCAGCTCAACGAGGAGTTCCAGAAGATGGACACCCGCACGCCCACGGAAAAACTCAACGCCCTGGCCGCCGATGCCGGGCGACTGGGCATCACATCCAAGGAGGCCATCAAGGATTTCGTGGAAGCCGCTGATATCATCAACGTGGCACTCGGCGAGGATTTAGGCGAGGATGCCGTGAAAGAAATCGGCAAATTGGCCGAAATGTTCGGCACCACAGAGACTATGGGTCTCCGTGGCGCAATGCTGGCCACCGGCAGTGCCATCAACACGCTGGCACAATCTTCTTCCGCCTCCGAACCCTACATTATGGATTTCACCGCACGGTTGGCTGGTGTGGCCAACACCGCCGGCATCACCCAGGCTCATATTATGGGCATCGCTTCGGCTATGGACCAGAATATGGCGCAGGTGGAAAAGTCGGCCACTGCCGTCCAGAAGGTGATGATGGATATGATGGGCAAAACGGAAAAGTATGCCAGCCTGGTAGGTATGACCGCCGAAGAGTTCCGCAACCTGGTGGACAGCGATATGAACACCGCGTTCCTTACCGTGCTTGACAAACTAAACAGCCTCTCAAGCAGTGGAGGATCTGCATTGGCGGAGACTTTTGCAGATCTGAAGTTGAAAGGAGCTGGAATACAGGAAACTCTGATGATGTTGGCGAAAAACACTGACCAACTCCGCGAAGCCCAGCAGTTAGCCACCCAAGCCTACGCAGATGGGAATTCAGTAATCAACGAGTACGCTGCTGTGAACGGCAATGCCGCTGCCCAACTTGATAAGGCCAAGAAGGCCGTGCAGGATGCCAAGGCGGCCTTAGGAGAGGAACTGATTCCCGTCATTACAGATTTTACGAAATCCTCTGCTACCGGGCTGAAGGTACTGACTGCCGTGGTGAAGTTCTGGGCGCAGCACAGAGTTCTGCTTTATTCGCTGGTCGGTGCATACGGAGCATTGAGACTTGCCCAAAAGCATGTAATAGCAGCTCAAAAGGAAGAACGCGCACTTACGTTGGCCAATACAGTAGCAGGCAAAGCATATACTTTAGTGACAAAATTGCTGGCCGTAGCCAAAGCAAAACTTGCCGCTAACACTGAGGCGGCTGCAGTCGCGCAAACGGAACTGAAGGCGGCATTTGCGGCCACTCCGTGGGGTGCGATCATTATTGCTGTCACCACACTGATCACCGGCATCGGGATGCTCATCTCAAGACATCGTGACGCCAAAAAAGCCGTCGAGGAATTCAACACCGAGTGCGCTCGAGAACAGGCCGAAGCCGAATACTTGTTCGACAAACTCAAGAAAGCCGAAAAGGGCACCAAAGATTACGAGGATGCCCTTCGGGAACTCAAGGAAAAATATCCCGAAATCATACAGAAGCATCTGGATGAAGAGGGTGCTCTGCGTGATGTGGAGCAGGCCTATAAGGATGTGATTGTTCAGATTAAGGCGAAGATTGCCGAGCAACTGAAGGAGGAAAAAAGGAACGCTGCCACCACCAAACAAATCGAGGAGGAGACGGACAACATTGAGAAATTGCGAAAAAAACTGCTTAAAGAATATTCCGACTCTAAGACAGACGACATTCTGGAAAGCATTAAAAAGCAAGTGGCTGAGGGAAAGGAAGTATTCACTATCACGCAGAATCTCAACAAAGAGTTTGGACAGATAGGAGTCCGCGGCGGAATAGGTAAGGAAATTGGCAACCTCGTTCGTGCTCATAGAGAATATTCTTCCTCAATGGATGATTTGGACAAACGATATGATTCATACATCACGGATGCCAACGAGGAACTGAAAATTCAGAAGCAGTTGGACGAATTATATGCTAAAAGAAAGTCTTTTGATCCGTTCGGGTCTTACGGGAATGGCAACCAGTCTCCATTTGTGGCAGGCATTGACAAGCAGATTGATGACCTGCTTGACAAATTGGCCAAAGTTCAGGAGGCGAAAAAAGCAGTCGCAGAGGATCCTGCTGAAGGTGGTGAAACGGGTTCTGGCGGCTCCGGTTCCGGTTCCGGCGCCACCACCGACAATAAAACGCTTACCGCCCGTCAGAATTTACTGAAGAAACTCCGCCAGATGGAGGCCAAGGAGCAGGCTGAATCTCTCGAAGGTTGGGAGAAGACCAAACAGGAGATTATCAACAAGTATGAAGAGCTGCTGACCGAGGCCAAAGAACTCTTCGGCGAAAATTCCAAAGAGGTTGCGAAGATTCAGCAAATGGAAATCGATGAGATTGCCGCCGCCGGACAAAAGTACCTCGATAAGTACGGAAAAACCCTTGAAGATTTTTCCCAGAAATTCCGGAACTGGCAGAAAGAGGCGGCCCCGGAGAGCAACAACGAGATGGTGGATGCCGTCCTCGGCACAGAGCAGAAGTGGGCGCAACGGTTCTCCGACGCACAGAATCAGATGCAGGAACTGTTGGATCTGCGCAAGCTCTTCGTGGCCGACAACATCGACACCACCGCCATCGACGCCCTCATCGGCAAACTGGAACAATCCTTGAACGGTATGGCCGACTTGGAGGCACAGGACATCCGGAAAACCCTCGAAAAGTACCAGAAGGACATCGGCGACTTCATCACCGCCGAGCAGAAGTCCGTCACCGACGCCACCCTCACCGAAACCGAACGGCAGAAGAACGCCATCCGGGAAAGATACGAGCTGGAAATCCAGCTCATCGAGAAACTGAAAGCCGCCCGCAAGGCCGCCGACGGCGAAGACGCCGATGTGTCGGATCTGGAAGCCCAGATCGAAAAACTGAAGAAACTGCTCGACCAGCAGCTCTCCAACGTTGACAAGGCGGCCGCCAATTCCGGCCCCAAATCCGTCTGGCAGCAGCTCGCCGAGTTCGACTGGAGCAAGATGAAAGACAACTGGCAGGAAGCTCTCAATCTTATGCAACAGGGCCTGCAGGAATTTTCCAACGCCGCCTTCGACATCTACAACTCCATCGCCCAAATGCAGGACAATTTGATGGAAAGAGAACTGCAGGAGGCTCAGGAGACATACGATGCGCAGTCAGCTGCTCTGCAAAGACAACTTGACGATGGTGTCATCTCCCAGAAATACTATAATGCCCAAATGGCCAAGATACAGGAAGAGAAGGACAAGAAGGAGAAGAAACTGAAGCACGAGCAGTTCGAGAGAGACAAAATTGCCAGTATAGTCCAAGCCACCATCAGCGGTGCATTGGCCATTATGCAGGGTTTCGCACAAGCCGGACCTATTGGCGGAGCCATCCTTGCCGCCCTGATGGCTGTAACCACGGCTTTTCAAATTGCCGCCATTGCATCCCAAGTGAATCCATACGCTAAAGGCAGCTACATCAGAGGAAAGCAGATAGCCCTTATGGGCGAGGAAGGCGATGAATGGGTGGCCAGCAACAAGCTGTTGCGTGACAAGAAGACAGCCGGCATCATCGAGGCGCTCGACCAATACCAGAAGGGGAACAGGAACGCCATTGATGATATTTCCGTTGTATCCAAAGACGATCGCAACTCTGAAAACAGAACAGATTCTGCCGACATCACCATCGCTACCAAAGACGGTCGCCAGTCCGACAACGGCGAGACCGTCACCGACATATCCATTACCATCCCGGAGGAGCCCAAGTCCGGCAACATCGAAACTCCTTCCGACATCACCATCGCCGCCAAAG
>CAMVIT010000026.1:0-40868 GCA_947167635.1 uncultured Bacteroidales bacterium | reverse complement strand
GAGAAAATCGAAGCGTGCCACCGGAAATTGCTGCAAAATCCGCTTGATGAAAACAACATTTTATTGATGGGCAAATACTACTACCGGGAATATCTTTTGGCGAATGAACCATTGGACACGCCTACTTATTTCGACTCAATTCATTATAAAGATGATTGGGCGTCTTATTACGACAGCACACCCGTCGTTGCTCAACCCGGTGACAGCGCCCTGAAGTATTTTTATCAAGCTTTGCAATGGAATCCTGATACAAAAACCTTGATTAACCTATATCTGCCGATTCTGCAATTGGAATATAACCTGAAAAAAACGCATAACTCTCTGGCTGAGGTTCCCTACGACACCGTCGAGGGGGTTCATTTCCCCTATTCCTATTTCGTGAACAGACCCGAAAACGACACTTTCGACAACAGCACAGACTACTTGGGTGAAACCTCAAGTTCATTCTTTTGGGTGGACGCTTTTTCCAAGGATTTGACGAAAATGCAGGAACCGGTCCTCTATAACAACCAGTTGCAGGAAGATGAGACCATTTTCCGCTTCTCCTTCTTTCCCTCCTTTCACCCGCCTGTGTCGTTCCGTGTTGTGAAAAACAAGGGTGAGGTAACACTGTATTGGAAAATTCTTCTTACAAAATACGATCCGAATACTTGGAAAGAAATTTCCACAACCGTGAAGACGGGGCATAGGAAAATGACCGCTGCGCAGTATGAGAAATTGTTGCAATATATGGAAGCGGTGCGTCTCGACGAACTCCCGCGCAGTAAGTATGTAATGATGCTTGACGGTGCGCAATGGGTGATGGAGCGGATGACCGACCAAGGATTCAAAGCCCACTTTACCAACGTTGCTGGGAATGACATCCAGCAGGTTTACAGCTTCTTAGCTAAACTCAGCGGTGAGAAGTTGAAATATATTGAAGTGTATTATTGATTCTAAAACATTTCAAAAACGTCAAAATATGAATACCACTATCGAAAAACCGTTGGATTACCGCTGCTTTCTGCTCGGAATCATCCTTTACTGGATGTTTGATGCCATTTGGGGATCTTTCGCTTCGTTTTTCTTCGCGCTGGAAGCCGTGCTGCATCCGATAGCCATAGTCGTCGGGAAATCCCTGTTTTTCCTGCTGGTCTTTTACCTGCTGTTCCGCAAACCGAGGCGCTTCAATGTCAAATGGGGGCATCTCGCGATGCTGGTCGGTTTTATTTTCCTGATGACGGCGCTGGATTATTTTCTGCTCGACCGCTTCTTTGACCTTCATTCTGTCGCGGACAATCGGATGGAATGTGACGTTACTATGTCAACGATGCGAAATGTGCGGAAGTGGACGAATCTGGCCGTTTCGCTCCTCCTCATCGGTTTCTTGTGGTGGCGTTACGATTCGGAGAATACGGAAGCCGATGCGGAAGTTTCGGCAGGAAAATCGCGAAGTTATTACGCAGGGATATTATTTGTCATAACCATCGGATATATGCTCTATGCCATTTCCATTTTAGGAGGCATATTGTGGTTTTATGTGCATCAGCCGGTGTTGATGGAGGTCATTCTTTGCCTGCTGATGGCCTTGGTAACAGGTGTAGCCATCTATTTGCTGGCCCAAAGGCGGACGATAGTTTTTCCACTTGCGGTGATTTTAGCGGTTGTTGCCGTTCATTTTTTCATTTCCAACTATTTGGGAGTCATCCTGTTTGAACATGGCACGGCAAACACGGTCACCACCCAATATGGGATGCTTTTCGACAATGTCGCCAATTGTTGTGATTGGGTGTTGTTTTTGACCGCCTTTATCCTTTACCGCAGGGAGATGAAATCTTGACCATTAAAACAATAAAACGAGCTTTTTTGCGATAATTTGGGTATGAGAAAAGCAATGAGAAAAACACTGTTTCTGCTATTGTTGAGTTTCTGCATCCAGGTTGTGGCTTTGGCGCAGCAGGATTTCTACGGTCGTCTGGCCGACTCCGCCTTGACGCTGACGCATCAGCAAGTGCAGTATGATCCCGCTTATTTTAAGATAGGCTATCCCAATGGCGATGTGCCTGCCGACAAAGGCGTGTGCACGGACGTGGTCATTCGCGCCTACCGGAAACTCGGCATCGACCTGCAGAAAGAGGTTCATCTTGATATGAAAGCAAATTTCAGCCTCTATCCGCAAAAGTGGGGACTGAAGAGCCCGGATCCGAATATCGACCATCGCCGGGTGCCCAATCTGATGACCTTCTTCGGGCGGAAAGGCACGTCATTGCCCATTTCCGACAAGGCCGCCGATTATCGTCCCGGCGACATCGTATGCTGGAACTTGGGCGGCGGAGTCACCCATATCGGGATTGTTTCCAAAAAGAGCACTTCCGATGGCAAAAGGCATCTAATCATACACAATATAGGGAACGGTCAGGAACTGGAAGATTGCCTTTTCAGCTTCAAAATCATTGGCCATTACCGGTACCAACCATAGATTTTCCCCGCACAGCCACGGCGTTCGGATAATCCCAACCTGCCGCTATTTCAACAATTGCGCCGTGTGCGCCTTGGTGTTCACCTTGCCGATGGCGTCGATGATAATGCCCTGCTCGTCAATGACGTAGGTGGTGCGCAGCGTGCCTTCGGTCACCTTGCCGTACATCTTCTTCTCGCCCCACGCCTCGTAGGCCTTCAATATGGTGAGGTCGGTGTCGGCGATGAGGTGGAAGGGCAGCTCGTACTTGGCGATGAACCGCTGGTGCGAGGCGGCGGAGTCGCGGCTTACGCCTAACACCTCGTAACCCAAAGCGAGGAATCGCTGGTAGTTGTCGCGCAGGTCGCAGGCCTCGGCGGTGCAGCCCGGCGTGCTGTCTTTGGGGTAGAAGTAGAGCACGAGCTTCTTCCCTGCGAAGTCGCTCAGTTTCACGGTGTTCCCGTTTTCGTCAACGCCCTCGAAATAGGGGGCTTTTGTTCCGATTTGCAGCATTTTCCGTAAGTTTGTTTTTGAATCGCAAACATACATAAAATTCACGATTGTTGTGTATCTTTGCCGCCAAAAAACTGTTTGTCATGATCACATCCGATTTTTGGAACATACTCCTCTCTATCCCGAAGACCCTGCGCTTCAACTTGCACTATTTTCCGCTCAAAACCGCTTTGAAGCTACCCGTTTTCGTCTCGCACCGTACCTATCTGCGCGAATTGCACGGCAAAGTGATGCTGCCCGACAAGGTGGAGACGGCCATGGTCAAAATCGGGTTCGGCGACGTGGGTCACTATGACCGCAAACGTTCACGGGGCATCTGGCAGGTGAGCGGCACCGTCAACTTCAAAGGCAGAGCCGGTATCGGGCACGGCTCCAAAATCTCCGTGCGCGGCACCCTGACCTTCGGTGCCGACTTCAACATGACCGCCGAAAGCACCATCGTCTGCGCCCATGAAATCACTTTCGGTGACGACTGTCTGCTAAGCTGGGACATCCTCGTGATGGACACCGACGAGCACCCTCTTTACAACAAGGAGGGCAAGCGCGTCAATCCTGACCGGCCCATTGTCGCGGGCAACCACGTCTGGATCGGCTGCAAGTGCGTGTTGCTGAAGGGGACAAATGTGCCCGACAACACCGTTGTGGCGGCGGGCACCCTGCTGAAATCCTCCTTTGAGGGCGAAAACACAGTTATCGGCGGCAACCCACCCTCAATCCTGAAACAGGACATCCATTGGGAACATTATGATCACCCTGCAAAGCCATGACTTTTCTCACGAACAAACTGCAACCATTCGATATTTTTGCGTCATACATATAGATAATATTGTAATTTCGCCGCGCCGTTGTCCTCGGAGGGTGTTCCCGGACTTCGCATCCTTCGCAAGGCAGCGTGAAAAGTGAAAGATCAGGAGTCCACATGTGGTTTGAATGGTGCGACGGTTGGATAACGGAAGAAGTTTGGACGGAAGCGGTGGAGATGGAACGTCGTAACCATCAAAAATTCAAGAAGTTGATGTCATCTTCCAAATAGCACGAAGACTGGCAGGTGTTCAGGGAGGAATACATCAAATGGGAACAATAGGTGGTGCAGCCCGGCGTGCATTCTTTGGGGTAAAAATAGAGCACGAGCTTCTTGCCAGCGAAGTCGCTCATTTTCATGGGGGCTCCCGTTAAAACCCTCGAAACAGGGGGCTTTTGTTCCGATTTGCAGCATAGTATTGGTGATTTTTTGAAGGGGCAAAGGTACAATTTTATTTCGGATGTTGCTTTTCTGCATCATATATATAAATAAAGATGTATTTTTGCAACGTTAATAGTTCGATTAAAACCCCAATGGTGAAGAAAATCCTTTTCGCATCCTTGTGTGTGCTGCTGATGGTTTTAGCAGCCACCCCCTTGATGGCCCAGAACAGCAGAGACCGTTGGAAATACGATGACTACTTCCCGAATGATTATTTCTCAAAAGACCCTGCGGATTATCGACTGCATGTTCATGTCGGGGAGGTCATTTACTATATGCGCCTCGCCAATATCACACCTTTGTTTGAAGAAAAACAAGGAGTAGGGGATACATTGCTGCGGCTGAACTATATCCCAAAATTTGCGCATCCGCTCTTTATCCAAGTGCGTCGGCATCATGACCAAATCCGCTTGGAGTGGCAAAAGGGAACAGCCTTCAGAGGTTATATCACATCTTCCGGGTACTTGGAACCGAGTGATACGGGCTTTGTGGATGTGACAGAGAAGCATTATTACGGAAATTCTTGGGAAAAAGGGATTTTGGACTCGGGCGGCAGAGAACTGACCTGGGAAGAGTGGAACCGTATTCAGCAAATCCTGACGGACATTGATTTTGTTCATTATAAACACGCAAACGGATGTTGGGGGTTTCACACTCCTTTTATTTTGGAATATGCGGACCAAAAGGAAACCGTTGCACACTATACGGAGTGCCCGGACGAAGAGAAAGAGGAACGTCTAACGAAACTGTTAGTGTCGCTCGTGGATCCGCAATACGAGGATATGGTGGTATATTCTGGCAATGTAAAAAACGGAATAATCAAGCCAAAATACCCTGGCGGAGAGGCCGCTTGCAAGCAGTTTGTGGAGACATTTGTCCGCTATCCTGATGATGCCTTACGTGATAAAGTGGAATTCACTGCCGATCTTGATGTGATTATTGAGAAAGACGGCTCTGTCAGCTATGTGCGGGATGTTTCCTGGCCGGAATCCCCGTATGGCTTTGCCGACGAATTGATCCGCGTGGTGAAAACGATGCCGAAATGGGAACCGGCCATCCGCAGAGGGGACACGGTGAGATGTTACGCCCATATTACCCACAAGTTCACCCTTCCTAAAAAGATACGCCCCCAATACGGGAGTCCCGTTCTGGAAACGCAGCGCGACAAAAATGTGTGGGAGAGAATTGAGGAGTGCCATCGCCAATTGCTGCTTAATCCGAAGGACAAAGAGGCTGCAGTACGTATGGGATGTACTTATTACGGGGAATTTCTTCTGGAAAACACTCCTATAACTGTGCTCACTGCTATAGATTCGATGTTTTACAAAGGTGCTATGCTTACCGAAACTGATTGGTCCACTTTCCATGATCGGACACCGGTGGTCTCACATCCCGGTGACAGCGCCTTAAAGTATCTCTATCAAGCTTTGCAATTGAATCCTGATAAAGAAACCTTAATTAACCTATATCTGCCGATCCTGCATTTGGAATATAACCTGAAAAAAACGCACAACCCTTTGGCCGAGCTTCCCTATGACACCGTCAAGGGGGTTCATTTCCCTTATTCCTATTTCTTGAACAGGCCCAAAGACGGTGTGTTCGACAACAGCACAAACTACATAGGCAAGACCTCAAGTTCGTTCTTTTGGGTGAATGCTTTTTCCAAAACATTGTCGGAGATGGGTGAACCGGTTCTGTATGACGACACTTTGGGCACCGACGAGGAGGTCTTCCGGACAACCTTCACCCCCAGTTTTCATCCTTCGGTTTCGATCAGGGTTACGAAAAACAACGACCATATCCACCTCTATTGGAAGAAATTACAGGAGAAAATCGCGCCCAATGGCTGGCAGGTGACCGATTATTTCATTGAGAAAGGTGACAAAGAGCTCACTTCTAACCAATATGCCCAATTTTTGGAATATTGGAATGCAATCCGGCTGGAAGAATTGCCCCCTTCCGATTGTGTGATGATGCTGGATGGAGCCCAATGGGTCATGGAACGGAAAACGCCAGAGGGATACAAGGCTCATCTGACTAATGCTCCGGGAACTGACATCAAAGACATGTTCAAATATCTTCTCAAAATTGGCGTTGTTTTCGTCCCCTACGTTGATATGTATTAATAATCAATGTTATCCGCCAATTACCGTATGGATTTGAAACAACAAACCCCGTAGAGACGCGGCGCGCCGCGTCTCTACAAAAAGAACCCCATCAGAAATTCCGCCACAACATTTCCTTGCGGTTGCATTGCCGCCAATGTTTCCAACGCCCGTTGTTTCACCGCATTGTCCTCGTTCTCGGAATGGTTGAGGATGAGGTGGCGTTCGTAGTCCACCGTAAAATCCGGATGACCTTGGAAAGTGAGAATGTGGTGGCCGATGCGGAAGCCCTCATAACGACAGAAATCGCTGGTGGCAAGGGGCCTCGCGCCTTCCGGAAGCTGCAGCACCTGATCGTGGTGATTGACGACGAGGCGCATCTTTCGGTCGGGGAAACAGGGGAACAAGTCCGCATCTAGAACCTCCATTTCGCGGATCCCCACACCCCAGCCGCCTGCAAAACGCTCCACGCGTCCGCCTAACGCCTGCGCGATGAGCTGGTGCCCGAAACAGATGCCGACGAGGGGCACTTTCCGCACCGCAGCCTCGCGAATCCACTCCTGCAACGTCGAAATCCACAGCAGGTCGTCGTAGGCCGCGTTGTTGGAGCCAGGAATGATGTAGAGGGTGTCTGGTTCGAATTGTTCGGGCAGTTCGCCGTCCATCACGCGGTAGATGTTGAAAGTGAGTTCGGGGTTGATAGGCCGGAAAAGCTCATAGAACATGGATTCGTGACTCGGGATGCTTTCAGGCAGCAGTCCGGGGTAGGTGTCACAGAGCAGTAGGTTGATTTTGTTAATCATAAGGGCGGTTCGTTGTGATTCGTTGTTTTTCCTAAGGTGGCAAAGAGAACTGTCATCCCTTCGGCTCCTCATCTACAGTGAAGTTGATGTCGATTTTCCCAGTGACGCCCTCTGGACATTGTATGCATTCCCCCACCTTGATCGAATGCCAGTTAATATGGTAATACCTTTTCAGATTAACCAATGGTGTCCGATTATGCTTGTCGGGGACAATCCATATATCGATAGTTTTCGCCTCGTCCACCAACCATGCGGGAATGGCACACCGTGTTTTCCACTTTCCGTAGGACATGTCGCAGACGACCTCAAAGGCATCGCGCCGCTCCTTGATCCTCAATTCTTCCACAGGGACAGGATTTCCGGAAAATCGTACTGTACTGATTTTTTCAGCGAAAGGAATGGGATCGGATGGCAGGCCGGCCAATTTCCGCCAGTCGGCAATAATCGTCCGGATGACGGGCATTTCCCTCACAATAAGATGCAGGTTGTGTTCTGTCACGGCCTCATCCACAACTTTATGGATGTCGAAGAAGCGTTGTACGTTGCAGGTGTCATCAGGACAGCTGCAAATATAACACTCGTAGAACAGCGGATGCTTCATTACGGGATAGAATTTCCAGTGAGAAGCGTCGTTAACAGGCGGAGCGTCGCTCACGGTAGTATCCATGCGGGCGGTAAGACTCGCCAAACGGTACATTTCCGACAAGGCACTTCCGATGCTGTCGGGCAGGCGGAGCGTGAATTGCCGCATCTTCACCTTGCCTATCGGCTCGAAGAATAAGCAGCCGTTTTTATCTTTCACGGGGGTACCGTCCGGATTATACAGCATGTGAAGCGGGAGAGGGCGTTCGCAACTCCTGAGCACCAGCTTGCGGGTTTTGTGACGATAGGCATACCCGTAGTCAGTGCCTTCAATGCCTGGTTGGAAAAGGAATGCAAAATCGTAGTCTTGTCCTCCCAATATTCTCGCCTTTTTCACAGAATCCCATCGAAAAAACAACACCTCATATTCTCTATATTCGCAAGTCTTGAAGACCCGCTGTGCGTTAAGTGTCTGTGCAACAATGCTGAGCAAGCAGACGAAAACCAGCGCAACGCGGAGTGCAGGACTATTCGGGCGTTTGTTGGAATGTTCCATTGTTTTTACAATTGAAAAGGCAAAGATACGTTTTTTAGCGATATGTTTTGTCCGATTCGGTGGTGAGGGTAGCGTGACCATTTTGCTGACATCAGCAAAATGTTAAACTTGGCGAGAAAGCACAATTTTTCGACTACTGCGCCACTTGAACAATAGGAACTCCCAACGCCAGCTGGATGAGGGCTATGGTTTTGCAGGTAAAATTGTGTCCGAACGAGAACCATCTTGACACTTCCGACTCTTTTTTTCCTGTCAACCGAGCCAAATCGCGTTTGGTCATCCCTTTTTCCTGTAAAGTCTGGTAAATTTTTTCTGATATACTGAAATTCAGGTCAAAAGCCGCCTTCTCCTGCGGCGTGATGGAATCAAGCGCTTTTTGCAGGATAGGCGAATAAATCTTGGTGTTTGTCTTCTTTTTCATGATAATTGAAGTTTTGCTTCTTTCATAATAGTGTTTTTTAGTCCGCAAAGATAATATTTTTCCGAATATGTTTAACATATATGTGAAATTATTATTTTGGGAATAGTTGATTAGAAAAAAATCTTATTTTTGCCACGTCAACCCGAAGACGTGATATGTTGCAAGGTTGGCGGGATTTTTTGATTTTAACGAAGCGTTATGCTCGTCTTGCTATCGGAAACGTGAGAAATTTCCTTTTTGTAGTGCAAGTGAGTGTGATAGCTCGCGCTTAAGGCGTGGGCTGATTATTACATTCTCCGTTACAAGGTACTCTCACGACCTCCGATAGAAGATGTGGTATGTCAGTGCCACGCTTCTTTTGTGTATTTGCTCCCGTGGTGCTGGGGAGCGGAAAACCTGACGCGCCGACAGAAAGAAATAAATGGCGAGAATAACATGAAAAAATACTTTTATTTACTTTCGCAATATTGATGATTGTCAATTTTTGTGATGCTCAGAAAGTTATTCAAATTGGAAAGATTAATATGATTTCATCGAAAAACGTGGGCGATTTAGAAGATTACGAACTTGTTGCGGCCTATGCTCGAGGAAATCAAAAGAAAATCACAAAAAGTAAAGCAAAAACATTAGAAGAAGCCTTGGAACAAACGGTACGTGAAGTTCCTGGTAGCGTTTTTTTGATGAATGCCAAGATATATATGATTAAAAAGAAGTATTTTGCCATCGAAGGCGATGTGTGGGGCTTGAAACAAAACGCCAATTACAAAGGTTTCAAAGTTGGAGACTATGTGATGTGGAAAACAGTGACAGGATACAAAAAAGGAACTGTTGAAGCGATAAAGAACTCTGAAGAATGTGTTGTCATTGAGGATGGAAGTATGCATAGAACAACAATCAAGTTTGTCAAATTAATGCGAGCAGACGGTGCTGGACAAGGTTATTCCTATACCATAAATGCGAACATACTCAATAGCGGCAATAACAGCTCCTATACGACTAATGCGCATTTCGCCACTTCTCAGACCGGCAGTACTTGGTCGTCAAACTATATTAATTCCATGCCTGCTTTAACAATGAGCGACAGTGGCACATTGTTTTTCAGAGTTTTACCTGTCACTTCTGGAGAAATCGGGACCTATCAACTACATTTTTCAATCTCACGGACAACAGGAATACAAGACAATGAGTTGGCCTCCATCATACTCTATCCAAATCCTGTAACAGACCGTTTGATCATTAATGGCTCTGACGAAATTCAATTGGACGGTATAGAAATATACGACATCTCAGGCCGTCTCATACAAACGGTTGAAAAAGATTGTTGGATGATAAATACTTCTCACTTATCAAAAGGTACCTATCTGCTGAGGCTGCTTACTTCTGAAGGAGAAATCATTAGAAAGTTCTTGAAATAGTATACTATCTTGTAGCGCACCCCTGGCACGCCACCTTGAACACGCTACACCGAACATTTTTTGTCGGGAAAAATATTACGCTGGTCGCAACTCCACAGTCAGTCCCATGGCGGCAGCAATGCGATAAAGCGTTGAAACGGAAGGAATTATCAGCCCCCGCTCCACGCGGGAAACGTACCCTTTGTCTGCACCAATCCGTTCGGCAAGTTCCTGCTGGGTCAGTCCTGCGTTCTTTCTCGCATCCAATAGAATCTGCGCGTTGTACTCCTCCCACGCCTTGTCCTCCGCCTGCTTTCTGGTTTCAGAACCTTTTGGCCCGAATTCGCGCTCCAATTCGGCACTTACATCAAATATTACCTCTTTTCTTTTCATTTTTATAGTCCTCCTTTAACTTTATGGCCTTTTCGATTTCTCGCTTAGGTACTTTCTGTGACTTTTTTGTGAAACAGTTAAATAGAACAACTATTTGTTCTCCGTCATAGATAAAGAACAATCGGAACTCTTTATTCCCATGACTCACCCGAAATTCATACAATCCATCACGAATGTAATGGATGTAATGTTGAGGAATCTTGTCTTCCATCTCAAAAAGCAGCAAAGCACGCTTGATTTTAGCACATTCAGTATCAGAGAGTTTTGACATAAACTCTCTATAATAGTTCCTGTATGCGACTATCTTTTTCATCGGCGCAAAAATAACAAAATTGTATTATCATACAACTTATTTCGAAAAAAAATTTCGTGTAACACGATACTACCACTGACAACAACAGCATCAGCGGCCTGCCAAGTCGCGTGATGTTATAAAATCCGAATCTTGTATCTTTTCCAACTCTCTTTCTGCTTTGATAAATGTTGTATTTTTGCCACTCAAACAAAATTACAACTCAAAATGCCTATCAAAGAATCTCGAAGTCTCAGTATTCTCATTATCACTGCCGTTTATGCGCTCGCCTTTGCGGTCGGCTTCCTCGTTTTCCGAAGTCTTTCCAGCACTGGCTGGCACTACCTCTGGCAATTGTTCACCGCCGATGTGGCGGCGACGGTCGTGGTGTGGCTCTTCGGACTGCTGTTCCGCAACGTCTCCGTCTATGACCCCTACTGGAGCGTGTTTCCACCCCTGGCATTCCTGTTTTGGGCCTTCCACACCCATACCTGGTCAGTGCCAGTGATCCTGTTGCTTGTGGCTTCGTGGTACTGGGGGTGGCGACTCACTCGCAACTGGGCAATCACCTTCAAGGGGATAGGCCACGAGGACTGGCGTTACACCCAATACCGCAAACTGCACCCGCTCCTTTTCCACCTCCTCAACCTGTTTGGACTGAACCTGATGCCCACGGTCGTGGTCTTTGGCGCCATGCTGCCCGGACTGATGATGTATGAGTGGGGATTCACTTTCCAAGACATCTATGGCCTGTGTACCGAGGGAATGCACACCTTGCTCATCACGACCCTCCGTCTTTGCTTCGGGTTCCTTGTATGTATTGCGGCGGCCACCCTCCAGCTTGTCGCAGACAAACAGATCCACGACTTTCGTGCCGCCAACCCAGGACAATACTGCAACGTCGGTTTATGGAAACACGGGCGGCATCCCAACTATTTTGGAGAAATCCTGTTCTGGTGGGGTGTTTGGTTGATGTACTGCGTTTTGGGAGGCATAGACTGGCTTATCTGCGGCCCGATTGCGATGACCTTGCTTTTTGTATGCGTAAGTGTCCCGCTGATGGAGAAGCGGCAGCTGCAGAACAAGCCGGGCTACGCCGAATATCGCAAAAGGACGAGGATGTTCCTGTAGAGACGTGCCGCGGAGACACATTTGTAGAGACGCGCCACGGAGACGCATTTATAGAGACGCGCCGCGGCGCGTCTCTACGCCTTCAACGGTTCCGTGTGCAACGTGACGTGCGTGTCCGCGCCGAAACGATCCTTGAGCTTCCGCTCAATGTCGGTGGTGCGGGCGTGGACCGTGTCCAACGTCAAAGTGCCGTCCATGCGGATGTGCGCCTCGATGGCGATGCGGTTGCCGATGCGCCGCGTGCGCAGGTTGTGCGGGTCTGTCACATCCGGAAAAGAGGTGATAATATCCTCAATTTCATGTTCTGTCTCCTCGGGCAGCGAACACTCCGTGAGCTCGTTGACGCTCCCTTTGAGCAGATCGACGGCCACTTTCACTAACATGGCGCCCACCACGATGGAGGCCAAGGGGTCGAGCACCGTCCAGCGGTCACCGAGCAGGATGGCTCCGCCGATACCGATGGCCGCGCCCACCGATGAGAGCGCATCGCTGCGGTGATGCCAAGCATTTGCCACAACGGCTTGGGAATCAAGAAACTTTCCCTTGCGCATCGTGTATTGGTACAGTCCCTCTTTCACGAGGATGGAGATCAACGCCGCCCATAAGGCGAGCTTGCCGGGCGCCTCCAACTGCGCACCCTTCAGCCAGTCTGCTAACTTCACAGCACCGGAGACAATGATGCCCGTGGCGGCGGCCACCAACGCCAGCCCGACAAAGAAGGTGGCCAACGTCTCGAACTTGCCGTGGCCGTAGTCGTGCGACTTGTCCTGCGGTTTCGCGCTGATATGGACAAAAGCGACCACCATGAGGTCGGTGAGGAAATCGGACAGCGAATGCACCGCGTCGGCGATCATTGCCGCGCTGTTGCCGAGCACCCCGGCGATGAACTTGAAGGTCAGCAAGGCGATGTTGCCCGCCGACCCCACTAACGTGACCTTGTAAATTTCCTTTTCCCGTGACATTTTTTGGACGATGTGGAAGTTTTTAACAGACCGCAAAAGTACAATTTTCTTTGATGATTATATAATTCCCTTCTACCTCCCTTTTATTAAACAAATCCTGTTTATAAAAAAATCCGAACCGGTGAGAATAATCCGGCTATCCTCACTATTTTTGCACACCTATATATTATTGTACAAATGAAGAGATTTAGCATCATTATTTTAGCCTTATTTCTCGCGGCACAGTTCACGGGCTGCGTGACCAAACAAAAATATACGGAACTGCAAAACCAATACAAGAGATGCCAGGATGACCTGACATACACCAATTCCGAAAATGTGGATTTCGCCAACGCCAAGAAACAGCTCACGGCCGACCTGAATGCCCAGTTGCTCAAAGTGGAGCAATTGGAAAAAGACACACTGGCCCTCTCGCGCCGTCTCCGCCAATCGGAGCGTGACCTGGCCAAGGCCACCCGCGACTATGACGAATTGCTCAAGAATTTTGCCGAGCAGAACGTCAACAACCAAAGCCAGATGAACAAATTGCTGGGCAATATCGACAAAATCAAGGACGACCTTGCAGCCCAGCAAGACTCTCTGAACGCTGCAAGAGCTGTGCTCGAAGCCAAGGAGGCCCGCATCCGCGAAATGCAGAACGTCCTCGACCAAAAAGATGCCGAGGTGAAGGCTCTCAAGGACAAAGTCAGCGCCGCCCTCAAGGGTTTTGAAGGCAGCGGCCTCAACGTCATGGAAAAAGACGGGAAGGTCTATGTTTCCATGGAAGACAAACTGCTGTTTGCCTCGGGCAGCTGGACCATCAACGAGCAAGGTCTCAACGCCATCAGGCAGTTGGCCAGCGTGTTGGAGAGCGAGAAGGAGATCTCCGTCCTCATCGAGGGCCATACCGACAACGTGCCCTACCGCGGCAGCGGCCAAGTGAAGGACAACTGGGATCTGAGCGTGCTGCGCGCCACCTCCGTGGTCAAGGCCATCCTCGCCAGCGGCGACATCGCCCCTGTGCGCCTCTCCGCCTCCGGACGTAGCGAGTATCTGCCCATCGACACCAACGACTCTGCCGAGGCACGCGCCAAGAACCGCCGCACCGAAATCATCCTAACCCCTAACCTCGACAAGCTCTTCGAACTGATACAGAACAACTAACATGCCCTTCGCGCATACGCTGCTGACCTGGTACGACGAGCACAAACGCTCGCTGCCGTGGCGTGGCGAAAAGGATCCCTACAAAATCTGGATCTCCGAAATAATCCTCCAGCAAACCCGTGTGCAACAGGGGTGGGACTACTATCTGCGCTTCATCGCCGCCTTCCCGGATGTCCAGGCGCTGGCCGCCGCCGGGGAGGAGCAGGTGCTGCGCCTCTGGCAGGGACTGGGCTACTACACGCGCGCCCGCAACCTGCACACCGCCGCGCAACAGATTGTCAACAAGCACCATGGTGTCTTCCCTAACCGATATGAGGAGATTCGCGCCCTCAAGGGCGTGGGCGACTATACTGCCGCCGCCATCGCATCCATTGCCTTCGGTCTCCCCCACCCTGCCGTGGACGGCAACGTGCTGCGCGTCTCCGCCCGCATCTTCGGCATCACCGACGACATTGCCAGTCCCGCCACCCGCACCGCCATCACCCAACGCTGCACACAACTCATTGACCCCCAACATCCCGGGGAATTCAACCAGGCCATGATGGAGCTCGGTGCCATCGTCTGCCTCCCTAAAAACCCCAAATGCGACGATTGCCCCTTCCAAGGAGAATGCCATGCCGCCACACACGGCCTCACCGGCACCCTGCCCGTCAAAATCCGCCGCAACGCCAAACGAGAACGCTTTTTCCATTTTACCATACACCTATATAACTATAGTATGATCCTGGAAAAACGGACAGGTCGCGACATCTGGCGCAACCTCTACCAATTCCCCCTGCAGGAGACGGCTGCCGACACCACCTTCCCGAATCTCGAATGCATCGCACAACTGCGCGAAGTGCTCACGCATCAAGTTATCCACGCCAAATTCTACATCTTGGAAGAAAGACGGAAGCCCACATTGTCTGAACATCAAATTTTAGTGCCGCAAGAAAAAATCGGCGACTTCCCGATGCCGAAATTGATGGTGGAATTCCTGAAACAGCAACAACTCTTGCCTCAAAACCCAAACGACTGACATGGAAAACAAGGACGAATATTATATGAAAATGGCCTTGGCGGAGGCGCGCGAAGCCCTCGATGCCGACGAAGTGCCCGTAGGGGCCGTAATCGTGCTCAACGACCGGATCATCGCCCGAGGGCACAATCTGACCGAAACCCTGCGTGATGTGACCGCGCACGCGGAGATAATCGCCATCACAGCGGCAAGCGGTGCCCTTGGAGCGAAATACCTCAAGGGATGCACCCTGTATGTCACCCTGGAACCCTGCGTCATGTGCGCAGGCGCCATCGCGCACACGCAACTCGAACGCCTCGTCTATGGCGCCGACGATCCCAAAAAAGGCTACACCCTGCTCCATGCAACCATGTTCCCCACAAAAATGAAAGTGGAGAAGGGCATCCTCCAACCGGAATGTGCTCAGATTTTGGTCGACTTTTTCAAAGAAAAAAGATGAAAAAAAAAAGAGAAACGCGCAAAATCACGTTTCTCTTTTCTGGTGACCCCTGCAGGATTCAAACCTGCAACCTTTTGATCCGTAGTCAAATGCTCTATTCAGTTGAGCTAAGGGGCCGTTGCTTTTTAAAAGCGCGCAAAGATACATTTTTTTTCAAATACTGCACATGAAAAAAAATTTTTTGTCTTTGTTTTTTGATATTGAAAAAAGTGTATTTTTGCGGCCTCGAAAACCGAATGGTATTGAGCTATGGTGTAACGGTAGCACTACAGATTTTGGTTCTGCCTGTGTAGGTTCGAATCCTGCTAGCTCAACTGCAAAGCGAACTCTCACCTTAGGGTGGGAGTTTTTTTGTGTAGAATACATATCAAACTCAATATCAACAAGATAAAATAAGAAAGTAATAAACTAACAAGCTAATACAACAATGGAAGAACACGTAAACCTTATTGACACCTTTGCGGAATTCAAGGAATCCAAGAGCATCGATCGTGAAACTTTGATGCACATTCTCGAAGACGTGTTTCGCGCCGCGCTCACCAAAAAATACGGTCCGGACGCACAATTTGACATCATCGTCAATGTCGATCGCGGTGATTTGGAGATCCAGCACACGCTTGAAATTGTAGAAGACGGGGAGGTGGAAGACGAAGCCAACCAGATTGCCCTTTCCGACGCCATCAAAATCGAGGCCGACTTCGAGATTGGCGAGGAGGTGGTGGAGAACATCAAGTTGACCGATTTTGCCCGCCGCGAGATTCTGGCCATCCGTCAGAACCTGAGCACCAAGATCATGGAATACGAAAAAGATGTCATCTACAAGAAATACGAGCACCGCATCGGCGAAGTCATCACAGGAGAGGTCAACCAGGTATGGCGCAAAGAGATTCTGGTGTATGACGATGAGAACGTGGAACTCGTGCTGCCCAAGTCGGAGCAGATTCCGGCCGACCGCTACAAGAAGGGGGACTCCCTCACTGCCGTTGTGGCCCGTGTGGAAGTACAGTCTTCCACCCCGCGCATCATCATCTCCCGCACCTCACCGATGTTTTTGGAGCGCCTGATGGAATCCGAGATCCCCGAAATCGACGAAGGGCTCATCTCCATCCGCAACGTGGTGCGTGCGCCGGGCGAACGCGCCAAGGTTCTTGTTGAATCCTTCGACGACCGCATCGACCCCGTCGGCGCCTGCGTCGGCGTAAAGGGAAGCCGCATCCACAGCATTGTCCGTGAACTGCACAACGAGAACATCGACATCATCAACTACACCTCCAACCCTGAGTTGTTGATTGCCAGAGCTCTCAGCCCCGCCAAAATCTCCTCCATCCAGATCGACGAGGAAAACAAGATGGCCAATGTCTATATGAAATCCGACCAAGTGTCGCTGGCCATCGGCAAGGGCGGCTACAACATCAAACTCGCCTCCAAGCTCGCCGGCTATGAAATCGATGTGTTCCGCGACGATATCGACCAAGAGGAGGATGTGCCGTTGACCGAATTCGCCGATGTCTTCGACGACTGGGTCATCGAACAGTTCATCAACATCGGCTGCGACACCGCCAAAAGTGTCCTCAGCACCAGCCGCGACGAACTCGTCAAACGCACCGACCTTGAAGAGGAGACCGTGGATGCCATGATCGCCGCCGTGAAGGAAGAGTTGGATATCAACGAGTAATTTTCCAAAACATCAAGAAAAAAAGAATTATTCATTCAAACAATCAATATGCCAGAGGAAAAAAGAAAAATACCACGTCTCGGTAAGGCTGCCGGTGAGTTCAACGTCTCCATCGGCACCATCACAACCTTGCTCAAGAAGAAGAATTTCGAAATCGAGGAGAACCCCAACACCAAGCTCTCCGCAGAGATGTACGATATTCTTCTCCAAGAGTTTGCGGGCGAAAAGTTGGTGAAAGCCGAGGCCGACAAGATCGACATCGGCACTTTCAGTGCAAAAGCGAAATCCGAGAGCCGTGCCAAGAGTACTAAGACGGAAGAACGGGAAGAACCGGCTGAGGAGAATGCTTTCATCATCAAGGACAACAACCTCATCAATCCTCCACAACATATTGATACTGAGGTTCCAAAACCAAAAGTGGTGGGCAAAATAGACCTTGAGCCCGCCAAACCGGAGCCCAAGGAGGCAGAACCGGAGCCGAAGCCGACTCCGGAACCCGATCCGGAAGTCAAGCAAGAGATTCCCGTGCCGGAACCGCGCAAGGAACCCGAACACATCGAGACCGTCGTCAACTTGGAACAACCGAAAGTCATCGACAAGATCGATCTTTCCTCCCTCAATCCCAAGAAGAAGAGCGAGAAAAAGGCTGAGCCCAAACCCGAACCGGCGCCCGATCCTGTCAAGGAGGAGAAACCCGAACCTGTCCAAGAGCCTCAAAAACCCGCATCACCTTTTGCCTCAGACAGAAAAGTGGAGTTCATAAAGACTGAAGTGGCCAAGCTTGCCGGTCCTAAAGTGATGGGCAAGATCGAACTTCCAGACGAAAAGTCCAAGGACTCCCGAAAGGATGACAAACGGAATGCCGACAGTGCCGACAAGAAGAAAAAGAAACGCAAGAGAATTCTCAAGCAGACTGGCGTGAAGTCCAACGGAGCCGGTGCAGGCAAGAAAGACGAAAAGAAAAAGACCGAAGTGGAGAAGGTGGAGATTTCGCCAGAAGACATCCAGCGTCGTATCAAGGAGACCAAACAACGTCTCGAACCCGCCGGCAAAACCAAGGCGGCAAAGCGCCGCAAGGAGAAACGCCAGCTGATCCACGAGCGTATCGAGGAACAGGAATTGCTCGAAATTGAAAACCAGAAAATCCTGAAAGTCACGGAGTTCTTGACCGCCAACGAGTTGGCCACGATGATGAACAAGCCCGTGACGGAAATCATCTCCACCTGCATGAGCATCGGTCTGTTCGTTTCCATCAACCAACGACTGGATGCCGAGACGATTTCGCTGCTTGCCGAAGAGTTCGGCTTCCAGGTGGAATTCATTGGCGCGGATGCGGAAGATGGAGCCGATCACGAGCAGGAGGACGCTCCCGAGGATTTGATTCCTCGTCACCCGATTATCACGGTGATGGGTCATGTTGACCATGGTAAAACATCCTTGTTGGACTACATCCGCAAGACCAACGTCATCGCTGGCGAGGCGGGTGGTATCACTCAGCACATCGGTGCGTACGAGGTGTCGCTCAGCGACGGTCGTAAGATCACCTTCCTCGACACGCCGGGTCACGAGGCCTTCACCGCCATGCGTGCCCGCGGTGCCAAGATCACCGACCTTTGTATCATCGTGGTCGCCGCCGACGATGCGGTGATGCCCCAAACCATCGAGGCCATCAACCATGCCCAGGCTGCCGGCGTGCCCATGGTGTTTGCCATCACCAAAATTGACAAGCCCAACGCCAATCCGGAAAAGATTCGCGAAGAGTTGGCCAACATGAACATTCTGGTCGAAGACTGGGGTGGCAAATATCAATGCCAGGAGATTGACGCCAAACACGGCACCAATGTCAACGAACTGTTGGAGAAGGTGTTGTTGGAAGCCGAGCTGTTGAATTTGAAAGCCAACCCGAACCGTCGCGGCATCGGCGCCGTCATCGAGTCCTCGCTTGACAAGGGTCGCGGCTATGTGGCCAAGGTGCTCGTGCAGAACGGCACCCTCGCCGTGGGCGATCCCATCCTGGCAGGCAGCTGCTACGGAAAAGTCAAGGCCATGTTCAACGAACGTAACCAGCCCATCAAGTCGGCAGGTCCCGCCACGCCCGTGCTATTGCTCGGACTGAACGGAGCCCCGCAGGCCGGTGACAGTTTCAAGGTGTGCGAGACAGAGCAAGAGGCTCGCGGCATTGCCACCAAACGCGCCCGCCTTGCCCGCGAAATGGGCTTGCGCACCCAAAAGCACATCACACTTGAAGAAATTGGCCGCCGCATTGCCATCGGCGACTTCAAGGAACTCAACATCATCGTCAAGGGTGATGTGGACGGCTCCGTCGAGGCCCTGTCCGGCGAGTTGCTCAAGCTCTCCACCGAGCAAGTGCAGGTCAACGTCATCCACAAATCTGTGGGTGCCGTCACCGAGACGGACGTCATGTTGGCCACAGCTTCCAACGCCCTCATTGTAGCCTTCCAGGTGCGTCCCACCGCGGGTGCCCGCAAGATGGCCGAAGCCGAGCAAATCGACATCCGCACCTACTCCATCATCTATACCGCCATCAACGAAATCAAGGAGGCCATCGCCGGCATGCACTCTCCGGAAATCCGCGAGAAGGTGGTCTGCAACATCGAAGTGCGCGAAGTGTTCCACATCTCCAAAGTCGGCAACGTGGCCGGCTGCATGGTGCTTGACGGAAAATTGCAGCGCAACACCCGCATACGCCTTATCCGCGACGGTATCGTCATCTATACCGGCAAACTCGGTTCCCTGCGCCGTTTCAAAGACGATGTCAAGGAGGTGGTTTCCGGCCAGGACTGCGGTCTGAACATCGATGGCTGCAACGACATCAAGATCGGCGACATCATCGAAGGATACGAAGAGTACGAGGTCGCCTACAACGGTAACAAATAAAAACCAATTTTTTTATGGCTGACAATAAACTATATAAAATCGGCATCACGCAAGGTGACATCAACGGCATTGGCTATGAGGTCATCATCAAAGCGCTGAACGACAACAAGATGATGGAGATCTGCACGCCCGTTGTCTATGGGCTTGCCAAAGTCGCCTCCTATCACAGGAAAAACCTGGACATCCAGGATTTCTCCTTCCAGTTCATCAAGAACATTGAACAAATTTCCCTTAAGCGGCCCAGCCTCATCAACTTGTACGATGAAGAGGTCAAGATCGATCTCGGCACATCCACGAAGATTGCGGGCCAGATGGCGGAGCGCGCCCTCTATGCCGCAGGCCGCGACCTGAAAAACAAAAACATCGATGCCATTGTCACCGCCCCTGTAAACAAGGACAACATCCAATCGGACAAATATGTGTTCCCCGGACAGACGGAATTTTTCGAGCACTATTTTGGCGGAAACAAAAACAAAGCCCTCATGTTGATGGTGGCCGACAAGCTGCGTGTCGGCTTCGTCACCAACCACCTGCCCATCAGCAAAGTATCGCAATCCATCAACAAGGAGCTGATCGGACAAAAGTTGCAGGTACTTCACAACTCGCTCAAACAGGATTTCGGCATCAACAACCCGACCATTGCCGTGCTCTCCCTGAACCCTCATTCCGGCGACAACGGACTGCTCGGCAGCGAGGAAAAGGAGATTATCGCCCCCGCCATCGAACTGGCTTTCCAGAACCATGTCAATGCGTTCGGGCCTTTTGCCGCGGACGGATTTTTCGGATCCGGTGCATACCGCAAGTTCGACGCTGTGTTGGCCATGTATCATGACCAGGGCATGTTACCCTTCAAGATTCTCGGCACTGAAGGTGTGAACTTCACCGCCGGACTGCCCATTGTGCGCACTTCGCCCGCCCATGGCACCGCTTACGACATCGCCGGCAAGAACCAAGCCAACGGGCAGTCCATGCGCAATGCCATCTACTTAGCCATTGACATTTTACGGAACAGAGAGCGCAATATTCAGTAATGCAACTACTTCTGTTTTAATCTGATTACAACAATTTCACCCGTGGTCCCAATGCGTATCGGCGCACCGGATCCACCCAAACCAGCTGTTACATAACAGTGGGTGCCCTCCATGTTTTTGTATCCATGGTATAATTTTCCTGTGAAAAAACTTTTGCATCCCTGCAAGAGATTCATCGGGAAAAGCTGCCCGTCATGGGTGTGTCCCGACAGCTGTACGTCAATGCCATAGTCATGAGCCTGAGCCATGTTGTCAGGCCTATGATCCAAAAGAACTGTCGGCAGCGAATCCGGCATGTCGGCGACCACCTCACCGAGGGACTTCCGGGCATATATGCGGGACGTGTCGGCACGACCCGCCAAGACCAAAGAATCGTCGATGACCAACGCGGTGTCATTCAACAAAGTGATTTTCATATATTTGAAAAGCTGCTTAACACGGATATCACTACTATGGGAGATATCGTGATACTCCTCGTGATTGCCGTGGATGGCATACACTCCCTTCGGCGCGCGCAGGCGGCGCAAAGCCGCAGCATAGCCCATAGGCGTCACATCGCGCCAATTGATCACAAACTGATCGCCAAGCAACAACACGACATCGGGTTTCATGGCATTGATGGTGTCCACATGATGCTTCAGCAAATCCACGGACATGGTTCCCAGATGCAGGTCACTGATTGCCACGATTTTCCAATCCGGCACAGGTTTATCGACCTCCAATGTCAGTTCCACCACCTTGGGTTTGGTAAAATGATACATACCATTGACCAACAGGCCGCAAACGAGCACAAAAGTGAACAGGGCATATCCGCGTTGGATGGTTTGCATCCGAGGGGCGAGCCAACGGCGCAGCGGTCGGATCCGAGTGATGAACACGCGGAGCAGGGTGAACAACAGGGTGAAAATAAAGACATAAAACACGAAGGTCATCCAAAGATAGGCCACGGTTTGGAATGGCAGATACCAGCTCCTCAAGTCAAACAGGCGCAAAAAAAGGACAAAAATAAAAAAAAGGGACATCGCGCCACTCAGCCAACAGGCCGCCTTGCCCCAACGGCTTTTGCCAGGAAAGATTTGCAACATCCTGAACAACACATAGATGACAGCAATTGAATAAACGCATGCCACCAAAAGAAGATGCAGTATCTTTAATGCCATCTTTTCAAATAATTTGACATGTAACGAAAGAACTCCATTTTTATTTTTCATTCTGAAAAGATGATGAAATTTTCCGTATATTTGCAACCTTGAATTTTCCTCCCCGAAAGAAACGGGAGTTCACAGACAGCAAGTCTCCACTTTAGGGAAAAGGAAATTCTTTAATTTGCTTATAAACAAAACCTTAAACACATGAAAAAAATTCTTGCCATCAATCCGGGTTCCACTTCCACCAAGATTGCTCTCTTTGAGGGCAACGAACAGGTGTTCGTGAAGAACATCAAGCACACCACGGAAGAAATTTCCAAATATGCCACCATCGCGGACCAGTATCCGTTCCGTCGGGACGTGATCATCGCCGAGTTGGAGGCCCAGAACATCGACTTGCACTCCATCGATGTCATCATGGGGCGCGGTGGTTTGATTAAACCGTTAAAATCGGGCGTGTACAGAATCAACGATTTGATGATCGAGCACCTGAAGGCGGGTTACAACGGACAGCACGCCTGCAACTTAGGTGGCCTTATTGCCAAGAGTCTGGCCAATGTCATCGGCTTGAAAGACGCTTACATCGCCGATCCCGTGGTGGTGGATGAGTTCAACGAGATTGCACGCATTTCCGGCCATCCCGATTTTGAGCGGAAGTCCATTTTCCATGCCTTGAACCAGAAGGCCATTGCGCGGATGTATGCGCGTGACAACGGCAAGAAGTATGAAGATTTGAACCTCATCGTCTGTCACATGGGTGGCGGTGTCAGCGTTGGTGCCCACGAAAAGGGGCGCGTTATCGATGTCAACCAAGCCCTCGACGGAGAAGGTCCGTTCTCGCCCGAACGTTCCGGAACGCTTCCGATGAACCAGTTCCTTGAAGCCTGTTTCAGCGGCAAATACACCAAGCAGGACATGCAGAAGATCTTAGTGGGCAAGGGCGGCTATGTCGGCTATTTTGGCAGCAACGATGCACTCGCTGTGGAGAAAGCCGCCATTGCCGGCGACCCCAAGGCCGAGCTGCTCGAAGAGGCTTTTGCCTACCAAGTGTCCAAGCAGATCGGCGAGAACGCCGTGGTGCTCAAGGGCAAAATCGACGCCATCATCCTCACCGGTGGCATCGCCTACGGCAAGCCCGTCATCAGACGTATCAAGAATTACATTGAATGGATCGCACCTGTAGCCGTCTATCCGGGCGAAGACGAGATGGCGGCCATGGCTCTCAACGCCAACATGATCATCAACGGCGAAGTAGAAGTCCAAGATTACCTGTAAAGCCATGAGACTTGCGCTCTACAGCCGCCAGCGCGGCGCGGAGGAACAGCAGTTCATTCAAAACGTCATCGAACACCTGCAACAACAGGGGTTTGAATTACTCCTACATGGCAACTGCGCTTTTGGCGACAGTTGCCATGTTCTTTTCCACCATCACAACGAGCTGTCGCGACTTGGCAAGGTGGACTGCATGGTCTCCATCGGCGGCGACGGCTCCTTCATCGACGCCGCGAACCTCGTGGGAGAACTTGACATCCCCATCGTAGGCATCAACACCGGCCGCATAGGTTTCCTCTCCGACATCAAGAAAGAGAACTACCCGGCCTGTTTCCGTCTTTTGCAGAAGGGGAAATACCGTTTAGAAGAGCGCTTTCTCCTGCATGTGGAGAGCAGTCGCCCCTTGGAAGACATGGACAACCCCTTCGCTGTCAACGACATCACCCTTCGCACCACCGACAGCGACTCCATCATCGCCGTCACCGTGCAATCCGACGGGCAAACCGTGAACACCTATTGGGGCGACGGGCTGATCATCGCCACCCCGACGGGTTCCACGGCCTACTCCATGAGCTGTGGCGGTCCTATCCTGCACCCCCGTTCCCAGGCCGTGGTGCTGACCCCGATAGCCTCCCACTCGCTCAACGTGCGCCCCCTTGTCATCCCCGCCGACAACACCCTCCAAATCAAAGTGCAGGCTCGCAGCGGCCACTACTCCCTGTGCCTCGACTCTCAGAAAACCGTCGTGGACGAAGATGTGCAACTCACTGTAAGCAAGGAACATTTCTGTATCAAATCCTTGCAATTCGAGCACAGCAGCTTCTATGAAGTCATTCGCGAAAAACTGCTTTGGGGCATCGACAAACGCAACCACTGAAGTCGTTGAAAAACCTCGTCTGGAGAGGCCATCTTATCAACATATTTTTGTTTATTTTTTGTTTAGAGGACCTTGAAAAGTCAGCCTTTAAATATTGTATTTTTGTAGCTCTACAAAAAAACCGTTTGCCTAAATGAAATATGTAAGGATTGCTGCCCGTATCATGCTTATTATCAGCGTGCTGGTAATAGCGGTTTTGGCTATGGTGCAGATGCCGAAACGTGCGTGCAGCAAAGTCGAGGTGGTTGCCCATACCCAAAACGAAAGTGTGGTGCTGGGGCAGGCCGAAGTGGAGAAGATGCTGGCCACCGCCGGCATTGAGACAGTGGGCAAGAAGATCAAGGAGGTGGACTTAGCCGCTATCACAGCCTTGTTGAAGGAAAACCCTTACGTCAAGGAGATCAACGTGGTCCACTTTGCCGGTTCGCGACTGGTGATAGACTACACGCTCCGGGATGTGCTCCTGCACGTCTATACGAGCGATGGTGACCAGTATTTCCTGGACGGGGAGGGGAACCTCATCCCTTATACGGGCAAGATGAAGGACTATCTCTTCATTGCCAACGGGAACCTGCACCAGCATTACAAGAAGGGAGCCACCGCCGGCAAAGAGCTGAAACCCATCGTGGAACTCGCCAACATGTTGAATGCGGACGATTTCCACAGGGCTCAATTCAGACAGATTTATCGCAACAAGCGAAATCAGCTGGAACTGGTTTCGACCATTGGCAACCAAGTCGTGCTTTTTGGCGACATGGAGAATGCGGCGGAAAAGTTGGACAACCTTCGCATTGTTTACAAAGAGGGCCTTTCACGCAAGGGATATGACCAATATGCCATGCTGGACGCCCGTTTCAAAAACAGAATCATCGCGCAACACAGATAAAATACAGCTTATGGAGAACTCCTACAATGACAACAACCTGATAGTCGGACTGGACATTGGCACAACCAAGATTGCCACCGTCGTTGGCTATCGCAACGAGAACGGACAAATTTTCGTAACAGGACACGGCGTCAGCAAGTCCACGGGCGTGGAATTCGGGGAAATCCGGAACATCAACCGCACCGTGGAGGGCATCCTTCGCTCCAAGACTCTTGCCGAGCAGCACGCCAACTTCAACATCCAGAATGTCTATGTAGGCATTGCGGGCCATCACATCAAGACGAGCAAATACTCCCGTCATCTCTATCGGTACAGCAACAAAAGCCCCATCACCCAAGATGAGATCGACAAAATGAAGGAGGATGTGTTCGAGGTGGCCGTTCCCCCCGGCGAGAAGATCATCGACGTGATTCCCCAGCGCTATCTTATCGACAACGTGCCCGCCAAAGACACCGACATCGTGGGCATGCTCGGGAACGAGATCATCGGCATCTACCAGATTGTCACCGGCAAAGAGCAGGAAATCGAGAAGATTGTCTTGTGCGGCAACCAAGCGGAGCTTGCGCTCAACGAGATCATCCTTGAGCCGCTCGCTTCCGGGCTGGCCTGTCTGAGCGAGGAAGAGAAGAGAAGCGGTGTCGCTTTGGTGGACATCGGTGGCGGCACCACCGACCTGATCATCTACGTTGACGGCAGCCCTGTCTATACCAAGGTGATCTCCCTTGGCGGCAATGTCATCACACACGACATCGCCGAAGTGTGCAAGATTTCCGAGGAGGTGGCCGAGAAACTCAAAGTCTCGTTCGGCACCTGCGTGGTGGACAAGAGCAACGAGAACAACCTCATCACCATACCCCGCAACCACGGGCAGGAGCCCATCCAAATCAACGAGAACTACTTGGCCCAGATCATCAACTGCCGCGTACAAGAGGAGATTCTCCAATCCATCAAGAAGGAGATCGATAACTCCGGCTACAAAGACCGTCTTTTCTCGGGCATCGTGTTGACAGGCGGCGGTGCCAACCTCAAGCATCTGCGCGAACTCTGTCAGTTCACGCTTCAGATGCCCACCCGCATTGGCCTGCCCGACAACGGATTTTCCAAAAACATCCCTTCCGACCTCAAGCAGCCGATGTACGCCACCGCCCTCGGTCTGTTGAAATACGGCATCGAGACGGAAGAGGCCACACGGGTCAAAAACGGCACGGAAGATGAGAAAAAAAGTGACAAAGTCCACATTTTTGGAAAAGAAAAAGGCAATCGCCAAAAACATACTGACAAGAACCAGAAAAAGAACTGGGGCTTTTTCGACAAAGTCCACGACTGGCTCATGTCCACCCTTGACAACGTCTATTAAACCAAAACCAACCTATTAAAATAACTGAAAATCATTGTTTTAGAATTAAAAAAATCCTAATATGACAGACAGAATCGATTTTACTCCAGACTACGGCGCAAGAGAAAACTCCTCCATCATCAAAGTGATTGGCGTCGGCGGAGGCGGCAGCAATGCCGTGAAACACATGTACAGCGAAGGCATTGTGGGCGTGGACTTCCTCGTCTGCAACACTGACCAAGGCCATCTCAAAAACAACCCCGTACCTGAGAAGCTTTTGTTGGGCAGCGGCCTCGGTGCCGGTGCCAACCCTGACATCGCACGCCAGTTTGCCACGGAGAGCAAGGACAAGATCCGGGAATTCATCGGCCAGGAGACCAAGATGCTGTTCATCACCGCCGGCATGGGCAAAGGCACCGGCACCGGCGCCTCCCCCGTCATCGCGGAAGTGGCCCAGGAGATGGGCATCCTCACCATCGGTGTGGTCACCTACCCCTTCCGTTTCGAAGGCAAACATCGCCAGAAACTCGCCGACAAGGGCATCGAAGAGCTTTCCACATACGTTGACTCCCTCATTGTCGTCAAGAACCAGAACATCCTGACCTATTACAAAGATCAAAGCATGCTCAAAGCTTACAGCTATGCAGACGACGTGCTCAAAAACGCCGTCAAGTGCATTGCCGAGCTTATCACTGTCGAATACAACCAAAACGTCGATTTCAACGATGTGCAGACCGTCATGAAGTCCAGCGGCAAAGCCATGTTGGGCTTGGCCACCGCCAGCGGCGAGGACCGTGTGGAACGCGTGGTCGATGATGCCCTCAACTGCCCGTTGTTGGACACCACCTGCATCACTAACGCACGGAACTTCCTCTTCTTCATCAGCTATGGCACGGAGGCCAACTTCTCCACCACCGAACTCGAACAACTCACCGACCGTTTCTACGACTTGCAGAGTGACGATGCCCATATCATTTGGGGCCAAGGCGTGGACGAGAGCTTGGGCGACGCCATCAAGCTTTCCATCATTATCACCAACTTCAACAACGAAGAGAACGCCTCCAAGGAGACACACTCCATCGTCATGGAAAACGACAAGGCCAAGGAAGAGGACATTTTCAACACGACTTTGAAAACGAGCACCACCATCCTTGACGACGGTCCTGCATTCACCGAAGAGAAAAAGGACTCCGCAAGCGATCTGGAATCCCTCACCACCCCGACCGAGCAGAACACTTCCCATCCGAACATCATCCAAGAGCCCGTCAGCCAACCCGTCATAATCGAAAGACAACCCGTGGTTGGTAAATTGGAAAGCCAGGAAGACCCCTTCGAATCGGAAGAAGACTTCAACACCAAAGTGTCCATTCCCACCATCCTGCGTATGGACAAGATCAAAAGCTCATCCGTCAAGCCTACGGTTACGGAAACCATGAACTATCATCCCTCCTACGAAGTGGTTAACGACATGAGCGAGTTCTTCAAGGACTTCGCCGACTAATTCTGCATTTTTTGGAGATATCGCTACCATGATCCACCGTCTTTTGACCATAATCGGCGAATATTTCCTCTTCCTCCGCCAAGTCTTTTCCAAGCCGGAAAAGTGGCGGATTTTTTTTAAGAAATTAGTGGAAGAGATGAACGCCATGGGCATCGGCTCATTGCTCATCGTGGCCATTGTCTCCGTTTCCATGGGCAGCGTCATCACCATCCAGACTGCCATGCAGATCGAGAGCAGCTGGATTCCCACCTGGACGGTGGGTTTCGTGTCGCGAACCTCCATTGTCATGGAGCTGTGCCCCACTATCATCAGCTTGCTGTTGGTGGGCAACCTCGGATCCCGCATCACGGCTGAAATCGGCAGTATGCGCGTCACCGAGCAAATCGACGCCCTTGAGGTGATGGGCATCAACCCGGCCTCGCACCTTGTTCTGCCCAAGGTTATCGCCTCCCTCATCGTGAACCCCGTGCTCATCATCTACAGCATCTGCTTTGCCCTCGTGGGCGGGTACATCACCATCATACTTTCCGGAAGTGTCAGTCCCTACGACTTCATGGACGGACTCACCTACTGCTTCCGCGTATATGACATCATCTACGCTGTCACCAAGACTTTCGTGTTCGCCTTCATCATGTCCACCATCTCCTCCTTTTACGGCTATCGCATCGAAGGCGGGGCTCTAGAACTGGGCAAGGCCAGCACCCAAGGCATCATGGTGTCCAGTTTCTTGATTCTCATCATCAACGTACTCATCACCCAAATAATGCTGTAGCCATGATAGAACTCAAGAACGTATCCAAGTATTTCGGGGAGAAGCAAGTGCTTTTCGACATCAACACGCAGTTTGAGGAGGGCAAAGTCAACCTCATCATCGGACGTTCCGGTTCGGGCAAGACCGTCATGATGAAATGTCTGGTGGGCCTCTATGCCCCGGAAGAGGGTGAGGTGCTCTACAATGGGCGCAATTTCCACCATTTCTCCAACACAGACCAACGCAAGTTGCGCGCCGAAATGGGTATGGTTTTCCAGGGCTCCGCCCTTTTCGACTCCATGACCATTGAAGAGAACGTCATGTTCCCCCTTGACATGCTGACCGACATGGGTGACAAGGAGAAGCTCGACCGGGTGAATTTCTGCCTTAACCGAGTGGAATTGCCCAACGTGAACAAACTCTACCCTGCCGAGTTGAGCGGTGGTATGAAGAAACGTGCCGCCATTGCCCGCGCCATCGCCTGCAATCCCCGCTATCTCTTCTGCGACGAGCCCAACTCCGGCCTCGACCCCAAGACCTCCCTCACCATTGACGAACTGCTCACCGACATCACCCACGAGTTTGGCATCACCACGGTCATCAACACCCACGATCTCAACTCTGTCATCGTCATTGGCGAAACCATTTCCTTTATCTACGAGGGTAAACTTGCTTGGCGCGGCAACAGCCAAAACGTGCTCACATCCGACAATAAGCCATTGAACGACTTCATATTCGCACAACCCCTCACGCAACGCATCCGACAAACCCTGTAGCCATGACCATTATCGACCTCATCATCCTCGTGTTCATTTGCTGGTTCGGCTACCGCGGCTTCAAAAACGGGCTCATTTTTGAAATCGCCTCCATTGCAGCTTTGGTGCTCGGTTGCTGGGTGGCACACCATTTTGCCGAAAGCATAGCCATCCGATTCACCGGAACCTCTCTTGCCAAGCCCGTCGCCTTTGTCTTTATCCTCACCATTGTCATGATACTTGTCCGTATCGCGGGCAGCGTCGCCTCCCGCATAGTCAAGTTGGTCATCCCCGGATTCATTGACCATTTTTTGGGATTGATATTCGGCGTTTTCAAAGTCGCCATCGTTTGCAGTGTCATCCTATATGCTTTCAACAGCATCGATCGGCACGAGATCATTTTGAAAAAAGAGTTCAAGGAGAAATCCATTTCCTTCCGTTACATAGAACCCATCGTACCGGGAGCCTTGAGATGGCATGAACAGCTTCAAGAAGAAAGTATTCCATCTAATACAACAACACATTCATGAAAAAAATCGTCATTCTGCTTCTGCTTTCATTCACCTTCTGCCAAATACAGGCCGCCTATCTCACCAACATACCACGCACGTTGGTACAGCCCAACGGCGACACCTTGCACTGCTATGCTTCAGGCGACGAGTACTATATAAGACTGCACGACGCCGATGGATACACCATCGTGCAGAACCCACAAACGGGCTATTTTGTCTATGCCATAAAAGAAGGTGGCTGTTTGAAGCCCTCGCCGTGGATTGCCGGCCAGCACAATCCCGCCAGCAAAGGGCTGAAGCCCAATTTGCGCATCTCCCGTGAGGAGTACCTCAAGTTGCGCCGACAGATGATCGTGCCCGCCAAACGCGATGTCAGCCGCGATGAAAACACCAACCACGGCCACATGAACAACATTGCGGTCTTCATCCGCTTTGCCGACGACACCGACTTTGTCAACTCCTTCAACAGCGTGAATCTCATGTTCAACGACACCTCGGACAACTACACGGCCAGCTCGATGTACAACTACTTCAAGCGCGCCTCCTACAACCAGCTCTTCATCAGCACCACCTTCTATCCGGCACCTGTCGGAGACCAGATTCTCTCTTACCAAGATTCCTTCCCGCGCGCCTATTTCATGCCGTGGTCGGAAACCAACCCCATCGGCTATACTGACACTGTGGATGGCGACAACCGCACCACGCGCGAGCATTATCTCTTGGCACGCGCTGCCGAATATGTGGCTGACATGATTCCCGCCGACCTCGACATTGACTATGACAATGACGGCTACGTTGATAATGTTTGCTTTATCGTCAAGGGCAACGTGGGGGACTGGAACGTATTGTTGTGGCCTCACCGTTGGTCACTTTACACCACAGAAACGTACATCCGGGGCAAGCGCGTCTATGACTTCAACTTCCAACTTGCCGATGCCGGCGGGTATTTCAACACCTCCGTGATGTGCCACGAGATGTTCCACACCCTCGGCGCGCCCGACCTCTACCATTACCACGACAGCACCGACATGACTCCCGTTGGATCCTGGGATCTTATGGCTGCAAACAGCACACCGCCCCAACAGACCTGTGCCTATATGAAATACAAATACGGCAACTGGCTTACCGAAGACCAGATCATCCCCATTGCGCATTACGGTACCTATACCATCATGCCGCTCAACAGCGAGACTGGCGACCGCGTGTGCTATCGTGTCCGCACGCCAAACCATTTTGAGCACATCCTGCTCGACTTCCGCAACAAACGGGACCCGTTCGACACCGGCGTACCCGGTTACGGCATTGTTTTCTACCGCATCAACCCTCTGTTCCATGGCAATGCCAACTATAACGGCGACGACAATCTGGATGAGATCTATGTGTTCCGTCGCAACGGCACTCCCACGGAAAACGGCACTATAGCCTCCGCCAATTTCCGTGGAAACCTCCCCATCCGCAATGAATTCTCTCCCTTGACCAACCCGTATCCCTTTGTCAGCAACGGAGACTTTGTGCCCATATATTTCACCAATCTCACATCTGGCCGCGACAGCATGCAATTCGACTTTGTACAATGGGTTGCCGTGGCCGACTACGAGCATGGAGAGCTTACCGCCTACCCGAATCCCACCGAAAGGCTGGTCACTGTGACCAACTCCATGGAGGGCCCGCTCACCTGCCAGCTCTACAACATACAAGGCCAGCTTTTGCAAACCCGCGCCTCCTCCGACGCCCGTTGCATTTTGGATCTTGAAGACCTCCCCGCCGGGTGCTATTTCATCAGAACCTCCAATAAAGAAAGATACCTCAAAACCATCAAAATCATAAAACAATAATGCAAACTATTCAGGAAATAGAACAAGGGCTCATCGAAGAATTCGCGATGTTCGACGATTGGATGGACAAATACAACTATATCATCGAATTGGGCAAGGAGTTGCCGCTCATCGAGGAGCAACACAAAACCGCCGACTTCCTCATCGAGGGTTGCCAGTCGCAGGTGTGGTTACACCCCGACTTCCATGACGGCAGGATTTTCTTCACGGCTGACAGCGACGCCATCATCACCAAGGGCATCGTCAACCTGTTGGTGAGGGTCTTCTCCGGTCGCACGCCGCAAGAGATTCTCGACGATGACCTCACCTATTTGGATGCCATCGGGCTCAAGGAGCACCTCTCCCCCACCCGTTCCAACGGACTCGCCTCCATGGTCAAGCAACTCAAGTTATATGCCATGGCTTTCCAGAAAATGGAAAACGCGGAATGAGGAATATGGAAAATGCGTATTTTTGCACCCTAATACCAACACTATGAAAAGATTGTCGATTTTGCTCTGCGGATTGTTGCTGTGGACCAACGCGTTCGCACAAGACACTGTCAAGACATACTGGAAAAACAACCGATTGATGTCCATCGGCGTGGAAAAAGCCGGTGTAGAGGAGGGGCATTGGATCTTCTACCACATCAACGGTGCCAAGTGGACCGAGGGTGACTACCTCAATGGCCGCAAAGTGGGCATTTGGAAAACCTGGTATGACGATGGCACCCTCAATCAAGAATACAACGCCGAGAACGGGCCCTTCAAGAGCTGGTATCGCTCCGGAAAAGTGGAAACAGAGGGCTCTTTCAAGGACGGCAAGCGCGATGGGAAATGGACTTTTTACCATCCCAACGGCAAACTGTACAAAGAGGTGACCTATGTGCAAGACAGTGCCCATGGCCCCGTCACCGAGTATTACGACAACGGCGCCAAGTACTTCGAGGGCACCTACAAGATGGGCGAACTCAACGGCTACACCTGTTGGTGGCAGTCCAACGGCCAGAAAGACATGGAAGGCAATACCATTGAGGGCTTGCAAGACGGAGCGTGGAGCTACTACAACGAAGCCGGCGAGGTAAGCAGCTCCGGCAACTTCACCGGAGGACTCCAAGATGGCGAATGGGTCTATTTTTACGACAACGGTGCCGTGTGGCGCAAGGGTTCCTACAAGGACGGAAAGCGCGTCGGCAAGTGGAAAGCCTTCTACGAGGACGGGAAACTCCAGCGCGAAGGCACCTTCGTCAACGACATGGAAAACGGCATCTGGACATCCTACTATCCCAACGGCAAAGTGCAGGACCAAGGCACTTTCAAGGATGCACGCATGTCCGGCACCTGGACCGGCTGGTACGAAAACGGCTGGCAGAAATACGAGATGACCTACAAGGACAACGAACTCAACGGCCCCTATTGCTACTATTGGGAAGAGTCCGGCAAGATGTCGCGCAAAGGCATCTATAAAAACAATCTCAAGAACGGGAAGTGGACTGAATATGCCCAAAACGGCAAGCTTCTCAACAGCGGAAAATACGTGAACGACATGAAAGAGGGCAAATGGGCCTTTTACAATGTCCATGAGAAGAAGATTCGTGAGCAGAACTTTGTCCACGATGTGCCGGAGGGCAAATTCACGGAATATTACGACAACGGGGCCAAGCATTTCCAGGGCAACTTCAGCAACCGCCAACGCGATGGCAAGTGGTCGTGCTGGAGACCCGACGGCAAGCTCTACTACAGCGTGCTTTTCAACCACGGCCGGAAAGTCAAGGAGCTGTTCGTGGCTGATCCTTCGGAAGGAAGACCTTTCTAAAATCAAAATTCAAGACAGAGCCGACACACATCGGCCACGACAATGGACAAGAAACGTGTTTTATTGAAAGAATATTTGCAAAAGAGCCATTTGAAATCGGGAAACATGACCATACAGACCTTTCACTTCAACCCTATCATGGTGAACACGCTGGTGCTGCATGACGACAGCCGTGAAGCCGTCATTGTGGATCCAGGCAACTGCACCACCTACGAGGATGCACGGCTCGACGAGTACATCCGCACCCATGGGCTTGTCGTGAAGGCCGTCATCAACACACATCCCCACATCGATCACATCGCGGGCAATCCGTGGTGCGTCAAACAGTATGGGGCACCTCTTCTCATGCACGAGGCAGCCCTGCCCATTTATCACAAGGCTCATGCCTATGCCGCCGCCTTCGGCATGCCCGCCGAGACGATGCCCGAACCCACCCGTTTCCTTCGCGAAGGCGACTTTGTCCGCTTTGGGAAAGAATCCCTCCAAGTGCTCTATACTCCCGGCCATTGCGATGGCAGCATCACACTCCACAACACCGAGAATCACTTCCTCATCTGCGGCGATCTTCTCTTCGAAGGCAGTGTCGGGCGTGCCGATCTTCCCACCGGCGACATGTCGCTTTTGCTCGAAATGGTGCGCACCAAGATCCTCACCCTCGATGATGACACAGTTGTCTATCCCGGACATGGTGACACCACCACTGTCGGCAACGAGAAAAAATATAACCCCTTCTTACAATAATAATATATGGTAAGCCGAAAAAAATCCATACAAAAAATCACAACCGCCAATACCGAATGTAACTGCGGCGAATGCACAACAAATCCCAACGCCATTGCTCCGTTGAAAGAGGAGCAAGTGCAGATGATGGCCGACGCCTATCGCAGCATTCTCCTCAACATGGGCGAAGATCCCAGCCGCGAGGGACTCCTCAAGACCCCTATGCGCGCAGCCAAGGCCATGGACTTCCTCACCCACGGCTATCGACAAAACCCCAAGGCCATTCTGGAGAGCGCCCTCTTTCACGAAGACTACAAACAAATCGTCATCGTGAAGGACATCGAAATATACTCCCTTTGTGAGCACCATTTGCTGCCGTTCTTCGGCAAGGCCCACATCGGATACATCCCCAACGGCACCATCGTGGGGCTCAGCAAGATACCGCGCGTCGTGGAGTGCTTTGCACGCCGCCTGCAATTACAGGAACGCCTCACCACCGAGATCAAGGATTGCCTGCAGGAAGTGCTCAACCCCATCGGCGTGGCCGTGGTCATCGAGGCCCAGCACCTCTGCATGTCCATGCGCGGTATTCAGAAGCAAAACTCCGTCACCACCACCTCGGAATTCACAGGAGCATTCCTGAAAAACGAAAACACCCGACAGGAATTCATGCACCTCATCGGAGCCAAACTGCACTAAGACCTGCGACGACGCTGTTTGGGGCGCCGTTTACGACGCAAGGGGGTAGGTTTCTTGTATGTACGCTTCCTCACATGATAGCACAACGCAGCCTCGCTCACCTTTGAGACCATTTCCTCCTCCTCCAATTCATAAGGGGACTTCAAAATGCACACTATCGGCTTGCCCACCCAGTCGGTCGGCAAACAGAGGGTAATGGTGTCTCTTTTCGGATTCAAAATCATTTTTTTCATCTTTTCATCGAACTTTTCTCGTTTGCAAAAAAGTTGTGTAGAATTGTGAAAAACAGCTTTTTTCAACACATCTTCTACCTGACACCCCTTTTTTCTGTCAACCTATGATGTTTTTTGTTATCTGTTTTTATCACACTTATTCACAACACGTTACACTGCAAATATACAATTATTGATGAATCCTGCGCATACATTTCCAAAAAAATGATTTGTATTATAAATACCTTATTATCAAAACTTTGTATTATAAAGAAAAAAAAGGGTATCTGATGTCAGGGCCATATCGGAAAAAAGTGTACTTTTGCAGCCTCTTATAGAGAGACGGTTGTCCCAGTAGCTCAGCAGGTAGAGCACATCCCTTTTAAGGATGGGGTCCTGGGTTCGAATCCCAGCTGAGACACAAAGCGGTTCGCTTCAAACGAAGCGGGCCGTTTTTTTTGTATCTTTGCGCCACTTTTCTGATACAAACACTTAATTATTCTGAATATGAAAGTATTAGTTTTAAACTGCGGCAGTTCCTCCATCAAGTACCAATTGTTGGAAATGGAGCCGCAACCGGAATTGTTGGCCAAAGGCCTTGTTGAACGTGTCGGTTTGGAGATGGGTGAATTCACCCACAAGCCCGTAGGCAAGGACAAATATTATGTACAAACCCCCATCGCCAATCACGAGGTTGGCGTGAAACTCGTGCTCGAAGCATTGACAGATCCGACACACGGTGTCATCAAGACGCTGGACGAGATCAACGCGGTGGGTCATCGTGTGGCGCACGGCGGCGAGTACTTCGACCGCAGCATGGTCATTGGTGACCGGGAGCGTGAGGAGATCGCCAAGCTCTGCGAGTTGGCACCCCTGCACAATCCTGCCTCTCTGCTCGGCATCGACGTGATGAAGAAGCTTCTTCCCAACGTCAAGCATGTGGGTATCTTCGACACCTCTTTCCATCAAACCATGCCGCCCGAGGCCTATCTGTACGCCCTCCCTTACGAGTGCTATACCGAAAAGAAAATCCGTCGTTACGGCTTCCACGGCACCAGCCACAAATATGTGGGGCCCAAGGCCGCCGAAATAGTCGGCATTCCTTACGAGGAGGCCAAGATTGTGAGTTGCCATCTCGGAAACGGCGCTTCCATCTGTGCCATCAAGAACGGCAAATCCATTGACACCTCCATGGGGTTCACTCCAGTGGAAGGTCTTATGATGGGCACCCGTTGCGGCGATATCGATGCCGGCGCCCTCATCTACATCATGGACTCCGAGCACATGGACACCAAACAGCTCAACACCTTCATCAACAAGAAGAGCGGCCTGTTGGGTATCTCCGGCAAGAGTGTTGACATGCGTGACATCCGTGCGGGCCGCGATGCTGGCGACGAGCGTTCCACCTACGCCTTCAACATGTTTGCCTACCGCGTCAAGAAATATATCGGTGCCTACGCTGCCGCCATGGGCGGAGTCGATATCATCCTCTTCACCGGCGGCATCGGCGAAAACGCCTGGTTCCAGCGCGAAGCCATCTGCCAAGGTCTCGAATTCCTCGGCACCAAGCTCGACCTCGAAGCCAACCAGAAATATGCCGGCGAAGACGGCATCATCTCCACTCCGGAATCCAAAGTCAAACTCGTTTCCGTCACCACCAACGAAGAGCTCGTCATGGCCATGGAGACTTACAACCTTACCAAGTAACTCCTTACCATATATATTTGTGGAATGAGGCGGTGCCATCAGGTACCGCCTTTTTTGGATATATACATAATAGTACAAAATCGGCACCATAAGGGCTGTTCGGAAAGCGTGAGGAACGAGCGCTGCAACCCCTGGGAGGGATGCGTGCGCGAGACAATCGCGGCACGGGAGTCTTTTGCCACGAAGCACGGCGCATTTTCGGTGCGAAAGGGAGGCGATTTGTAAAATGCCATGTGTTTGAGTTACTCTTTTTTATTATCTTTGCCCCGAATTTTTAAAACTGCGTCATTATGAAAAAGATTTGCACCATTTTGTTCTTATTGCTGGTGCTCGCATTTGATGTAGGAGCGCAGAACGACATGTTCAGGGGCAGGGATTTCTGGGTCACATCTGTCCAGGTAGCGATGACGATGATGCAGCCATATTCCGGTTTTGGTGATTCCCCTTATATCTATAGGCAGGGATTCCAGTCAGACAGCGTCTTGTTATATATTGTCGGCCCTACGCCATGTACAGGCTGCGTGAGAAACCCTATCACGAATTTCTCCCGACAGTTCACTGTCACTCCGGGAAACGCCACTGTCGTAAAAGTTCCTTCGGAGGATATCATGGTGTGGTTGCCAGACACTATGTCCTGCTTGCCAGACACCACGTCCTATCTGTCCTCCCGTTTTAAGAGTCATGCATTCAGCGTTCAGGAAAAAGGAGTGGAAGTGGTAACCTCTGAGGATGTGTATGTATATTTGCAAACCAACTGCGTTGATACCTTCTCTTGGGTCTCACCCCACTCGGATTCAAAAGCTTTTGGCGATTATTCTCTATGTCATCCTCAACATCCTGGTGGAGGTTTATTGACCATGTATTCGAGTACCATCAAGGTGCCGGTGCCCGCTGCAAGGCATGGAAGGTGTGAATACAGCCAGTTGCTGCGCAAGATGCCGTGGGCAATTCACTTCCTGATGTTCGTTGCTACAGAAGATGACACATGGCTGCATTATGAGATCGTGAATTATGCAGACACTCCTCTGTATGCCGACAGTTGTCAACTCCAAGCAGGAGAGGTGGCTTTGGTTTCCGTCAACGACGGTTTTTTGGAAAACTATGAATACGTAGATGTGGATAATGAAAACGGGTACTTGTTTGTCAACGCCCGCACGAACTGCAAGAAAGTGGTTTGCTATATCTCAGCCCTCCGACCCTCCTACAGGACTTTCAATCCGTATGTGCAGGAGCGTCTTGTTGACGGGAAAGACTTTATTATCCGCAAGTTCCAGAACAGGCGGTTCAACAGAGATGCGAGCCTGTTTCCCACAATCTATGATTCTGCCACACACTCCTACTGTCTGAACGAGATGCACGGCCAGAACAGGAAATATCCGTCCGGATGCAGCCATTCTGACAGTGCGTATGCGCATGAGACGATGAATGTGTACATAGCATGCTCCCTTTCGCCATCCGTGGGCGATTTTTCGCACTCCGGCCCAATAGAGATCCCGTATGTGTACCATCGCTTCTCACACCCCTTTTTTCAGAACCACTATCTGTGGAAGGATACCGCCTTTGTGGATTGGATTCGAATGGATAGATGTGCTATCAACCTGCCGACGGTTTGTTTCAATAAAACATACATGAATGTAAATACATTTGATTACGGCACAATTCAGACTGAGGAACATCGTATGCAGAAAGCCAGTAACACTTTTCCGTTCCGGTTTACCGACAGGATGACCACGCACTGGATGTGCCCCACCACAAGGTGGAATGTTCGAAGCCCATACTTTCCCATAGACACAGTCTATTGCGACCTCACTGTATATGTCCACAGCGACGGCCTCCACAGCACCACGCTGAACGGGCAGGCGGTGCCCGCTTCTGCTTTCGAGCCTGTGCCGCAGACCAACCAAGAATACTACTGCGCCCAGTTCGCCTACTACAACGACGATGTGCCTGACGTCATACAGATAGAAAACCCGAACGGCTTTTGCGCTTACCTTGATGAGTTCGGTTTCAGAGAATTTAGGGGTGAATTTATATATTCTGTTCCACAGCTCAATTCCGCACCAACCCCCGATTTCCTGTATCTGGTCTATTACCACGACAATGCTTCGTGGGTGGACCTTTTGGAGTCACCGTATTCGCACTCCAACCTCTCGACGGACGACTCGGCGACCGTCTATCGCTGCCTCGGCGACACCCTGCATCTTGACGTGGAGTACAACCCCGATTCCCTGGAGTTCGACTGGATTGTGGATGGCGTCACCCACTACAACACCCGCACCCTTGACCTGCCCATCACTAACCTGCACACCATCACCGCGCAGCTCGTCATCCACCACCAGTGCCCTGACACCACCACCACATTTGTCCGTGTGGTGCCCCCGCCCGTAATCCCCTTCTCCTCCGACACGATACTCTGCGCGGGGGCCACGCTCTCCATTGAGAGCACCGAAGCCCTCTATTACCAGTGGTCCACGGGGGACACAACCCCCGCCATCACCATCGACAGCGCGGGTATCTACTCGGTTACCGCCGCCAACCTCGGCTGCACCGCCCGCCTCGACAGCTTCCGGGTGGATCTCTACGAGCCCTCACACGTCAACTTCGGCGACGACAGCACCCTCTGCGACCTGGCCACCCTCCTTTTGGATGCCGCACAGACGCACCCCGCCACCTACGAGTGGCAGGACCACAGCACCAACACCACCTACACCGTCGTCCACGACGGCGAATACTGGGTGGTGGTCACTGACCACTGCCTCGGTGCCTCCGACACCATCGCCGTGGAGTACCTGCACGACTTCGATGTCAACCTCGGCGCCGACACCACCCTCTGCGAGGGCGACGAGCTGGTGCTCTCCGCCGACCTGCCCTTCTGCAGCTACCACTGGCAGGACGGCAGCACCGAGCCACAGTATGTGGTGCGCCAACCGGGCAACTACAGCGTCACCGCCGCCAACTTCTGCTACTCCCACAACGATGACATCGACATCGCATACGAGCCTTGTGCGCAGGAACTGTGGGTGCCCAACAGCTTTACCCCCGACGGCGACGGCCTCAACGACCGCTTCGTCCCCGTCTTCAGCTACCCCGGCGAGGTCAGGAACTTCGAGATGATGGTCTATGACCGCTGGGGCTCGATGGTCTTCCTCACCACGGACATGGACACGGGCTGGGACGGCGGCAACAAGCCCGAAGGGATGTACGTCTGGGTGATCCGCTACAGGAACGCACGGGAGGAGATGCGGGTTGAGAAGGGAAACGTGATGCTGGGACGTTAGCTGTTGGCCGTTTGCTATTAGCCGTTGGCCGTTGGCAACTTTGAACTGTACGATTTGCGGTTTGCGAGCAACTTATCCCGTAAAACGTAAAACGAAAAACGAACACCATAGCCCCGTCAGGGGCAAGAGCTCGGTAGAAACGGGGCGCGTGCGTGGAAAAATCGCGGCGCGGGAGTCGGCATCCAAGATGCATAAAACCTGCTCGCCGCGAAAGGGAGACAAAAAGCCATGGATGCAGTGTGGATTCAATCATGGCGACAAATTGCAATAACGGGTCATTTTCCCATCATCGGTTGCCTCCACCATTCCGCGGTGAGAAGCAAATCTCCGTCTGCGCATCTGTGTCCCGCACCGCGGGGGGGCTGCATACGACCCTGTTTCTACCGAGCTTCTGTCCCTACCGGGACAACGGGGACAGATAATAGTTAAGAGTTAATAGTTTATAGTTTTCCTTGAGCAGTCTCGGAGAGACAAAATCTTATTAACCCCATACAAGCGACGAAGGAGCGCAAGGTGTGGGGCAGGACGGCGCGCTGACGACAATCGCGG
>CAMVIT010000025.1:0-42240 GCA_947167635.1 uncultured Bacteroidales bacterium | reverse complement strand
GGTTGAAATGTCTGCGATTGCCAAAAAAACAAACTATTTTTTGAGCAGCCTACCCTACGGGGATGTGGGGACACGCGGGGGAACGCCATCGGCTACAGATATGCATCCCCTAACGGGGATGGATGGGCGGTTGTAGCCACCGCAGCGCATTTCCTCACCCAATCCCCTTCTGATCACTCTTCACTGATCACTGTTGGTAACACGAATTACTTCTACGTCAATGAAGCTGTGAAACCCAAAAAACTCGATTAATAATGTAAGCATACTGAAAATAGTGTGCCTCAATTTTATTATAACAAGCTGATATTCTATTTGTCCTTGCCCTTGTCCCCAAAAATGATCCACCAACCTCCAACCACCGCCAAATCTATCCCATCAGATACTCATCGATGGCTTTGGCGGCCTCTTTGCCAGCGCCCATGGCAAGGATGACGGTGGCCGCGCCGGTCACGATATCGCCACCCGCGAAGATCTTCGGATGCGAGGTCCTTCCACGCTCATCGGCAGTGACGCATCCGTGACGGTTCACGTTCAATCCCTGCGTGGTGGAAGCCACCAACGGATTTGGGGAAGTACCCACGGCTATGATGGCCATGTCTGCGTCAAGGGTGAATTCAGAGCCCGGAATGGGAACCGGACGTCTTCTGCCGGAGGCATCGGGTTCGCCCAACTCCATGCGAATGCAGGTCATACCGCGCACCCAGCCTTTTTCGTCGCCCAATATGCGCACAGGGTTGCAGAGCAGGTTGAACTGCACGCCCTCCTCCTTGGCATGGTGCACCTCCTCGGCGCGTGCCGGCAACTCCTCTTCGGAACGACGATAAACAATGGAAACCTCCGCACCGAGGCGAATGGCCGTGCGCGCGGCATCCATGGCCACGTTTCCACCACCGACCACGACGACATGACGTCCCACGAAGTTGGGGGTCTCGTAACCCTCCTTATACGAAAACAGCAGATTGTTTCGTGTCAAAAACTCGTTGGCCGAGACCACACCACATAGATTCTCCCCCTCCACGCCCAAAAAGTTCGGAAATCCCGCACCAGTGCCCAAGTAGATGGCATCATAGCCCCACTGGGTCAGCAAGTCGTCCACCGTCACAGTGCGCCCTATGACAATATCGCTCTCAAAGCGCACGCCCAGCTTCTTGACATTCTCGACTTCGGGTCGGACCACCTTTTTCTTGGGAAGACGGAACTCGGGGATGCCGTACACCAAGACGCCGCCGAACTCGTGCAGGGCCTCGAAGACGGTGACGTTGTAGCCCTTCATCCGCAGTTCCTTGGCACAAGTGAGTCCCGACGGGCCGCTGCCGATGACAGCCACCTTGCGGCCGTTGTCGGAAGCCGGCTTGGCAAAAGTGAGCTTGTGCTCCCGTGACCAGTCGCCCACAAAGCGCTCCAACTTCCCGATGGCCACGGGTTCGCCCTTGCGACCGAGAACACACTTGCCCTCGCACTGTGTCTCCTGCGGACACACACGCCCGCAGACAGCGGGCAGGGCGGAATCCTCGTTGATGATGCGCGCAGCCTCGGCGAAATTTCCTTCCGCCACAGCGTGGATGAAGGCGGGTATGTTGATTTGCACAGGGCAACCGGATACGCACTGCGGCCTCTTGCAGTTAAGGCAACGCTTGGCTTCCGCCATGGCCTCCTGCTCATTGTAGCCGTAGCAGACCTCCTCAAAGTTCTGGCGACGTTGCTCAGCAGGCTGCTCGCGCACCGGCACACGGCCCTGGGTTTTTGCAGATTCCGGCACAACGGGGGATGTCTCCCAGCACTGGCAATCTTTGTGCTTGTGTTCCTCTATGTGGTCGTACATGGCCTGACGGCGCATGCACTCGTCGAAATCAATCAAGGAGGCGTCAAACTCAGGTCCATCGACGCATGTGAATTTGGTTTCGCCGCCTACGCTGACGCGGCAGGCACCGCACATGCCCGTGCCATCCACCATCAAGGCGTTGAGGCTGGCCACGCAAGGGATGTTCAGAGCTGCGGCCTTGCGGGCCACGAACTTCATCATGATCATCGGACCGATGGCCGTGATCTCGTCATAATGACGTCCCTCCTGTTCCACCAAATGTCCCAACATGTCTGTCACATTTCCCTTGAAACCCGCACTGCCGTCATCGGTGGCAATGTACAGGTTGGGATTTATGGCACGCAACTTCTCCACATAGAACAACAATGATTCTGTGCGGGCTCCGATGATGACATCACATTCCAACCGATGCTGTGCCATCCATTTGACCAAGGGGAATATCGGCGCGATGCCGACACCGCCCGCGATGAAACAGTAACGCGATCTCCGAAGCTCCTCCATCGGCCGGTGTATAAACTCCGACGGCCGGCCAAGAGGACCTACCACATCCTGAAAAGATTGTCCCACTTCAAAAGTCACCATCTTGCGAGTGGAGTAACCTATGGTTTTCACCACCAAAGCGATGGTTCCGTCCTGAAGATCGGCATCGCTCACCGTCAAGGGAATGCGTTCGGCGTGTTCATCAGCCTTGACGATGACAAACTGGCCGGGAAGGGCGGCCAAAGCGATCTTCGGGGCTTCAACTTCAATCAAATAGGTGTCTTGTCCGAGTTCTTGTTTCTTGACGATTTTATACATGATGCCAAATATTTAGTTGGGATACGAGGGTGCAAAAGTACGAAAAAAAAAAATAGGGTTCAGAGCCGGATCCACACTCCCGGGCTGTCGCTTGAAAAAGGGAATGATATAGCAGTTGACCTGAAGAAACAACAAAGACGGGCTATTCCAACGCTTATTATGTTTGCGGCATCCAGTGCCGCAAACACTCTCTACAAACTGGCCAGGCAAGAAATCTCATCGGGCAAGGCGATGCCCTCCGAAAAAGGTGCGACCATGGCCCGATTTCTGGTGTCGTCACCGGTACCGAGGTCCAGTTCATTGGTAAAGATGACGGGTATGTCACTGTCGATAAAGCCAAACTGCTGATAGTATGGCTTCAATGCCGGCTCGGCAGGAATAAGCATGGCGGCGGCGAAACCGCAACTACGGGCAGCCGTGACGGCTTCGTGAATCACCTCGCGGGCAAGTCCCTTGCCACGATACCCAGGCAGCGTGGCGATGCCGTACAAGTACGCAGTGGGGCCCAACTCCGTGATGCAAGGGATCACGAATGCCATGGAAACCACATGCCCGCCGTCACGACGCACAAAAGTACAATCGGGAAAATAATAGCGGACAAGGAAGCTGTGCACAAAAGTGTCCTCGTCACCAAAGCAGACTTGCCACACATGGAGGATGTCGCGCATGTCGGATGTCAGATGGAGAGCCAGTATTTTGGGAGCCATATTGACAGGCATGTAGGAAAGCTTGGCCTTGCGCAGGCCGGGTAGTCCCAAGTCCTCTTCCCGGTTGACAAGCGTATATTGAGGCGGCAAATACCGAGCGAAAAGGTGGTTGATCATGGCGTACGCACCGTCGTATGAAGTGTCGGCCTTCTCCACATGCGTGCAAAAGGTGTGGTCATTGAGCCGGGAGCCGTATGTAAAGGCCACGATATGGCCATCCACGCGCAGCACACCGCCAAGAAGCTGCAGCTCCTCGAAATGGTCGAAGGCATGGCGGATGGCCTGCTGCTCGGCTGAAGGCCCGTCGGAGGAATCACCATGCTGCCCGCGCCATACACTCTCCAAACGGAGGCACTCGTCAAAGTCCGCACGCGTAAGAGCTCCGTAAGTATAGTCATAAAGGCGCGTGAACTTGTTGACATGGTTGCGTTTGGGCGCAAACTTCCGCCCACGCAACTCGGCCAGTTCCGCGCGGCTATAGACATAGTCCTCCAAATCCCGATTGCGGTCCAGCACAAAGGAGTCGGGGCACTGTGACAGCAGCTGGCCGCACTCGCGCTCACTGAAGCTGACGAGCATCAGGGGGTGTCCGTGCTCATCCGCCTCCCGCGCCAACAAAGGTACAATCTCGCTGTAGGGATGCGTGTCATCAATGTCAATGACCATATAGCCGATGCGGCGTTCGCCATTGAGATGGCAACGGATAATCAGCCACGATTCCCTTTCCGCCCATTCCATCTTGTAATGATCCTGCCAGCAAAAGAGATTGGCGAAGGTCCAGTCACAAGTGGTGCGGTCATCCTGAAAATATTTTAGGAAAATCGGGCGATCAGCAATAGTGATGGGATGGAAATGCATGATTCAACGATTGGACAACGCTTGCGTTAACCCTGTTTTGAATTTTGACTTTGTTATCCCAATGCTTCCACCAACTGATCGACTTGCCCCATCTGTTCCTCCTTCATAGCGGACTTGAGGGTGACGATGGGCTCCACTATCGTGTTGGGTTTCATCTCGGAGAATATCTTCTGAATCTCCTTGGCAGCCACGGGTGCCCAAGTGCCATTCTCGACAATGCCGAAGGTGCGTCCAGTCAGGAAATGAGCCTTCAAATCCAGCAGATAGTTTTCCATGGGAGGATAGAGACCGCCGTTGTAGGTGGGGGCCACCAACACGATGTGACTGCAGCGGAAAGTCTCCGACACCAAATAGGAGACATGCGTGACAGCGACATCATACATACGCACATCTCTGAAGCCCTTTTCGCCCAACTTGTTAGCCACGACAGTGGCAGCGGACTCCGTGTGACCGTACATCGATCCGTAGATGACAACGGCGGCCTTCTGCTCGGGTTCATAACGGCTCCACAGGTCATGTTTTTCGATGAAGTAGCCTATATCCTGACGCCAAACAGGACCATGCAGCGGGCAGATCATCTTGATGTCAAGATTAGCAGCTTTCTTGAGCAAAGTCTGCACCTGAATGCCATATTTGCCCACGATGTTGGTGTAGTAGCGACGAGCCTCGTCAATCCAGTCGCGATCGAAGTTTACCTCATCGGCATAGAGGTTGCCGCCAAGAGCCCCGAACGTGCCGAAAGCATCGGCGGAGAAGAGAATGCCGTATTCAGACTCGTAAGAGACGACCACTTCGGGCCAGTGTACCATTTGTGCAGTGACAAAGGCAAGCGTGTGTCTGCCTGTGTTGAGTGTGTCACCCTCTTTCACTGTCTGGATGTTAACTTGGAGGCCGTGCGGGAAAAATTGCTGGATAAACTTGCCGGCCATGGCGCTGCAGACCACGACAGCCTGCGGATGGCGCAACAAGACCTCCTCCAAAAGAGCCAGATGGTCAGGCTCCACATGATGGACGATGATGTAGTCCAAAGGGCGTCCGGCGAGCGTGCCTTGCAGATTTTCCAGAAACTGCGCGCCCACGGCATTGTCTGCCGTGTCGAGCAAGGCGGTCTTCTCATCCATCAAAACGTATGAATTGTAGGAGACGCCGCGAGGCACGGGCATCATGTTCTCAAATTGGGCCAACCGACGGTCGGAGGCTCCTATATAATAAAGGTCGTCTTTTATTTTACGGGATGTATTCATTGGGGGGTGTTTTTTGTTTCTGCAGTTGGTTTTTTCTGGATTTCCCTGTTTTCCATGCGCAACAGGACCACCTCAAAGATGGAATAGAGGAAATATATGACGAGGAACGCAATGGCAAAACGTATGGCATCGGCCCTGTTGAGGAACAGGTAGAGCAGGAGGAAAAGCAGACAAGAGAGAAGCTTCACGACTCGCGAAAGCATATAGTTGGAGACAAAACGCTTGCCCTCCTTCCCTTGATCGTCGCGCATGACGACAAACATCGTGAAAAGCGTAATGACGAAGAAAAAGAGCACGATAAACGGCAGGGCGGGTGAAGCATATTGTGGGAAAAGCCATTGGAACAGCACCGTGAGACCGGCGATGACCACGGAGAAAATAATAATGCGAAAGGAGAACTTTCTAATGGGTATCTTTTGGCTCATCTTTTTTTTCGTTTTTGGAATGAAGCACCGATTTGATCATCACATACAAGGCAATGGCCACCGCAGTCAAAGACAGGATGACCGTGAAGGCTGGAGAAGAGTTCAACTTCTCGTCCAGCTTCACACCACCAAACACGCCCGCAGCAATAATCACGCCCATCTCTATCCCCATGTTGGAATAGTAGGCGTAATTATGCAGGGCGCGACCGTTAGATGCTCTCTTGGAGGACATCGGATGTCCGAACTATCTTTTCTCTGATTGCGGAGCGGCAGCGGCAGCGGCGCGCTGGTTGTTCATCTTGCAATTGCCGGAGAATTCAGCACCTGGCTCAATGGCAATCTTTCCCGCACTGATATTGCCCACCACATTGGCGGTAGCCTTGAGGAAAACCAGATCGCTGACATTCAGACTTTCCGCACGAATGGTACCCTCAACCTCAATGTTGGTACAGGTGACATTGCCGTCCACCTTGCCGCTACGGCCAATGATAATCTTGGCCTTGGAGGTGAGATTTCCTTTTACCACACCGTCAATGCGACAGTCGCCGTTGGTGATGATGCTTCCCTCTACTTGGGTGCCTTGCGCGATGACGTTGATAACGCCAGTTTCACGAGTATCAATTTCTTTCATAATATCAAAGTTTCGTTATTATTTTTTTTAAACCAGTTCAAGATCAAGGTTCTTGAAGATAATGTTCTTTGAAAAAATCGTCGTAAAAGACACGTCCATCCTTGTTGTTGTAGAAGGAGGTGTAGTTGACGGCGGAAATGGCATAAGGTATAATGGTTTTTCTATTGATGTCCGCACTGAACATCTCGTCCTTGACGAGAAGATTATAGTAGTTCATGGCCGACTCGGCATTGGTGAATTTCGCGATTGTCACCATCTGTTGGGTGTTGTTCACATAAAAACTGTTGACATTGAACCGCTGCAAGCTGAAATAGGTCTGGTTGAAGGTGGCCACGTTCTGCTTCACCGACTGCACAGGGAGATCGGCCGTGGTAACCAACAAAATGATGTAGTGCATCTCATCGCCATTGTAGTTGAACGGGTTGGTGGGAACCTTGGGCGCTGTCATATTTTGGGCAGCGCTCTGCGAGCCGGCTGCAGAGTCCGCAGGAGACACAGGATTGAGGGAGGCAATCTTTTGGGCATCGAAAAGGGAAAGATAGGTGCGGGCCAAGTCGGCCACCTCTGTGGTCGGGAATTCACTGATGATGTGTTGCAGTCCCTTGATGAGGGTGTCCTCGTTGAACACCTGCCCGGCGGCAACCGTGCGCAGGTAAGTGTACTTGGATTTCAGAACGGGATCGGAGCATTGAGGAATGGCAACATCAGCCGCTTGCACGACTGCACCCCACTGTTTATTGTTGAATTGGGCATAGAGGTTCTCATATTGACGCTCCAATGTTTTCTGTTCCTCGGCCAAACGTTCATAATAGTGAGGATCCTTTATCAGTCTGGCATAGTCAGTGTCCGCATACTTGGTGAGCAAAATATCCTTGTAGTGGTCCGATTTGGCCTGATCCACCCCTTGGTAAAGGGTATAGAGCAGATAGGTTGCGGGCAGTGTGTATTCGCCGTCCGGGAAACGCTGCAGAAGGGACTCGAAAGAGGCGCTGGCGCGGGGGATGTCATGGAGCAGGTCGCGGTAAATATAACCCGCCTCATACAGATTCTTGGCAATAATAGCGTTGGAGGTGTCTATAGCCCCCGGGGTCAGCGGCAAGTCCTGCAAATAAAAAGCCTCCTTCTTGGGGTCGGTCTCGCGCTTGGGAATGGGGTTGCCGTCGTCATCATATTCAACAGAGTCTGGAGCCAAACTCGGATCGTTCATGAGGGCCATGTCGTCGAAGGAGATCTGTTGCTTGTTGCTGATAAACCAGTTGTCCTCCAACTTACGGTTGCCCCAACGGCGGTAGAAGTCCTGCTGTCCGGATGTCACCAACGACTGGTTGTAGAAATACCACTTGCCGTTGGAAGAGGTGGTGTTGATATTGGTATAGGAGGCCGCGTTTTGCATGGCCAGCATACGTTCAGCCTCCTCGGCAGCGGCCTTGCGCTCCGCTTCCGTATAGTCGGCAATCATCTTCTGGACCCACGCCTTGCGCTGTCCATCCGACATCTTGGCAATGCGCTGCAGGCTGTCCTGAAGGTCGATTTCGTCAAGCTTGTCCACCAAATCCTTGAGCACTCTCGACTTTTGGATCACATGGTCGTAGTCCGGATAGTTTTTGGGGATGCTGAGAGCAGCAGTGTCGTAGTAAGCCTGCGCCTTGCGATATTCGTTCTCGTTGAAATAAAGATCTGCGAGTGTAAGGCTGGAGAAAGTGCGCTGATAGTTGTTCGTGGTCGAGGTGGCCACCGACTTGGCGAGATAGTTCTTGCGCAGAGTGTCGTTTTCGTCAATGCGGGCAATTTCAGAGTAGGCGTAATAAATCTGGTCTTTGAAATTCTCGTTTTTTTCCTCCGCAAGCATCTTCTTGAACTGTTTCGTAATGGCATTCCGCGCAGAGGGAGTGCCATCGTAGTTGGAGGCCAGATGCATTTGGGCACTGAAAACCATCTCATAGTTGGAGGACTTCTTGATCACCTGCTCAAAACGCTTCTGGGCTTCGGACTGTTGGTTCATCTGCTCATACAGTTGCCCAAGAATGAGGTTGAGACGGGACTTGAACTCACGTTTCGGATGAGCTTCTATGGCGTTGTTGAGGTAATCGATGGCCTCCTGACGGTCGCCGTCGGGAGCAGTGAGGTGATATTCGGCCTTGGCGGCGTTGAAAAGAACGTTGAACTTCTTGTTCTTCTTGCTGGTGGCCAGATAGTGGAGGTTTTCCAACTGTTCGTCAGCCGAAGAGAAGTAGTTCTGGCGCAAAGCCGTACGCGCCAACATGACCGCCGCCTCATTGTAGGTGTTCGACTTCGGGAAATTATGGGTGATATAGGAAAACACACGATGTGCTTGTGTATAGTCCTGCTTATAGAAATAGGACTTGCCCATGATCAAATAAGCGTCATCAATGGTCTTCACATACTCCTTGCCTTTGAAGAGCATGGAATGCTTGTAAATGGCCTTGGAAGATTTCTCGATGGTGCGGTCCAAGTGTGACAACGCTGGACCCAAGTCGCTTTTGGCCGGATAATAGTAAACGGGCAGAATGGTGGTGTAGTTGTCCTTCGACAACTTGTTCAACTCCGTTTCTGCCGACTTGAAGGCCTGCTGGCCGTTCCAAAGCACATTGTACTTGCAAGTGACGTTGTGGTATGCCCTGTTGATGGCGGTGTTCTTGGAGGTGGAACACCCCGTCACCCCTATCATCGCAATGACGAGGAGCATAAGAGCCAATATATTGGTTATGTGTGTTTTCTGTTTCAAATTCAAAAAATTGTCGTTATTCGTGCCAAACTAAAGAAAAAATATAACGGCGTTTTGGCTTTTTTATTTTTGCTGTTGTGCAAAATATTCTTCGATAAGATGCTGGACATATTTGCCGAACACATCGAATTCGATATTGACCACGGTGCCGGGCCTGAAATTGTGGAAATTGGTAACCTTGTGGGTGTAAGGGATGATGGCCACGGAAAAACGTCCCTTCTCGGAGTCCACCACCGTCAGGCTCACTCCATTGACGGAAATGGAGCCTTTCGGTACGGTGAAGTTGTTTTTCGAGGCATCGTAGGTGAAATAATAACGCCAGCTGCCATTCTCATCGACCACCTTCTCGCAGGTGGCGGTCTGGTCCACATGCCCTTGCACGATGTGACCGTCGAAGCGACCGTCCATGCGCATGCTGCGCTCCAAGTTCACCTCATCACCCACTTTCCAAGTACCCAGATTGGTCTTCAACATGGTTTCCTCCATGGCCGTGACCACATACTGTTTCTTCTCCTTGTCCAATTTGACCACCGTAAGGCAACACCCGTCGTGCGCCATACTCTGGTCAATCGACAATTCGTCCGCGAAATCCACCTCGAGCGTAAAATCGTAGTTTGTTCTATCTTTCTTTATATCAATTATTTTTCCTGTTTTTTCAATAATTCCGGTGAACATAATTTACCATTTTCTAAAAACGCGCAAAAATACAAAAAAAGGGAATAGACTCAAGTGTCAAGAGACTATGAATTTGCAATTTGTAGCCAGTGGACGGAATTTGCAAACGTGCACATTCCACTCCACTTGGGAAGAGCAGTCATCTGTTGCAAAAACGTGTCAGTATGTTTCCGTCGTGATCCCTTTGGCCCTGACTTTTTCGGCGATCACCTCGAGTTTCTCCTTGTCGAATTTATGGAGTTGCAGGGCAGGTGTCTCACGGTCGAGGGAATATACCATCACTTTGCGGGGGCGGATGTCCACCACACGCTGAAGCCATTTCGAGAAGTTGGGTTCCTCGCTGTTGTCGAAGGGAACGCCCTCCTTTTCACCGCTGAGGAACATGGATTGGATGATGAGATTGCCGTTAAAGGATTCGAGATGTTCGACAATCTCCTCGATATCAACGGGCACAATGGGTGCGTTGATCGTATCGAGCATCTCTTGGGTGCCGGCATCAAGCTTCAGCAACGGGTTCTCGATGCGCTGGAGGGCGGCACGCACTTCGGGGCGTGTCAGCTGCGTGGCATTGGAGAGGCAGGAGATCACGGCATTGGGATAGTATTGGTCGCGCAGGAGAATGAGTCTATCGATGATTTTGTCGAAATGCGGATGAAGGGTGGGCTCCCCGTTGCCGGAGAAGGTGATGCTGTCAACAGGAACATTGTTGTCCCTGCATCTTATAAGCTTGTATTCAATAGCTTGCAACACTTCCTCCACAGGGTAGTATTCACGGGCGGTCAAGCTTTTCTCCAAAGTCCATCCGCACTCGCAGTAGAGGCAGTTGAAGGAACAGATCTTGACATCGATTGGCAGAAGGTTGATGCCGAGGGAATGTCCCAGTCGGCGGCTGTGGATGGGTCCAAAGGCAATGGACTCCCAAAGAAAGGTGGACATGTTTTATGGTTTTATTGATTGCTGTATTGGACCACTTCGTCGGAAAAAAACTCGATTTGTACGCCGGCCTTGGCGAACATCTCCTCGGATTCGGCGCCGGCATGGTACTTTTGGGCGCACACCACGCGTGTGATGCCGCAGTTGATGATGAGCATGGCGCAGACACGGCAGGGTGTCATCCGGCAGTAGAGGGTGGCGCCGTTGAGGGCGATGCCTAACTTGGCGGCCTGGCAGATGGCGTTCTGCTCGGCATGGACGGTGCGCACGCAGTGTTGCGTCACAGTGCCGTCCTCATGAACCGTGCGTTTGAGCTGGTGCCCCACGTCGTCGCAGTGGGGAAGCCCCTTCGGGGAGCCCACATAGCCGGTGACGAGAATCTGGCGGTCGCGCACGATGACACAACCGCTACGCCCGCGGTCGCAGGTGGCGCGCTTGCTCACCGTGTCGGCGATTTCCATGAAATACTCATCCCACGAGGGACGCACATATTTTTTTGTCTCTTCCATAGCAGTCGTTTTTGAGGGCGCAAATGTACATAAAATTATGAATCACACCGACAACTGAAATATTGCCTCTTCAATCCTTGTCACTCGACCCTATTTCCATTTTTTTGTATTTTTGCCGCCTGTATATAAAAACCACAGATGGGAAAGTTCGAGAGGATAAAATCGATTTGGAACAAGGTGAAGAGCGAGTGGAAAACTCGTTACCGGCTCGTGTTCTCCAACGAGGACACGCACGAGCAAGAGTTCGTCATACGCCGCATTACCATCCAGCGCATGTTTGTGGTGGCCGTCATCGGCGCATTCGTCATCATCCTGCTGACCACGCTGCTCATCGCCTTCACGCCGCTGCGCCTCTATATTCCGGGCTACACCGACCAGAAAGACTACAAGCTCTACAAGCAGACTGCCGCCCGCGTGGATTCGTTGGAGCGACTTGTGGAATACAACCAGGTCTTTATTGACAACTTCACCACGATGATTGAGGGCAACGCCCCCACCATAGAGGAGACCAAAGAAAATGCCGAGAACACGCCCAACACACACACCACCATCCGCGACAAAAAGCGCATGGCCGAAGCCGAAGAGATGGAGGGGCAGGCCGACCTCATCTTGGGGCGTATCAGCGAGGACAACTCCTCGCAGGGCAGCACGCCCGGTCTCAGCCAGGCCAAGATTTCGACACTCTCCATCTATCCTCCCTCCATCGGTGCCGTGACCCGTCCCTTCGACGCCTCCAAGAACCATTACGGCATTGACATTGCCTCCGCGCGCAACTCCGTGGTTGCCTGCATCGCCGACGGGGTGGTCATCGCCGCCCACTACAGCGCCACCGACGGCTATGTCATCATTGTGCAGCACCCCGGCAACCTCATCTCTGTATATAAGCGCAACGCCGCCCTCCTCAAGCAGCCCGGCGCCCGCGTCAAGGCCGGCGACCCCATCGCCGCCATCGGCAACTCCGGCTCCGGAGAAGGCAGCACCCCGCACCTCCACTTCGAACTGTGGTACAACGGCTTCCCCATTAACCCACTCGACTATCTCGTTATTGAATAATGCAATGGAAAAAATTATCACGATAGACCCTGACATTGTCGTCGCACTCTACGGCCGACAAAATGCCAACATTGACCTGTTGACGCACATCTTCCCCAAACTCAAAATCATCGCACGGGGCAACGAACTCAAGTGCTCCGGCGAGGACAGCGAGGTGGAACGTTTTGCGGAGCGCATCCATCTCCTCGAACAGCATATCGAGGAGTTTGGCAAGCTCACCGAGACTGACATCCTCAACATCACCTCCCAGGAAGACGACAGCTTTTATCGCCTGCGCACCACTGGCGACGTGCTCGTCCACGGCCGAGAAGGCAAGGCTGTGCGCGCCATCACGCCCAACCAGAAGCGGCTTGTGGAGAGTGCTGACAAGAACGACATGGTCTTTGTCATCGGCCCTGCCGGCACGGGCAAGACCTACACGGCCGTAGCCCTTGCCGTGCGCGCCCTCAAGAACAAGCAGATCCGCCGTATCATCCTCACCCGCCCCGCCGTCGAGGCCGGCGAGAATCTCGGCTTCCTGCCCGGCGACCTGCGCGACAAGCTCGACCCCTACCTCCAGCCGCTCTACGATGCGCTTTGGGACATGATGCCCATGCAGAAGCTCGTTTCCTACATGGAAGACAAGGTCATCGAAATCGCGCCCCTCGCCTTCATGCGCGGACGCACCCTCGACAATGCATACGTCATCCTCGACGAGGCTCAAAACGCCACCGCCGCCCAGCTCAAGATGTTCCTCACCCGTATGGGCAAAAATGCCAAGTTCTTCATCACGGGCGACATCACCCAGATAGACCTCCCAAAACACCAGCAGTCCGGTCTCTTGCAAGCCAACCGCATTTTGGGCAAGATTCCCGGCATCGACTTCATCTTCATGGACGAAAAGGATGTGGTGCGCCACCATCTGGTCACCAAGATCATCAAGAGCTATGAGGAGTACGAGAACACCCAAGCCCAGAAGGTGCAGGAGCGGCGCGAGCAGCGGGCCGCTGAAAACGCAAACACCAATTCCGCCGACCATGAGCCGGCCCTTTAAGATACGGCATCTCCTCATACCACTCGGGTGGTTGTTCGGACAGCTGGCGCGGCTGCGCCGCCGTCTCTACCAGCGTGGCGTGTTCCGGTCCTACAAGGCCTCCGTCCCCACCATCTGCGTGGGCAACATCGCCATTGGCGGCACGGGCAAAACCCCGCACGCCAGTTACTTGATCCACTTGCTGGCGCAACAGCGTCATGTGGCCATGCTCAGTCGAGGCTATGGCCGCAAAAGCAAAGGCTTCGTGCTCGCCAACACGGCACCGGAAGGGACTCTTTCCGCGAAGCTCATCGGCGACGAGCCCCTGCTGCTGCACAAACGATTCCCGCAGCTGCCCCTCGCCGTGGACGGTGATCGCGAACACGGTGTCCGCAAGCTGCTGGAGTTCGACCCCGGTATCCAGGTTATCGTGATGGACGATGCTTATCAGCACCTCTCCTTCACACCGTCGGTGAAGATGGTACTCACAGAGTATTATCGCCCCTATTTTCGCGACTACCCGATGCCCGCCGGACGGCTGCGCGAGTTTCCCGATGCTGTGGACGCCGCCGATCTGGTGCTCGTCACCAAGACGGACATCCCCGACGAGCAGGTGGATCGCGACCAGTGGCGCCGCGACCTTGGCCTGCGCGACAGCCAGCCCCTCTTCTTCACATGCTACCACTACGGCACGCCCGAACCCGTGACAGCTCCCGCCGCCAACATCGACCCTCGCACCGCCGACGTGGTACTGCTCTCCGGCATCGCGCGCCCACAACCGCTGGAAGATTACCTGCGGCAGCACTACCGCTGCATCCGGCATATCAAATATCCCGACCATCATAACTACAATACACTTGAGATTAAAGAATTACGAAAAACATTAACCGAGAAGGGATCCGCTTCCAAAGTGCTCTTCACCACCGAGAAAGATTGGATGAGACTGCAGTCCGAAAATCTTCAAAAAGATGTATCTTTGCTGCCCGTATTCATCGTCCCCATCGAAGTGGACTTTTTAACGGAAAACGAAAAAATAGAGTTTAACCATATTATCGAAAACTATGTTACAGGAGACCAAACAACAGATCCTTGAAACCGTTGAATATCTGAACAATCGCAAAACCATTAATCCAAAAGTGGGCATCGTCTTAGGCTCCGGACTCGGTGGATTGACCAAGTCATTGGATATCGTGGACGAACTCCCCTACAAGGAGATTCCCAACTTCCCCGTTTCCACGGTGAAAGGGCACAAGGGCACGCTGATTTTCGGACGGCTGAACGGTGTGGAGGTGGTCGTGCTGAACGGACGTTTCCACTACTATGAAGGCTACCCGATGGAGGTGGTGACCTACCCGCAGCAGGTGTTCTGTGGCATTGGTGTCAAGACTATCATCCTCTCCAACGCGGCAGGCGGCATGAATCCGACTTTCAAGGTGGGTGACATCATGATCATTCGCGACCACATCAACTTCTTCGGCACGAATCCGCTGCTGGGCCCCAACGACGACGAGCTCGGGCCCCGCTTCCCGAATATGAATGAGGTCTATTCCAAGCGACTCATCAAGTTGGCGCACCAGAAGGCCGCCGAAAACAACATCCACTTGCAGGAGGGCGTCTATATGGGCGTGACCGGGCCGTGCTTCGAAACCCCGGCGGAATACAAGGCTTACTGGATCTTAGGTGCCGACGCCGTGGGCATGTCCACCGTTCCCGAGGCCATCGCGGCACACCACCGAGGCATGGAAATCTTCGCCCTTTCGGTCATCACCGACCTGGGAGTCGTGGGCCAGTTGGCAGAGACCTCTCACGAGGAGGTGCTGGCCGCTGCCAACAGTGCCGAGCCCAAGATGGTGAAGCTGATTTGCGAGATGCTGCCGGAAATGTAAGGAAACTTTTAGGAGTAGATGCGGAGGCGCGCACCGTCGAAGCGGGTGGCATAACGGCGGGCCGGATAGATGGCCGGACCACCCAACACGTTGCCGTCAAGGATGTTGAAGGTGGACCCGCACAGCGAGTCCACAAGCCGCAAGCCGTCAGGGGCTACCCAAAGCCACGACTCATGATCCTCCCAGTCGTAAGAACACGCACGGTCATAGGCCATGAAAGTCCATTCGTCAAGACGATAGACCACAATGCCGTTGACACCGCCCGTGAAATACTCGTAACCGCCATACGTGTTGAGGCGATAGTACATCACATCATTGGGATAAACGATAAAATCGACCTTCGCATTCGGGATGGTCGGATGGTTGTACATGTCGCAACAGACCAACAAGGGTGCGGCAAGACAGAGTATGATGAGCAATTTCCGCATATACAATCTTATTCAAAAAACTACAATTTTCAATAAATGCCCGGAAAAATCTTGTACCGTTTCTGGGCGGTAAACTCCTCGCCGAAAAATTGGGTGTAGCGTTCATAAACAGCCTTGGAGCGCGGCACGATATTGGCAAACGTCCAAATGAGAAACACCAGTCCGGGCACAGACCAGGTGAGGATGGCAAAGCCGAGCCACTCGAGAACTTCACCGAGGTAGTTGGCGGAGTTGATGCGACGGAACATCCACCCGTCGGGAAGATAGTAATTGTTGTCCATGTCGTTCTTGCGCAGCTCGCGAATCACGCGGTCGGCATAGATGTTGACCACCATGCCGAAGAGGAAAATGCCTGTGCCGATGATGAATTGCGGCGACCAAAACCACGAAATGGGATAGGCATTCATGGGTGCGAAAAAGAAGAGCCAGCCACCTTGCATGATGGCATTGAACGTGTTGAACGTGACACCTGTGAGGATGATGGACAAAGGCATCTTGCTCTGCCCGCGCATCAGCAACGGGAAGATGAACGATCGCTGGAAATAGTGAAACTCGAAGAAGATGAACATCACGAAAGTGACGACATTGAATGGCCTGAGGTGATAGTAAAGAGAGATGAAGTATAGAACAAGCATCGAGAAGAAGACCGGCGCCTCCATGATGAACCATCCTAAATTACTCCGAATCGACGGTCCCCAGCGATTGTTAAAGGTCATCCCGTAGGCTGGAGTGATGAATTGCAAAAGGATGAATACGATCACACCCAAAACGGTCATCACAATCAGCATGATGTCATAAATATGGTTGAAAAGTTCCATGATGAGAATCGTTTAGGAGAATGATTTTCCGTCAAATATTTTTTTGCGTTTGAAATAATGCAGGAACACCACCGACTTGGGGTAGGTGTCCGTGAATGCAAGCTTGGGCAGGGTGTTGCGCTTGGACTTGCATTTTTTATAGTTGGCATAGAAGTGGATCATAGCTTTATAGACGGCTACGAAATCCTTGAAATGGCCTTGCAACAGAAAGAAGACGGCTGCCACCTGGTCAAGAAAGAATTTGACTATCAGAGTTTTGGCGATACGTTCTTCGGGAAGGTTCTTGAGCAGGAGGTAGAGGTTGTTGCGGAAGTTGAGGTAGGTCTTGAAGGAGTTGTTCTTGGGAAGGGTGCCGCCGCCGATGTGGTACACGACCGATTGAGGGTTTACCTTTATCTTATAGCCGGCATTCTTGATGCGCCAGCAGAAGTCGATTTCCTCCATGTGGGCGAAGAAGTCGGCGTCAAGTCCACCCATGGCGCGAAAGACGTCGCTGCGCACGAAGAGTGCGGCGCCGCTGGCCCAGAAGATGTCCGACACGTCATCATATTGCCCATGGTCGTCTTCCACGTTGCTGAAAACACGACCGCGGCAGAAAGGATAGCCGTATTTGTCCACGAAACCGCCGCTTGCGCCCGCGTACTCGAAATGGTCGCGTTGGTAGTAGGAGAGAAGCTTGGGCTGCACCGCCGCAATGCGCTCGTCGGCATCCATCTGCTCGATGACGGGCTCCACCCAGTGCGGGGTCACTTCAATGTCAGAGTTGAGCAAACAATAATATTGGGCTTCAATATGCTCAAAAGCATGATTATATCCCCTTGCAAAACCCTCGTTCTCAGAGTGCTCCAAAAGACGAACAGAGGGATGGTTCTCTCTCAGGAAAGCCACAGACCCGTCGGAGGAGGCATTGTCCGCCACGACAATCTCCGCATAATCGGGCAGATATTGTTCCAAAACTGGCAGAAACTGTTCCAAAAAACGCTTCCCGTTCCAATTGAGTATGACTATCGCTAATTTCGTCATCAAGCTCTTTTTTTTGAATCAAGGCGCAAAAATAGTTTTTTTTTCCAATCAATGAAACTATCAAGAAAAAAATGTATTTTTGCCGCCGGAAAAAAATAAGGAAAAAACATTAAAAATTAGACGCTTATTATGTATTTAACGACAGAAGTAAAAAAAGAAATTTTCGAGCAGTATGGTAAGAGCGCTACCGACACTGGATCCCCCGAGGCACAAGTCGCCCTCTTCACCCACCGTATCAAGCACCTGACCGAACATGTCAAGGCCAACGGTGGCGACCGCGTGACCAAACGCGCCCTCATCAACCTCGTCGGCAAGAGAAAAAAGATGCTTGAATACCTCAAGAAACAAGACATCGAGCGCTACAGAGCACTGATTAAGAAGTTAGGTCTCAGAAAGTAATTTTCCGAGTCGTCTTATATCAAAAAGGCAATTTTCACAATTGCCTTTTTTGATTTTGCTTTGTACTCCACCTACCAAGTATCAACATTTATTTAACTCAGAATCATCATGTTAGGAATAAACACATCTTTTGATTTGGGTGATGGCCGCATTGTGACTATTGAAACCGGCAAGTTGGCAAAACAGGCCGACGGCGCCGCAGTGGTCAAGATGGGCAACACCATGATTCTTGCTACCGTGTGTTGCAAGAAAGAGGCCGTTGAGGGCACCGATTTCATGCCCCTCCAGGTCGAATACCAAGAAAAATACGGCTCCCTGGGTCGCATCCCAGGTGGCTTTTTCAGACGCGAGGCCCGTCCCTCCGAATATGAAATCCTCATCGCGCGTCTTGTGGACCGCGCCATCCGTCCCCTCTTCCCGGCCAATTTCCATGCCGAGACGCAAGTCATCGTGACGTTGATTTCCGGTGACAAGAACCAGCTGCCCGACTGTCTGGCATGTCTGGCCGCCTCTTCCGCCATCGCCGTCTCCAACATTCCCTTCGAGTGCCCCATCTCCGAGGTGCGCGTGGGCCGTGTGGACGGCAACTTCATCGTCAACCCCACTGTGGAGCAAATGGAGAATTCCGACATCGACATGATCGTCGCCGCCTCCATGGACAACATCATGATGGTTGAGGGTGAGATGAAGGAGATCTCCGAAGAGGACATGGTCGCCGCCCTGAACTTCGCCAAGGACGCCATCAAGGTGCAGTGCCAGGCCCAACTCGACCTGGCCGCCAAGGTTCCCACTGCCTTCCCGAAACGCGAGTACTGCCACGAAACCGATGACGAAGAAATTCGCGAACGCATCCAAAAGGAGACTTACGACAAGGTTTATGCCGTCGCCAAGTCATTCAAAGGCAAGCAAGAACGCAACGCCGACTTCGACCAGATATTGGCGGACTTTATGGAAACCATCCCTGAGGAGGAGCGTCCGGAAAAAGAGGTGATGGTGAAGCGCTATTACGACAAAATCCAGTGGCACGCCATGCGCAATATGATTCTTGATGAACGTATTCGTCTTGACGGCCGTGGCACGGAAGACATCCGTCCCATCTGGATCGAGACCGGCTACCTGCCCTCCGCCCACGGTTCCGCCATCTTCACCCGTGGCGAAACACAGGCCCTCGCCACTTGCACGCTCGGCACCAAGCTCGACGAGCAGACCATCGACGGTGCTGTGGTGGAAGGTTCCAGCCGCTTCATGCTGCACTACAACTTCCCGCCCTACAGCGTGGGTGAAGTGAAGCGCATCGGCAGCACCGGCCGCCGCGAAATCGGCCACGGCAACCTCGCCAAACGCGCCCTCGCCCCGATGATCCCCTTCGATGACCTCTCTTTCCCCTACACGGTCCGCATCGTCTCCGACATCCTGGAATCCAACGGCAGTTCCTCCATGGCCACCGTCTGCGCCGGCACCCTCGCCCTGCTCGACTGCGGCGTGAAGATGAAGAAACCGGTCTCCGGCATCGCTATGGGCTTGATCACCGACGAGAACAGCGACAAATACGCCATCCTTTCCGATATTCTCGGTGACGAGGACCACCTCGGCGACATGGACTTCAAGGTCTGTGGTACTGAAGACGGCATCACCGCCTGCCAGATGGACATTAAGGTGAAGGGACTCTCTTCAGAAGTGATGGCCGAAGCATTGGCCCAGGCTCATCGTGGCCGCATGTTCATCCTCGGCAAAATCAAGGAAGCCATGCCCGCACCGCGCGAGGACTACCGTCCCTTCGTGCCGCGCATCGTCCAGATGCAGATCCCGCGCGAGTTCATCGGCGCCGTCATTGGACCGGGAGGCAAGATTATCCAAGAGATGCAACGCGAGACCCACACCACCATCAACATCGAGGAGGTGGGCGAATTCGGTGTCATCGACATCGCCGCTCCCAACCTGGACGACATCAACGCTGTTATCGAGCGCATCAATCTCATCACCACCAAACCTGAGGTGGGCGAGATTTACGAGGGCACGGTCAAGACCATCACCGCCTTTGGCGCTTTCGTGGAGTTCCTGCCAGGCACCGACGGCCTGTTGCATGTCACGGAGATCGCCTACCGCCACATCGACAACGTCGAGGATGTGCTCAAGGTCGGTGACAAGATCAAGGTGAAACTCATCGAGATTGACGAGAAGACCGGCAAGTTCCGTCTCTCCCACAAAGTGCTGCTCCCGAAGCCGGACGGCTACACCGAGGCCGAATCCCGCCCGCGTGGACCTCGTGGCCCGCGAAATGGCGGCGGCAACAGCGAACGTCGCAATGGCGAACGTCGCAACGACAACCGCCCCAAGGGTGGCAATAACGAGCGTCGCGACCGTGGCCCGCGCAACAATAACAACAACGAGCGCCGCCACGAACCCCGCCCACACAACAACGACGAGCGTCCCGCTGAACCACAAGCCAACGATCTCCCCGACTTCCCGGAATTTTAAATCTATATCTTAATAATGTAAGACGGACGGTGTGAATGCATCATCCGTCTTTTTTTGCAACAAAAAAACGGGCGCGAAATTCGCACCCGTTATCTTTTTTTTCTGGATCCTCTCGTTCCGATTACTCAAGGCTGATGGCCTCGCACGGGCAAACATCGGCGCAAGCGCCGCACTCGATGCAGAGATCAGGGTTGATGGAATAAGCAGCACCTTCAGAGATAGCTTCTTGCGGGCATTCGCCAATGCAAGTGCCACATGCGGCACAGAGATCCGGGTTAATTTTGTAAGCCATTTTTTTAAGTTTTAGTTGTTGTTTTTTCGGCGGCAAAAATACACTTTTTTTTGTACTTTTGCCCACTAAAAATCAACCCTATGGAAAAAGCCAAAGAGACCCCTTTAATGCAACAATACAACCGTTTTAAGGCGCAGCATCCCGATGCGATTCTCTTATTCCGTGTGGGCGATTTTTACGAGACATACGGTGACGACGCCGTCACCTCCTCCAAGATTTTGGGCATTACCTTGACCAAGCACGGCAAAGGTCTCACACAGACACAATTAGCCGGGTTTCCGTATCATGCTCTCGATGTCTATTTGCCCAAACTCGTGCGCGCCGGCATGCGCGTCGCCATCTGCGAGCAGCTCGAAGACCCCAAGTTTGCCAAAAAGCTCGTCAAGCGCGGCATCACCGAAATGGTCACCCCCGGCGTCTCCATCAACGACAAGGTTTTGGAACAAAAGGAGAATAATTTCCTCGCCGCCATCCAATTCACCGAAAAAAACTGCGGCATCGCCTTCGTCGATATCTCCACAGGCGAGTTCTATTTGGCCGAAGGTGACTATGACTACGTCGATAAGCTTTTCCAGAATTTCAAGCCCTCCGAATTAGTCATCCAAAAAGGGAAAACCAACGCTTTCAAGGAGCAATTCGGCGAAAAAATCCTGCTCACACCGTTAGAGGATTGGGTCTTTACCTACGATTTTTCCAACGAGTTGTTGCTCAAGCATTTTCAAACCACATCCCTCAAAGGCTTCGGGGTGGACAACCTGACGCAGGGCATCATTGCCGCCGGTGCGGCCCTACAATACCTTTATGAGACTCAAAATCACAAGATTCAACATATCAACAAGATCACCCGCATCGAGGAGGAACATTACGTCTGGCTCGACCGCTTCACCATCCGCAACCTGGAGTTGGTAAGCAGTCCGAACGAGAACGCTGTCACGCTCCTGCAGGTGCTTGACCAGACCCAAACCCCCATGGGGTCGCGAACTTTGCGCAAGTGGATGCTCATGCCTCTGAAGGAGAAGGTCTTGATCGACGAACGCCTCTCCTTGGTGGAGTATTTCATCAACCAGGAGGAGCTGGCCGACGAGCTGGGTTCCACCCTCAAGCGGGTCGGCGACCTGGAGCGCATGGTTTCCAAGATTGCCACGGGCAAGATCAACCCGCGCGAGGTGCTGCAGCTCGCGCGTGCCCTGCGCGCCATAGAGCGCATGAAAACATTGTGCGACCAAGTGGAGCACCCCGCCCTGGCCAAAATCGCCGAACAGCTCAACCCCTGCCTCACCATCTGCACCCGCATCGAGAAGGAGATACAGGAGGAGGCTCCCGTGGTGGTCAGCAAAGGCGGCATCTTCAACCGGGGCGTCGATGCCGAGCTTGACGAACTCTTCGCCCTCGCCACCAACAGCCGCGATGTCCTCGTTGACATCCAACGACGCGAGTCGGAGCGTACCGGCATCCCCTCCCTCAAGATCGGCTTCAACAACGTTTTCGGCTACTATATTGAGGTCACCAACACCCACAAGTCGAAAGTGCCGCCCGAGTGGACACGCAAACAGACGCTCACCAACGGCGAACGCTACATCACGGAAGAACTCAAGGAGCTTGAAACGAAAATTTTAGGCGCACAAGACAAGATGCTCGAAATCGAAACCCACCTGTACAACAAACTATTAGTAAGCTTGTTGGATTATATTCCAATGATCCAGTTAGATGCCCGCTTGGCCGCACGGTTGGATGTTCTGCTCTGTTTTTCCACTGTTTCCAAGGAGAACAACTACACCAAGCCGACCATCAACGAGGGCACGGCCCTGGACATCAAAGGGGGGCGCCACCCTGTCATCGAGCAGCAACTCCCGCCTGGCGAACCCTACATTGCCAACGATGTCTTTCTCGACAACACCAAGCAGCAAATCATCATCATCACCGGTCCCAACATGTCGGGCAAGTCGGCCCTGTTGCGGCAGACGGCCCTGATTGTGCTGATGGCACAGATGGGCTGTTTTGTGCCCGCCCGCCGCGCCGACATCGGCATCGTGGACAAGGTTTTCACGCGTGTGGGCGCCTCCGACAATATCTCCACCGGCGAATCCACCTTCATGGTCGAAATGAACGAGACGGCCAGCATCCTCAACAATATCTCTGACCGAAGTCTCATCCTGCTCGACGAGATCGGGCGCGGCACCAGCACCTACGACGGCGTTTCCATCGCCTGGTCCATCGCAGAATTCCTCCACGAGAACGTCCGCTATCGCGCCAAAGTGCTCTTCGCGACCCATTACCATGAGCTCAACGACATGGCCAAGCAGTTCCCGCGCATCAAGAACTATCACGTTTCCGTGAAAGAGATCGACAACAAGGTGTTTTTCCTGCGCAAGTTGGAAAAGGGCGGCAGCGAACACAGTTTCGGCATCCACGTGGCGCGCATGGCAGGCATGCCTGCCCAGGTGTTGCGCCGCGCGGAGGAGATTCTGAAACAACTCGAAAAATCGCGCTCCGACGCCAACGGCAACAAGATGACCATCGAGAAATCCGCTCCCGGTTACCAGTTGAGCTTCATCAACCTCGACGACCCGCTGTTGATAGAGGTGAAAGATTTGATCGTGGGCCTCAACATCAACAGCCTGACACCCGTGGAGGCCCTGATGAAACTGAATGAAATCCAACAGATCCTGACAGGAAAGAGAAAATAGGCGGTCAGCCGTTTTGCAGGGCATACCTCTTGCCAGGCTTGCAAACGATGACCCCCTTGAGCTCCAGACAAAGCAGCAAGGCGGCAAGCTTGGAGGGCGAAAAGGCGGACAGTGTTTCCGAAAGCTGATCGATGAGGATTTCGCCGTTCGAGCGGATGAGATCGACCACCTGCTGCTCCTCCTCCGTCAAATCCACGAAAAGCGATGTCTGCACCTCCCTCGGGCGCGAGTCCCAATTCATCATCTCCAACAAATCCTTGCCGGAAGTGAGCAATCCCGCCACATTCTGGCGGATCAGGGCATGACAGCCCTCGAAATGGGGGTCGAAAATGGAGCCTGGGAAGGCAAAGACATCCCTGTTGTACGACTGGGCGATGTGCGCAGTGATGATGCTCCCGCCACGCAGGGCTGTTTCGACCACCACCACGGCATCGACCATGCCCGCCACAATGCGGTTGCGACGAGGGAAGTTGAGACGGTCGGGCGGGGTGGCAAAACTGTATTCACTCAGCAACGAACCGCCATGCTCCACAATCTGCTCCGCGAGACGCCGGTTCTGATTAGGGTAAATCGTGCCAAGACCGCAGCCCATCACGGCATGGGTCTTCAAACCGCACTCGATGGAGCGTGCATGTGCTTCGGTGTCAATGCCATACGCCAATCCGCTCACAGTGGCCACCCCAGTGTCCTTTAGCTCGGAAAGCAGCTTGCGCACGGCTGAACGCCCATATTCGGTCGCCTCGCGCGTGCCTACAATCGCGACAAGCCGAGGCACATTGAAGTCGGCCTCCCCTTTGTAAAAAAAAGCCATCGGCCCGTCCGAACAACTTTTGAGCCGATAAGGGTACTCCTTGTCAAGATAAAAACACTGCCGCACTCCATTCCTCTCCATCAGACGGAGCTCCTCATCGACCGAACGACGCAACTCGTCGCTGATACGCGGCAAAGGAACGCTCTTGGCGCGCTTGCGCACATGATACATCCATAAATCCTTTTTAGTAAACACATTAGCCGCCGATCCAGACAATTGCAGCATCTTTTTCATAGTGGCAATCCCATATCCTTCTATGGACAACAAAGCTATACGATAAAACTCTTCTGAATACATTCGTTTTTTATTTTTCTATAATACTATTACGGACCTTTTCACGTTGTTAATATAGATTGCAAAAATAACAATAATTTATTTGTAAACTTATTTTTAATAAAAAATAAATTACTATGAAAAACAGGCCTTACATTTTGCTGGCATTTGCCCTATTAGCTGTTACTTCCTGCAAGCAGAAATCAGTTCCCGCCTTCAAGGTGGACAATTTTTCCACCGGGAAAGCGGGGGAGATGATCTTGGCCATCGACACCAATTATTGGACAAAAGCGGCGAGAGCGGAGATCTACAAGGTGATCCAGCAACCGCAACCTGCCATCAATCAGACAGAGCCGATGTTTGATGTCATCGAGTGCGGCAATCGTGATTTCCTTGCCTCCTTCACGAAACATCGCAACATTCTGCAATTCGACATCAACAAGGACCATGCGAACAACACGTTCGAGCTCAAACGGAACCCCTACACCAGTCCACAAATACAGACGACCATCCGGGGCAACAATGCAGACTCTTGCCTGGCGCTTTTCCTCGCTCATCAGGACGAGATCATCGAGGCCATGTATGAGAACGACATCAAGCGTTTGCAGAATGCACATCGGAAGCTCAACAAACCGGACCTGGAGAAGAAAATCCGTGACAAGTTCGGCATCTCGATGACAGTACCTGACGGTTACTTTGTCGGCCGTGAGGAGGAGGATTTCCTCTGGCTTTGTTTCCGAACGCCGAAAAACGACCGTTTTGTGATGATCTACAAATCGCCGGCCTACGAGCTGACCACCGACAACATTGTCTATGAGCGCAACCGCATCACGAAGGCCTACATCCAGGGAGCGGTACAAGGCGCTTATCCTGTTGTGGCCGATCTGGAAGGTTTCCCCCTGATGCGAGAAATGAAATTGCACTATCACAACGGTGTGGAACTCAGGGGATTATGGTCTTCCGTCCGGGACAAAATGGGGGGGCCCTTCTACAGTTACACCATGCTTTCGCCCGACCAGTCCTCTTGCATCACGGTGGATGGTTTCGTGTATGCGCCCCAGGAAAAGAAGCGTGATTATCTTCGCGAAGTGGAGGCCATTGTGAAATCCATAAAATAATTTTTTTCTTTGTAGCATTTTTGCACAGAAGTGCATCTATAGTGGGCAATGCACGGTGATTCAAAAACGCAAAAGCTCATCGAGGGGTGTCTGAACAATGATCGGCAGTCCCAGCGCGCGCTATACGAGGAGTACGCGCCGAAGATGTACCCGGTGTGCATCCGCTACGCAGGCAATGAGGCCGAGGCGGAAGACATCCTTGTGGAGGCTTTTCTCAATGTTTTCACCCACCTGCACGAGCTGAGAAAGCAGAGTTCATTGAACAGTTGGATCTATGCCACCGTGGTGCGGACTGCGCTGATGCATCTGCGCAAAGAACGGCAGCAGCCCTTCGCGGAGCCGATCGACGCCGCAGGGAACAACCACCACCCCTTCATTGAGGGGGAGGATGCGATTGTCGCGAAAATAGACGCAAAAGAGGCGATGAACATCATCGCCCGTCTGCCGGAAATGCACCGCATCATCTTCAACATGCACGCCATCGAAGACTTCAAATTCCGGGAAATCGCGGATGAACTCGGGCTCAACGCAAGCTCGGTCAGGGTATATTATCAGCGGGCACGGCAATGGATTCTATCTGAAATGGAAAAACTGAAACTATAGGGACATGAAAGAGCTAAAGGACTTATTGGACAACTACACGCAACAGCCGCCCGCCGGCGGTTGGGAGCGGCTGAGCAGCCGGCTGGACATGCTGGCGCCCACGGGCGGCGAATCCGCGGGCGCGGCCTCCCCGTCCGGCGCAGCGACAGGCGCGGCAGCCAAAGGTGCGGCCGTGTCCGTTTCCAAGATGCTGCTCATCGCGGGCGCAAGCCTGTTGAGCGCCACCGCCGTGATCACCGCCATAGTGAAAGTCCATAACTCAAAAGCCGAAACCCACGGCGCTGAACCATCGGATGCCCAACCCGCCATTGTCCTGACAGACAGCATTCCACAAGTTGAAACAGAGGCTAAGGAGAAGACTTTCACCGTAAACGGAACTCTTCCCTCCGATCCATCCGCCACCCCCACATCCAATGACGACAACAGCAGCGCGCCGACGGCCTCCGAAACGAAACCTGAAAATGTGCCCCAGCCGAATGTGCCGGCAACTCCATCTGCCATGGTCCCGATATCCAACAACGCGGAAGCACGGACGGAAGCTCCCAAGCCTGCCATAGCCCCGAAATCCGCCGTCTCCCACCCCGTTGTGCCGCCCTCTCTGCACAATCTCCCCCTCCCCGACCAATCCACCCTTCTACGCCAACAGCAAGAAGACCCGGTGGTCCAGAACATGAATCCGGAGGAGATGACGTGGAGCCTGCCCGTGAAAATCGAAATCCCCAACGTCTTCACCCCCAACGGGGATGGCATCAACGACAACTTCGTCATCCTCGGCCTCGACAACTGCGTGCGCCGCGAGCTGATTGTCCGCAACTATGGCGGCACCATCGTCTATCACAGCCGCTCCTACGAAAACAACTGGAATGGCGACAATTGCCCCGACGGCACATACCGTTATCAGTTCCTGTACAGCAACAACGGCATTGAACAGGAGCTTGTCGGCACAGTGAGTATCATCCGGAAATAATATCCCATGGCGCACGGCCGCGCGTCTCTACCGACGATACAGAAACAAGATATTCGACACCCCGCGTTCCCCTTTGTGGTCGTAAAGACCATTATCGGAGGGGTGGTTGACGATGCCGTTGTCGGGATAACCGTTGACATACATTGTGGTAGATCCGCCGCCATCGAGATTCAGGGCATCACAGCAACCGAGCCAACGCAACGTGGCGGAGAGCTCGTCAAGCGTCATGCCCTCCGATTGGCGTGTGCGGCCGTCCACCACCAACAGCAGCACCGTGCCATCGGGGCGTATGCCCACCGCCGTGCGGTTGTGCCGCCGGTTGACAAAGGATAGATCGTTGCGCATAGGCTGCATCGAGTCTTGATAAATCAACAACGGCCCGGCCGTCATGATATTACTGTCGGGCAGCATCCGTTCCCAAAGGCGCGCGCTGTCGGTGCGCAATATCACGGGACGACCGTCGCGCAGCACCATCGTGCCATACTGGTAATATTTGCGATGCACCGTGTCCTTGCCCGGCTCATTGACACCAAGTTCCACACCGTCGATACGGAGATAGCAGACGGGATTATGCTTGTCCATATCAAAAAAAGAGCCGTTCACCGCCGCCAGGGCACCGTGTTGCCGGGCAATGACAGTGGTGGGTGTCCGCTCTGCGGCGTGCGCATACCGGAACAAAGCCGCCGACTCGACAGGGATTTCCAGTATGGAGATAAACTGGTTGCTATGGAAATACTCGCCTTTTGAAAAATGCACCGTCTTCAACACGACACCTTCTATGGTGTCAACACTCCACGGCGCGCACACCAACGTCAATGAGTCCTTTTGTCCAAGCACAGACCCGTAAAAGGAGAGGCAGAGAAACCCGAATAACAAGCTCCTGAATCGCATGATATTTTCTTTTAGCTGGAGGCAAAAATACAAAAAAAGGTATCATCTTTTTTACTATCTTTGCGGCTTGTTTTACTGGATGAAAAAACTGCTCTACACATTACTGCTACTCATTATCTCTCAAATTGTTATGGGACAGAACGGCATCTTTGGCATTCCGTGCGAAGATGCACCCACTGTCACCGATCACGAAGGAAATGTGTATGCGACAGTCCAGTTTGGCCCGCAATGTTGGATGGCGGAGAACATGCGCTGCATGTCCTCGCCCTCCGGCAAGGATTGGGTGCGGAATCCGGTTTTTTACCAAGACAGGCCGGTCTATAAATCCTATTTCGTCGCCATCCGCGACGCGTCCTACGGCAATCTCTACAACTGGTCGGCGGCTATGGACCTGAACATCAACGAGTACAGCTTTTTTCACACCGAGAAGCAGCATCGCGGCATCTGCCCATCGGGCTGGCATATCCCGTCCAGCGACGAATGGGCTTTGTTGCTCGAGTCGTTAGGCGGCTCCAACAAGGCCGGTGCGGTGATGAAATGCCATACATCCAAATGGATCAAGCCTGTCATTGCGGAACAGGTGAGCGGTTTTGGCGCCATCCCCGCCGGCATCTACACCGAGGAGGGACTTCGCCACACCGGCAACTACGCCTACTTCTGGAGCGCCACCACCTACGACCGCCAAAATGCATGGGGCTGCGGCCTCTTCAGCTACAACAGCGATTGCTACAACATCTTGGACTATAAGTGCTACGGGCGCTCCGTCAGATGCCTGAAGGACGAGCCGGAAGAGCAGCTCACCAACTCGGACCGCTAAATTTCAGTTTCAGCTTCCTTGAAATCCAACGTGTCGGCAGTTCCCTCGGAATCCTGCCATTGATACGTATCAGGCTCAATGGCCTTAGGCTTCGGTTGTGCCCAATACCGCTCCACACGCTCTTCGTCCCAATTTCTCCAATGGCCGTAGTCGTATTTCCGGGCCACGTTCACACCCGACACAATCATCGTGACAATACTCGCCAGGAAGAGCACGAACATGGTCCACAAAGACCATGATGGAATTCTGGAGTCACGGCTGAAAAGACGCACGCAAAGCATCACCAAGGCAATGGCTGGAATCAGCAGGAAGAGGATGACGCTGACGAGCAGAATCACTTCCCATGTACCGAAGGCCAGTCCCGGCAGCATGTCGAACAACAGCAGGCAAAGGGCCGCGAAGACGCCCAGCACACCTGACAAAAGCGATATGCCCACGAAAGCCAAGAAAACGACCAACACTATTTTGGCGACAGTGCCCAATGCGTTGTTACTGTGTCGCTCTTGCGAATCGTCCTTGGACTTGAAGTTGCGAATATTGTCAATAGTAGGTTCAACACCTTGCATTTCAAGTTGTTGCGAAACACTTGTAGCTTCTGGGGCGATAATCCAGACCAAGACATAGCCCAAGAACGTCCATCCCACGCTGATGACGAGCAACAGAAGGAGCAGCACGCGCACCAAAGTCACGTCCCAATCGAGATAGGCCGCGATGCCGGCAGCCACGCCGCCAAGACGTTTGTTGCTGCCATCGCGGTAGAACTTGCGCCGCGGGCCACGACCCGGCTGTCCCATCGCGGCATCTTTGGGAGCACTCTCTCCCCCACCCGACTTGGCATCCTCGTCCGCGAACTGGTTGGGCGTGCCAAGCGTCTCGATCACCTCCTCCACATCCTTGATCTCCACCACGTTGCGATGCTGCAACTTTTGGTTGAAAAGCTCCGCAATGCGCGCCTCAATGTCGTTCATGATCTCCTCGCGCTCACTTTCAGGAAAATGATGGCCCAATTCCGCCAAGTAATTGTTCAGTTTGTGGTAGGCATCCTCATCAATATTGAAGACCATACCACTCAAGTTGATTGTCAATGTTTTTTTCATTGTAATATGTTTTTTTGTTCTTGATTCATAAACTACTGTGCGACAACAATGGTGCTGTCAACGCTGATCTTCTCGATGGTGTGCCTGATGTCGTTCCAGGCATTCTCCAGCTCTTGGAGGAAAGAACGACCCGCATCCGTCAGTTCATAATACTTACGAGGCGGCCCCTGCATAGACTCTTGCCATTGGTAAGAGAGCAGTCCGCCATTCTTCAAGCGCGAAAGCAGCGGATACAGCGTGCCCTCCACCACGATGAGGTGAGCCTCCTTCAGCTCCGAGATGATGTCCGACACATAAACGGGTTTCTTGTTGATAATAAGCAAGATGCAATACTCAAGGATACCCTTGCGCATTTGTGACGTGATGTTTTCAGTTGATATTGCCATAACATTATTTTTTTGCGCGGCAAATATACATTTTTTATAATACCTTGCAATGCAAAATACTAAAAAAACGAAAAAAAATTATACACCTACTGGCACAAATCATCTTTTTTATTTGGGCGTGCCGGCGCGGCGGCGGGACAAACGCACCCGTTTCGCGGCGAGGCACCCGGCATTAGCCATTGGCCATTAGCCGTTAGCCATTAGCCCGTTGGTCATTTGCAATTTGCATCGACAATAGCAAATTGCCCTTTCTATTGTCGTTTCTTCGGCTAAATATGCCACACACACATGTCTTCGCAGACCTAAAGGCCTGCGGACATAATCGCACATCGCATCTCTCCGAGATGCCTCGTAGCGTGTTGTTGCCGCCATCACCACACTGCGCCTGACGGCTTGTATGGTGTTAATTGCACTTCGTGCGTTGCGCCTCTCCGAGGCTGTTGGCCATTAGCTTTAACTCTTAACTTTTAACTATTATCTCATCAAAACCACATTCCCCTTCTCAACCCTCATCTCCTCCCGCGCGTTCCTGTAGCGGATCACCCAGACGTACAACCCTTCCGGCAGGTCGCCGCCGTCCCAGCCTGCATCCATGTCCGTGGTGAGGAAGACCATCGAGCCCCAGCGGTCATAGACCATCATCTCGAAGTGCCTGACCTCGCCAGGGTAGCTGAAGACGGGCACGAAGCGGTCGTTGAGGCCGTCGCCGTTGGGGGTGAAGCTGTTGGGCACCCAAAGCTCCTGCGCGCAGGGCTCGTACGCGATGTCGATGTCGCCGCTGTGGGAGTGGCAGAAGTTGGTGGCGGTGACGCTGTAGATGCCGGGCTGGCGCACCACATAGAGCGGCTCGGCGCTGCCGTCCTGCCAGCGGTAGGTGCAGAAAGGCAGGTCGGCGGTGAGCACCAGCTCGTCGCCCTCGCAGAGGGTGGTGTCGGTGCCGAGGCTGACATCGAAGTCGTGGAGGTACTCCACGGCGATTGTGTCGGAGGCCCCGAGGCAGTGGTCGGTGACCACCACCCAGTACTCGCCGTCATGGATGACGAGATAGGTGGTGTTGGTGCTGTGGTCCTGCCACTCGTAGGTGGCGGGGTGCGACTGTGCGGCATCCAAAAGGAGGGTGGCCAGATCGCAGAGGGTGCTGTCGTCGCCGAACTCCACCGACGATTGCGGATACACCCCGACGGTGAACTCGTCGCTTTCGGCAGTGCAGCCGAGGTTGGTGACGGTGACGGAGTATGTGCCCGCGCTGTCAACGGTGATGGCGGGGCCGAAGGAGCCGTCACTCCACCGGTAGCTGATGACGTTGGGCTGTTGCACGGAGAGCTGCGCCCCGCGACAGAGAGTGGTGTCGCGGCACACCTCCAAGACGGGCGGGGGCACCACCACCACGAAGGTGGTGCTGGTGTCGGGGCAGAAGTCGTAGTGGAAGACGAGCTGCACGGCAAGGGTGTCTGTCTGCAGCAGCGGGAAGTTGAGTTCCGAATTTGCGTTGACCATATAGGAGTCACCGTTGTAGATCCATTCTATCGGCACGGAGTCGAGGTTGTGCTCCACCCTGAGGTGCAATGTGTCGCCGATGCAGCGATAGACGGTGTCGCCGTTGTGGAGGCTGAGGCCGGAGAAGTTGTCCTGATAGGCTTCGGCACTGTAGCAGCCGGCAGCGCCGCTGTGATAGTAGTATAGGTAGGTGATGTCGTCTATCTCCGTGTGTCCGGCGGGCGCGGGCCCCACATCATAGCCGAACTCGTCCACGTAAGCAGAGAACTTGTGCTCATTCTCGATGCGGATGAGTTCGGGGATGTCGCTGTTGTAGAAGTGGAGCTGTGTGACCCAGTATTCGCCGTTGGTTCTGGGGAAGGTGTCGAAGGCGGAGGCAGGGATGAGCTGCCCGTTGAAGTAGGTGCTGCCGATGCCGTCGGCGTGGGTGTAGATCTGCACATCCACATAGAGGGAGTCGCAGGGCACGAAGACGGTGTCGCCGGCGGCGGTGACGATTGTGCGCTTGAGGTTGTCGCGCGTGGTGGGGTAAACCCAACGCTTCACCATCCGCTCGGCGGGCTGGAAGGTGAGTGAGTGATGCATAATGTCTTGGCTGCAACCTTGATAGTGTGAGGTTATTCCGTATTGGGTATGGGAAACAGGCCGCCCTTGTTTGGCAACGAGATAGGCAGGACCTATAGCCTGATCATAAAACCTTGGTGATTGTGAACGGATAAACGTATAGGGCACATCCACATAGTGAGTGGTGTCGCCAAAATAGGGATGGTGATTGCCTGTGAGCAGTCCCCGTATGTTGTGGACTAATCTATAGTCAAAATTATCCAGCGAGTAAACAGGATGGTATTCATTATACAAAAAAGCAGCCACGATGCTGTCGTTGTTTAACCCTGGAGTAAGAGAACTTCCTCCCATAGCTACCCCTTTGTCAAATCTGTTGTTCGACAACTTCTTGCACAGATAGTCGCGTCCCTGGTAAAGCTGGGATAATCTGCATAATGGAATAAGCCAGCACGGAGGGTGCGTCACCCCCACTCCTATTCGATAAGCCAGAATAAGTGAGGACAATTGTGGTGTCTCAAAATAATAACTGGACACACTTTTACAATTTGTCTTAAAACTAAAATCAGTTGAAAAAAGAAGAGGAATTACCACGGATTCGCCTGCATGGTACAAGGCAAACGTGTCCTCTAAAACACCACCCGGGGAGCTGAGCATAATACGGTGCGCGTAAATCACGGTGCTGTCCTCCTTGGCTGTTATCCCTATCCAGAAAAAAGCATGGTTCAAATGATGTGCGCTATTGTTTGACGAAGCAAAATCCAAATCCAATTGATGGGTTAAGGACATATATTGAAGAGGGTAAACGGGTGTCTTGTATGTGGAGATACTTTGGTCGCAAGAGAGAGGGGCGTATGTATAAGGAGTCGGATACTCGCAAGAAAAGGGGGAGAGCAATGTGCTGGAGGAGGGATTGAGGCTGCTGACATACTGCAGATACACCCCTACGGAACGGTTTGTTTTAACAAATATACCGTGTTGATGGGTGAAGCAGAGTGCTTGATAGTTATGGGATGACCAAATAATACTAATATTATTATGGTCGCAACAAACAGACACGACAGACATAGGTACTTTCACAATGGTCGGAACTCCGGGAATCACGTTGAAATTCACGTGATAGTTGTAGAAACTATTCTCCACATAGCCAGTACAGGCCGTGTCACCGATGATGTAGAGAGATACGGAATCCCCAATGAAAACAGCGTCGTAGGGCACCACCACCCAGAAATCGCGTCCCCAAGGGAGGTCGTTTTGAGCGAGGGCGGTCAAGGAGGAAAGTAAACCGCAAAGCAGGCATACTATTTTTATCAAACGGCGCATCACAAAGATCGGATTAAGGCAAAATGATCTTACATACTGCATGATGGGTGCTATTGTCTAAGGTCTGCATGAGATACACACCGTGTAAGTTTGGCAACAAATTCTGAATGCCGGGCTTCACTTTTGTCATCCAAACCGTTTTCCCCGCCAAATCATAAAGTCTGACGGTCGTTTCCCCTTCAAAGCCATTGCAGACGAACCATCGATTGTCTATAACGGTCACTTCGGATCTTATCAACGTATCTGTATCTACAGAAAATGCCTTCGGGGATTGGTTGGCCTGTCGGTTGGAATATGCATTGGGGTCTAAACACAAAATGTACGCAGAGGATAGATCATCTAAAAGTCCATCATGATAATCCTGCAATGAGATAGAAGTAACGGAGGGTATGGAATAAAAGGAAGACAACACAGGGTTTGCGGCATTTTCCGAAATAGGCAATTGATAATCGCAGGTGGAAAAGGACACATCGTAGGTCTCGGTCAGGATAGCGGTAGCCGAATAGTCCACTCCCGATGCCAAGACGGATCCATGGGGATTGTGATAATTGAATGACAGCCTGTTCATGTCCAACGTGGTGCTATAAATGGAGATGTTTGGGTCCGCCTCACTGGGGCACGGAGCATTTATCCCGTATCCGCCGTCTATTTGAATCGTTTTCATCCCCATCAGAGTGTGGGGGTTTACTTGGGACAATTGCAGAGGCCATGCATCAGTATAACAATATATCAGCTGCGTCAGCAGGTTAATTCGTCTGTTCCGGGTGTCGTACACCATGTCCAAAGCGAACAATTTATGTGCTGGGATTTCGAAATGACGACTGTTGATAACGTAAGGATTGACTGAATAAAAATTGCGCACAAGTGTCAACCAGAGGACATCACTGCTTTCTTTACGCAAATCATGATAGACCACCAGATGGTTGTTATCAATCTGTGCATGTAGTGTTTGGTTCTCCCCTCGCCCCAGTGCATTCTGGTCATGGATTGTATAGTGGAAAACTGGAAGTGAGACAGGGTTGGGAATGAGAGACAAATCCACTTTTACAATTTCCACAAAAAAATCCGGGCTGTATTGAGATTGAGGAATAGGGAGGGATCCGGTAGCGATGAACACACCGTGCCTGTTGTCCCAAGATATATCCTGATAGAGGCAGCCGTCGCCTTGTGTCACCAAATGATTGTTCGTGGTGTTTCCCGGCTCGGCCACGAAAAGCTTTCCGTCATCCATCACAAACAGATATGCGGGATTGTTGTTGACATCATAGCCGGAGCATCCTCGCACAAAACGCCCGATTGGACTGAGGTGATGCCAAAACATGTCAAAGTTGTAATTCTGATCAATGATCATAGAAAGGGTGCCATGAATTGTTGCCAAAATCCAAGTAACCATATAGAACAAAGCCTCCGTTCACATCTTCAAAACCTCCTTCGAGGGTGAGGCCCGGGATTACAGAATAACCTTTGTCCACTCCTGTGGGCAGCATGGTAAAGGGATCTATTTCGGTCATGGACAGGGCTGAGTTATTTGCGTCTGCTTGAAAATAGTACACATTTCCATTGCTATGCACAATGGAGACGGTGCTGGTCGGGGTGGTGGTGAAGTTCTGGGATTGATACGTCCAATACTGGTTCTGCGCCCCCGCAGCCAATGCGAGCGCCAGCAACAAGAACAAAAAGGTGCAAATCTTTTTCATAATGGTGTGGTTTTAAAAAACCGTGGCAAAGATAATAAAAAAACAATTAGCTCAAACACATAGCATCGTACAAATCGCCTTTTTCCCGCAGCGAAAATGCACCGTGCTTCGTGGCAAAAGGAACTCCTACGGGCCACATCACAGTAGATCGAATCCCCCACCGGACTATCGACATAGTTAAGAAACTGAGTGAGGTGTGTGCGGACAGAGCGCGTGCCTCCGGCACGCTGTCACACACGATGACACGCCGCCACCCCACATTGCATGCGGGGTTATCAAGAGCTGCTCCCTCCGGGAACTATTGGCCATTGGCCGTTAGCTGTTTGCTTTAACAACTTTTAACTCTTAACTATAAAGACTTCCGGCTAATAGCCAACAACTAAATCCCAGTACTCAGGGGACGGTGTGCGGTAAAATCAGACCTTATACCGATACCCTTGCAAGTTGGCCAGCTCATCGTTGGCCTTGACAATCTTCTGCTTGAGGCCTTGCTTGTGGGCGATGACCTTCTCGAACAGCTCGGGGTCGCCGTTGGCCATAATCTGCATGGCGAGGATGGCGGCGTTCTGCGCGCCGTTGATGGCCACAGTGGCGACGGGAATGCCCGGTGGCATCTGCAACATGGCCAAGGCCGCGTCCATGCCTTCCAATGAGGACTTGACAGGCACGCCGATGACCGGCAGCGGCGTCATGGCGGCGATGACACCCGGCAGGTGGGCGGCCATGCCCGCAGCCGCGATGATCACCTCGATGCCGCGTCCGTGCGCCTGTTTGGCGTAATCCGCCACCTCATCGGGCGTGCGGTGCGCCGACAGCGCCTTCACCTCGAATGGAATCCCATTGCTCTCGAAAAACTTGAAGGCAGCCTCCATCACCGGAAGATCCGACGTGCTGCCCATGATGATACTCACTCTTGCATTCATGTTAACTGTGATTTTTAAGGCTACAAAAATAGCATTTTTAGGGTTATGTACACAACACGTACAGGTCGTCTCTCTGGTTGATGCACAACACGGGAAACTGCGCCGCGTTGCCCACGAGTTTCTTCTCGACAGAGCCCGTGAGGATGTCGGCAAGCGTGCGATAGCGGGTCATCATCGTGACCGTCAAGGTCGCGCCGACCGTGGGGGCGAACTCCAGGGCGTAATGGTCGATGTTGGACTGCGGGGCCACTTCGTCCAGCTGGTACTTCACCTCCAGATTCTGGTAGAGTTTTTCGACAAAAGCGATATTGTCAGCCACCTGCCGGTGCAGTCCCTCGTCGGGGTAGTTGCAATGCAGCACATGGATGGTCGCCTCATGGAAACGGCTGAAATAACCCGCCCACAGCGCCTTCTCCTTGGCCTGCCGCTCAATGTCGATGGGCAGCACCACCCGCTGGAAGGCGTTTTCCACGGGCCCTTTGCGCCCCACCGTGAGCACGGGCAGCCGCGAGGGCTTGATGAACCGCAGCGCACGACGCCTGTTGAAGAGGGCTTTTCTATCCTCGTCGTCCACACCGATCACAAACATGATGGTGTTCTTCTCGTCGGCATAGCGATAGAGCGTCTCTGGAAAAAAATAGCCGTCAGGAACGAGATGGCCAGCTTCGGGATCCACAGGCGGCAAGGACGCTTGTCCCTTCTCCACATACGAGAAGCCAAACCGTGCGACTACCGTGAGGGTCGCGCCAAAGACCTCGGTCAGCTTCTCCCCGAAACGCAAGGCGTTACGTCCGCAGTCGGATTCGTCCACGACAGCGATGATGTTCAGCCGCTTCTGCTGGTCTATGGGTTCGTGTATTTCCATGATGCACGGTAGCTTATAATCCTTTTACATGGGGTTTGGCCGCCACATATTCCTTGAGATAGAAAGGCTCGAAATAGGCGGTGTCGGCAAACTCCCGGGCTTTCCAGCGACGCAAGGCGGGCACCAACAGATGCCTTGCGGAGATCGGGAACTCCGCAAAACGGGCGTTGGCATGCTGCGCCAGCAGCTCCCTGCACTTGGGCATCCCGTTGCCGCAAAACACCACAATGCTCTGCGACAATGGCTCATCGTAGGCATGTTCATCAACGATAAGCGCGGAAGGAACCGCTATCTCCTTCAACTCACCATCATATCGGGCCGTGAACACCTCCATGCGCCGCGCATCAATCATGGATGCTATTTGAAAAGGAGTAGAGGGTGACTCTTTCAAGAGATCACATTCCGAAAACGCACCGTTGGCGATACTCTCCAACGTGCCGACAGCCATAACCGGCACATTCAAGGAGTAGGCGATGCCCTTGGCGGTGGAGACGCCGATACGCAGGCCCGTGTACGAGCCCGGCCCAACGCTTACACTGACGCCGTCAATGTCCTGCAACGTGATCCCCGCAGCGTGGCAAGCCTTGTCAATATAGGGCAACAAGTTCTTGGAATGCGAGTTGCCATCGTCGGATTCACACACCGACAGCAGGCGGTCGCCCTCCGACAACGCTACGGAACAGACCTCTGTGGCCGTCTCTATATGCAACAATATAGGATTATCTTTCATGTAAGTCTTTGTTTTTCATCATTTTCACCCCCTCATAAATCAGCTCGTGCGCCTTGAGGCGGATACCGCTTTGCGACAATTTGTTGGGATAGCAATCGGGATAGACGCGGTTGGAGAGGAACACGAAGGTCAGCTTCTCGGAAGGATCGCACCACACCACAATACCGGTAAATCCCTGATGTCCAAAGGTCTCCTTGTCGGCGGCCTGCGGCACGATGGAGCTGGTGCCGCCGTGCTTGGGGGTATGATAGCCCAAACCGCGCACATTGCAGTCGTGCATGGGATACGCCGCCGTAAAGAGACGGACCGTCTCCTCGGAGAAGTAGCGTTTGCCATGGTAAATGCCGCCGTCAAGCAACATCTGGAAAAGCGCGCCCAACTCCGGGCCGGTGGTGAAAAGGCCCGCGTTGCCCGCATTGCCGTTCATCAGCGCGGCCGTCTGGTCGTGGACATAGCCACGCACCACCTGTCTCCTGAACTCGACATCGTTCTCCGTGGGGGCGATGGCCTCCTGATCGAAGCCCTTCTCTAACGGGTTGAAACAAGTGTGTGTCAATCCCATGGGCTTGTAAAACTGCTCATCCAAAAGCACTTCGATGGATTTCCCCGTGATCGTTTCCACCATATCTTTCAACAGCAAGAAATTGAGATCGCTATAGACATATTTCTTAGCACCTAATTTGCAGTGGGCCACTCTATAACGAACCGTGTCAGGATATGTGGACAACAGATAGATGTCATCGGCCACCTTGACGGAATATTCGGGACTTTCCGTCTTTTGGAAATAGGCAGGATTCCCCTGTATGTCCTTGTAGAAAGGAATGTAGGCGGGCAGACCGGAAGTATGGGTCAGCAGCTCGGAAATGGGGATATTGGCCTTGTTGGTGCCAGTCAAGTATGTCAGATACTTGCCAATGGGGTCTGTGAGCCGGATGCGCTGTTCATCATACAGTTTCATCACAGCAAGCGTGGTGGCGGCGGGTTTCGTGAGCGAGGCCACGTCGTACATGGTCTGCAAGGTCACAGGACGGGTCGTGTCGTAGGTCAAATTGCCGAATGCCTTCTGATAGACGGGATTTCCGTCCTTGAGGGCGACCACCACACAACCGGGATAGATCTGGTCGCGGATGCCGCCGGCGAGCAGTGCGTCAAGGCGTTCCGTAATGGATTGCGGCAGTGCGGAAAAGTTCTGCAACTCCTCCGTGGCACCCAAGCCCGTGCCGGAGACATACTCTTTCGTGGACACCGGCAGCAGTCCCTCGCATCTGATCTCCCCGAAGCAGGCACTCAATGCCGCCTTGACCGTGCTCGGCGTGAACTGGTACGCCACCATCACGGCCTTGAAAGGCGCGGTGGTGCCCAGCTGGTCCAAGGCATAAGGATTGCCCAGATGCACCAGCACAGCCGGCTTGCCGCGTGCCAGGACGCGCAGATGCTCCGCCACCTTGCTGTCCACGCCATAATTGGAGCCGGCAAGCTGGTTGGAGCCGCCAAAGAGCACAATGACGGATTTGAAGGGTTGCAGGTTGGCGATAACCTGAGGGTAATCTTTGGGGTTGTATTTCTTAGGCAACCAAAAGAAAGGAAGATTGTATTTGTCCGCCAATTTGCGGTATTCACTCTTGTATTCGTCTCTGCCGACACACAGCACAGCCACCTCGTTGTTGAGGGCCATCGAGGGCGGGATGGGCAGAAAATCCTCGTCTTTCAGAAGTGTCAGGGCCTTGGCCTCGATGGCCTCGTTCAGGGCCACGCCGATTGGGGTGTTCAAGCGGGCATACAACTGGAGCAAGTCAGCGGGTGGCTGGTGCCAGAACCCCTTCATCTCCTTGAAGCTAAGCACGCGCAAGCAACGCTCATTGATCAGCGACATGGGAACAAGGCCGCTGTCCACAGCATTTTTTATCGCCTGGATGACCGCTCCCGTCTCACCGGGAAGCAACAACAAGTCGGCGCCGGCAAGCAAGGCCCGGATTTCAATGTCACCCTCAAAACGGTTGCTGTTGCGCACGCCTTTCATTTCCAAACCATCGGTAATAACCAACCCCGAGTAGCCCAGCACCTGCTTCAGAAGACCTGTGACAATGGGCTGGGATAGCGACGACACGGACTTGTGGCTGTCGTCGAGGGCGGGAATGTGCAGGTGTGCCACCATCACCATCTCGGGATTGCGGGGGAGAAGCTGGCGATAGGGATAGAGTTCCATCTCGTCGAGTTGGGCGCGGCTCTTGTGGATGGTGGGAAGGCCGAGGTGCGAGTCGGTCTCCGTATCGCCATGACCGGGAAAATGTTTGATGCAGCCCGTGATGCCGCCATCCTGCATGCCCTTGAGATAGAGGTAGCCTTTGGCGACCACCTTTTCACGGCTCTCGCCGAAGGAGCGGCTGTTGATGACAGGATTCTTCGGGTTGTTGTTGATATCGATACAGGGCGCGAAATTGAGGTTCACCCCGAGCGCACGGCATTGGCGGGCCACCTCAAGGCCCATCTGATAGATGAGGGAGTCGTTGGCGGACGCAAGCGCCCCGAGGGTCATCTGGCGCGGGAAAGCCGTGCAGCTGTCCAGGCGCATGGCAGGGCCCCACTCGCCGTCAATGGAGACAAACAGGGGCACCTTGCTCAGCTGCTGCATCCGGTTGGTGAGGGCCGCCTCGCGCACGGGGCCGCCCTTGAAGAAGCAGACACCGCCGGGCTGGTAACGCTCGATGTCAGCCAGCATCTTGGCCGTCTCCTCGGGCGTGCCCGTGGAGCTGACACGCACAATCATCAGCTGCGCGATTTTCTCCTCCAACGTCATCTGCGACATCATCTGCCGTGCCTGCTGCGCCTGCACCGAACAGACACAAGCGAAAAGGAGCCACAACAGCAGCCCGTAACAACAAATCTGGATTTTCCCTTTGTGCATCGTGAACAGTTAGTTTTCCTCTCCGAAGATCACCTTCGTGTCCGGCTCGTATAAACCGCTTTCGTTAATCATGATGAAATCGGCGATGGAATACTGCTTGTACTCCGCAGGCAGCTTGCCCGGACTGTCCAACAGTATCTTGCGGGTTTCATCGTCTATTCCAACGACCACATCCGTGGGATATTGTGTATGATGCGCAAGGTACTCCTCGATGGTCTTGCTGAGCTCCTCGGCAATGTCTTTGAATTGCTGATAATCGTATTTTTCCATAGGTTTTTAAAGGTTTATAATCAATTTATTGCTGACTCGACACATACGAGTTCAACTCGCTTTTGCTGCTGCTGTATGTGAACACGGCATTAACCAAATAGTATTTGTCCTTTTCTACACAATGATGGTAGGCAAATTTCGCGTATTCGAGCTTGTCGGTTTCATAGCTGAACGCCTTGCAGATCGAGATAACCTGATTGACCGAAAGCAAGTTCTGTCCAGTCACCTGCTTGGCCAGTTCGAGGCGGTTGGACTCAAACTTCTCATCTTGGATGAGATGGAGGGCTTTGGTAAAGTCAACCTCGCTCATCCACGCCGGTTGGGGAACAGGTTCCGGCACCGGAAGCTGTATCGGGGTTGCAGGAGGTGCCACGGGCATGACATTCTGCCCTTGTGGCGGAAGCACATTGTGAGTTGCAGGTGGCACCGCGTTCACGGGAGCGTAATGGACGAGCGAAACCGTCATGCCGGGGTGGAACGCTCCGTGAATGGGCGTGAATCCGAACAGATGGCGCTGGTTTTCCAGCCGGAAAGCAGTGGCCATCCGCCCGACTTGGGCAAAGCGCCCTATGGTTGTCTGGTCTTGATTGTCCATGACCACAGAGAAATAGTGTTCCCCGACAGGCACGTTCTCAACCAGCAGGGAATTGGTCGGCAGGCTGTTTTGCTGCACATTGTCCACAAACAGCCAAAAGGGTTGGCCGACAGATTCCACATAGAGGGATGACATCGGCTGGCCAAAGCTCTGTCCCGGATGTTGTGCGAAAAGCGCAACAGCTGCGCAAAAAAACAAGGTAAGTAGCAATGTGACTTTTCTTTTCATAACACAATGGTTTGTGGTTTTAAGATGTGCAAAAATACAAAAAAGAAGGGAATAATCTACCTGATGGCACAAATCAGGGCTTTTGCATCTTTTTTTTTGATTTGGGCGTGCCGGCGCGGCGGCGGGAATTACGTCTCATTTGCGCACGCCATTCAATGCCGCCGCGCCGTCGGGCTTTCCGCTCCAATGATTTTGGCTTAGAACCCACCACCATTCCGAGAGACGCGAAGCGTCAAGCGGAACCTCCGTCTCGCCAGGG
>CAMVIT010000024.1:0-42664 GCA_947167635.1 uncultured Bacteroidales bacterium | reverse complement strand
TGCGAAAGGATGCGTTCCTGGAATATATTGAGCCTTAGATGTGTTGACAGGGCAAGTCTGCCGGGCTTACAACCCGATGTATGGGAGATTGACATCAGAGAGCTCATACAAGGTGCCCCAATCCGTCATTTCATGTCTATAGCATACATTGTCTTTCGTTACCATAAAAACATAACATTCTTCGTCCCATTCCGGAACCGTCATCATCAAAATGCTGTGACTGAATGGCGCTTCTTCTTTGTCAAGTTCGGTACTCCCAATGGAGTACCAGCCGGTTACGATGCAGTGACGGGATTTTTTTTCTGCCAAGCTGGAATCTCTCATGAATTGTATAGCTTGGCAAAAATCGGGATAGGGCATGTCCATTGGTAGATTGAACAGGAAAGTGTCATCGGTCAGTTTTTCCCGTTGCAGGGATTCCCTTTCGATGTCAAATGCAGCACAAACTAATTCCTTGAGAAATGTTTCGTCCTGACAGACAACTTTGATTTTACGAACCCCAAATGGAGAAGTTGTTTCTTTAAAATGCTGAAAATGCCGGGCGTTTTTACGTTTCTCATGGGCGCGCCTCCGATTTTTGATGATGACACGCAATTCCAGGCCTCCGACTATCAGAGGAAAAACCAGCAGGATAAGCAAGTAATACTTCATAATTGCAATAACATTATAATATGTACCCGTTCACATCATAGCATCTTCCGTTTTGGCAACAACACGGCAAAAATACAATATTTTCGGATGATGTCGGAAAACAAACGAGAACATGGATACGTACGATATGCGGAGATAATTTTTTCAACCAAACGAAAACGCATCCAGACATTTTGCGTACTTTTGCCGCCTCAAAATTATAATCCTATGAAGAAAATGAATATCCCTTTGATGGGCACCCTGTTGATACTGTCCATCGTCGTTTGCCCGATGCTCTATTTCACTGTGGGCCCGACATTGGATGAGGCGCAGTTGGAAGTGCTCAAGATTCTGGGCATCATAGTGTCCTGCAGCGCTGCGTTCTGCTTTATCGTGGGCGAGCTCACTGGAAACAATAGTCAGATGGACAAGCTTTGGAGCCTGCTCCCCATCGTTTACACGTGGGTGATTGCCGTCAAGGGCGGTATGAACGCCCGCTTGGTCGTGATGGCTGTCCTGGCCACACTTTGGGGTGCCCGTCTCACCATGAATTTCGCCCGAAAAGGGGCATACAAGCTCAAGTTCTGGGAAGGGGAAGAAGACTACCGCTGGGCCATTCTCCGCTCCGGCCCGCCTTTCCAGAAGCGCTGGGTTTGGGCGTTGTTCGACCTCTTCTTCATCTCCATATACCAAAACGTGCTGGTGCTGATGACCACTTTCCCGGCATTGGTGGCTATGAATTCCGACAAACCTTTCGGCTGGTTGGATGCCGTCGCGGCCGTGTTGATGCTGGGGTTCATCATCTGGGAGACCGTTGCTGACGAACAGCAATGGAAATTCCAGACCCGCAAGTGGGCGATGATCAAAGAGGGGAAAAAGTTGGAGGAATTACCCGTCCCATACAACAAAGGTTTCAACACCACGGGCCTTTGGGGACGGAGCCGCCATCCCAACTATTTCGCCGAACAGTCTGTCTGGGTGTGCTTCTACCTCTTTTCCATCGCTGCCGGAATCGGCATTCTCAACTGGAGCGTGATCGGTGCGCTGCTGTTGGTGGTCCTGTTCCAGGGAAGTTCGTCTCTGGCGGAAGAGATCAGCGGCGGAAAGTATCCGGAATATGAGAAATACTGCCAGAGCGTCCCGCGTTTCTTTCCCGGCAAAAAATATGAAATGTGAATGCCGTGAGGACAAGTGAAGACTAGTCTGTAAAGCGTTGTAGGTGAGAGGTGCAGCGGGTGAATTGTCCGCTACACGATGCTTTTCTATCGATAATCTTCTGCAGAATTTGCTGGATCGGGAGAGAAAATGGCCGGCGTAAGCCACTCGTGGGCTGGCACCTTTTCTCCTTGTTCTGTTTGTGATTTTTTCTGTTGACTCCATATCTGTTTTTTTTAGTTGCTTCTGTCCATATAGTATGGAAAATACGGGGCTGTTACATCCGAGAAAAAAAATTTTAGGGGTGTAACAGTCCTTTGTTTTTCATACTTGAGAATAGAAAAGAAAAAGTTTTACCGCGTGATGATGCGCATCTAAAAAGAATAAGGATATGTTGGAATTTAAGAAATATAGTTCTATAGAGAACTCCTTTAATCAGGCTTTTATGGAGTGTGTGGCGGCGGAAATGCCGGCCGATTTAGAATATGTGGTGCAGGAAAAAGTGCACGGCTCTAACACCAGTTTCCTTTGTGACGGGACGGATGTTCAGTTTGCCAAAAGGAACTCCATCCTCACGGAAACAGACCGGTTCTATGCCTACCCCAAGCTGTTGGCTGCCTATCGAGACAGGGTCGTCAAACTTTTTGAGAGGGTGAAAAGGCGCTATCCCGGTGTCGCTCAGATCCAGGTTTTCGGGGAGATGTTCGGGGGACGGTACCCGCACGATGACGTTAAAGCCCGGCCGGACCTGCCGCTGATACAAAAGGGGGTTTTTTACGCTCCCGGACACGAATTCTACGGGTTCGATATCTGTCTATTTGAAAGAGGGAAAAGCAGATTCCTGCCGGTGGATGAAATAAACGAACTGTTCGAGTCCGTGGAAATTTTCTATGCGAAGACCCTTTTCCGGGGCACTTTGGCCGAATGCTTGAAACACCCGAATGCCTTTCCGAGCAAGATCGCCGGGTGGCTGGGACTTCCGGCTATTGAGGACAACATCTGCGAGGGGGTGGTCATCCGTCCGGTGGAGACCAAGTATCTGAGGAATGGCTCCCGCGTGCTCATCAAAAGCAAGAACGAAAGGTTCGCGGAGAAAAAGAGTGTGAAAAAAAAGAGCAAATCGTCAACGGGAACGGTACCGTTTAGCGAAGCCTTGAAATCCCTCGTGACGGAAGTGGAGGCATACGTCACGGAAAACAGGCTGGCCAACGTGGTGAGCCATATCGGGGATGTCTCTTACCCCAAGGATATCGGCAAGCTGATTGGGCTGCTCTCGAAAGATGCCCTCGCGGATTTTCTCAAAGAACACGGAGGCGCCTACGTGGCGCTGGAAAAATCCGAGCAGAAATCGCTGAACAAGGAGTTCAACAAACAGTGCGCGGCTCTTGTGAAGAAAGTCTGCCTTTGCCAAGTGAGTGCCTTTGAGTGATGGCTGGGGCACAAGGAAGAAGACAATGGACCGTTTCAAATCATCCATCGGTTCATCTTGTTCCAGAAGCCCGTGGCGCTGAGTCGGGCGGTGTAGGCGACATCCGGTTCGTGGAATGTGTAGCCGGTGCTCTCGCGGTATTGCTGGCGAAGCGCCCGGATGGCCTCGGCACTCTGCAGCGTGTCGATGCTCTGCTCGTAGAAGTCCAGCAGGGTGGGGTAGAGATGGGTGAAGTCGTCGTTGATGCGCTGCGCCATTTGCCGGTGCGCATCGTCGAGAGGGAGTTCCTCGCCACCGAGCAGACGGTTTCGGAGTTTCGCGAGACTGCATTTGGCGCGGTGGACGGTGACACGGTACGAGAGACCGGTCATCCCAAGCGCCTGGGCCACAGCTTCGTTCGGCAACGACTGCTGCGGGTCAAGCATCGTCAGCAGGGCGCGGAGGAGAACAAAACGATAGTGCGGGTTGAGAGTCTGGTGCGCGTAGGCGATCAAGTGGGCGGCGGCGGAGAGCGCCCTCTCGTCCGTCAGGAGATTGTCGGGGGCATCCGTGCTGGTAACGCAGTCGGCCAAAAGTCCCGGAGAAACGTATTTCTCCTCTGCTGCGGCACGCGAGGTGAGGTAGTTGCGGAATGTGTTGAGCAGCCATCCCTCGAATGCACCCTTCTTTCGGATGCGCCGCAACGACTGGTAGGGTGATTGGTTCTCGCACTCCTTTCCCTCTCGCAGATAGAAGAAAAAATCATCTACCACGTCCTCGTAGTTGTCCATCAGCCGGTTGTGGTAAACTTCAAACCGCCTCTTCAACCGATGACCGAACCGGTGATGCAGCAAATAATACGCGGCCTCGTCTGCAAGCCCGCCTCCTTGCAAAAGGATGTCAATGAAATCTTCCGATGGTACTTCTGTAAACGGTGCGCTATTGCTCTCTTTGATAAAATTATCTGCTTCCATTTTTTTCATAATATTTTACGTGCCGCAAATCTATGAAAAAAATAAACTCTGTAGAAATATTATAAAAATATTTTTGCATTGGAACCCAAATGGTTATGAAATTGTGTTTGCAATAATTTGTTAAATCTGTATTTTTAATTTCACAATAATTCTAATGAATACAATTGGTTATCGCACAACGGTCACGGTCAGTGGGGCGCTGTGCCCGCGGAACTCGGGCGCGTACATACACTCCACCGTGGCCAGGCCGTTCAGGAAAGTGCCGACCTGGGTGGCCAGCAACGGGTAGTCAATGATGTGTGTCCCCGTCGGCATACGGTCAAAGAAGAAATCGGTGGCGGCGTCGTGCGGGACCATCGTGTAAGAGAGCGGGTGCCGATACAAGTATTGCGTGTGGCTGCTGACGGGCTCGAAAGCGGCGGCGCGACTGTCTTTCAGATGCACATACTCCAAATCGCGGTCGGAGATAATGGTGAGCCGTACGGTCAACTTTTCGCCCAAGCGCGCGGGATTCTCTGCCGTTACGGGCACCAGTTGTAGTCCTTCCGCACCTCGTACCTCGTGGTACAACACACGCTGGACGCGTAACCCCGTGGCGGATTCGGATACCTTGCCGATATCTTCCATGTACTGCCAGTAGCAGGCCCCGAAGACGAAATGAGACGTGTCGGCGGAAACTGCAATCTCCGCCAACTTCGGTGTGATGTCGCCCTCTGTCCACGATTTCGTGAAATAGCCGGTGCCGGGAACCGAAGTGGCTTCCCTCGCGGGCACAAACCGTGCATCGCCGACACGTAATATGGTGTTGCTCTCTGTGTTGAGCACGCTGGCGTCGCCCATCATCAGCGCGAAGATGGCCTCTGCAGTGGCTTTCGTGTTTGACCATCCCTGCTGGTGTTTTTGCATCAACAGCCACTGCTTCATCTGGTCCAATTCCTGTTTCTTAGGTGAAATAATGTTAAAAGCTTCAATCAGGACGGCCTGCCGCTCGATGGGCGCCTGATACCAACGGTAATATCTCCCGTTGTATTCCTTTCCCCAGAACATCCCCTCCTCGCTGCTCGTAATCGCCTGCTGCCGAATGCGTTCCATAATGCGTTGCGCTTCGTTTGTGCGCCCTAAGCGGTGCAACACGAGTCCAGTTTGGGCTTGCTGCATCAGCGGCCTGTTCCGCACATCAGTGGTCAACAGAGAGAGCAGGTTTTGTACGTAGGCTTGCGATAGCCAGTTCGAGTCGGCTCCGAACCAGGTTCTCGCATAAAGATATTGGATGTCCTCTTCCGTGAAGTGGAAATACTTATGAGGGTGTAGGTCTTTTTGATAGTCAGTGAATTTGAGCTTTTGAAAAGTGTCTAACCGCTGGATAGCCTTATGCATAACTTTTTCCATATCAGGAAGCTCCACACCGAGTGATTGCAACTTGGCGTAGCTGGCTACAAGATGGCTCGTGATGTAGGGTGAGAAGAAACTCTTCCCGAACCAGGCGAAACTGCCGTCATCCATCTGGTTGTTCTTCAGTTTTCGTGCTATCGCCTCCATCTCCTTGTCCAACCGGCTGGTCTGGAACAGTTTCGCCATTTGTTGCATACGGGCGTTTTCTCGCTGCGCGTCCATTACCCACGGACTTTCCGATAACAAGATGCTCTTGAGTTGTTCATTCTTAAACAGTTGCGATTCGAGCCCCTGCAATGTCGTGTCGTTGGCCCATTGCGCATACACTTTCTCGATTTGCGGGAATTGCGTCACGATGTGCCGGGCAAGTGCGTTGGCGTACAGTTTGGAGAAGAGTTGCTCGTTGCACTCGTAGCGGTAGGTCATCAAATACTCCAGCGACTGGATGGCTGTCCACGAAGGGTTGGCGGTAATCTCCACCGTATAGTTGTTGGAGTGCAAGGTGGTGCTTTGATTATCTTTCAATTTTTTGAATATCAGGGAGGTGTCTTCTCCGGCAGGAACCACGAAGTGCATAGACTCGGTCACGGCAGTGCGGCTGCTCAGCACGGGCAGCACGGCCTCCATTCCGTCGGTGTAGCGGCCCGACTGTGCGGTGATTCGGTATGCGATGACGGAGATGTTACGTGGCACCGCCACACGCCAGCTTACGTTGGTGGACTTGTCTGCACCGCAATGGAACTCCTTTGCAGGCGCGTCGCCCAATAATGCGGGAATCGGGTTGTTGGTCTCGGGGTTGAAGAACTCGATGCGGGTGGTTCCGCGCAAGAGGGTGTCCGTTATGTTGGTGATTTTGGCCTGGAACATCATCGTGTCGCCCTCGCGGAAGAAGCGCGGCGCGTTGCTCTGGATCATCAGCGACTGGCAGGAGGTGGCTGACAGGGAGTTAAAAACCGTTAATCCCTTGCGCGTGTGGCCATACAGGTTCATCTGCCATTCGGTGAACTGGTCAGGTACGGTGAAGACCATCCGCACGCGCCCTTCCTTGTCGGTGCGCAGAGCAGGCTCGAAGAAGGCTGTCTCCGTGAAATTCTTACGGATATAGGTGCGCGCCGGGGGAACGATGTGTTCAGTGTTGTTTGAAAGTTCCTCCGCCACAACAGATTCTTCGCCATCGCGCACTCTCACGCCATCCACGACGGTCTTGGCACCGTCGGAACGGTTGCCTCGTACAGTGCGGGACTCGTTCAGGGATGATACCCCCTCTATGTTGCTTAAGGCGGAAGTTACGGACCTTCCGGGTGTTGTGCGGATGCTCTCCCCGCTGACACGTCCTCTGGAATTGGTGGCATCTGGTGTGAATTTGGGCCATACCGACCGCATTTTCAAGGCCGAACCATCCTCTATGCTGCATTCTATTATAGGTTTCAGTGTCGGTTGGGCTGTTTCGGAGGTGTTTTGCAAACCAAAACCATGATAGCTTCCGTGGAATTTTTTGCGGTTGTATAGTTTCAGCCATTGCTGCTGCCACCAAGTCAAGTCCTCAAGTCTGTTACTACGCTGCTTGATTTCCAACGGGGTCATATCCAAACCGTACAAGCTCTTGTCCAGCATCCAGGCCAGCACTTCTGTGTTCGGATGGCGGTCCCTGGCATCGGAAATCTCCACCTCCCACTTGCATTCTTGTCCGGGCTGGACCCGGCTATTCCAATGGATGATGTTGACATTCAGATTGTTGAAAAGGTTTGATATGAAACGCTCTTGACTTTTGGTCAATTTTTTCCCTATAGAATAATTGTGGCTATCATTGAATAATTGGCTGTTTTTATAGCAGAATGCCCTTATTTTAAGATAACCGGTGTTCCGGAGCCGCAAAGTGAACGTGTCCAGATTGTTGTTTAGATGGAATTTCTTGATCTTTTGCAGATTATGGCTTGTCTGATAGCAAAGCGTTACGTAGGAGTTTTCCAATGTGGAGCCGATTATCACAGGAATCTTGTTTTTTCGGAAGAGGCTTTTGTTTCCTGCATAATCTGAAACACTTGTCCGTGTTTTCCTGTCTGGAATCTTCGCTTCGCTTTGTAATATCTCAATATGCAAAGGATTTTGGGAAGGTATGGCCTGCTTGCCAGTATGGATGATACGGAAAACCCGAGTCTCTTTTGCGGTGTAAAGTGAATCCTCCAGTTGGTATTCAAATCTGTAATATCCTGGCAACCATTTCGATATGTCAACCATCAACAGACTGTCCGGATAGAAAGATCGCGTGGTTTGCCATACGGTGTCCATCACGTCCCAATAGGTAGGATTGTCCCCGTCACGTCGGTCATAGAAGTATTCGGGAAAATATTGCCGGTACTGGGCTTCCGTGTAGAGCGGCTCTTGGGGGAGGGGGTGATAAACACCGGTTCTCTCGGGCATCCGGAGCCGCAAGACTGTGACTTTCACGGGCACGCCCACCCTTTTCTTTAAGATGTCGCGGGGAATAACCACCGCTGAAAGCGTGTCATCAAGCCGCTGGTTGACCGTTTTCGGCATTTGGATTTCAAATTGGAACGGTTTCCACTGGATATAAATGCTCTTCTTGGCCGTATGGGTCTCGCCGTTGACATCGGTGACCACAGCTTCCACCTCTGTGCTCGTCGCCCCATTGTAATCCAACTTCGGGAAAACAAACGAAAAACAGCCCGAAGCATCCGTTTTCAGGGTCTCTTCGTAAAAATGAACATTTGCATTTCTGCCGTAAGTCTGAGTGCGCAGGCGCAGTGTCACATCGGCCTCGATGAGCGGGAAACCGGCATACGAAACTGCACTGCCTTTGACGAAAATGGAGTCGTGATGCCACTCGTTTTCTGGCATATCCATAAGTTTAACATAGTACGAGGGCAATTTGTATTCCTCCGCCGTGACAATTTCTGTCTCATACCATCGCCAATTGTTTTCCTTGGAGCATCGTATAGTATAGGAGCCAGGCTGTTTGGGCAAAACGAATTTTCCCGAAACGCTGCCGAACTTCGACAAGGGCAGGTGAAGGGTCTCAAGCCGTTCTTTGCCGATTCTTTCCAGGCCCACCTCCACTCTGCCTCGCTTGAGCGGTTTGCCGTTTTTCTGAAGAATGGCTTTGAAATAAACGGTCTGTCCGGGACGGTACAGCGAACGGTCGGTGATGATTTGGACTTTATGCCGGGTGACGTCATCGAATCGTCTTGCGCGCCAATAACTGTATTTGTATGGATGCCAGCGACCTCCCGGAATCTCTATCTCCGCACGATAGCAGTCGTTATGGTCTGGGAGAGAGATGTTTATATCTGCAAGGAAATCATCATAATAGTGGCGGAGATGGTCTTTTATACGAGTGTTCGGGATGAGAATCCGGCCGTACTTGTCGGTCCGGCTCTTGATGGAGACCGGCCTTATTACTGCGCTGCTGACAGAAAAGTCCAAGTTCAGGGAGGTTTTCCGATGGGTTATCGGCTTGCCAGTTCGCGCGTCGGATGCGAAAAGAGTTATCCCGCCGGGCCGCTCGATTTGCGTCCATTGCACTGACGAGACGATCATCGGGAAGACGCAGAGACAGTTGTTGGAGTCGGGCACTGCCCCGTTGTGCAGCACCACCGTGTATTTTCCGTACGGTAAAGAGTCAATCCAGAGGTCGGTGGAGGCAACCTCGCCGTGAACCGGGTTCAACCTGTACTGCTGTTTTTGCACGCACTTGCGGAAATGCTCCCGGAAACAGGCAGAGAAGGGTGACACCGTCTTCTGCTCATTCCGATAGGAGGTGATGATGTTGTCTGTCTTATATACAGAAAGATAGAGCGTGTCAATGTTCTTGTATCGGATGGGAATGTCGATTTTGCGGCGCGGGAACCGGTTGATTTTTTGCACTGCCAATTGCACTCTGGGTTCGGTGAGTTTGTCCAAAAGGCAGCGGGCGTTCTGCGGGATCCGCGTCTTGTCATTGGGCAGGGCGGACAATTCCTCCAGGATTTGCCGGCAAGGCGTGTAAAACTCCGGATGCGTCTGGTGATGAAGGTAGAGGAAGGCGGCCTTCTGGTATCTCAAGGATGTGTTATATGGATACTTCTGTTCCAGCCGCTCCAATTCCTGCCAATAGGGTGTGCTGTCCCAACCTCCCGGAACGGGGCTTTCGATATTTTGGCGGATGTTCAGCAACTGAAGTTCGTAGAAGAGAGCGGCTTGGGGACGGTTGTCGGCATTATGCCGCAGGATGGCTTTCGGCAGCAACGTGTCCAGCAGACTGTCCACCAGAAAAGGGTAGGGGCAGGCAAGGATGTCCATCAGTACCAGGTCGAACAGGACGGGCTGCCAGCGCAGGGATTCGGCGGGGGCGTACAGCAGAAAAGAGAATGGTGTAGCCGGGATGTTCCCATATTCCAGCAGTTGGGATAGTCCCTCTGCATAATAGCGTTTCGCAGCCGCTCTTTTCTCCGCATCGCTCCACTCTTCATATAGCGACAAATCCGTCTTGCCAGAAGGTGTTGTGTTCCTGAAATCAAGATCGGATATTATTTTGTTCGCTATCAAATAGTGGTATAGTCCTTGATAGGGTTGTGGCGAAGTTTTCCGGAGACCGTCGAGGTAGAGCAGGTGGTTTTTCGTGCCCCAGCTGCTGTAGCCGTATTGGCTTCGTAGCATATAGCGCTCATAGTTCACCCTGAAAAGTTGCAGTTCGTTGTGCTCCTCGAAGGCAAGTCCCGAAATCTTATCAAGCATCTTCTGCGCATCTTGGAAATAGCTGTGGTCAGCCTGCTCATACTGGCTCCATAGGGACTGGTAGTCCGTGGTTTGGGCAAAAGTGACGGTTCCAAGAAACAGGAACAGACAAACGAAAAGTGCGTATATGGGATTTTTCATATGCAGCCATTTAGAATTATTTCTGTCGAGACTTTTCAACGCGGCAAATTTAAAAAAAAATGGGAATAATCTCCGTAGTGTCCTCGGAAAATTGTATCTTTGCGCGTTTTTTAATAAAATATATAATTAGATATGAGTCAGATTATTAAAGTTTTAGGAAGAGAAATCCTGGATTCCCGTGGAAATCCCACGGTGGAAGTTGACGTATATACCGCTGCTGGTGCCATGGGGCGCGCAGCCGTGCCCTCCGGCGCCTCCACGGGCGTTCACGAGGCTGTAGAGCTTCGCGACGGACAAAAGAACCGCTATATGGGCAAGGGCGTGCTCAAGGCTGTGCAGAACGTGAACAACGTGCTGGCCGAGCAGATCGAGGGCATGGAGGTGTCCGAGCAGGCTGAAATCGATGCCCGCATGATTGAGATTGACGGCACCGAGAACAAAGGCAACATGGGTGCCAACGCTATCCTTGGTGTCTCCCTCGCCGCTGCCAAGGCAGCCGCCTTGGAGACTGGCCAAGAGCTTTATCGCTATGTGGGAGGCTGCAACGCCACTGTGCTCCCTGTGCCGATGATGAATATCCTCAATGGCGGTTCTCACGCAGACAACTGCGTGGACTTCCAGGAGTTCATGATCATGCCCGTTGGCGCGCCCTCTTTCCACGAGGCTGTGCGTATGGGCTCCGAGATCTTCCATAATCTCAAGAACGTGCTCAAAGGCAAGGGCTACTCCACCAATGTTGGCGACGAGGGCGGCTTCGCCCCCAACCTCAAGTCGAACGAAGAGGCTGTGGAGGTGATTCTGCAGGCCATCGAGAATGCCGGCTATAAACCAGGTGAAGAAGTTTGCCTCGCCCTTGATCCCGCCGCCTCCGAGTTTTTCGACACTGAGAAGCAGCTATACCGCCTGAAATGGTCCACCAATGAGGAACTAACCCCCGCACAGATGGTGGATTACTGGAAGACCTGGACCGACAAATACCCCATCATCTCTATCGAAGACGGTATGGCCGAAGACGACTGGGACGGCTGGAAACTCCTCACCGATACCATTGGCGGCAAGACGCAGCTCGTGGGTGATGACCTGTTCGTTACCAACGTGAAGCGCCTCCAGATGGGCCTTGACAAGCAGGTGGCCAACTCCATCCTCATCAAGGTCAACCAGATCGGCACGCTGACGGAGACCATCAACGCTGTCTCCCTGGCGCAGCGCAACCTCTACACGGCCGTGATGTCGCACCGCTCCGGCGAGACCGAGGACACCACCATCGCCGACCTTGCTGTCGCCTTGGGCACGGGCCAGATCAAGACAGGCTCCGCATCCCGCACTGACCGCATCTGCAAGTACAACCAGCTGATGCGCATCGAGGGTATGCTCGGTTCACAAGCCATTTATCCGGGCAAGAAATTCCCCTTCAGAGGCTAATTTTATTGCATATATTAATGTATAAAAGGAGCGGTTTTTGCCGCTCCTTTTTTATGGTAAACGATTGTCTTCGGTTGTTGGTAAACGATTGTCTTCGGTTGTTGGTGAACGATGGTGCGCTTAAGCGATTCTGCTCGAAGTGATACAACGACTTGATCCGTAAGGAGAGAATCATGGCGGAAGGTCTCCATTTTTTTGCCACGCTCCCTGTTCCTCTGTCACAGGATTTACATCACAAATTTGAATCCGGTGCCATGCACGTTGATGATTTGTATGCGCGGTTCGCTCTTGAAATACTTGCGGAGCTTGGTGATATAGACATCCATGTTGCGGGCATTGTAGAAACTGTCGTCCCCCCAGATCTTCTTGAGGGCGTAACCACGCTCGAGGATGTCGTTTTTCTTGTCCACCAACATCTCCAAAAGCTGTGTCTCGCGCGTGGAAATGCGCTTCTCCTCGCCTTGGATGGTGAGGGTCTGGCGTTTTTTGTCGAACAGAATGCTGCCCAATTCGATCACCTCTTGCGGTTCTTGTTGCTTGACCGTGCGGCGTAGCAGGGCCTGAATCCGTGCCAAGAGCACCTCGATGGAGAAAGGTTTGGTGATATAGTCGTCGCCTCCAATGGTGAGGCCTTTGATTAAATCTTCTTGCAAATTCTTGGCCGTCAAGAATATGATGGGTATTTTCTTGTCCAACTTCCGGATTTCTTGCGCCAAGGTGAAACCGTCCATGAGCGGCATCATTACGTCAATGATGCAGATGTCGAATGTGTTGGTGCAAAAAGATTCGTATGCAATCTCGCCGTTGGTGGCATGGTTGACTTCAAATCCCTTCGATGTGAGATAGGTGGTGAGTACCTTGCCCAAATTCACGTCGTCTTCTGCAAATAAGATTTTTATAGATTCCATCTTCTCGATTTTAAATGAAACGTCAATATAACGCGTTTGCCCAACAAATCTTATGGGGCATAATAATTATCAGCTTGCAAAGATAGAAAAAATAATAATTCGTAAAATAAAAAATTGAATTAAAAAACTTCTGGTTTATTATAAAAAAATTATATATTTGCACTGTTTTTGTGCGCATAGATTTGTTGTTGTAAATTATTATAACACAAGTTTATATGATTATAATATTAAAAAAAAACTATTTATGAAAAAATTTAATATTTCCAAATTCAAGATTGTTGTAATTTCTTTGTCTTTTGTCTCGGCTGTGATACAGGGCTGGTCGCAAACGGTATTGTATCATGAGAATATGGGGGTGCCGGCGTCCAATACGCTGGTGCAGAACTATACGGGTTGGGAGAATTCTGTTGTCCTCTATTCGGGAGATGGCACATGTGACGTGCGGACTTCCTCGGCATCCAGTGGCTATGGCGGGGCTTCGGGTGGCGGCAATGTGATGTTGAACGACACGGTGAAATGGTTCCAATTCTCCGGCTTGAATACTTCCGCCGACACTAATCTTTCCCTCTACTGCGCCATTCGCAAGACAAACGCCGAAAATGGGAGCAATTTCGTGGTAGAGGTCTCTGCCGACAGTGCGGTGTGGACTCGCCTGTTCATGGAAGACACGTTGCCCACGGGCACGGGCACTTCCGGATGGCATCGGGTGCGATACCGTGGTGTGCCATCTTGCGCCAATCTCCATGTCCGTTTCTCCAATCTGGCACATGTGGACTACCGTTTGGACGATATTGCCATCGTGGTGGGGGAGGAGACGGTTTTGGAGACTGTCTCCAAGCCCGTCTTTTCACCTTCCGGCGGCACATACTATGAGCCCCAAATGGTGACCATGACTTCGCCAACAGGCGGTGCGGACATCTTTTACACTATGGACGGCTCCGCTCCGACAACCTCTTCCAATCGTTATTTGGGACCTGTCAGTGTGGTGTCCTCTGTGACCGTCAAGGCATTGGCCGTTCATGCGGGCATGTACGACAGTGAGGTGGCGACTGCCTCGTACGTCATCTTAGACACCAATTCCGTAGTGACCCTGCCCTTGGATCTCTCCGGCAACAGTGACGGCGACAAGTCGGACATCACGCTGTTGCCGGGTTTCAGAGGTTATCATCTGGGCTCATCGTATGCCGATGGCTCCGCGAAATTCGAGACTGCCCACGCGGGTGAGGCTGCTTTGGTGGCCCATCTGGACAGTGCTCCGGGTTCGTTGGCGTTTGAGCTGAAAGGACGTGCCGGCGGCTCTGCCCCGGCAGCATACGAGGGCGTGCTCTTTTTTGTGGAAGAATCTGCGGACGGACAAAATTGGTCGTCTATCGTCCATCTGACAGAAAATGATATTTCCACCGACGAGTTTGTCCGTTTGGGCAGATATCCGCTGCAAGAAAGCACTCGATATGTGCGTTGGAAACTCATGCAATGCAACAAGGGAAACACACAGTTGAATAACATTGTCATTGACAGATTCTCGGGCGAGGATCATGACACCACGGGCGTGCTGGATTACGAAAGCATTCCTGTTTGCATCTACCCTAACCCTACAACGGACAGAATCACGTTGCATACCGGCCATATTCAGGTACTTGCCGTCACATTGCTCGACCTGCAGGGCAATGTGCTGCAAGAGTGGAGCGCTCCTTTTTCTGTAATCTCCTTGGCACAATACCCGCGCGGCATGTATGTTTTATCTGTTCGCCTGCCTCAAGGTGTGGCCCGGAAGAAAGTGGTGCGATACTGATCATTTCGGATTGTGGAAGTGCCGATGAGCCCGTGTGCTCATAAAAGGCACTTCCCAATCCTTTTTTTTGTATTTTTGCGCGCTTTTATTCCATTGCTATGAAGAATGTGCTATGGCTGCTGTGCGCAGTTCTGTTTTTGTGTTCATCCTGTACTAAAACGGTGAAAACTTATTATCCCGACGGTAATGTCCAGTCGTCTATTCAATATCGAATGGGTAAGGAAAACGGGAAGTCGGTCTATTATTACGATATCCCCAATACCGTGGAAATAGAAATGTGGATGAAAAACGGCAAACGTCATGGCGAATTCAACCGGTATTTTGAGAACGGAATGCTGGATACCCATTGCACCTATGTGAATGATTCCATAGAAGGCGTGGAGACCAATTATTTGGCAAATGGATCAAAGGCACAGGAGTTTACGTATGTGCATGGCGTAAAGAACGGCCCGCATAAAGGTTACCATGTGACAGGGGAATTGAAGGTGGAGGGCTCGTTCAAGGACAACCTCTTCGATGGGGATTGGAAATATTATGATGATCGTGGCGTCATCGTCGGGGAAGGCTCGTTCGAGAGAGGCACGGGTGAGGTCGTTTTTTATGACCATCGTGGTCTCCCGATGCGTAGCACGCAGTATGTGAACAACTTGAAAGACGGTAAGGAGCTCCATTATTCTCCTTCGGGATCCGTTATAAAAGAAATTTTGTTTAAAAAGGATAGGATTGTCTCGGAGACGGTTGATTCCACCTTGTCAGAGTAGTTCGCGATGAGAAAGCTCCTGATTTGTCTGCTGCTTGTAGCTTGGCTCGTCCCTCAATCAAGAGCCCAGGAGAACCGCAGGATCAAATATCGTGCGGACATGGGCTTTTATGACGAAGATTTCATGCCGGGTGCCCAGCGACTTATTGGAAACGTGGCTTTTGCCCAAGACAATGTGCGTGGCTATTGCGACAGTGCCTATCTCTTTGATGCGGATAACTACATTATTGCTTTTGGCGATAAGGTGAGGATTTTCGTGGGCGACTCGGTGCGTCTCTATGGCCGTCGTGCCTATTACGATGGTGACGACAAGACCGCTTCGATAGCCTTGTCTGTCAGATTGGAGAAGGGAGCTGCTTATTTGCTTTCCGACAGTTTGATATACAACACAGCGGAGGATGTCGGCTATTTTGTCACTGGCGGCAAGTTGGTGAATGACAAGGACACGATGACCAGCGTGCAAGGTTGGTATTACACCAAGACAGATGATGCCGTTGCGAAAGACAATGTACTGTTGTGGAACAGCACCTATCGTGTGGATTGTGACGCTTTGAAATACAATGCATCTTCAAAGATCGCCTATTTTGTCTCCCGAACGCACCTTCATTCCGATGAGCAGGATATATACACCACATCAGGATGGTATGACACAGAACGTGAGATCTCCACGTTGGCACAGGATGTGCAGCTGTATAACGGAGCTCGTTCCATGTTCGCGGACAGCGTCTATTATGACCGTTCTCGCTCTTTTGGCCGTGCCTGGTTGGGAGCCACCTTGGTCGATACTGCGGACAAGTATGTGCTAAAGGGCGATTATGTGGAGTATTATCAAAAAGGTGGCGTCTCAATTGCCACGGACAGCAATCTGTTGATACTTATTGATGAAAATCGTGACTCGTTGTTCCTGCATTCGGATACCCTAAAACTTTTTATTGACGATGAAGAGCAGATGCAGTGGGCGCGTGCCTACAACAAGGTGAAATTCTACCGCAAGGATATGCAAGGCGCGTGTGATTCCTTGGCCCTGGTGCGTGCGGATTCCGTGCTGAACATGTATTACAATCCGGTATTGTGGGCCGATGAATTCCAATTGTCAGGCGACACCATACGCTATACGATGATCGACTCCGCCAATTCCACCATCGAACTCTGCAAAGCAGGGTTTATTGTCGGCGGCCTGTTCGATGATACTGAGTTTAACCAAATCAAGGGCGTGCGGATTAAAGGTTTTGTGAGAGATAAGAAACTGTATCAGGTGGATGTGGTGGGCAATGCGGAGTGCGTCTATTACCTGCAGGAAGAGGACAGCTCTTTGATCGGAGTTAACACCTCTATCACGAGTGAAATGCGTATTTTCCTTGAGAACAATAAGATTCAACAGATCCGCTTTTATGACGCTCCCGACGGCAAGGTGTATCCGGATGAGAGTTTTGAGGAGAAAGACCGAAAATTGCAGGACTTCCGCTGGCTGCCGGAGTATCGTCCCCGTAAGCAGGAGGATGTTTATGTGAATCCGATCCCAAGGATCAAATGATGCCTTCGCTGAACGGTTGAATTATCAGTGCCGGTATTGATGTGACTGTGCTACCGAATAATGGTGAGTGACCCATTGTAGCTTACCGTTTTTGCTTTCCCTTTGTAATAGAAACTATAGTAATAGACGCCATCGGGCAGCCCGGTGCCGTCAAAATACTGCGTTCCTCGGACGACTTGGCCATTCTTGGCATAGGTGTCGTAGTCGTGGGCTTCATACACTTTCTTGCCCCAACGATCGTGGATGAACAGCTCGTTGTGGCGGAATTTGTCGGGATCCTCGGAGTTGATGTTCGTGTTCAGATTCCCGATGGCAAAAACATCGTTGAGATTGTCGCCGTTTGGCGTGATGACGTTGGGGAAAATCAGGTCGTCTTCGATGACGACAGTGTGCGTGATCTCGCTGTTGCACCCCGCCTCTGTCACGATGCGCAACGTGACATTGTAGTCTCCCCATTGCGAATAGGTGTGCGTGGGCTCAAAGTTGGTGCTGTCAATCTCGCCATCGTCAAAATCCCAGATGATGGTGGCATAGAGGGTGCTTGCGCGATCAGCATAGTTGGTAAAGGCAACTTGCCCTCCGTTCTCACTCATGAGCGCAATCTCCGGTTCCGCGGTGAATTCCGCCAAAGGTTGGAAACTGGCTTCAATGTAGTTGGGTATGATGATGGAGTCCGTGCAACCATATTGCGAGGTGACAATGTACTGCAGAGTGTATGTGCCCGGTTCTTCAAAATGGAAGTCCGGTTCGGCGAGAATGGATGCGTAAGCCAGATTCCCGTTGGCATCGTAAAGATACCACTCGTGGGTGCAGGAATCGGGGATGGTATGGTTGGTGACGCGCACATCCAAAGGGATGCACCCTTGTCTGGGATTTGCTTCAAAGTCGATCTGCGGCTGGTCGGCGGAGGTGACCAAAACCGTGTCGCGTCCATAACACTGATATGCTCCGCTGGAGGAACTGCCGATGACACTCACATCGTATGACCCTTCAGCGAGGACGAAGATGCTGGAGGTGGTGTCTCCGGTGTTCCATAAGACGGACACATCGGGCGGAACGCTGTCCAATGAGAGCTCTCGCATATCGCCAAAGCATAGGATGAAGTCCTCGCCCAAATCGGGTTTCAGGCTCTCCACGATTTCCACGTTCATCACAACGGCATCGTCCACACCGTTGGGGTTGACCATGATGTGCTCCAAGGAATCCGAACTGGTGAAGGTGACCCCATACCAGGTGAACGGGAGGTCGTATGAGCAGATGGCCGTGTCTTCGAAGTGACGAACAAGCACTTGGATGGTGTCGGTGATGCCGCAGTTGGTGAGCTTGAAAAAGGAGATGTCATCCAATCCGAAGTCGTTGCCGCCCGCCACGGTGTTCTGATTGATAATGGAGATGGTGGCTTGTGTGTTGGTGCCGCTGTTCCAGACGATGTAGAAATTGTGCCATGTGTTGGCCTGCCCATAGGTGGAGGGCGCGGTGAAGACGTTGCCGATCTGTTGCCCGTTGATGCTGAACTGCAGCTCGGCCCATGGACTGTTGGCCACGGTGGTGACCCATGTGGTGAAGGCATAGTCGGTGCCGGGTGTGACGTTGATGGTCTGTGACCAGACAATTGTGCCGGGGTATGTGGCCCCATTGACAATCATGTAGTTGCCATGCCCGGAAGTGTGGTCTTGTGCCCCTTGGAAGTTGGTGTGGTAGGTGCTGGCGTTGCTGCCCACATAGTAGGTCCCCTCGCCCCACAAATTGGTGTTCAGGGTGTAGTCGCTTGTGAATCCGGCGCTGCCTTGCTCGAAGTCACCGTTGCCAATCAGGTTGATGCCCGTGTTGTAGCCGGAAACAAAGACGTACATAGAATGGTCAGGCGTGCAGACGGTATTGTTCGTGATCGTGTTGCTGAGATTGCTGGCGGGTGCCCATACATAGTAATCGGCACCGGAGGCGGAAAGAGCAACGCTTTGGCCCGGGTCGAGGATGGTGTCGCCGGAACTGTGTATGGTGGGCAACGGGTTGATGCTAAGGGTAAGCGTGATGATGCTGTCGCAGCCTGTCCCGTTGGGCGAGGTGCGCACATATACGCGCGTGGGCCCCCCGTGGACACTATCGGACGGCAGGTTGAAACCATGCTCGGTGTAGTTTTCGCCCTCGCAGGCGTTGCCAAAAACGGAAAGGTAGGTCGGCGTGCCGACCACAAGGGTCATCACCACCACGCTGTCGCTGCCGTCCGAGGCGGTGAGCACAGCGGTCTGCGTGCCCGCCTGCGTGAAAGTGACCCCGTTCCAGATGTAGGGCAACAGGAAATCGCAGATGCTGTCCTGCACGAAAGTGGTGTCGGAGAGGACACGGTGGGCGTCAAAAGCAGGAAGATCCCGTCCTGGCAAGGCCTTCCCTTGGAAAGTGCTGACTGCCAGCATGGCAAAGACGATGCACTGCCGGCACCATCTCCTCCAGAAGGAGAGACTGGCGTGTGGATGCTGTTTTGGAAGGACCGTCTGGTTGAACATAAACTACAACTAAGATGCTTTTTTCCTGTATCTTGTTACAAGAGTAACATAAAGTTTGCAAAAATAAGTTTTTTATTTCAAATAGCTGTTCTGTGGATAAATTTGGCAAAAATGTTAATAGGAGATTTGAACGATGTGGAAATCAATGCGTTGGTTTTGTGTCCCAAACAAATTATTCATGATTTGTTTCTATATGAAAAGATATCTTTTATTTTTTGCAAAGAAACAATCTTTTTTTCACAATCGTCTTGTCCAATTGCATGTAAAAATGTTCCAAAACAACGATTTTGGCAAGATTTGGCAATGGGGCTTGACATGGAAACGTCGGATGATATAAAATAAAGAGATATGGTTACACATTTGAAAAATTATTGATATTTTTGCGGGCTCGAAAAACGAATGCGATAATTCAAACCTGACCTGATATGAAAGTTCATTTTATTGCCATTGGAGGCAGTGCCATGCACAACCTGGCCATAGCTCTTCGACAGAAGGGCTACGAGGTGACAGGATCTGACGATGAAATCTTTGATCCCGCGAAAAGCCGTTTGGAACGTTGGGGTATTCTTCCGGAGTCCTTGGGCTGGCATCCGGAACGCATCACGCCGGAACTTGATGCCGTCATTTTGGGCATGCATGCCCGCATTGACAACCCTGAGTTGCAGAAAGCGAAAGAGCTTGGGCTGAAGATTTATTCTTATCCCGAATATCTGTACGAGCAGAGCAAGGATAAAATCCGCATTGTGGTGGGTGGCAGCCATGGCAAGACCACCATCACCTCCATGATTATCCATGTCTTGCAACAAAATCACATCGATTGCGACTACATGGTGGGTGCGCAGTTGGAGGGTTTCGAGGTGATGGTCAAGTTGAGCGAAGAGGCCGGAATTATGGTCATTGAGGGAGATGAATACCTCACTTCGCCCATTGATCGCAGGCCGAAGTTCCATGTCTATCAGCCCACTGTCGGAATTGTCAGCGGCATTGCGTGGGATCATGTCAACGTGTTCCCAACCTTTGACATTTATGTGGACCAGTTCAGGATTTTCGCGGAGATGATTCCCGAAAGCGGGACCTTTATCTATTGCGAGGATGACGAGGTGCTCCGCGACCTTGGGCAGAAAGTGTCGGGGCCAGCGAAACGGCCGTATGGCGTGCATCCAAGTCATGTGCGCGACGGCGTCACCTATCTTGAAACAGGCATGGGCGAGGTCCCGTTGCAGATTTTCGGCAAACACAATCTGGCCAACCTGAACGCGGCCCGTTTCGCCTGTGCCGCGGTGGGCATAGCAGATGCGGAATTCTACAAGGCAATTTCCACCTTCAAGGGGGCTTCCAAGCGGCTGGAACTTGTGGCCAAACATGATGGGAACATGGTCTATAAGGATTTCGCTCATTCTCCTTCGAAGCTCCTTGCCACTGTGAATGCAGTGCGTGAGCAATATCCTGACAAACACTTGGTCGCATGCATGGAGCTGCACACTTTCAGCAGCCTGACCGAAGCCTTCCTGGCTCAGTATCGCGGTGCGATGGATCAGGCTGACGAAGCCATCGTCTTTTTCTCTCCGGAAGCCATCGCGCTCAAGAAACTTCCCCCGATCACTACGGACATGGTAATAAGGGCTTTCGGACGCCCCGACCTCATGGTTTTCGACGACTCCAAAAAAATGGAGGCTCACTTGTTAAACCTTGCCATGCATGATGCAGTCTTGCTCATGATGTCCTCTGGAAATTTTGGTGGCATAGACGTGAATGAGTTAGGAAAAAAAATTGTACTTTTGCCTGCTGAAAATTGAAATTTGTAATTTATTATTTTATAACAAGATAGATTAATTTTAAAAAGTAAAACAATGAAAAAGCTCAGTTTATCCATTCTGATGGTCGTCGCTTTTGTCTTTTGTTATGCGCAACCTAAAATCCAATTCGACCAAACCACGTATGATTTCGGAAAAATCCACGAGGAAGGTGGCAAGGTTACAGGTAAGTTTGAATTCACCAATGTCGGCAACGAGCCGTTGGAGCTGACCAGTGTGCGCCCCGGTTGCGGATGTACGGCTGCAAACTACACCAAAGGCCAGATTGCCCCGGGTCAAAAGGGCTATATCGAAGCCACCTACAACCCGTATAACCGCCCCGGATACTTCAACAAAAACATCCGTGTCACGACCAACGAACCCGAATATATCGAAGACAGCAAGGCTGCCCCGCACATGATATTCATCAAGGGTGAGGTGATCAAACGTCCTGCCACCGAGTTCGAAAAAGCAGGCTACACGAAAACTGCAGGTATGGCTCGTTTCTTTGAACCGAGCGTGTCACATAACCTGTTGAACACGGAATCTGTCCTGGACACCTTCAAGGTGCGCAATTTCTGGACCAAGCCCGTCAATTTCCGCCTGGAAAGCACGGCCCCATACATCAGTGAAGCGTATCGTAGCTTCGGCGGTGACTTGCAGCCGGGACAGGAGGGCATTATCGTCGTTAAGTACGATGCGTCTAAACGCGGTGCCTTCGGCCAGCAGAAAGACGCTGTCACATACGTGACCACCGACTCTATTGAAGCCAAGAAGCAGCTGCACTATGCTGTCAACATCAAAGAGGACTTTTCTGTGTTGACTCCGAAACAACTGAAGAAAGCGCCTGTCTCCAACTATGGTGCTGTCGATTTTGACTTCGGCCCGGTTCAAAAGAACGGTCAGAAGACGATCGATTTCCAAATCACCAATACCGGAAAGAGCCCGTTGATTATCAGAAATCTTGTCTCTTCATCCAACATGTTCAAGGCTCGTGCTTCCGTGATGACAATTCCGGCCGGCGGTTCCGCCACCATTACGGTTGACTTCAGGGCCAATAACCGTCAGGGTGACCAAAAGGCCACGTTGGAAGTGATTACCAACGATCCTAACAATCCTATCCAAGTTGTGAATTTGAAGAGTCAAATCCAATAGTTTTGATTCTTTTTCCATACAAGGAGGCGTGGATGCATTCCACGCCTCTTTTTTTTTTGCCGATTTTGCAGGAAGGCTCTCTTAGATAAAAAAATGTATTTTTGCACCCCCAAAGAAAACAGGCTATGAAGTATCTCGTAAGTCAAATCGCGGAACTCTTATCCGCTGAAATAGTGGGAGATCCGAATACGGTCATCACTACCATTTGCAAAATTGAAGAGGGTGTGTCTGGCGGCTTGACCTTCCTTTCTAATCCGAAATACACGCAGTATATCTATACGACTCGCGCTGCTGCGGCCATTGTGAATAAAAGTTTTGTCCCGGAACAAGACGTGCCTTGCACGCTCATCAAAGTTGACAATTCATACTTGGCCTTTGCCAAGCTGCTGAATTTTTATCAGGAGAATAAACCTCGAAAAGTGGGCATCTCAGACAAGGCCTGCATCGCACCGTCTGCCACCATTGGCGAGAATGTCTATATCGGTGAATTTGCAAGCATTGGCGAGCATGCCGTGGTGGGCAATGGCGCCTCCATCTTTCCCCAGACTGTCATTGGCGACAATGTCAGGGTGGGGGACCGGACCACTCTCTATGCCGGTGTGAAGGTGTATGCCGACTGTGTCATCGGCAACGACTGCATCTTGCATGCCGGTGCTGTCATTGGATCTGATGGGTTCGGTTTTGCCCCACAAGACGGACAGTATCTCAAAATCCCCCAGATCGGCAATGTCGTGGTTGGCAACAATGTGGAAATTGGCGCTAACACCTGCATCGATCGCGCCACAATGGGCTCCACTTGTATCGGCGACAATGCCAAGATCGACAATCTTGTACAAATTGCCCATAACGTCACTATTGGTGAAGGCACGGGCATGGCCGCCCAGGTCGGCATCGCGGGCTCCGCCAAAGTCGGCCGCCACTGTATTCTTGCCGGGCAGGTAGGCGTGGCGGGTCACATCACGGTCGATGACGGCACGGTGATCGGTGCGCAGTCGGGCGTCACACATTCTCTTAAACAGGGTACATATCTCGGATCTCCGGCCCTCCCGCTTCAGGAAGAAAAACGTCTGATTATCTATCGCCGCAAACTTCCGTCTCTTTTCTCTGATGTGAAGGAGTGGATGAATGGTAATGAGTAATTCAATGCAGGAGTCTTCTTCAGCAATACATTATAAATAATAAGTATTCATTAAAATATGCAATACCAAACAACAATAGTCTCTCCGATTTCTGTGTCCGGAAGGGGACTTCATACCGGCCAGCAAGTTACAGTGACCTTTGAACCGGCTCCGGCTGACTTCGGAGTGCAGTTTGTGCGCGCGGATTTGCCCGGTTCACCCTCCGTGAAAGCTGTCCCGCAGAATGTCTTCGACACATCCCGCGGCACCTCCATCCAGGATGGTCACGCACAGGTTCACACCATCGAACACCTTATGGCCGCTCTCGCCGGTTTGGGCATCGACAATGTCCGCGTGCTCACGCAAGGCCCTGAAACCCCCATTCTGGACGGAAGTTCACGGGTCTATGTGGAGATGTTGCGCGAGGCGGGCATCAAAACCCTTGAAAAACCCCGTAAGTTCGGAACTGTTAAGAAGGAGATCACGTTTTCTATCCCCGAGAAGGAGATTCAGCTGACAATCCGCCCGGCTGATCATTTTAAAATGACGGTCAATGTGGATTATGGCACAAAGGTGCTTTCTGAACAGCAAGCTGTGCTCAACAACATGGAGGATTTTTATCCTGAAGTCTATAATTGCCGTACATTCGTTTTTCTTGACGAATTGCAGTTCCTCATCCAAAACAATCTGGTGCGTGGCGGCGACCTCGACAATGCCATTGTCTTTGTGGACAAAGTGCCTGCCAAGAATGTCCTGAAGGAACTGTCCGAATTTTTCCATAGAAAAAATATAGAGGTGACTCCTGACCATGTGCTTAATAATATCACGCTCAGACACGCCAATGAACCGGCGCGCCACAAGCTCCTCGATTTGCTGGGAGACCTCTATTTATTGGGTATTCCGTTGCGTGCGGAAATCATCGCCAACCGCCCCGGACACTTTGCCAACACCGCCTTCGCACGGGAAATTTCAAAAAATGAAAATTTTTTTGTAACTTTTGAGTGAGATGTCCGTAAAGGAAGAGTGATTTTAGAAATACTATTTCAATAGTTTTCAATTATCTTACATAGGTTAATGGTTTGAAACAGCGGAAAGAGGTTTCCGCTGTTTTTTTGTGCTATGTTCAAAAATCCAATTTTTTTTGTAAGTTTGCCGCCTTTATTGTATAATATGCCTATATTATGATTTCTTGGATAAAAAAATATTTTTTAAAGAAGTATCTTGTTGAAAATAAGCCAAATAGGAGCGTGCAAATCATGCCGATGCAGAAGGCTAAGACCATGGGCTTGTTGTGCGAAATTTCCGATGAAGATTCCTATAAAGACATTTTTTACATCTTTACCAAGTTGCAGGAACAGGGGCATCAAGTGCGTCTGATTGGTTATATCAACGACAAGGAGGTCCCGTTTTACTGTCTTCCCCAGCTGACGGCGGATTATTTTTGCCAAAAGCACTTGAACTGGTATGGAATCCCCAATATGGAACAGATTCAGGATTTCTTGAAGGAGGATTACGATATGATCATTGATTTCAACTACCGGCTCCATCCTGCCGTGCAGTCCATTCTGGCCTTGTCGCACGCGAAGTTCATCGTAGGGCGCCTCGGTGAATGCCAGAATGCATACGACTTGTTTATCGATGATTTGACAAGCTCCAACTTGAAATATTTGGAGGCTGTCAATAAATACACGCAAAAACTCACGGGTAATGAAAGATAAGTTGTCGCTTCTCAGGGGCCTTGGCGTGGCCGTCATTACGCCGTTTTTGCCGGATGGAAAGATTGACTATCCGGCTTTGGAGCGTTTGATTGAGGATCTGGTTCAGAAAAGGGTTGACTATTTGGTGGCATTGGGAACCACCAGCGAGTCGCCGACTCTGTCGCCGGAGGAAAAACGTGATGTAGTGCGTTGCGTGGCTGCCGTGAACAATGGCCGCTTGCCGCTTGTGATGGGTGTGGGCGGGCCGAACACGCTGGGTGTCGCCCGCGACATGGAGGCTTCCGATCCTCTGCCCGTGGATGCCTTCCTCTCGGTGGCCCCCTATTACAACAAACCCAGCCAAGAGGGACTTTTCGAGCATTTCAAGTTCCTGTCGCAGCATTCGCCTCGCCCCATCATCTTGTACAACGTGCCTGGGAGAACCTCGTGCAACGTGGATGCCGCCACCACGATGCGCATTGCGCAGGAGTGCCCGAATGTCATTGGCATCAAGGAGGCTTCCGGCAAGATGAAACAAATCATGAATCTGCTCAATCACAAACCCGAGAATTTCCTTGTCATCTCTGGTGACGACATGATTACCCTGCCCTTGATGGCTGTCGGAATGGACGGACTTATCTCTGTGGTTGCCAATGCGTTCCCCGCCGAGATGGCCAATATGGTGCATTTGGCCATGAACGACCAGTTCATCAAGGCCCGTCTGTACCACGATCGCCTTTTCAACCTTATGCAGGCCTGTTTCCAGGAAGGCAATCCTTCCGGCATCAAGGCTGTGCTCAATGTGCAGGGTAAGCTGCACAATCGCCTCCGACTGCCCAATGTGCCGGTCACCCCGGCCCTCTATGAGAAGATTGAGCAGTTGGTCAAACTTTGAAACATACACTTTTTTAGCAGCCAATATGAGAAAAACGATATTCCCGCTTTTGTTGGTTTGCCTTATGGCTCACACAGCAATAGCCCAATCCCCATCCTTTAACCGGGACGCGCTTCAGACCTATGTGCAGACTACCATGACGCGCAAGGCGCTCCGTGAAATAGCCCCGAACTTTTCCGTGGACAAAGTCACACCCAATGCCGATGGAACGCTGAATGTGAGTATATGCGTGGGACAGCGCGAGTACGATGCTTTCGAACGATTGGGTGTCCCTTACACCATCCTGTCGCCGGCGAAGCCGCCGATCAACATGGCAACCACCTACCAGCAGCTGGTCTCTTCCTGGAATCGTTATCCCACATACGGGGCATATTTGGAGACCATGGCGACTTTTCAGTCGGAATTTCCCGCTTTGTGCGACATTGACACCATTCTGGAGCAAACATCAGGCGGCCATTCGCTGCTTGTGGCGCATATCAGCAACAACTTGCAGGACAGAGGCGACAAGCCCGCTTTCTTTTACACTGCCACCATGCATGGCGATGAGCCCGTGGGGTACTATTTGATGCTCCGTCTGGTGCATTATCTGCTCCACAACTATGCCACTGATCCGAAAGTGCAGCAGCTTGTGGACAATGTGGATATCTGGATCTGTCCGTTGGAAAATCCAGATGGCACCTATCGTTACTCCAACAGCCAGTTGAGCAGTTGGTATTCAACCCGGTACAATTACAATGGTGATGATCTCAATCGCTCGTATCCTATTATTGGACAGCCTGTTGCAAAGAGCTATCCGCCTGAAGTGCAGGCCATGATGGATTTCGGCGCTGCGCACAACTTCACTATGTCGGCTAATTTCCACGGCGGTGCCGAAGTGGTCAACTACCCGTGGGACACATGGGAAACCACACAGCGTGCACATGCCGACCAAGCGTGGTGGGAGTTTGTAGGACGCAAGTTCGCGGACACCTGCCATGCCGTTTCGTCGAACTATATGACGGACTGCTATAATGGTGTGACTGAAGGCGGCGATTGGTATATCATCACCGGGTCGCGACAGGATTACTTCAACTATTATCTCGGTTGCCGCGAAATGACCGTCGAGGTGAGCGCCGACAAGGTGGTCAATTCCAGCTATTTGCCATATTATTGGGATTATATCAACCACTCTTTGCTGAATTACATCGGCGAGTCGCTCAACGGCTTCCGGGGTATCGTGACCGACTCCGTGACTTCGGAACCTGTGGCGGCGAGGGTTTTTGTGGAGAATCATGACTTGGACAATTCGCACACCTATTCGCGTTTGCCCAATGGCGACTATCATCGTCCGATTGTCGGCGGTACATATCAGGTGACGTTTTCCGCAGATGGATATTATCCCAAGACGCTCACTATGACAGCGTTGGACGGACAGTGTGTGGAGAGGGACGTTCAGTTGGTGCCCCTGTACGTCGGACTTGAAGATCAGGAAGCCTGGCGGGTGCAGCTCTCTCCCAATCCCGCTTCTGATGCGGTGCGCGTGATAAGCGATGGCGCGGACATCTCCTCCATCGGAATCTATGATTTGTCGGGACGCTGCCTCTTGCAGCTTGGCGGATCCGGCAGTGACGCGAGAGTGGACCTCTCCTCTTTTGCCTGCGGCACCTATACATTTCGTGTCACATCTGCCAAAGGTGTGGTGACGCGCAAAGTCGTAAAACGATAGCAGATTTTCAGAAATTGTCGGTTGTCTTTGCCAACCATTTGATTTCCAATGAGTTCATGTCGTTGGAAAGAGAGTCTGTATTTATTTTGCATAAGCTGTAAATGAGGGAGTTAGGTTTGGAAATTTTTTTGTATTTTTGCAGCCGCAAAAAAATAACCTTATTTACTTATCAATTAACAAAAAAAAGTATGAAATCAGTATCTATTAGCGGTTCTCTCAGAGAGAACGTAGGGAAAAAAGATGCAAAGGCCCAGCGCGCCCAGGGTATGGTACCTTGCGCCCTTTATGGCGGAAAAGAGCAGAAACTCTTCGTGGTTGAGGAAAAACAGTTCCAAAAGCTGCTTTATACCCCGGAAGTGCAGTTCGTTGACCTCGATATCAACGGCTCTGTCGTGAAAGCCATCGTCCAAGAAACCCAATTCCACCCGATTACCGACAAATTGTTGCATGTTGACTTCCTCGAAGTGGTTGACGGCAAGCCTATCACCATTGACATCCCGTTCAAACTCGCCGGTACTTCTCCTGGTGTTTTGAAGGGCGGTTCTCTCAAGAAGAGAGTTCGTAAACTCAAAGTCCGCGGCCTGCTTGAAAATGTGCCCGAGTGCATTACTGCTGACATTTCCAACATGGATCTCAACGATATGATGAAGATCGGAGACCTTCATTTGGACAACATCACCATCGTTGACAATCCCAGCAAGGTTGTCGTTGCCGTATTGCCGACCCGTAACGTGGTGGCTGACGCTAACGCGGAGGGTGAAGAGGCTTCTGCTGAAGCATAATCGATTCACGGAAATTAACGAAAAACACATACTATTATGGCAGCAATTGGCTCAATTCGAAAACACGGTGTGGCCCTGATGATCATCATCGGCCTTGCCATGCTTGCGTTTATCTTGGGTGACCTTTCCCAAGTGACTCGCACCTTCTCCAACAAGAACACGTTAGCCCGCATCGGCAACACCAAACTGGACAATGTCTATGGCAAGCAATACGAGGAGAACACCGCGTTGATCAGACTTATTCAAAATAAGTCTTCGTTCGATGAAAATGAAACTTACCAAATCCACGACATGACGTGGAGACAGCTTCTTCAGGACCAAATTCTGGACAAACAACTCGACAAGCTGGGACTCGCCTACAATGATCAGATGGTGGAGGATTTCAAGGCCGACATGTTGGCCTCCCTCAATTCCCAGCAGCCGAATCAGTTCATGATGCAGTTTGCGCAGGCATTGGCTCAGCAAGTGGGTCCCGAGAACGCCATGGCCATCATCTCCAACATTGACGAGTATGCCAACAACGACCAGACTCGTGATATTTACAATGCATACCAGGCTATCGTGCGCTTCGCTCTTTCCGCAGAAAAGGCAAACCGCTACGGGGCTTTGGTGCAAAACTCCATTTACTTCTCCGATCCTTTGGCAAAGAAGCTGGCCGCCGACAACAAGTCCGCTATGGTTTCTCTGATGCCTGTCAACCCGCAGTCCCCTGCCTTTAACAGCATCACCCCGAGTGTGAGCGACAAGGAGATCAAGGATTTCTACAACACTCATAAGAAAGACCTCTTCACGGTGACGGAACCCAATCGCGACATCGATGTGGCGATTTTCCCCATCAACCCGACCACCGAGGATCTTCAGGCTCTCGAGCAGCAAGTGCGCGCCGATTTCCAGCAATTCGCCAATTCCGACCTGCTGGCTTACAGCACCGAAAAGGGCAATGGCTCCGTGGACAGCACCTATTACAAGACTGAGGACATCAACCTCGACATCTTGGACAGCCTCATCTTCAAGTCTTCTGTCGGCAGCTTCATCGAACCGTTTGTCTATGAAAACCAGAAATGGTATTTCGGCAAGGTCTATGGCGGCGCCGCCCGTCCTGACTCTGTCCTTGTGGCAGCCGTTGAACTTCCTTTCAAGAACGCCCAGAACACAGGCGCCAAATATTCCAAGAAAGAAGCTCGTCTGCTCGCCGACAGCCTCAAGAATGTGCTGTTGAGTAACCAGGCCAATATCTTCCAACTTCGCAAGGACTTCTCCGCCAACACTGCCGGCGACTCCACTTTCTGGTTGCCGGAGCGTGGTACCATCACCACCCTCTACAATGGTCTGTTGGAAACCCCCAACGGTGGCATTTACGTCTATAAGGCTCCCACGGGTTACATCGTTTTCCAGGCGCTCACCCGCACCGCCCCGATTGAGAAGCGTCAATTTGTGTTGTACGACTACGATATCCTTGCCTCAGAGGCCACTCTTAACAAAATCAAGTCAGAGGCCAATGCTTTTGCCGCTTCCGTCAACAATGCCGACGAACTGTTGAGCACCGCAGCCAAGAAGGGTATCCAAGTTGTTCAAGGCAACAACATCCTCTCCATGGCTTCTGTCATCAACCAGCTTCCCAACTGCCGCGACATTGTCAGCTGGGCATTCTCTGATGATGTCAAGAAGAATGATATTTCCGATGTGTACAATGTGGAACGTATGTTCTTCGCTGTTGCAGCCCTGCGTAATGTCCGCGACAATGGCGCTCAGAAATTCAATGATGTGAAAGATGACGTGAAATCCATGTTGGAGACCCAAGTGAAGGCTGAAATGGTTGCCGACCAGGTCAACAAGGCGCTCTCTTCTTCCAATATGCAGGCTTTGGCCCAGCAATATGGCACCCAGGTGATGGACAGCGTTTATCTCTCCTTCACTGGCGATGTGTACCAAAATCGCAACGTCGATGGCCAGGCGATTGCCAAGATCTTTGCTCTGCCCACCAACAAGCCTACGGCTGTGAACGGTCAGAACATGGTCTATGTGGTGAATGTTGACCAAACCAATACCGCCACAGCTACTCCTGGCTATGCCATGGAGAAGAACCTGCTCCGCAACCAGCTTCTTGGCCGTGAGCGCAACGAGATGACCATCATCAACTATTTGATTTCCCAAGCCAAAGTTCTGGATAACAGAGGACGTTTCTATCAGAAATAATCCTGAATAATCAATAAATAAACCGGCGTGGATTAAACCTTCGATGAAAAGTTTGGTCCACGCTTTTTTTTCATAATCACCTATGCTGAAGAAAACACTCGCATTGCTGCTTTTACTTGCGTTTCACACATCGGTTGTATTGGCTCAGCCAGAAATACAACGTCCGCAAAACCAGAATTATAATAGCGGTGCCGTGACGGGTACCATCGTGGATGTGAATGGCGTGCCATTACAGTACGCTTCCGTCAATGTGAAAAAGGTCACCGATTCCACCACGGTGCAGTATGGCATCACGGATGCCGATGGGAAATTCACCTTGGACGGTATCCCTTTCGGGCAATATTTTGTGGAAATACAATATGTAGGCTATCAAAAATCCTCCTCGCAACCTTTTACCATCTCCAAGGAGAATGCGGTTTACAAAATCTCCAAGTACAAGATGTCGGACAAGAGTTCGGAGTTGGGCGAGGTGGTGATTCGTGCGCAGAAGGACATGCTGCAGACCAACCTCGACAAGACTGTCTTCAATGTGGAGTCAAGCATCAACGCCACGGGGCAGACTGCCGTGGAGGTTTTGGAGGAGATACCATCGGTCTCTGTCGATGTGGACGGGAACGTGAGCCTGCGCGGAAGCGAGAACGTCACCATTTTGGTGGACGGGCACGCCACGAACCTGACACTTGACCAGATTCCCGCCGACATGATCGAGAGCATCGAGGTGATTACCAACCCATCCGCGCGGTTGGAACCCGATGGCATGGCGGGCATCCTTAATGTGGTGCTGAAAAAGAGACGCGAGTCCAGCTTCAACGGCATGGCGTCGATAGGTGCCAGCACGGCCATGCTGCACTACGACGGGAAGCACCATTTCTACCTTAGCGGTTATAACGGCAATCTGAGCTTGAATTTCCGGTACAATAAAATCAACGTGTTTGCCAGCTATAGCTACCGTGGCGGCAGTTGGCGCAATGCCGGCAATCTGTGGCGCGACTCTTGGTTCGGCTTGGGTGACGACCGCGAGATTACCCACATGGAGCAGGAAAACTTTGGCGGTTCCCGCAATGGCTTCCACAATGCCTCCTTGGCATTCGATTACTATATCAACAAATACAACACCATCACATTCAATCTTGGCGGCCATTTCGGGCGCATGAACTGGTCAAGCAATTTATGGTCGCTGACCTCACATGAGGGGGACACGCTGGTGAGTTATGACCAGATTGGACGCAACGGGAACAAATTCAACAGTTACGATGCATCGGTGAACTACAAGAAGACTTTTCTCACGCAAGGGCGCGAGTTGACTGCCGACCTCTATTTCACCCAGCGCAACGGCGATCACAACGACCTGTTGACGCAGGAGCATCACGAGGGACTGGACGACCTGTGCCAGCAGACGCGCACCTTGGAACTGAACCGCGACGCTTCGGCGCAGGTGGACTTCGTGACCCCTGTGGGCAACGGTGGCCGCATCGAGACAGGCTACAAGTTCTCGTATCGCGGGGTGGGGCAGGACTACTCCCTTTTTGCGGGCACTACGGAGGACAACATGGTGGAGGACTCCCTGCAACGCAACAATTTCCAATACACAGAGTTGATAAACGCACTCTATTTCATTTACTCCAACACTTTCTGGAAGAAGTTCCAGGTGCAGTTGGGCTTGCGCGGCGAGGTCTCCTACACCATCTCCGACCTCAAGTCTTCCGATCTGGTCTATACCTATGTGAACTACAATCATTTTGCCAAAAATTTCTTCTTCCCGACGGTGCATCTGAAGTATATGATCACGTCAGAGCATTCCTTGCAGGCCAGCTTCTCTCGCCGAGTGCAGCGCCCGCGCATCCATCAGCTCAATCCGTTTATCGACTATTCTGACAGGGAAAATCTGCAGCAGGGTAATCCGGCCTTGGAACCGGAATTTGCCAATTCTTTGGAAATCGGGTACATGTACACCCATAAGCAGACCTCCTTAACGCTGACCGCTTTTTACCGTCGCCGTACCAACCTCATCACACGTTATACGGAGATCCTGCAGGACACGGTGGACGACCGCGTCTATACGATGACCTCCTACGCAAACCTCAACAAGAGCCAGAATTTCGGTCTGGAATTTTATTTCGGACAGCGAGTGAAAAAGGTCTATAAGATCAGTGTCACGGGAAGTTTCTATCGCAATATCATCGACCAGTCGGGTTTGTTGGACGAGAACCTGACGCGCGACTGGGCCTGGAATGCCGGCGTGAACCAAACTTTCACGGTGGGCAAGGATTTCGACATCCAGCTCGACTTCCGCTATCGTTCCTCTCAGCTGACGGCCGGCAGCATGGGCTGGGGCCTGCGCGGAGTGGGGCAGGGGAGACGTTCTGCCAACTACCGTCTGAACCTGGGCGTGAAGAAGGGCTTCTTGAACAACTCGTTGGTGCTTAGCGTAAACATTCGTAATTTGCTCTATTTCATTCCCTCGGTCCGTCAGGCGCAAATCGCCTCTTGGCAAAATTGTGCGGTGTATGATGAAATGTATGAACCTAACGCTGATGCGCAAAGCGGCTATTACTCATACAGTATTCGTGAAAATCAAGGGTTTAACCTCTCTGTCAACTTGACATACAAGCTAAACAACTTCCGTAGCCGTCCTCAAAAAATGCCTGATGACGATGAGTTCGAAGGCATGGGCGGAGAATAGGATTTTTTTGTATTTTTGCCGCTTAAAACGAATAAGCGTATGGCAAAGAAACTTTTGGCGATTTCACTGTTGTTGTGCCTCTGCATGACGCAAGTCTTGGCGCAGACGCCACAAACCCCCTATACAGGAAAAGATGGCGATGAGGACAAAAAACCTGTCGTTTTCCGAGATCGTTTGATTATGGACATATACCACACATTCTGGATGGGTATGCCCAAGGAGGTTGTCCACCTTAAATTCGATCCGGGTTTCACGGTCTCGGCCATCTGGGATTTCAAGATCAAACAAAAACCCATCGCCATCGGCCTCGGTTTGGGTATTTCCTATTATACGCAATACAGCAACGCCCTGCTGCTGTACGACGAAATCGATCAAGTGATGCGCTATAACATTCTTCCATCGAATGTGAACTATAATTTGCTGAAGATGAATTATTTGAATGTGAATATTCCCCTTGAGTTCCGTTATCGTGCCGACAATGGCTTCAAATTCACTGTGGGTGCCCGTGCAGGACTGATCTGTGAGCTGTCCCAAAAATACAAAGGCGACAGCCCGGAAATTGTTTCCGACACCCTGATGTTCAAGAATCTCCGCATTGAAAACAAAATGCGCTACAACGTCGATTTCTATACCCGTATCGGTTGGAAGTTCATCGATGTTTATTACTCTTTCCAAGTGACGCCTCTCTTTACAGAAAACAAGGGACCCAAAATCCGTCCCATGTCTGTCGGTATTTCCTTGAGTATCTTCTAAAACACATATAGTTATGGCCGCTTTTTACATCATGGTAATCCTGTTCTTGGTAGGGTATGCTTGCATTGCCCTCGAACATCCGTTGAAAATCAACAAGACGGCTTTTGCTTTGTTGTTGGGGGTTTTGATTTGGGTGGTGTTCATACTGACAGGACCTGGCATTTTCGAGGTGTCTGGACACGGTGCCTCCTGGCAGGCATACTTGCAGGCTCATCCGGACGCCACTTTTGCCGACTTTATCACCAAGAACGAACTTATCGAGCATTTAGGCGACATTGCCGAGATTCTCTTTTACCTGATGGGAGCGATGACTGTGGTTGAACTGATTGACACCTACGGCGGTTTCAGTATCATCACCGACCATATCACGACCACCAACAAGGTGAGGCTGTTGTGGATACTGAGTTTTATCACGTTCTTTTTCTCTGCCATCCTCGACAACCTGACCACGGCTATTGTGATGGTGGCGTTGTTGCGCAAGCTGCTGCCAGAGCGTCACGACCGCTGGTTCTTTGGCGGTATGGTGATTCTGGCCGCCAATGCGGGCGGCGCCTGGAGTCCCATCGGGGATGTCACCACCATTATGCTCTGGATTGCCGGCAAGGTTTCAACCGGTCGTGTGATTTTCGAGTGTTTCCTCCCGAGCTTGGTGTCGATGATCATCCCGCTGATTGTGGTCTCCTTCGTCGAACGGGGCGAGATAGACCCTTCGCAGCGGCCGCAGGAGATACGGGAGAATGGGGTGCCGACTTGGCAGCGCAACCTCATCTTTTTCATGGGCGTGGCCGCCTTGGTTTTCGTGCCTGTCTTCAAGATCCTGACGCACCTCAAACCCTATATGGGCATAATGCTTGGTCTCTCTGTCCTCTGGATAACAACGGAGATTTTGCACAAGGCGAACTACGATGACAAACGCAGGCTCACCATCTCCAATGTGCTCACCCGCATTGATTTGCCAAGCATCCTCTTCTTCCTTGGCATCCTGCTGGCCGTGGCCGGTCTGCAGAGCGCGGGACATCTGGCGATGCTCGCCGGAGGCCTCGACAATATCTTCAACGGCAACTACTATCTGATTGATACTGTGATAGGCATCCTTTCGTCCATCATCGACAATGTGCCTTTGGTGGCCGGTGCCATGGGAATGTACTCCTTCCCGATGGATCACGTGTTCTGGATTTTCCTGGCCTATTGCGCGGGCACGGGCGGTTCTTTGCTGATTATCGGATCAGCAGCCGGTGTGGCCGTGATGGGGATGGAGAAAATCGACTTCATCTGGTATCTCAAGAAAATCACTCCGTATGCTCTCCTCGGCTATCTGGCCGGTGCCGGATGCTATGTGCTGATTGACAAGATGCTGCTCTCCCTGGGAATGGCCGCGGAGCGTGCGGTGACGGCAGCGGCTTCACTGCCCCTTTTGCCGATGTAACCCTTCTAAAGTGTTGATGTGTGGCGGCGCATCAGAGCGTGTCACCGTAAAGGTTGGCCGCCTGCTGGTGGATGTCGCGCAGTCGCTTGGCCAAGGTCGGGGGCTGCAGCACTTGTATGTTCTCGCCGTACCCTAACAGTAACCGCTCCAATTCGTAGTTTATCACCACCTTCATCGCGAACGTGATGGAACGGTCCTTCTTGTGCCGCTCCACAATCCGCTGGCTGCTGTGCAACGGCTTGGTGAGCACATATTGCGCCTGTTCCCCGATCATCTTGAAGAGAATCTCTGACGGCTTGTCCTGCAGCGATTTCGTCACCCCGATGACATCGTCGAAAAAGGTCTCGGGATGGAAGTCGGGCAGTTGCTCGAAGGTCTCGCCGTAGGTCATCCCGATGCTCTCTATCCGGTCGAGGGCCATTATGCGCAGGTCTTGTTTCCCTTTCACCTTGCCGAGCAGAAACCAGCGGTTGCGGTACTCTTTCAGAATGTAGGGCGAAACAAACCAGATGCGTGGCTGTCGCGCTGTGAAGGGAAGATAGCTTATTTTGACCACCTGCTTTTCAGTGATGTATTCAAACAAAGTGCGGATGTGGTTCAGCCCGCGCAGATTGTCGATGGTCTTGTATCGGATAAGGGCGTTTCGGCTGACAGGCATGACTTTTTTCTTTCTTTAAAAAAAAAAATGAAAATTTATTATATTGATTATCAATGATATATGAAAAAATATAAAGATGCTGCAAAAGTACGCAAAAAGATTGCGCAGTAGTGTTGTTATTTTGCGCTGTTTTTGAAAAAAGAGAAAAAATGAAAGAGTTTGTTTTAAATGGAGCGCCCGTGAAGATGTGGGCGAAATTGATTGACCACAAGGCGTGGTTGGAGTTGAACAATTTGTGTTCGTTGCCGTTCCTGTTTCATCACGTGGCCTTGATGCCGGATGCGCACGGGGGCGTGGGAATGCCCATCGGGGGTGTCTTGGCGGCGCGCAAGGTTGTCGTGCCCAATGCGGTGGGTGTGGATATCGGCTGCGGGATGTGCGCCGCTGAAGGAGTGGTGGGCATCATCCCCGGCTCGCAGGGCACGCGCTCGTACATTGTGGAGGGACTGGGCAACCCCGACAGTTTCCTCAGCTCCTCGCACGGGGCGGGCCGCTGTATGAGCCGCACCGAAGCCGTCAACACCCTCTCCTTGGAGGAGGAAATCGCCAAGATGGACGCGCTGAACATCGTGCACGGCCTCCGCTATCAGAACGACCTGGACGAGGCCGCCTCTGCCTACAAGGACATTGACGAGGTGATGGCGCTGCAGAGCGACTTGGTCCGCATCAAGGTGGCCCTTTCGCCCGTGGCGGTCATAAAAGGGTAGTGTGGCCGAGTCAGGAAAAAAATGTCCGCGGACAGGATGGAAAGAGGGTTTCAATAACCCTCTTTTTTGTATATTTGCAGCCGAAAGACAATACTAAAACTTTACGATATGAAACACAACATTTGTATTATGACGCTGATAGTTACCGCTGCCGTCGTGATGGGCGGCTGCAAGAAGAAAACCGAAAGCCAGGTGCTTTTGGACAACCCTTTTATGGAGGAGTGGAACACCCCGTATGGCGTGCCCCCCTTCGACAATATCAAGCCTGAACATTATCTGCCCGCCATAGAAGAGGGAATGAAGCAGCAGAAGGAGGCCATCGACGCCATCGTTGACAACAAGGAGGAGGCGACGTTCGGCAATACGATCATCCCGTTGGAGTACAGCGACGAGTTGCTGAACAAGGTGGCTTCTGTGTTTTTCAACTTGCTGGAGTGTTGCAACGATGATGAAATGGAAAAATTAGCCGACACCATCATGCCGCTCTACACCCAGCATGGCGATGACATTATGCTCAATGCCAAACTGTTTGAACGTGTGAAAAAGGTGTATGAGAACAAGGACAAGGAACAGCTCAATGCAGAGCAATTGCGACTCTTGGAGGAGACCTACAAGGGGTTCGTGCGCGGTGGCGCCAACGTGCCCAAGGAGAAACAGGAACGCTTCCGCGAAATCAACACCAAACTGGCGATGCTGACGCAGAAGTTCGGCAACAACGTGCTGAAGGCCACCAACAGCTACCAACTGGTGGTGGACGACGTCAAGAAGCTGGATGGCCTGACCGAGCAGCAGCTGCAGCAGGCCGCCGAGCAGGGCAATGAGAAGGCCGAAACCAAAGGCAAATATGTCTTCACCCTCGATATACCCACCCTGGAACCTTTCCTGATGAACTGCAAGGACCGTGAGCTGCGCAAAGAGATTTGGACCGCGTACTCCACCCGTTGTCTCGGCGGCGAGTACAACAACGAGGCCCTCATCAACGAGATTGTGAACCTCCGTCTGGAGCGTGCCAACATTATGGGCTACGACAACTACGCCAACTACGTGCTGGAGGATTGTATGGCCAAGAACGCCGACAATGTGTATCAGCTGCTCCATCAGGTGTGGACTCCCGCACTGGCCAAGGCCAAGGAGGAGGCTGCCCTCTACCAGAAGATGATCGACAAGGAGAAGGGTGGGTTCAAGCTCGAGCCCTACGACTGGCGCTACTATTGTGAAAAACTCAGAAAAGAGAAATACGACCTCGATGAGGAGGAAATCCGCCCGTACTTCTCGCTCGACACCGCCCGCAAGGGTCTCTTCATGGTCTGCAACAAGCTGTATGGCCTGACCTTCCGTGAGAATAAGGATATCCCCGTTTATCAGAAAGATGTGAAGGTTTATGAGGTGATTGACAACAACGAGGTCATCGCCGTGGTGTATATGGACTTTTTCCCGCGCGCCTCCAAGCGCAGCGGCGCCTGGATGACCAACTTCCGTGAGCAGTACTATGACCGCGACGGGAAGAACATCATCCCGGTGGTCTCCCTTGTCTTCAACTTCACCAAGCCCGCTGGCGACAAGCCCTCCCTGCTTAACCTCGACCAGTTGGAGACGCTCTTCCACGAGTTTGGACACGCCCTCCACAGCATACTTTCCCGCTGCCACTATCGCTCGCTCTCCGGCACCAACGTGCCTCGCGACTATGTGGAGATGCCCTCCCAGTTCATGGAGCATTTCTCTGTGGAGCCCGAGGTGCTGAAGATGTATGCCAATCATTACAAGACCGGGGAAAACATCCCCGAGTCGTTGGTGAAGAAGATGGAGGCTGCCTCCACCTACGGGCAGGGCTTCATCAATACCGAGCTTCTGGCCGCCTCCCTGCTGGATATGGACTATCACGCCATCACGGCCAAGACGAAAGTGGAACTGCCCGAGTTCGAGGACAACGCGATGGCCAAGATCGGCCTCATCTCCTCGATAATCTCCCGTTATAAGAGCCCTTACTTCAACCACGTCTTCTCCGGCGGTTATGCGGCAGGTTACTACAGCTACACCTGGGCCGCGATGCTGGACAACGATGCTTACGAGGCTTTCAGGGAGAACGGCATCTTCGACCCTGCCACCGCCACTGCTTTCCGCACCAACATTTTGGAGCGCGGCAACACCGACGACCCGATGAAACTCTATGTCGCTTTCCGTGGCCACGAGCCCTCTATCGAGCCGTTGTTGAGGAACAGAGGACTGAAGTGATTATGTGATTCGGCGAAATAAACGTTACCCAAGATTGTCCCCGTTGCCTTTATGACGACGGGGATTTTTTTTGAAGACATGCCTTGTTTTTGTTAATAAAATGGCGGCCGTTGTTGATAACTTGTCTATGGCGGCCGTGGTCGTATTTATTATCTTTGCTGCGTGGTTTCACTGGATGGTGGACAACGTTTATTCCGAAAAGGAAGCGGTTTTTCGCTTATTGGCGTACAGCGCCACTCTCATTTGTTTTGAGATGTTATTCATGAAAATTCGAAATGATGAAAAAGATAACGGCAATAAAAGTTAGAACGAACACAATGGTACAGCACTCCCAATGTCATAAGAACATTCTGCTTGCAATGATTATGGTCTTGTTTGCCTCGTTAACTGTATCTGCACAAGTTACAGACACAATTGTGTCATTGAACCCAACCAATCGTAATGTGCTTTTAGAGGAATTTACGGGTGTTAACTGTCCGCCATGTCCTGATGGTCATCGTATGGCTAATGAGTTGGCGGTTGCATATCCAGGACGTGTGAATGTTATCAATGTCTATGAAGGTCCATATACGGATAACACATATACCACACAATTTGGTTCCGCATTGGCCAATTTGTCTGGTTTGTCATTTTACCCTTCAGCGACCATTAATAGACACGTTTTTTCAGGATCAATTACGTCATTAGGCAGGTTTGATTGGGCTGTCTGTGCCAATCAGATTATGGAGATGCCATCCCCGATAAACATTGCTGCTGAAGGCACGCTGGATTGGGCAACCCGAACAGTTAATATTCGTGTACAGCTCTACTATACAGCCGACCAAACCGTAACTTCCAATGCTTTGAACATTGCAATCGTCCAAGACGATGTGCTGGGTTCTCAGTTGGGTGGTTCAACATACGACCCTGATCAAATGGTAGGCAACCAATATGGCCATCAGCATATACTACGCCACTTGATTACCGGTCAATGGGGTGATACCATCAATACAATTTCGCAGGGTACACTGGTAGAGAGGATTTACGAATACGAAATCCCCGATCAGTTCGGTTTCCCGAATCCTATTGCGGCTTTCTTGGAGAATCTTCGTTTTATAGCTTTTGTTTGCGAAGGTCATCAAGAGGTTCTTACCAGTATTGAGATCCCGATTCAACACGTCAATGTGCCTGCTGTTGGCGGGCAGATTATCTCTGTGACAGAAATAGAGAATTTAGAATGTAATGAGCATGGCAGAGCCTGTTTTGTGTTCAAAAATAACGGTTCAGCCCCTATTACCTCTTTAACGTACACCTATTTGGTGAATGACGGTGCGATACAGAATGTTGTCTGGAATGGCATTATTCCCTCAATGAATACGGATATTATCCCTATTCCTGTTTTTGATCTCAATCTGAATGCTGACAATACGGTTTCGGTTCAAGTGACAGCCATTAATGGCGAGAATGTAACTCTTGATTCGAAATCATTGAATATCACAAAGAATGTCTATTCGGCTGGTGGAAAAATGGTTTTCAAACTGGCGACCGATCGCTATGCTTCCGAAACATCATTCAATATCATTGATCCCAATGGAGACACTGTCTTGTCGGGCGGTCATTGGCCTAACTTGACGAATAATGACATTTACGTTCGTAGCTTCAACTTTTTTCCGCAGACTGTGGGTTGTTATCGTTTGGAAGTTTATGATACGTATGGTGATGGAATAAACAGTGGATATGGTGCAGGTTATTTCCAATTGTTGGCAGAGGACGGTTCGCAGATTTTTCTAAATAATGGACATTTTACTCATAAAGTTGCATATATGATTGATGTGACAGCACCAGCAACCTTTGATGAGGATTTTAACATAGTGTATGTGACACAGACAGGTTCAGGTAATCACTCTGGTGACAGTTGGGCCAATGCTACATCCTCTATTGACACGGCGCAGACCTTGGCACAAGCTAACAACGCTGTGGTATGGGTTGCGGCGGGCACCTACTACGGCGACACAACTGCTATCAACGCTTTTACCATGGTGGAAGGTGTAAACGTGTATGGCGGTTTCGCGGGCAACGAGCCAGCGAACTATGACTTGTCTCAGCGCGATTTTGATGTCAATACAACGATACTTGACGGTCAGAATGCGAGACGGGTGCTGTACCAGCCGACCGCATTTAACACACAGACCACCTGGAATGGGTTTACTATACAGAACGGACAGACATCGGGAGACGGAGCTGGTGCCTATTTGCAAAGGCGAAGTCAATTGTTGCATTGCAAGGTTCAGAACAATATCTCGACCAACGGCAGTGGCGGCGGCGTGTATGTCTCAAATGGCCGGCTGATGGATTGTGACGTGGTCGGAAACACATGCCGCTATTATGGTGGCGGTGTGTATGCATCCGGTTCCACAATGTCGGATTGCAGAATAGAAGGTAATCATACTACATATTCCAGCAGCTATGGCGGTGGTGGCGTGTACGTCAGTTCGTCCACAGTGACGGACTGCCAAATCGTAGGCAACACCTCTTCTGGTGATGGCGGTGGAGTATATGCAAACAGAAATGACAACATTTTCTCTTGTCAAATTATAAACAATACCTCTGGCGGCAGTGGCGGTGGTGTGTGTTCATATTCCAGTAATAACAAGATTGTCTCTTGCCGAATCAGCCGCAACCAGTCATCCTATTCCGGAGGCGGAATTAATATGTCGTCAGGTACCCAGGTGCGGAACTGCTTGGTGGACAACAACAGTGCGGTGAGCACTTCCACAAGCTATGTTGGCGGCGGCATTTCCGGCAGTGGTACGGTTGTGAATACAACAATAGTGCGGAATAGTTCCGCAGGTGACGGCGCGGGCGTGAACGGAAGTTCGTTCACCACGCTGCAGAATTGCATTGTGTGGGGCAATGAGCGCAATGGAACCGCTAACAATTTGAACGGCAGCAGCATCGTTTGCAACCATAGCGCCATTGAGGGCGGTTATGCAGGAGAAGGAGCGGTTCTGTTAGACGGGGCGAATCCTCCTCTGTTCGTGAACCCGTCCATGAGTGCTGGCGCATCCGATAGTACCGCTAACGTCGATTGGCATTTGCAACAGGGCTCCATCTGCATCAACCGAGGCGATAACTCCTTTGTGACCGACAGTCTTGATTTGGACGGCACGGCGCGTGTTAAGCGCGATACGGTCGATTTGGGATGCTACGAGTCGGATTACTTCAGTGTGCCCATCATGGTGTATGACAGCATCATTTATGTGACGGTCACGGGTGCGGGCACACATTCGGGTAACAGTTGGGCGAATGCGACGTCCTCCATTGAGGAGGCACAGGCATTGGCAATCACGCACAATGCCGTGGTATGGGTGGCCGCCGGCATCTATTATGGTGACACGACATCAGGCAGAGCTTTCACAATGCGCGACGGGGTGAACGTCTTTGGCGGCTTTGCAGGCAACGAGCCTGCGGGCTACGACCTGTCGCTAAGGGATTTTGAGGCTAACCCAACGGTATTGGACGGGCAGAACG
>CAMVIT010000023.1:0-43830 GCA_947167635.1 uncultured Bacteroidales bacterium | reverse complement strand
TCAGCACCCTCATTGCTTGTGTTGGTTACAAGTCGCCAATAATAATGATTACCTAATGTGCCATTCGCTTGCTTTTCAAGGTTGAATGTGTTGACATACGCTTGATCACCAATTTTCCACTCATTGAAAATCTGCTCCCCGTTCTCGCCCACACGGCGGAAGAAACATCTCCAATAAGTGCCCATATCTTCCACAAAATCACAGTGTGCGCTTGCAGCAGTAAGCAACAAAGAACCGCCGATATGACTTTCCTTTTCAATGCGCACCTCTTTAGCAGTGAGCCGTTTGCGAGCATACAGATAATCAGCCTCGAAATGCCAGTTGTCATATTCGTCTTTATAGAGAGCTGCGCCCTGACTGTCCCGCTCAAACTCCCCGGCTTCAAGACCCTGTTTGAAAGTGATTTTTCCGGCTGCAGTATCATTGGTTGTTTTAGAAAGGAAGTGGTTGGAGACATATGCTGGAGTAGCCACCGCCACGTCGGAGTTGACGGGTGTGTTTTCCCCGGCCACCTGTGTCAGGATGCCACCGCCTAAGTTTAGGAGATCCGCTTTGAGGTTTTGGAATTTGGAGTCCTCCGACATGATGATCTCCTTCAGGAACGTGACCACCTGCGACACGACGGAGTAAGAATACCAGTCGGTGTTTAGACTTTGGTCTGCGATGGCTTCATCCGATGACAGCGTGCCGTATTGGATATTGCTCTGCCATGTGCGGCTTGTGGTGCCGCTGTCGCCACTTGAAGAGATGATGCCCTGTAGGAAGATATAGAAATAGTCCTTGGAACCTATTTGTTCGTTGTTGCTGTTTTTGCCGTAGATGTCGAGTTGCTGCGATGGGAAAACGACCACGGCTTTTGTTCCGATGGCCAGTGAGCGCGGTATTGCCGCATAGACATATTTGGCGTCGAAGGTATTGAAATATGTCGGTGAGACAGTTATTGGCCACCGTCTGTAGTTGTGGCCGTTGTCGTATTCGAGGCCATCCCCGTTGTCAGCATATTGCGCTCCCGCCGATGCCGGTTTCACCCCTTTGATATAGCACAGGATAGACGCCCCCGATGCTGCACTTCCCGTCATGCGGTTTGGGTCAGTGAGAGCATTGAGTGCGATGTAGATGGCGTTTGGGGCAATCCAGTAATCTTTTGGTTGTGCTATGTAATCCATTTTTTTAGACTTTAGATGGTCGCTGTAATACAGCGACATAAGGGACGCGGTTTAGACTTTAGACTTCTAATGGCTGCAACGGTGTTGCAGCATAGGTGGGGACACGGGCGGCGGCAGAACCGCCGCATACGGAGAAATGGGTGCCGATGGGTCGCTGTGATACAGCGACAGACGGGACGGGCGACCTTAGACTTTAGAAGACCGCAATGACATTGCGGACGGCTGAAGAAGGTGGCTGTATATTGGTAAGCCAATACAAATATAAAAAGACGGGATTTGTGGATGGTACAGAATTAATATATGGGTGAGCCATTGATGTCGAGAGTGACGGTGAATTGGATTTCAAACATGCTGTTTCCTGCTCTGTCTTCCAAAGTTGTTGACTCTCCCGGTGACGTATAGCACGGGATCCAGTTGGAGTTGACTTTAATCCACATCCATGTTGCCATTAGGAACTCATGTAGGAACCACGACGCCCAATCTTTTGTGAGAGGTCCTGATGAAAGCGACCATTTTTCCGTATTGTTTTTCTTGATGGCGATGCCCCGTGAGAATTTTTTGAACGTCTCTTGTTTGGCGATGATTTGCTCTTCTGATGCGATGCTTACAACTGTTTGACGGAGCGAACAAACATGAATACTTTCAAGGCATCCGAGACCGTTGACGAAACGTATCTCATAACTTTCCGTAGGCGCATTGATACCATAAAGTTGCACGACTTCGTTGTTGGAACTGTTGTTATCGTCATCGGTTATAGAAATGTTGTTTAAGCCCTCTGTAATGCCGGTGACAGCATAACTTTTAGGTCCTGCTGTTGGTGTAGATGGGTACGACCCATTTGTGCTTTTGACATAACTGATGGCAGCCGTGAAATTTGCCGGTCGGATATATCCTTTATTGACGTGAACGATTTCCGGTGTGACGGGTTTGCGTGAGAAGCGGTAAGCCGAGCGTCCGTCAGGATCCGTTGCGGTTATTCTTTCCAGGTCAGTGAAGCCACCCATGAAAGCATATAGATAATTTTCTTCTGTAGGATAATAGACAAGTCCGACGTTTGTGTGCAGTTCACCATTTTGCATCCATTCATCATAGGCTTCGAGCCGGAATTTGATGTAAGGATAGCGTGACGGCGGGGTAGGGGAGTATTCGTAGGTGTCTGCCACGGCCCTGAGAGCACTGCTGATGTCTATGAAGACATCTGCGGTGGATTCGATGGGTGTTGCGAACTCAAAGATGGAGTAGTTTTGGTCTGTTTCCAACGCGGCATATACTTTGAGGATTGTGCGGTGGAAGGTGTATGCGCTCAGGTGTGCCGTCGGTATGACCTTATAGACAATGGGCGTGCCGATAAGAGGTGAACCTGAATAGAAGGAAATGGATTGTGCCATGGGTTTTAGTTTTTGATGTTAGACTTGACTGGCCACGGCGGAGCCGTGGCATACGGAGAAACGGTCGGGGAATGATGGGCGCAGCAATGACATTGCGGACAATGGAAGAAGGGCGGTGGTGGGGCGGTGATTATATCGAGAGCAGGTCGATGGTGACGGCACCGATACCCTTTTGTGCGTCGATGGAGCATGTAGCTTTGTCGATTAGTCCGATTTTTCCTTCTATGTCCCACCATTTGAGCCATCCGTTTTTAATTGCGATGATTTCAGAGACCTGCATGAGGATAGTGTATCTGAGTTTTTTCCTGTTGAGCAAGAAGTGGACGTATTCAGCAAGGAAAGACTCGAAGAGACCACGCGACCTGATTTTTTTGACGAGCGTATTTCCGTCGTAGATATCTGGGTCACACAGCGGTGCATCCGCCCAGTCCGGGTATTGGTATGCCCTGATTTTAAGTGAGAACCTTTCCCCGCCACCTATACCAGGGCTGCTTCCATTGTAGTCGTAGTCGTTACCGAAAGCATCCATTGTGTCGATATCCATTTGGTATGTCCCGCTGACGGTCGTCCACCGGCTGTTGCCAAAGCCATCGTAGTCATCATCGAAATTCTGGATGTTTGCATCCGACCCGCCACCCCTCATCAGTCCTATGGCCATGCCCCAATCAATGTGCTGCAGCGGAGAATTACCGTCTTCAGTTTTTGTTGGGTCGTAACTTTCGATAGTATTGAGCGTCTCGACGAGTGAGCATTCCACGTGCGGTCCCCAATCCCCGAACTCCTGCCTTGGCGAACTGAACGTATTACATATTTTGTGTGTCAGGAACTCATGTTCCATTTCCTCGTCAATATATACCGCGTTGATGGCATAAGGATTAGATTGTGTTTGTTCCTTTCTGTAGTTTACATCGGTCAAGTCTATTGGTTCGAATCCGATAGAGATTTCCTGCACGAAGTCTTCGTTCTCCTGCGAACAGTCCCCGCTTTCCACACCATGCAAATGCGCCACCTGAAAGATGACCGGCTTCAGTTCTCCGAACGTAGTAGCGTCCGCATCTACTTTGATTCTGTAAGCATTTCCTGTGTCCTGGTCTATATAGCAATGTTCGTCGGTAGGTGACACATGCGCAAAAAAATCCGCGTAATTATCATCGTCAATCACCCTGTCCTCGCTAAAGTCAGTGTAATCAAAACGAGTGTCGTAGTCACGCTTTCCCTCCCTGATAAACTCTTGCTGTTCACGTTTTTCGCTTTCTTCGGAATAGCATACACGGACACCTTTGATTTTTTCGTTGACCGGATATACTGTGAGGACTTTCCCCAGCATTTTCTGTGGAGTCCCAGCGTTGCGGAAAATTTCGCGGAGTAATATTGCCTTGCATGTGTTCGCCTCCTGGTCGTATATGAATCTTATCCCAAAAGCGTTTTCAAGCGACTCGATAAGCGTAGAGACATTTTCCTTTGGAAAGTTATCTTGTGTAGCATACATTGCCATGATGTTGGCAGTGACATCGTAGTGTTCCTGAACCGTCATTTTCGTGTTTTTCTCTATCGGCTGTTGCGGGTCAGAACCGTTTCCGATGGTGGAAGACGTATATTCCACATTGAGGTTCAATTTGCCGCCACACCCCCGCGACTCCATCCATCCGTTTATGTTGGGCAGTTGCACCCCATCTTCATCTGTACGGTCTTTGGTCGAATATGACTCCATGACCGGCGAAGTATATGTATCGTGATAGAACGGATTTTCCTCAGTACCATGCAGCCGCTCAGTACGAAACTTACATTGTGTGGTAAAGAACGCCAGATGCTTCATGTCCTCGATTTTGAGCAGTTCGGTGTTGTCCCACACTATACCGAGGTGTGCGAATAGACAATCCAGGAAATAAAGCACATAGAAGCAAATGCCCGACTGTTGCCTGTCAGCATCGAGCACCCAATACGGCCAGATGTCCTCATAGTTGCCCGTAGAGTCTTTTGGGTCGATTAAGTCACCGCTCTCGTTTGTTTCCTGGTTTTCGTTTTTCTCGTCGAGTTTGATGTCATAATGCTTGTAACATACCCTTGCATTGCAATACTTTTTGACAGGGTAAGCATCAGTAACATTGATATAACTCTCCGTCACTTTTGGAATCTTGACCTTTTTGTTTCTTGCATAAGTACGTTCCTCTTTCAGGACGGCATATTGGTTGTTGTCCACCTGACATTTCCCCGGATAAGAAAAACCGAGAGCCTGTGGTGTGACTGTTCCCGATGAAAGACTAATATCCCTTGTCTCTGTTGTAGTCACCCAATGCGGGTTTTGTCGTGTTCCTTCATTGACAGTTACCGTTCTTGTCAGGGTGATGGTGGCATCCGCTTTGATTTCCCCGATGATTTCCCCGATTTGTATATCATCAATCAGTGGTATGTCCGAGCATTTGAGGTTAGCAATCATATCTTTGAACGAGCCTTTTTTAGAGTCCACGTTGAAAGAGAATTTGCCATTGATTTCTGCATCCTCGTCAGTCACCACTTTTCCTGCAACAATAGGCAGTCCGTCGGCAATAATTTGTGCCGGTGCATTTTCGATGTCGATAAGCCGTACTTTTGAATTAATGTCATCGACAATGGTAGCCACTTTTCTGTTGCCATCCACCGGTAATTCGACAGGGTAAGTATAAGACTCCGTGTCGTTGAACAGCGGATTAGAGAAGTTGATGTCGAGCGACTGGTCCGGCAATATGCGCAGGTCGTTTCCGTTTACTTTTATGTCGAGATGCGATTTCATTTGGACTTATGCTTTTTGTTCATTTTGTCGATTTCCTCGTTTTCCTTTGCTATTCGCTCCAGTTGTTCGAGGATAATGTGGAAGGTCTGGTGATTGATTTTCTCCTCGTCGATGCCGATATATTTCTGCATTGTAGCAACAATAGAGGTATATAGTTCGAGAGGGTTTGGTTGTTTGTGTGCTTTTTTCTTGTCGGAAGACTTGAAGCAACGTGGATAATGGTCTTTCAGGTAGTGCATGAATCCGCTCCACCATAGGAGGATGACCTGCCACTGTACTTCTGTGATGCGGGCGATTTGTTTTGCCAAGGCAGAGCCTTGGCCTGCGGAGAATCGGCTGTCGGATAGGGATGCTCCGGCTTTACCGCCTCCGAAGAGGATTTTCAGGAACTCGTCTCGGGTGTTTTTGAGGGCTTCTTGCTGTATAGCTTCTTGCTCCGGTGTGTGGCGGTGCTTATAGATTTTGACGAGAGTGTTTTGTAGGTCGATATACATGGCCATGTAGTCCTGAAGATGTCGGTACTGCTGCCATGTGAAGTCTTGGAGCAGTTCGGCGGGTGCGTGCCAGGTTTTTTTCAGGAATGGCCAATGGCAAGTGAAATGGCGGGTGTGGATGAGTTGTTTGTAGGGGAAGAGTAGGAGGGTGCTTTTTTCGTCGTCGAGCCATTTTAGTTGGGTGTCTATCCAGGACTGGACTTGCCATGGGCGTAGGCGGAACTCAGGGGCTTTTGAGCCGTGGCGAAACCACGGCATACGGAGAACGGAAGGGGTGCCGCCCGAAATCGGTCGGCTCTCTTTCTTTGCGAGGCGGCAGAGGTAAGTAGTGTCATCGGGGTCATCCTCTGCGGTGTCTATATGAATGATTTCAACTTCGGTGAGGAGAAAGAATAATTCGGCTTTCACATTCTGCCAGTCGTAGGGGTGGTAGCGGTCGGCCAATGCCGTGTGCTTCAGGATGCAGGCGGCGATGGTCTCCAGTTGATCCGTTGTGCATTGGTTCCAGGAGCGGGGCAGGGTGAGGTCGATATGGATGGTTTGGTCAAACATGATATTGTGGTCGCTGTGATACGGCGACATACGGGACGGTTAATTGAGTGCTGGCGTGACGAACATGGCGGAGTCAGAGCGGTTGTTAGCGAACTTTTGCGCCTGGCATGGGCAGTCGGAGGGTGCCTTGTTGGGGTTGATGTAGATGGGTGATTTTCGCAGGGCGTCGTAAATGGTGGTGTCTATTGTGAAGTCTTCCTGGTGGGCTTGGATGTATTCAATGGCCGACTGAAGGAGTCGCACTGCTTCATCGTGGGCAGTCTGACGTCGGAGTTTGTCGGTGTTGATGATAAGTGTGCGGTGCTCCGTCATGACGGCCATGACCTTGCGTAGTTTGTGTATGGTGCGTGTGATGATGTTTGGCCGTGTCGGGTTGTCTGTCAAGGCGAAACCGAAGTCAACCATTGCCTCGCAGAACTCCTCGCCGATGGATGGTGCAATGATTTCCTCCTGGATGTAGCGCAAGTCAGGGAGCATTTGGATGAATTTCTCCCGGCTATCGTAGATATTCCAATAGGCTTGCAGGATATTGGCCGACGGAATGAGAAGGGTGGCAGTCAGATAGTAGAAACGCGACTTGTGCCAAAGGGTGACGATGGTTTCAAGTTCGGAGCTGTCTGAAGACTCTGAATTATCTGAAGACTCTGAGGAATCTGATGAAGATGATGATGCAGCGGTGGAACCGCTGCTTTCGTAGAGGAGTTTGCACCACTCTTCGAGGGTTTGGAGCAGACGGTTGATGGCGGCGTGGGCTTCTTTGACGCACGACTGTTTGAAGGTCTTGACGGCTTCGAGATCCACCTTGCCGTAGTCATCAGCTGTGGGGATATTGACGCCGGCATTGTTGACCGAAATGATGTGCATACCGATGGCTCGTGACATAGCATCATAGGCCACGGCTCGCTGGCAGAGTATCAACAGACGGTTGAAATAACTGGTGTTTTTTGTTTCCACTCCGGCGGGATAGGCACGGTCGTACCAGTCGCACAGTGCGTTGTATAGCGGTGTGCCAAGTTTTTCCATCAAGAAGTCGTGTTCGGAGTTGTCGAGCACACTGAGGAATGGGTCTATGCTGTCGATGGCATGACCAGGGAAAAGGAGGCGAAATTCTTCAATGTTTGTGATGAGCATAGTCTGAATAATCTGAATTTTCTGAATAATCTGATGGCAACAGCCGAAATCGGCAGCTTGTGGAGATATGCAGGGGGTTATTGCGTTTCGGCGGCGGTGATGCCGGTTTTGGAGTTGTCGAGGGTGGTCATGACCTCGCGCTTGATAGTCCAACGGAGGTGCTTACGGTCCCACTCATTGTGTGCGCTGATGACCTTTAGCGGATAAAGGATGATTTGTTGTGTTGGCGACATCTGTATTTGCTTCAGCAGATAACGCTCTCGGAGGTCTGTTCCACCGTGTGAGGAAGCGTCGCCTGGTGTGTTGCCTACCAGTCGGCTGTCGAGCGACATGGCGAAGAAGATGATGGATGATATTTCCTGCAATTCTTTTTGGTTGGCTTCGGCGGTAGATTTACTGTTGCTTTCGACATCCACGATTTCCCAGGCGTTGGTGGTGTTTCCGTTTCCGTCTCGGAACTTGAACGACACGAGCGGTTTGCCCATGTTTTCCTTGTTCTTCAGAAAGGTATTGATTTCAGAATAAATCTGGTCACGGAGATGTTTTTTCTTGTCGTCGGTGTCGCAGTTGTTCTGGTTATACATCTGCATCAGATAGTCGTTATGTATGTAGATGATTCGCCCGATGACGTTGGAGTTTTTCTTGGCCGTTGCTCGGTCGTCGATGATGGTATAGCCATATTCATAGATGCCACCGGCGAAGATGCTCCACCATGCAGGGATGGGATAGTAAGGTCGGCCAGGGGTGGGGTAGTGCGTCGGCAGGACAAATCGAGTGGGCCGCTTTGATTTCGTCACATTAGAATTTCGGGTTTCACGCAGAACTCTTCGGAGGTCGGCAACTGGTGACTCGGGGTTGAGCGTCTGGATAGCGTCGATTTTATAATCATCACCATCTTTCTGTACGGTAATGTCGTACCATTGGTTTGAGATATAGACATAGTTAATACGGTTTTGATTATCCATTCTTTCGAGACGGGTGGTGTGTGCAGGGCGGTAGCGGAGACCTACTGCCTTTGGTTTCCAGGCGGTCGTCTTCACGGCGCGGCTGGTGTTCTCGTCGATGTAGGTCTGCTGAAGTTCGATTTCAGGAAAGCACATACCGAGCAGGATTTGGTCTGCTGCCAGGTGTAGATAGGTTTGCAGTAGGTTGTTTCGCTCCATGAAGTCCTCAATTTCTGTATTGACGCGCTCCCATTCAGCATAGTCGGCTTTCAGTTCGGCAAGTTGCTCTTCGAGAGCGTTTTTTAGGGGCTGCAACGATGTTGCAGCATAGGGGACAGGCTGACCATCGGTGGCGGGTGGTTGGTTTTGGGATTGGTCTATTTGGGCGAGTTGTCGTTGAATGTCGAGCATCATTCCTTTGAGGAGTATTCCGGCGGACTCGTATGGGATGTCCTTTTCGGAGATATTGCCTCCGACGTATTGGACGTAATGGTACATCGGTTGCGGACCGAGGCCGGTGACGAGATCGACATTGAACTTATGTCCTGCGGCTGTATATGGCAGAATCGACATCAGAAGCGACACGATGTTGGGCAGTTGGTTATTGCCTCCCCACTGCATATATCCGAGACCTTTTGTGCCAATTTTGTCATCGGTTGGCATTTCCGTGCCGGAGGATGCGAAGACGAATGGGATGCGGTCGCGTGCGGCTCGTCCGGCAGGGTCTTTTGACGGGTCGCAGCATCCGGCGTAGATTTGAGAACGGACATATCCGGCCATTCCTTCGCCGAGCGTTGGGGCATCTGAGCTTATTGTCCGCCCGAGCGAGTTCGGGCGATCCATTGGGATGTAACCCTTTTCGGCGAGTTGCTGGTGCGCTTCGGCGGCCTCCTTTGCGTTATGTACGGTGATATTTGATTTTTTTGACATAATGCTTTTGTTTTGTTTTTCTTTTCCAAAGGTAGGAAAGCCGTGCGACGGGTATGGTACAACGTTGTACCAATCATTTTTGTGATAGGGGTTAATTTTGGGGAGGAAAATCAAAATGGATAAATTATGGCAAAAATTTACAAAGAAATGTCTGCGTCCGAGCAGCTGCGATGGGTTGAGGAGTTTTCAGAGTTTTCCAACAAGCACATGCCAGTGCTGATGGGGTTGCATGGGGTGTGGTTGCCTGAGCATAAAAGGATGATGGAGAATGGGCTTCGGTTGCTGACCGCTTTTCCGAGTGCGCAGGAGTATGCAGAGACCGCCTTGCGTTTCGGAGACTATGACCGCCGGACGTATCGGTTGCCTTACTACGTGGATGGTATCAAGGATGAGATTTCTGCCAATGTCTTGGTGAGGGATGGCGAGGGCAATTCCTTTGCATACGTGCCTCAAATGAAGCAGATTCAAAGGAGGAGAGGTCGTCCTACCCGCGAGGAAGCCTACCAGTGGCAGATGATGATATCCGCCTGCCAGGAAGACATAGAGACCGAAAAGCAACAGGCTATTGCCCGGCTGTTGGGGTTGGAGGTGATTACCAATCCAGCAGGTAGGGAGAAGAACAACGAGGAGATGCGTGCCGAGAGGGAGGCGAGAGCGGCAAGGGAGGCGACAATGAATCCTGGGTTGTTTGAAAATGAATCAGCGGTGGAACCGCTGCCGAAGAACGGGAAAGCCGTGGATGGCGAGGGTGGCGACGGTGATGGAGCTGCAACAATGTTGCAGCAAAGGGGACAGGCACAACCGCCAAGCACCATAGCGGCCATGAGTCAGGCGCGGTTGCACCTCGACCAACTCTCGTGGCTGCTGTCGCCGGAGTTGAAGGAGCGGGTGTCCACAGTGAGACAACTGCGGAGCACGGCGGCGGCGTATGCCGAACAGGCAAAGGTAATGGCCGAAAGGGGCGACAAGCCGAAACTGATAGAGCCTATGGCACAAATGGCGGCGCAACACACCGAAATGTATGAACAGATATATGAAGACGTGGATAAAGAACTGGCAACGGTTTGTTACCGTCTGAAGCACGATGTGCCCTATACCGCAAAATTCATGAAGCGTTTCGGCGTGAAGGATGTCTCGTCGATTATCAAGGAACTGAAACCCTACTTAGCGAAGATGCCGCCGGAGTTTGAGGTGCGCGTGAAAGCCATCATCGAACAGGAAAGCCCAGAATACATCGCCAAGGTGAAAGCCGAAAAGGCGAAGAAACAGGAGGTGGATGCCATTCTGAAGTACTTGCGCCGAAAGGACAAGTCCGCCACCGCGAAGCGTGTGGAGACCAGCGAGAAGAAATTTGAGCGACTGGTGCAACTGATGGGCGAGGAACAGGCGGAGATTTACAGGCCGCTGCTCACTGTCATACAAGAGGAATACAAAACGGCTGTCGATGCTGCGGCGAAACCGCAGCCTACGGAGAACGGATAGGTCATGGTTTATATAGATGCCATAGACTTTATAGATACCATAGACATTATAAATATTACTTATGAGTGTGCCATCAAGAAACTACCTCGACCGCGTGCGGCGATGGATTGTCGGGGGTGTTGACCTCGACAAGATGAATTTTGGCGTGGCGCAGCGTTTTCGTGCGCAGTTATGCCATGAGGCGTACATGTTTTGGATTAAGGACAAAACGATACGCCCTCAAACGCTTTTGCAGAACATTGCCGCACGTCATTATGCCCTGTTGCTGAAGCAAGCGTCCATGGGGAATGACGAAGCGCAGATATATGTCAATGCCCTGGGAATTGTGGAGGGATGCCAGCGCACGGCGAGCGAGATAGCCAATGACACTTACGTTCTCAACTGGCTTGTAGGGGAGTTGGCCGTCAGCAAGACAGCCATCCACAAGGCGATGTATGAGGACAATGCCTACTGGCTCTCCAAGTTTGGTAGGAACACCGGCGACTGGCGTGCTGTGGCCAAAGCCAACGAGCAACTTGCCAACATCCACGGTGGCAATTTCGATGAAGAGGAGAATGCCGTTGATACGATGCCCAACACCAATATCAACATCACGGGTGATGTCTCGGTAGTGAAGACCGATAGGGTGAACTACACCGATGAGGAAAAGGCACGGCTCAGGAAGAAATACGGCATGACCGAAAAGGAACTGGCACAGGAGTTGGAAGAGGTTAATGGTGTATGGCAAGCAGCGGATGAAGAAGATGAAGACACGCCCGATGTCTTTGATGAAAAATTATAGGCAAGACAAAAATGCAAATCGGCAATCCCCTCCAAAAAATTAAATGCGCCCTTGGCTTCCATAAGGAGGAAAGACGGCACTACTCCGAAAAATATCCTTTCAGGACTACAAACAAAGGTCACTCAAAAAAGCGTTGGCATACTACGAAAGTGTGCATCACCGAGGTTTACTGTCGTGAATGTGGCAAATTGCTGAAAAGAAACAGAAACGTGAAATGGTAAAAATATATAGCCACGGCGGAACCTTGGCATACGGAGAAAGTGGAACAAGGTGGCTGTGATACAACCATAAACGGAACAATAAAAGACAGGACAAATGGCAGAGACAAGAGACGTATATATGAATCGCGTGCAGCAGCGGATGTTCATCGCTGGTGCGAAAGACGTGCGTCTGTTGGCAGCACGCCGCTTTGGAAAGACCGACGGCGGCATTGGCCCGAGGATGTGGGCGGTGGCGCAGACCATGCCTCGAGGATCCGGTGCGTTTTTGGGAAGCAGCCGAAAACAACTTTTCACGAGGACGATTCCAGCCGCCATCGCCGCACAGGAAAGGTTTTACCAACTGAAGGAGGGGGTGCATTTTGGTTGGGGACGACCGCCGAAGGGTGTTGAAATGCCCATCATCAAGCCGAAGACTTGGGATAATATGATGTGGTATGCGAATGGGTGGATATGGTATATTGCATCGCTTGCCGTCTATGGCTCCGTCAATGGTCTTACGCTCAACTCGCTCATTGGCGACGAGATGAAGTTTACCCCTAAGAAGAAAATCGACGAGGAGGTGATGCCCGCCCTTTCTGGCATCGTGCATCCGTTGAATCATCCCGGCTTTCAGGAGAGCAACCCTTTTTACAAGAGCACGTTTTTCTGTTCCGATGCTTCGCTTTCGAGCAAGAATGACTGGTTGAGCGGGGAAGAAAAAGTGCTTGACCAGACTATCGACAGCGGGCCGTTTGAGGGGAAGACTTATCGGGAAATACAGATCGAACTCGACCAATACGCCGACGACGTGATGTTTTTCAATGAAATGCTGCGTTCGGCAAAGAAAGACGGTCACCGTGTGATGGTGGTGAACGAAGAAGAAAAGGCGGCTGCACTGACATTGGCCTTTCAGGTGGCCAACCGCGAAGGACAAATGCGCATCCTCCCAAATTGGGGCAAGGAACCCACCAAACAGATATGCGACTACCTGGTGAACTACAAAGTCATCACGCCGGAGCAAGCCGAACTGCTTTTCAATTATCGGTTTTTGATTACCAAAGAGCAGCACTTCCAGATGATGATGATACGCGGGTCGAAACGTTATCACGACCATATCCGGCAACTGCGTTGCAACTGTTTTTATTTTGTCCGTGCGTCGGCATTGGATAACATCGACATCCTTGGCGAAGACTATATAAAACGAATGAAAAGAGACCTGCCGCCACTCGTCTTCCTTGTAAGCATTCTGAATGCCAAGCCCGCCAAGACCGGCGAGGGTTTCTATTATGCCTTCGACCCCGACGTGCATTGCTATACCGAAGACAGTTGCCCCGCCATCGAACAAAGTTTTATGGTGAAGAAAGGCGCAAGCATCGTCGGCGGAACAAAATACAGCATGGAGTATGAGACACCCGATTTCAACTACTTGGGCAATCTGAAAGACTGCACGCTCGACGGTGACGTGGTGGACTCCGAACCCCTTCACATCGCCTTCGATGCTGGAAAGATTGTCAACTGGATAGTTACCGGACAGATGTATAAACGCGACGGGCGCGAGTGCCTGAACGTGCTTTCGTCCATGTTTGTGAAAGACGGACTGATGATCCAGCACCTTGTCAGGCAATGGAGCGACTACTATACACCCCACCGCAAAAAGAACAACAAAGTGCATTTTTATTATGACCATACGTTTCTTTTCAAGCCGACAGGCGTGTATATCGACGACATCAAGGACACCATCATCAAGGAACTGAAGAAATACGGCTGGGAGGTGAACCCCGTCCCCATCGGTCAGACATGGTGGCATGATGCGAGATACAAGGACATCGGCGAAGGCATGGCCGGCTTCTCCTATCCAGGATTGAGAATCAACCGCGACAACAACGAGGCCCTAATTATCGCCCTTGAAAACTGCGGCACAAGAATTTCGTATGCAGGAGAGAAGAGCAGACTAAACAAGGACAAAGCAGGGGAGAAGTTAGCCGTTGACTCAGAGCGTGTGACCGCCGGAGCCGTACCTGAAGAACTGCGCACCGACGGCACCGATGCCTTCGACACGTTGTATATAGGAGTGAGACATTACAGAAACAACATGTCGGCGATGTGTACGCCTGGAGGGAGGTGATGGTGGTATTGAATATTAAAGATTGAGAATTATGGGTAAACTGACAAAAGGACTGTTTTCATCAAATACTGACTTGTGGGCCACACCGCAAGACTTCTTTGATAAGTTGAATGAAGAATTTCATTTCAACCTCGATCCATGCGCTCTGCCTGAAAACGCAAAATGCACCAAATATTTCACGCCAGCAGAAGACGGTCTGAAACAGAATTGGGGGGGGTGCAGGGTGTTTTGCAATCCACCATACGGGAGAGTAATCGGCAAATGGGTAAAGAAATGCTACGAGGAAAGCCAAAAACCAAATACGATTGTGGTGATGCTTATACCAGCACGAACCGACACGTCGTATTTTCACGACTACATCTATCACAATGCAGACCTGCGCTTCATACGCGGACGGCTGCATTTCAACGAGGCAAAACAAGGCGCACCATTCCCGTCAATGGTGGTGATATTCCGCAACGATGGGGAAGGTAAGATACTTTAAGCATAAATGTCCATTCTTGCAAATCGCAAATTGGGGAGGTAGTCACCTTGTTTTGCGAGTGCGACAAGCCACAAATGCAGGGTATATAGAATGCGACCCCAGCGGCGTGTTTGACATTGCCTATCCCAACAGCGAATTGAGAAGGGCAAGAGTGAAAGAGAGAGGCAAGGTGGCCAGCACGCTCATGGCTGGAGAACCAGCGCAATGTGTATTTATTGTGTATTAAACAAACAACAACATCATGCCAACAACACAACCAAGCATCAGTTTTCAAGAGCTGAGGAACCACACCGAAAAATGGATATGGAAAGACCCGAAGACAGGTTTAACAGTGACAGGCTACAATCCGCCGGAGAATGCCAAGGAGAAACAACAAAAGCCCTACTTTGTGAAATACGTCACTGGAAGGGGAGTTTTGGAACAAGGCGAGGTGATTACCCTGAAGGTGGATTTGCGGCGACACCAAAGGATGGTGAAATTTGTGGCCAGCGGCGAATGCCGGTGGATAAGGGATTATCTGATTATCGAGGTGGATGGAATGAGGATTGTGACACATTGATGAGTCTGGGTGCGCCGTCCTATGGCCACGGCAAAACCGTGGCATACGGTGAAACCGACAAGGAATATAAACAAGAAATCATTAATTTTGAGAACTATGGGAATTTTCAAACGATTAAGACAAAGGCGCAGGTCGCGCAAGCAACTGAAGAAACTGCATGATTTCGGGAGTGCGTTTCACGCTCTTGACCAGTTGGAGAAGGGAGGAATGCTTTCTTTCGACACCAAAAACCGACGTTTATTTATTGAGGAACCGCTGGCATTAGTGATGATGGCAGGCGGCGCGGAGAAATGGACCAACTTCATCCGGAACTGCTTCACCTGGCTCTACCATCGGCAATGCGCCGAGGCATGGAGCAAATACATCCTGAAAGAAGAACTGGCCGCCGTGCGTGTGGCAAGCAAACAATACACGGCCATGACAATGGCGGATGTGGAAAGGGTGCGTCGTGCCAGGCGCGATGAGATAGCGCAAGGCGACATGGAACCGCCGAAGGTAGAAGCCTTTGAGTTTTTCGTGGTGAGGGCGGTGGATGCGACGGCAAAGCCGTCACCTGCGGAGAAAAATGGTCGCTGTGGTACAGCGACAAACAAAACAGCCGTGCCTGCGGGGGAGATTTTGGCCGTTGGGCATTATGATCCTGAGACGGAGCAGTTAGAATTGGGCGCATGGGAAGATGTGTCACTATATCTAAACCGTGATGATGACAAGAAACCAAACAAGAAAGGGAGGTGACATATGGCATACGTGGAACCTTGCTGTTGCGAAACGCAACTGCCCAAACTGCTGCGAGAAAACAACATCTTCTTTCAGACCAGCGGTGATGTGACAATACATCATTTCATGAAGAGCATTGGGTGCATGGCGGGGAATGGCTCTGCCATGTGGCTTGTCGCTCCTGACGTGGACGTAAAGTTGCTGCGGAAGATACGGCATTGGTTTGCGAGAGGATGGATTGTCGGTTTGCATCTGATAACCAATTTGCCACAGTATATTCTTGTAGAAGAAGAACTAAAAGGCTGTCCGAATGTGGAGTATGTGTCAGACAGCATGATTGTGGATGGTTTTCTGTCATTTGTCGGTGAACAGGATGCCGTGGCGGTGCAAGGAGCGATGCTTCTTGAAAAGGCTTTTGCCACGAGAATTTACGCCGGATGGTATGGCCGCCGTGACAGTGAAAAGATAAAGGGGCTTATGCAACCATTTATGTCCAAAATGAATATAAAGAGAAAGATTAAGAGGGATTGAAGGTGCTTGATATTTGTTGCTGTAATACAGCAACACACCAAACGGAAAGGCGGGGCGCACGGCAGAGGGATGGAAGCCGCGCGCCCCGCAACCATTCACGGCATTTGAATGATTATTTCTTGGCGAGAAGTTTCTGCAAGAGCCAGAAGGCAGATGTGGTGAGGACATTTGCCGCCACGTCGGAGCCAAAGGCGATATACCAGCGGTCCTTGTCGATGTGCTCGACAATCCGCTGTAGATGCCGCTGGTTGGTGAGCAGATGCCGTTGGTTTTGCTTCATCAACTCTTTTAGGATTAGAAACTCTTCGGAGGTCATGGCGACAAGTCACTAAAGACTTTAAGGACTCTAAGGACTCTAAAGACCTTAAAGCCCGAAATAGCGGCGGATATTGTAAACACCGTCCTTGTCTTTGAGGACATCGAGGGCAAGGGCGTGGATGCCAGACACGATTTCCTCGGCTGGGATAGACGCAAGAGGCTTTTTGATAATGCGCTCGGCAATGGTCTCAGCGTGGTCGCTATACTGCTTGTTCATTTCTACCCACAGGGCGCATCTATTATAATAGGGCTGTTCCTCAACGGAAATACCGAGCTGCTGCATAGCATTGTTCCAAACGTCACGGTTCCATGGTGCTTTTGGTCGCATGTTGTCAACAATTTGCTCTGCCTCTTTAGGTGTAAGGTAGTTGCTCCATCGGATAGATTCAAGTTTTTGGATCATTTCCTCTGCTTCATTCGGCATTTTCTGGAGCATGGCATCCATCATTTCGGTCATAACGCTTCCGAAAGCCTTCATGTTTTTTGGATCTCGGCTTGCCGCCATGTAATCGTACAGGAAGTCGTACTGTTCTTTTAGTTCTGCTGTTTTAGGTGCGCTCATTTTTTCTTTTGTTTAGATGGTTTTTGTTTTTGTTGCTGTGATACAGCAACAGACTGGGCGGGTGCATCCTCCCGAACTTGGTCGGATTGAGTGGATGGTGGCAGGTCTGAAATCTGCCCGGAATCGGTTGGATTAGGCGACGGCGAAGCCGTCACATACGGAGAAACGCTGCTACTCCCGCACACTGGGCATGGGGTTGTCGGAATGCTGCGTGTCGGCATCGGTGGTGTGCGCTGTTGAATAAATCTTGTCATAGAATTTAATATAAAGAGAGTCAATGAAAGCCATGAATAGTTCAAGCCAAATGGCTAACCAAGCACATAGGAAAGATATAGCAACGGACTCGATGACAGGTAAACGATTTATGAGGCAACAACCAAGGACAGCCCAGAATGAAAGGCATTTTACACATCCGACGATAGGAATGCGGCGACGGATCATGTTTTCTATGTCCGGTATTGGTCCAATATGATTAGCGGCCACACATGCAAAGAGCACCGCTGCTATATCCACTATGTTCATGGTTTATGCCGTAGTGACATTGAGACTTGTTGTGATGGCGATTTGGTTGGTGCAAGGTTTTGTCTGCTGGCAACATCCGCAACAGCCATTGTTGACATAGACGTTAATGGGTTTTGGCGAAGCGGCCACGGTGCCGACGGTGATGGTGGGCGTAGTGGCAGAAGAGCAAGGCAGACACTCACGGTGATAAATGTATTCGGTCTGTGGCGAGCAAGATCCGCACGGACAGTACGTCACGGTTCCACGAATAAGACACTCCTGGCAATAGGAGTCGTTGCCATCGGTTCCGACGTAGATAGGTGTGCCAACGGGTGTAACCGTCAATTCAGCCTTGACGGGGTGCTCAGTGTCGGCCAATGCCATTTTTCGGTTACAGCAAGTGAAATGAGTGAGACCTAAGATGTAGGTAGAATCGGCAGGTGTGTTGCCGGGGAATGGAGTGAGGAAGTCTTTTTTGTCATTCCCGTTTTTGCAATTACAGTTACAATTACAAGCCATTTTGTTTTTGTGTTTGATTGTTTGGGGAGTCTATTTTCTGCGCCGCTCCCTTTCTGCGCTATTGGGATGGGCGGCGGCAAAACCGCCGCATACGGAGAACCGGCTAAGTGGCTTCTATGAAAGGCGTGGAGAGAGGTGCTTCGCCTTCCTTTGGCTGGAGCTGCGCCTGGATGCCGGCTATTGCCGCTTTCACGGATGCAATCTGCTGGCGGGCTTCCTGATAGGCGCGTGAGAGATCAAAGAGCATTTTTGTGGAGCAATAGACTTGCTGGGAGACAGAGCAGCGTGAGCAGTCCTGTGGGCAAGGGCGCGGTGTTGGCTGTGCGCCTTGCGCTGGCTGTGGTGCTACCGCTGGCTGTTGTGCGGGTGATTGTGGGGCGACGGCAGAACCGTCGCCTGCGGAGAATTGTTGTTGTCGTGTTTCTTGTGCCATGATGGTTTTGGGTTAGAACTGCAACAGTGTTGCAGTATAGATTAACATTTAAGTCGCTGTGATACGGCGACATACGGGACTATTTTTTGAAATGCTTGATGATTTGGGATTTGACGAAGGGGTTTTTGTCCCAACGAGCGATGCCTTCCGCTATCTTGTCGCCCGTGACGGGTATGCCCTGTTTGCCGAGTGCATCGACAAAGCCACCGAGGGCGTGGCGGGCGGCTTCCGCTTCCTGCTCGCTCTCGGCATATATGTTGATGGTAATTGGGAATGCTTGCATGGCTTACTCGTTGATGGGTGGGAGGGGATTGCCGACGGCGGAACCATCGGGAACGGTGGCGGTGGCGTCGGGCGTGATAGGAGGAAGTGCGCCACGGTTGGCGATGATGGAGCGGATGAAGTCGTAGCCCTGTGCCAATGTGCCTTGGTTTTCCTTCAACCATGTCATAAGGTCATTGGCTGTTTGCTTTGTGCTGTCGAGCCATGTAGTAGGAGCCGGGTCGTAGTCGGGAAGGTCAGGCATATCTTTGGCGAAGTAGTCATAGAGTTTTGTCGCTTCGTCGATGTCCGCCTTTGCGATGACCAGGCATTGCATTTTGAGTGTGGCCTTAGATGTGGGCCGTAAGGCTTTAATCATTTCCAGTTGCTTGCTTTTGTTATGAAACCATTTCATTTGCCGTGAATTTGAGGTTGGTGAGGGCTGCGATGGTATCGCAGCAAAGGGGACAGGTGATGATGGCAAAATGAGAAATTAGGGGAAAATAAGAGAAGATTTCCCCCAATTCTCATTACATCCTTTTAGCCGTTGCAACCGCAACCGCCTGGGCATCCGCAAGGCTGTGGTGCCGAGTAGATGTTGACGGGAGTCGGGTTAAGCGACGAGCGACCAGTGACGGCATCGCTGAAGGTCTGCTGCATGATCTGCTGCGTAGCCTGCGAAGCGGCCAATTCTGCGGCTTGCTGCGCGGTGAGGGTGCCCTGCTGACTTCCGCTAACGGTGTCGTTGACAGTCTGGGTGATGGAGTAGTCGCCCTGGATGCGCTCTGCGCGTTCTGCGGCGAGTGTGCCGGCAAGCGTCTGCACGAGGTCGCGTAAACCGTCGTTCTTTGCGATGGCCAATTCTTTTGCAGACTGTGCTGCCTCCTTTGCCTGGTTGCTCTTTGCGTTGGCGTAAGTGCCTCCGAAGACCCATGCCGTCACGCCGGCGACAGCACCGACGATGCCAACGGTCAGTCCGGCGATGGCCACACCAGACGGCCTCTTGCTTTGTTTGTAACCCACCATGTACTGCTCATACGGAGTCATGGAGCCCTCGTTGCCCATTGATTTCAGGGCCATCAAGTCTTGCATTTCCAATGCCATGATAAAAAGTGTTTAGGAGTGAGAAATAAATTTGCCTGTCGTTATCGACAAGGCAAATTTACCTTGCCAAATGGCTGTAAGAAAGAAAATTATGGAAATGCAGATGCAAACAGACTACAATCCGTGAACAGTTTTTGCAATGGCTTGTTTTATAGGTCTATGCGCTCGTTGAGACGTTTGTAGATGGCATAGACCTGTCTCGGACAGATGCCGTATTTCTCTGAGAGTCTCAACTGGATATATGTGCTTTTCTCGCCGTCGGCAAGCATTTTTGCGTAATCATTGTAAAGAGGAATGTGTTTTTCGTCTTCTGGTTTGATGCCGCATTTCTGCATCATTTGCAAAATACCAGCACTAAAAATCGTTAATTCTATCCGCTTCATTATATAAAATCCAAAAAGTTTGTTATCTTTGCACCATCTCACAGTCACTAACGAAAACATCCGTGTTCCGCAAGCGGAGCCATACTGGTCTCTCGGCGCGGGGCACGGATGTGCGTTGTTAAAAAAGTGACTGTGAGAGGTAACTTTTGGAAAGCCGAGAGACCTTTTTATTTTGTCGCTCGACAAATTTGGAAGCACGCCCGAAATCGGTTTTTCTGGTGAATTGGATGGATGGTGTGGAAAAAGAAAAACGGGATGCAGGCTGAGACCCGCAACCCGTCTTCATCTTTATGGCGAAAAGAATTTATCCTTAGTCGCTGCTGGAACTCTCAGCGAGCAAAGAATCCCATCCTTCTGACGGTGCATCCACCCAGAAGTTAGGATGAATGACCGGCTCCAATGTTGCGGTGCAAGTTGTCTGTCGGTCATCAGAAGACGCTTTTCCTGTGTCGGTCTTGATGCCGCCATCATCAAATTTCACATCATGATACGGGTCGTACATGATTTGGAATTTCTCGTTGTCCGGCACGATGAAACAAATGTCGAGATTGTTCATTGCGCGGGCATTTTTAGAAATCGCCTCATTGACGGCCTCAAAAGCAAACTCAAAGGTTTGCTTGAAACCCTGACGCTTTTTCAGGCTCTCTCCGACAATGCCCTGCATCTGGTCTTGCAACTCGAACTTATACAGTCCTTTTCCAGTCTTGAAAGCAGGTGTGGAATACTTTATACCCGTCCGGGTGAGCGGAGCAGACAAATCGCCCTTAACAAAGACGTATGCGACATTGCCAAGTCCCGCCAGGTTCTCCAAGCAGTCATTATCTTTTAGGCAGTGCTGGAGTGTTGGACATGCTACTTGTGGCATAATATTCAGTTTTTAATTGTTATTTATTATGGTGAGATGGGGATTGTCAATCCCCTGAAAAGAAGGAGGAAAAGTGGCGGATGTCCTACTGTTTTATGGGTTGACACCCGCCACGGTATTCCTGTCAGAGTTTAGTCGCTGGACGAAGAACTTGACGTAGCGGCAAAGAATGCGATGAGTGCTGCGGGCTGGCCGTTTGTCACGACGTTGCGCGTAGCGTTCTTGTCACCATCAGACCACTGCACAAACTCATAGTCGCTCTTAGCGGTGGCGGCAAGCGCGAGGGTGGTGTTTGCGGGATAGTTCTTGGTGTTGTCAGGAGCAGCGCCGTCAACGGTCACGGTACCACCGTTGGTGTCGTTCACTCCCACAACGAAGGTGTCCTTCAGGTAGTCACCCTGGAAGACCACACCCTCCTGCAAGGTGCCGTCGGTGATACAGAAGTGAGAAGCGTTCACATTTCTCACGCGCACACCCTGCACGGACTGCACCTGGAAGGCCACATCAAGAGCGTCGTTGTCGGAGAACTCCGTCTGCACAAGAATCTTGTTACGAGAGTCAAGCGAGTTGACACCATATTCAAGGTTCTGGTCAACAGTGACAAGCAGTCGATCTCCAACGCCGAAGAAGGAAGATGGAACGAACTCCACGTTTCGGTACTCCTGCACCTTGAAGTTGCCGTTGTTGAGCCACTGCACGCCAGTGTTTCCGTGCCACTTGTTTGCATAGGCGTTTGCGAGAGCCACACCCGTCTCAGCGGAACAGAGCACCTTGACGCTTGGAGCGGTCTTCAGTGATGGATGCACGTTGGAAGTCCAAAAGTTCTCGAAGATGGTCCAAGCGGCGAAGTCAGTACCACTTGCCGGAGCGATGATGGCATTGGTGTGGACGAGGTTGCCATTGGCATTCGAGATACGACCCTTGTTGATGTCCTTGTTGATGTAGGTGATGAAACCGTCGAACAGAGATAGACGTCCATACTGCTCGTCATCCTTGTCGTAGGTCTCGTCGCCCCAGAACAGACATGCGAAGACATCCTCACCATAATTGGCCATAATAGCCAGGAAAGCGACCTCCGACATTGGGTAGCTGTACTCAGCAGATCCAGGCACCTGATACGGTGTTTCGACATACGAATCTTGATTGTCCCAATATCTGTTCCAAGTCAGGCGAGCGACCAACGGGCGTTCCTCGAGGTACCCGATGGTATTTGCAACGGTCTTCCCCACCTCCTTGCGGCGCGTGGTTCCACCCTTGCGGTTCATCACAGTGATGGTGTCCTTAAACTGAACGCCTGTGGTGATTTTGATACCCATGCGGTCCAGTTCTTCAGGACGGAAATGTGCAGCACCCATGATAATCTGGGAGCTGTAGTTGTCAGCAATGTGCTGCAACGCGGTTTTTCCAATGAAGTCTGCCATAGTTTAAAAAAGTTTTTGTGTTGGTTGTTGGTGTGTGATTTTCTGAATAGTCTGAGTGGTCGGAGTAATCCGAATAATCCGAAAAGCCTCTTTCCCGTTAGCGGATTTGGGCTTTCAGTTTTTGCTCGTACTCGTCAAGGGCTTCCTTATTCTCCTTTGCGGACTTGTTTGGGTCCCACTGTGGGGCGTTGGAAGCCTGGTATGCGGCTTGTGCACCTTCTCCGTTGGTTTCGGGTGATGCACCTGCGTCCGGTTCGTTGCCTGGTGCGTTCTGCATCTCCTCGATTTGTGCATTGAGGTCTGCGATGGTCTGGTCACGCTCTGCTATAGTCTGTTCTGCGGTGGCGAGCGCATCCTTTGCACCTTTTGCTTCGGTGCTGATGGTGGTCACTTGCCCTTTGAGCGTAGCAATCGTCTCCTCGTTCGTGTTGATGGTGGCGTTGAGCGTTTCGATTGTGGCATCCTTTTCAGCCACTGCATCGTCCTTGGTTTTGTTGGCTTCGTCAAGCTGTGCTTGCATGTCGGCCAACTGCTGCTTCAGTTCTTTCACCTTGTCGGCTTCAGTCTGAAGTTTCTCGATTGCGCTGTTCAGATCCTCCAATCGGTCGTAGTCGAAATGAGTGCCTTCTTCCGTGCATACCATTTCCTCTACATCGATCAGGGCGGCGATGAATGGGAATTTTTTCTTCATGTTCATGGTTATTTGTTTTTTATTATGGAAAATTGTCTGTCGTTGAGCGTTCTGCGCCGCCTGGTTTCCGGCTGCCGCCGCCTCGTTGATCATCTTCGTGAAGAGGTCGCCCATTGTTGACTGCCCATCCATAAGGATGCCTGTCACCTCGATAGCCTCGAACACCTTGCCGTGCAGATGCTCGTCGGTGGCCTTCGGACATGCGGCTTTCACGTCGGCACGGAACTCGACACCCAGTTTCTTCAATTCCTCCACCAGCCGCTTGTCGTTGTTGTCGTTTGCGATGTCGCGCATTTCACGGTTTTTGTCGAAAGATTCCGGGTCGTAGATTTCGTGGTAGTTCTCATTGGTGAACTTGTTGTGTGAACCATCCTTCTCGGTGTAGAAAGCGGCCATCACACCGATGCAGCCGATTTGGTTTTTCGGGTGCATGTAGTAACGTTCATCGCAAAGAGCCGCGAGATACATTCCCGCCGAGCAGCACATGCCATCCACGAAGGCATATACCTTTTGTCCACGCTCATGAGCGTATGCGATGGCCTGCTGATAATCGTTCTTTGCCCAGGCCGAACCGCCGGGTGTATTGATGTAGAAGATGTGTCCGATGCAGTTGTTCTCGTCGGCAGCCGCCATCATCATGTCTCGGTGCTCAACGGACCCGTAGGTGCAGTCGCCGCCGTTGCGGGTGATAGGGCCATCGACGTAGAGCACGCTGATGAAAGGGTCGTTGGCGTTCTCCCGCCAACTGTAAATCGTGGTGCCGTCCTTGGCACTTACCTTGCGCTCTTCGATGGTGATTTTATATTCATCCGCCCGAACTCGGTCGGTTGAAAAGAACGCCCTTGCTCCAATCACCTTGTCATTTAGGTCGAGTGGAGTGTGTGCGTTGAGATTTCCCTGAATGACGGGTCGAGCCGCATTCACAAAATCCGGGCGTATCATCCAGTATTTGTTGGTCAGTATCTCCAAAAGTCCATTCATGTGATTTTCATTTTGAAATTTTTCTGCAACAAATTTCAGAAAACTCAAAACGATGCTGTGGTAGAAAAATCGGTGTGTTTTTCAGATTTTGGGCACAAAAAAGCACCAACTACCCGTCACGGGCGGTCGGTGAAAACAAAATTCAAATTTTAAGAAAGGAGACCATCGCCCTCACGGGTTACTCGCCTCTAAAGCATTGTTAAACATAAATATTATGAGTTTGAAAAAAGCGTGTCTTAGTCGCTGCTGCTTGAACTTGAACTATCCTGCGTCCAAGATGTGAGTACCAGTCCGCAGAAAGACTGCGCCGCATATCGCACGGTCATGGTATGAGAGTCCTGGCGGTTGTCCGATATGGAAAGCGTCGATGTGTTGGCAAATGGTATGATGGCATAACGTGTGCCGTCGTATGTTGTTGCAACGGCTACAATGTCATTATATATAAGGTTGTCAACGGCTTCCTGTGCCGTTTTGAACCCACCTTTTACAATGGCCTCGATGACATGCGATCGTATCAATCCGGCTGCCTCGCGTTTCTCCGTCGTCTGCAACTTTGGTGCCGGTTCCATCACCACGTCACTGTAATCAGTCTCAGAGAGATTGATGCTCAACTCTGGATTTGCGCTCACGACACACCCTGTCTGCACCACTGCTGGCGCATTGAAAGGTACCGAGAACGTCACTTTGTCCTGCTTGTAGATGTCTATGCGAATGACATCCTCAAATATCAATTCCTGACAGTTTTCCATCGTTTTTTTTGTCGTTTCAAGGGCGAAAAATCGGGCGATTTTTGGTGTGACACCCCCTGTGACACCCCTTTGCTCCCTTTTTGCCGATTATTTAATATCTTTTAACGCGTATATTTATGAATTTTAAGAATTGGATTAAATCCGCCCGAACTCGGTCAGATTTAGATTTCAGTCTTTCTTTTTCCTTGCATCGTCGCTGATGTAGTCGAAATAGTCTCCCTGCTGCTCATTCCGTCGTATCGTTGCCTTCTTGCTGCGCCAAAAGAGCCGCTTTGCCATCTGCCTCATAGTGTTCTCGGTATTGCTGCCCCATTTCATCGGAATATCGTAACGTGCAAAGAACCGTTCCATCATCTCTGTCTTGTGTATGGCGATGCCTTTCTGCCGGAACATGCGCTCCTCATTCAAGCACCACTCATAGAAATGATGATAAAACTCGTCGCGCAGGAGGTTGGCCAGTTTCATGGCGACATTCGACTGCAAGGTGCAACTGGCGTTTGTCCGCATCACTGTCCCGCCGAGCATCACCTCACGCGGCAGTGCTATGCAAAGGTAGTCAAACTTTTCCTCGTTCAACTTTGTGGAGCGTCCTTCAAGCGTGACGATTTCCTTGACAGTCGGCCACTCCTTTTCCTCACGGATGAAGATAAGTTGACCGGTCTTTGGAAGACGCCCTCGGCAGATATTCTTCCATGAGTTTGCTGAATAGCACAACACGGATAGTTTCTTCAGTGAAGAGTCCTGGCACACCCCCTGACGTATCAGGTGGTTCTCGAAGGTGTAGTCCTCGAAAATGACAGGCGACCACACATCAAGTGGGTGGTCTTCGTCGCGGTTTCGGTAGAAGGCGGCGACATAAGTGGGAACTCTTAAAAATATATTGGCCATTGAAAATTGAAGATTGAAGATTAAAGATTGAAGATTATTGCAACGGCGAATCCGTCGCTTACTCAAACATTTTGAAATACTCGCTGCATCGGAAGCCTTTGCGGGGTTGAAACTCCTCAAAGGAGTGTGCCACGAAATGCGCACGCTTGTTGCACCAGCCGGCCATGTCCTTTTGCCATTGCGGAACGGGTGCATGTGGGTTGTTGATGTCGCGGTAAGGCTGTGCGTAGGCATAGATAGACAAGCCGTTTTTCTCCTTCCTGACCCGTTGCAACCTTTTCCACCAATAATTGACACGCTCAAACGACTCATGGAAATCACTCTTGCCGCCAATCATCGTATATAGAAAAAACTCGCCCTTAAAACCATGCCTTGCCAACAGGTCTATGGCCTTTTCGCAATCTCCTATCTGTCGTGGCGTGTCGCAGCCGAAGCGGATGCGGTTGTGGTCGCACCACCTGACCTTTGCGAGGAGCTGAGCGTAATGGTCATCTACCAAGCGGGCATCCAAAGCCTGGTTGAAATCCACGGCATATCCTCGATGGATAATTTTCTGCAACTGCTCTATGGCATAGTCTTCGGCGGCGAGAAAGTTATTATCCATAAGCACCAACTTCGTGCGCTCCTTTGTTGCTATTAAGTCCACGTCCATATATGGAACGATTTTACCTTCTTTTATCGGAACGACACACCACGGGCATTTGTTCGGACAACCGCGCGTAAGAAAGCCATAAGCCATATTTTTCGGGATGTGCGGGTAGATGGAATAGTCCGGCTGTGCGCGGTCGATTTCTTCAGGAAGACGTGATGTAATGTTATAGCCAGTTCCACCCTTGATGATTTCATCGGCATCATATATGGTCATGTCATCGGGTGAGAAATTGAAGACTTTCGACATGTAGATGCGGTCGTAATGAAACATCGGTATCGCCCAATCCACATCGTCTCCCTGCCGCCTGTGCCATGCTGCAATCTTGCAGAGCGCAAGGTTTGGATAAACCGTGCCGCCCCATTTTTTCTTCTTGGCGTAGCCATCAACGTCAACCAGTCCGATTTTCATAACAAAATGTTGCTCGTTTGCTCCTTGCAAGTTTATTCGTAATCTTTCCAATACTCGACATCAATAGCGGATTTGCAGCATGGGCAATACACCCAAGGCTTCGGTTCCCGCTGGTCTTCGTGCAAGTCTTTACGGTCATACTCAAACACACAATCACACTTGTAGCAAATCAATCGCCTTGCAGTCACTCTTTTCTTTCCTTGTTTGATGATTTTCATGTTATTCCAATTCTTTCCAATTCTTGCAACTCTTGAAAGGAATTGCAAGGATTTGCTTATTTATGCGGTTCGCTCATACCATTAAAGGATTTCTAAAATCCCGTCTTCCCTGAGAGGTTCATCCTCTTGGATCTCATAGTAACGCTCATCATTTATTTCATCATCGCAATATCCGTTGCGAATCCAATCTTCATAGATGTCCTTACCTTCGTCAGATTGGATTTCCAAGTCTATATAGCCCGGATTACACCGGCTTATATACGTCACCGTACACTCTCCGAAAATGGCGTGGCGCACCCAATCACCTATTTCCAGTGCTTCCAGTTGCTCAATCGTCGGTCTTTTCATCTATGTTTTCTGTTTTATTCGCTGTCTTCTTTTTCTTCAAAATCCGCACAGATTTCATCGCTGTCGCAACAGCACAATTCATAGAGTTTGCAAGTGCCGTAGATTTCATCTTCATCGGCCAAGTCGTTTTCCTTTTCCCTTTCCCAATGCTTGCAATTCTTGCAAACCAAAATCTCTGCGACACTCTGGTTGTAAGAGTCGGTGGTGTTGATGCAATGCCTTGTCTCAGGGTCATTCACTATTTCAGGGTCGGCGCAATGACTGCACAATTCGTGAGTGTCATCCGCCCACCAGCAGTTGCCGTGTTGTGGATTGAAGCACGGGTCGTTGTCCGTGCATCCGCATATTTTACAAATTCCTCTTGCCATAATAGATGATTTTAATTTCTGTTATATGCCGGCAAATGTCCAAAATAGCAATGCCGACAGCGGTTCATTTTTCGTTTCTGTCTTTTGATGATGCACTCATAACCGTAAGCCGCTCCGCCGATGATGCTTTTGCGGTCGGTTTTCCTGCAATACTTGCAATCCTTGATGATGTCGCTCTCGTCGTAGATAACGTGTATTCCAAGGGTTTCATTCATAGCCACAAGTCTTCATGTTCTTTCCAATTCTTTTCAGTTCTTGCAACACTTGAAAAAATTACGGAAATTTACGAACTCGCTTCCTCGTCGGATTGAAATGAAATGTCGATTGTCATATCAATCTTTTTTATGTTTTCGTTGGTGATGATGCAGCCGCTAATTTCCGGCATCATAAAATCCACCAACTCCGACAAAATGCCTCTCATACTTGTTGCCACTCTCTTGTTCTTTTCGTATGTCAATATGTAGCCATTGTCGGCTCTCTCTATCGTTATTTTCATTTTTCGTTGTAGATTATTGTTTGAAATGGTATCTGCGCTTGTTCCTCTGGTTCTTCCGGGACTTTCTCAAAGTGCTTGCATTTGTATTTGTCTTCATACATGTCCTTTGGCCTTTTCCCATGGACGCAAACGATGGGATAGTAGCAAAACGGCTGGCTCCCATAAATGCAGTCAAGGCAAATGGATTGCTTTTCATTCATAGCCACAAGTCCTTATGTTCGTCCAGCCAGGCTTGTGCGTCTTTCTTCTTCCACGACGCATGGCCGAGGTGGATGCAATAATCGTTGATGTCGATTTCGCGGTAGGGTAGGGCGTGGTTGCGGCAGTCCTCCAGGAACCATGCGCCGGTGTCGTAGGCATTGTCGGGGCTGCAGTGGGAGAGGGCGAACATCTTCTGCGGGTTGTAGTAGGTGACGCCGTTTTCTTTCATCATCGGGACATTGATAAAGCACAGTTGGGGCAACACACGCTCCACCGTGCCAAAGCGAGAGCGGTGTGGCTTGACCTGTCCGACGAAAACCTGCGACTCATCCCATAGCGGAGAAATGTCCTGCTTAATCAGCACGTCGGAGTCCATGAGGATGAAAGGCACCCGAAGGATTTTCGTCAAGCAATGCACGGTGTAGCAATGCTTGAAAGATGCGTAATCGTTATCAGGCGAAGGCTCGCGGTCGGGAAAATTCTGAAGCATACCCTTGAAGTCAATAAGACTTCCCCTGACATTGTAGTAAAACTCAACATTCGACAATTTATGACCACCATCATAAAGATAGAACGGCTTATGGTTGTCGCTATTGTCGAAGACAACCACCTTGCAGCCGAGCGTGTGCTTGTCGAGCGACATGATGGCGGCGGTGGTCAGTTCCGGGGTGTTGTAGTTGATGATGCAGACGGTTTTCATTCAATAATTGTTTTGCAGTTGGCGGTAGGGGCGTGCCTTGCTTTCCGTGTAATGTATCTTGTAGGTCTTGGGGTTCGGGAAATGGTGCATGATGTATGCCGACATGATGCGCTCTCCAAGGCTGCCGCCGAAGCGATATTGATGTTCCACTTGTGCACCACGTCCCTTGCTCTTCAGATAGAGCGAGGAGTGTTGCAGGATGCGCTGCCTGATGTCCTTACCCACGACTGCCAGATAATGCTGCAAGCACGCCCACACAATTTCCATTGATTGCAGAAAATTTTCTCTCGGCATGATAAACATATTGCCGATGTAGAGAGTGTTGCCTTTCAGCATCTTCTCGAAGGTAGGATAAAGAGAGGGCGACACCTCGTAGAGAATGGCTTTCATAATATCCAGGTCGCCAAAATAGAAGCAATGGGCATAATGGTCATAAACCGTCCTTTTTAGCGGATGGAGGTCGGTGGCGATGCAGCCATGCTCGCCGATGATTTGCTCCAAGTCGGGCACGTCGTCCAAAAACTCATAATATTTCCGATACTGACAGAAACCGACATGCTCAGGCAGTTGCACCTTTGTTGCAAGATGGTGGTATATGCGCAGTTCGGAATAGAAAAGTTCATCCACCCCGTCGCTGTTGGCAGACTCGAACAACTTCCGTGTATCTGCTATCTTATAGACAGGGTTCTTCACTGGGCACTCAAAATCGGTGTGAGTGCAGATGTAGATTGTCGTGTTTTCGTTCATTCTCTTTTCCTTTTTTTATTTTTGTTTGTAAATCATTTTCAAAACGCTCCAAGAAAGCCAGAATGATACTCACGATTGTACCTCGACCGCTCTGGTCCTGGCTCCGTCTCGGCAATTATCTGCCCGCAGGTGTCAAGCTGCCTGTAGAGGAAACTTATTTGCTCACGCTTCTGCTCGTCGGTCATCTTAGCCATTGTGATGATTGTTTAATTTGTTTACTATGTATGCCAAAACGCGCGCGCGTGGCGCGTGTATCGGTCCCGTGCTCCGTGACCCCGCCCCCTCATTCAGGGCGGTGGTCAGGGTGCCCGTGACTACGCGCTCTTGGGGCCTTGGGCCACGGGTATCTATCCCTTTAGGGATAGGGGCGGCTTGGGTCACCGTTTTTGGGAGGATAAAACTAATCACTGAATCCTCTTTTTTCGGTGGCATAGACTTGTACCTCCGTTTCACATTCCTTACACTCGTAATGGAAATAGTATGGGTCTAAGTCTGATGTTCCTGAGTCCAGTTCTGTTAATCTCATTACTTCACCGCATATTGGGCATTTTACAACTCCAGTGAATGGCTTTCCGCCTCGTGCCGTTACCATTTTGTCCGGTATGATTGATATTTCCATCTTCATAGTCTTGTCGGTTTGATTATCTGTTATCACCAAGATGTTTGATGTTTCTGATGTTGTCTTCCAGCGTCGGCGAAATTACACCGAAGTCGTCAACGAGGAGCTTCTGCCCGTCCTTCGTTTTGGGAAGCAGCACCACCCCCAACTCGTCAATAACTTCCTTGATGGTACACTCACCATAGCGCTTGTGCATCACGCTTGCGCCGACATTCATTCTTAAAATCTCTTTCCAAGTCATATCGTTCAGTCCTCCTTTATTCTTTTGCATATTCTGGATAATCAAATGCAATTTCTCTTGCAAGGTCATCCCAATCGTGGACGCAAGAATCCATTCCACAGCACACTCTTGGTCCTCGGACTACATAGTTTGCACTGATTATCTTATCAAAGCCAAGAATCATAGACTTGTGGTCTTTGCCGTCAGCCCACTTTCTCGTGTCGTGATAGATAAAAGCATGAAGCACATACCCGTTGTACTGCCTCTTTAGAATCTTCAAGATACTCTTAGGCAGAGGGATATGCTCATACGTCTTATTGTCTTTCCACAATTCCTTGAAATCGCTTTCTTTCATCGCCAATCCTCCTTGTTCTTCTCGTTAAAAGCATCATTTAACTTACCACTCGCCGATGCCTCTGACATTTGGGCTGAGACATGAGTTGTGTTTCTTGCCGCAACAATATCCGTCATCCGATCAAGCATCATTTGTGCGCCGTCCCTTATTCCTCTCTCGTAAAAGTTCAACACAATATCGGTAAATTTTCTGTCATCGACAAAGCCGGGAATCTTCTTTTCTAATTCCTCCCTCTTGCTTTTGGCAAAGTTTTCAACGACTTCATCCTTCTTTGCTGAAGAAATAAAAACATTGTTCATTTGGTCAGCCCTCCTTACAATATCGTTCATAGTTACTTGATTTTAATTTATGGGAAAATTCGTGTAAATTCGAGATAATTCGTGTTCGTCTTACCATTTAGTCGATTTATTGCGCTTCAGCACTTTGCCGCAGTCCGCGACACCATGGCCAAGGTAAACCACGCGCACATTGTTCTCGCTCATCCATACGCACACATCCTCCGGCGTGTCGAGTTTTGGGGTGAGGATTGTCCGCTTTTTGTTTAAGTTCGTATAGGTGACTTTCGCCTGGTATTTCACCTCTTTCATCCTTCTAACCTCCTTTCCAAGCACTCCCTCACCACCTTGGCGTAGTGGGTGATGTCTTCCAGCCATTCGTTGTCGTTGATGCAGACGATGCCCACGTCAGGGCGGAGGATGGTGTCACGTATTTCATTGATGCCGTATTTCTTTACAGACAAGAATTTTCGCGGCGGTGGGGTAGGGATGTAGTTGCCCGTGAAATGCTGTTGCCACCCGTAGATGTACTGATTGAAGTTGCGAGCGTCGCGGAAGGGGGTGACGCTCCCCTCGATGACTTTAGGAAACCGCTCCCACAGGTGGCGGCAGGTATCAAGCAGGATGGGCGCGATGCTGTGCCCGCCCTTCAGCCAGGTATGCGTGTAGTGCTTGCCAAACTGCGCCGCCACGAAGTTGAGACCGCCAAGGCACGCCCTGTGAAACTGGTTGGGGGTGCTTGGGAAATCCTTTTCCGTAAACCGCTGGCAAGGCACAGGACCGATAAAGAAATCAGTTTCTTTCAGCGGTGACAGCGGAAACATGTCATCGTTGCCATAAAGGAACCGCTCGGAGAGACGTGGAATGCGATGCAGATACATTTCCATCGCCCGACTGTTGAAAGTGGGCAGTTTGTCCTCCGGCATGAAGTCGCGGTGAAAGACGATGCGCACACCCTCCTGCTGCATCCACGGCTGTATCTGGCTCTCCTGGGCAAGCAGAATGATGATGTCGTGCAACCACGGCATGAAACGCTTCACACAACGGACAAGAAGATGCTCCGTGTCCCATGAGCGGTAGCGCACGTTGGCCATTGCCGAAGCCGAGTTGTATGTGCGACCGTACAACTGACGGAGATTTGCTTGCCAGGCTCGGTCTTCGGGGAAGACCATTGGCACTATGTAGTCGATCATTGAAAATTGAAGATTGAAGATTAAAAATTGAAAATTATTTCTTGCGTCTTATGAAGTACGTGTATTCGGCAAAATCCTCCGTTTTTCGGCGGCGAACCAGGACAGGACGCGCCACCTGTTCCGCGATGACCTCTGCGGCAATGCTTTTGACGATACGGCTGAGTTGCCGCTCGCGTCGCTGCTGCTTTCGGTTTGTAGTTGTCTGATTCTGTCCTCGATATACCATATTGCCTTTCTTAGATCTTCTATTTCCTTTTCACGGTCTGTCATCCCCTCCTCGGTTTTCAGTCCGGCCCGCCAAAGATATTTGATGGCTGCGCCGATGTCGTAGCAGTAATGCCGGATGATGTCGATGCACTACACACCGCTGGGGTGGCTGTTGTAGTGCTTGGGATGATTGACGCTTTCTTTCTCTTTCATGCTTCAAATATAGTGATTATGGATTGGACGGATGTCATATTATAGCGACGGCGGAGCCGTCACATACGGAGAAAATTATTGTTTTTTCAGTTGTTTCAAACGTTGCTCACGCCTTTGTTCTTCGATGTCCTTGATGGCGGCGGTGCGCATTTTCTTTAGTTCCTGAATACTCTTTCTGGCCTGCCGTGTTGATCGGAAGATTTCATCCTGATAGTCTTCGACGGCGGCGATGGTGGCATCAAATGGCAGGTCAGAGGAGGTCCAAAGTTCACGCAGTTGGTTGAGTCCCATAACGATGTTCTTCTCCTCGGTACTCTCCAGATTGTAGTTCTCCGTTTCTGGAGCCATCGCACGGCAAGCCTTGTGCCATGCCGTTGCCACCTGCTGCATGTTGAACGGCGCATAGATGTCGTGTATGGTCTTTTCGGGCAGCACCGGCACGGCCTCATGCACCGAGCGCATAGACCTGTCCCACGTCTCCACCGCCAACTCCAGTACCGACGACCCCACCAATCACCATGCTGTGATGTCAGGATAAGGCACGTTGTGTTGTAGTAATGACAGTCGGAACTTGTTCCACAGCGATGTCACCCACGGTCGGCTTTTCTTGTATGCCAACCCCCCCGTTGCCTCCCAGAACTCGAAATACTGCTCGTCTGTCATCGGCTCACCGTATTTCTTTCGTGCTTCCTCCGTCAAGTCAGCAACATGGAAGAAGCGAAGGTCTCGCCCCATCGGCCAACGGAGGCGGTTGCGGTACCGCTTGTAGAAGTCGAGAGCCGAATTGGGCTTATTCTCAAACAACCGCTTGATTTTATTGTCGGCATAACGCGGATGCTTGCGGATGTGGTCGAGCGCGTCCATCATCACATAATATGCGCAATTATTCGCCACGCCGCACATCATCTTCACGAAGCCGGAGCACTGCGCAATGTCACGCTCCACCTCTGCGACTGTCATGCCCGTGGGGTTGTTGGCACGGGAAATAAGACTAAGTTCATTCATCTCCACCGCTTGCTTACAGGATATGCGTTTCTAATCATAAAAGTTTCTGTTTCCGAAATTTGTGTTACATATACCTCACCTTCCTATATCCACGGACGCAAACGGAGTTGTCAATTTTGTCGATGATAATGGCGGTTTTTATGGGACACATATATTCTATATCTTTATCTTCACAACCCGCGTCACTGAGAGCCTTGCGAAGTGAATAAGATGGGTGGTAGTCACAGTCTGCACTTTCACAGTCTCCGAGATAGTGTTTCTTGATGGCAGCACGAAAGCGGTCAATAACGTCCTGTCCGTAGCCCAAACTGCACTCATTTTTTACCACTGTGGCGAGCATGTTTCCGAAAAAACCCTCCGACGACTTATCGCCATTGTCCTGCATGTGACTGCCAAATATCATTCGTGCCCACTCATCGGCTGCCAACTGGCAGGCTTCGTCGTAGGTGCGATGCTGCCCGTAACGACCAACGAACTCCCGTTGTATGCTCTCTCTCCACTCCCGAAAACGATAATCTTTCGTCTTGTAGTTGCCATAGAAGTAGTTTGACCATTTGTCAAGGTCTGTACGGTCTGTGCGCCAGTTCGTCGGTTTCGGCCATAAGGTGGAGCAATACTCGATCAGGAAGTCACCAATCTCATTGTAGAACTTCACTTCGTCAAACAAGCGGTTTACGCATTCGGCAATGTCAGCCTTTTTAATTCTATCACATTCAGGGAATGCGTTGATGATTTCTTCATTTGTCATAGATATTTTTCTTGTTTTCTGTATCTATTTTTTTACTCCACTCCAAGCACCTCTTTCGCCCTGGCAATGTCAGGTCGTTGGCTCTCGATGAAGTTGCGATACCCACGGCACCCGCCGCAGGGACGGAACTCACGCATACGCCGCCAGATGTTGGCAAAGTCATCGGTGCAAACATTGCCCACGTTGGGGCATAGTCGGCTTTCGCTCATGTGGACGAAACCCAGCGCGTCCACCTGCGGCTTGCAGAACTTGGCTTGCAGAGCAAGTGTAAACCCAAAGTCTGACGGATTAGCCACCTGCCTCGCACAAAGTGCCGCATTCAGACACGACATGAAGTACGGATTTTTTGCCACCTCTTGCTGTGCCGCCTCTGAAATCCGCGCACGTCCAAGATCCTGCATAAATATCTTGCTATCCGCGTCAACAAAAACGTGTGGGTATTGTTCATATTCAGACCGATGACTTGTAACATAGTCATACTCCCGGTACCAGAGACGGTTAGTATAGACCTGCATCCCGGAAAACGACGGCAGCCGGCAGATACGCTCCACACACTTTCGCTTCCTCTCATCCTTCAGCCACATGCCGTTTGACACTATGGAAAACACAGATCCCATTTTATGCACCGTCGCATCCAACCACTCGCACATGTCGGCAATTTCCTCATTCTCCGTCGGCTCACCGCCAGACAGCGCAAACACGCCACACCAGATATATAGCCCGAACATGACGGCCTGCTTGAACGTCTCCATCGTCATCACATCGCCATCCTCGCGTGCGTCCTCCATGCAGTGCGCACACCCCATCGTGCATTTGCTTGTCAATTTGATGAGCATAGTATCTCTTTCCTTTATTTGTTTACATATTTATCGGGATGACTGATAATGTCAAGTTTCACGCGAATGGCATCCGCTTCCTCAAAAAAGTGGGTGGCGAGTTTGTAACTGAGGCTGGTTGAAACAACAACTTCCATTTCAGTGTTCACTATGCGATTCGCCCTGTCCTGACCAAGAGCCCTTTTCCCAAGGTAGAATTTCAAATCAAACCAAAGCAACCCATATTTTCTCACGGCAATGGTGTAAGTATAAAGTTTCCGCTTCACTTTGCCGTCGATAGACCTAATGGTTCGCCACCTATGTTTCCTTACTTTCAGTTTCATTTGATGCCTGTCATTTGTCATCGTCGTGCTCCCTTATTATCTTTTTGAGAATATCTGCAACGGCTTGTTTCTGTCTCTCTTTTGAATCCTCTTGGAAGTCGGTTCCCAATCGGGTAATCTGCCGACGTAGCGTACATATCTCTCGGACCAATAAGTATGCAACATATCCCATCAACAATAGACTGCTGATGGTCGTTATCCAATTACACACTCCTAATGCCGTAAAAATACCAAGCACCAACACCCATAATGCGCTTAGAGCACCCCACAAGTAAAGCATTCGCAACCGACGGCGTTTGACGCTGATAACATCGGTGAAGTCGTCAACGTCGCTGTTTACGATGCGAGCCATTCGGAATATCTCAGCAGTCTCCTTTTGCTTCATCAATGAGACCATAGTTGCAATCACCATTTCTTTGTTGCCAACGACGGCATGGATTATGCCTCGTTTATCAACATCAGCATTGCGGTCGCCGGCACTTATCAGCAAGCATTTGTCCCCGTCTTCTTCAATGTATTCCTTTTGCATATACTTTGCGAAATCCACCACTCTCTTGATGTACTCCGATTGTCTTTCGTCTTTCATATTATTCCCAATCTTTGTAATTCTTTTCTTATATCCGCATATTTTTTATAACGCTGTGTGGCGCAAAGCACCTGAGCCATCTTGTTGTCGTATATAGTGCAACAATACTCCTTTCGCTTGATGGTCTTGTGCTTACCGCCAACAGGAGCAAACAAATCATCCCTCTCAGGATCTCTGAAGGTCGATTCGCTTTCCTTCAAATACCCTTCTGGAAAATTCAACGTCACACACCATTCAGGGTCGCATGTTCCACTCAACCAGTGAATTGCTTTTTCGGGGTCTTCCACAAAAAAGCAGAACCCTACGGAAGTTGTATTCTTTCCCTGTTCGGCATGGATGGTTCCGTTCATCAACTTACCGCCTGCCATCAACCCCTCATACTCTGTTTCTGACATAAAACGATGTACTATCATAATTCAATCTGTTTCATTGTCTGTTATTTCCTTGATATACTCCAGCATCGTTTCCATCGACTCATCACAGTCAATCGGCATCCACTTAGTGACATAAGTATTAGGAGGATTCTCAACGTTCCATTTCCCCTTGTCGTTGATGAATGCCACTCTGTAGGAGAACCTCCAGCCGAAAGTCATGTCACATGTCATGATCTGACACAGATACAACTTGGGCAGTCCGTCAGACTTCCGTTTCTCCCTCTTCGGGGTTTTGTCTTTTGCTTCTATCCAGTTCATTGTTGCTATTGTTTTTATAATGTAATAAATAACATATCCTTGCCGTGTACATTCTTTTCATCTTTGGGTTCTTTACTTCTTCCTTGTATTCCTTGGTGGCAACAAACAACTTGTGGCCAAAGTAAAACGAAAAACAATCCCGCCAACTAACTACCCATTTGAGTGCATCGACAATTTTTCCCAAAAGAAAAGCCGGTAAACTGACAGGCAAAAACAAGATTGCCAAAACAATAATTACCGCTATTTCAAGTCTGTATGCTGTTTTGAGTTTCATTTCAATTTCCTGAATTTATTTCAATGACATTCTCCAACTGGACGTTTCTCACATCGTCACCATAAAAGAAATTCAGTTCCCCGAAACGCCTTGCACATTTCATGATTATTTCCTTCACGACAGGGTAACGGCACATCGAAAAGACAATCTGTGCGGCGATATTATCTGGTTTGCCACTCAATACAAAGGCATTTGTCTCGTGTCCTATAAACAGCACGGTAGCCTTCTCGTTTTGCAACTTATCCAGCATGGATTTTACTTGCAACTCTATTTGCTTTACTTCTTCTTGTTTCATTTTGTTATGAATTTATGTTGTTTTCATGTCCTTTTCCCACATACAAAACGGCTTTGACGATTACGTTTGGGAAATCGCTTTCTTCATCTACCTGGAATTGTATCAATCCTTGTCTCCTGACATACATGAACAATTCTTCCATGCAACGCCGTTTGGCATCTTCAATGACTCCAGAGACAGTCATGTACGGCGGCAGCGATTTCACTCCTCCGTTTCTTTCTGCAAGACGCTCATTTATTCTTGCGTCTCTCAACTGGCTATCTCTTAATATTACATAACTATCCAATTTTTGCAGATCCTCATTATGTCTATAATAGTTAAGAGCATCAACCATTGGATTGACCAGTTCGGGCACAAACGGGAATGTGGGTTGCAATAGTTGATTGGCTTCAGATTGTTTGCCATCCTTTCCAATTTTCCGCCCAGCCATTTCTTCCATTTCGGTTTTAGGTCTAGTCCGTCAAGGCAGGACCCTATGGTGTATAGGATGAATAAGATGAAGATTGTTATGGTCATAGTTTATTCCTCCCATTCTATTTTGACACTTGTAATATATTCTGTAAATTCTTTACCAACTGCTTTTGCATTTTCTTCAAAATCCCATATTTCTCTGTCAACATAACAACCATGTTTTCCACAAAATACATTCACCCACCCTTCATGCTTTATGGGAACCATAAACAGGTCGAACTCGGTTTCTAAGCCGGAACGTACTTGCCCGTTAGTCATATATGAGACCGGCCCTTCGCCGTCATCGCCACCATCCACCAATGCGACAATAGGGTATCTACCCTTTGCATCAAAGCATATAATCCTTGCCTTATGCCCATCCCTTGTGCAGATGGGATGGCCTTGTTTGGCTAATTCAAAATTAAATGGTTTCATCGTTTATTCTTTTTCCTCTCCTTAGATGCAACTAAAATCCTGGCCCTGAAAATTTCTTCAAAGCGTTTCTCTTTATTAGGCTTTCGTCCTTTGCTGTGATTTATCAAACTCTTTGCCTTGATAATTCCCAATAAGTCATCTATCACTTTTATATCCTTAAACGATTGAATTACATCACCTTCATTCACTTCCATGCAGACCTCTGCAAATATCTTCATGGCATCTGACTTAATATTCTTCATAACCAATTTTTTATCTTATTGATGTATTCAGGAAACTCCGGCAAAGGGTACTCGCCTTGTTCCAATAGTCTTATGTCTTCCTTGCATTTCTGCAATTTCCTTTCCTTGTCTTCTTCGTTGAAACCGAAAAGGTCGGGAGCGACAGTATCATTCTCTAACCTTTTCAACAACCCGAGACGATTGTTCAACAGTGTTTTGGTCTTGTTTTTCTTCCACTCGTTGCCAATGAGAACATCCTGTCTTCCGAAGAACATTTCCACTTTGCGACGCGGATGAGATACTTGCACACGGGCGGCAAGGTAACGAAACCACCATTTCCACCGAAGACCAAAATCTATGGTCATATTGCCACGATAATAAACAACATCTTCGACAGTGTGGTCATTGCCGTCGTATATCATAATTTTAGCCGCAAATTTCTCGTCTCTTGTCATATTAACTTTTACCATTCAAATCCGCTCATTCTGATAATCTCATTGTCGAAATCCTTGTCAACCCTGTAGATTTCGTCAATGTAAGGCTGTTCCTCTTTGGATCGCACCAACCTCTGTTTTACTTCTTCAGGGTTTCTAAACATCATGCCCATCATGCCGAAAGCAAAAGCCATCTGCATTGTGCTGCGGTCATGTCCGGCGTGCATTGTTTCCATCAAAGAACGCTCAAACATAATTTCGTCATGACGGCGTATTTGTCTTTTGTCTTCTTCCTGAATAGATTGGACAGGTTGGCTTTCCACATTCTCCATCTGGTTTGTTACCTTTTGACAATCGGTGTGGAAACCAAAAGGGATAGCATCAAACATAATTTCCGCCATTGTCATTTGAACTTTTGCATTATCCTTGCACATCTTGCGGAACTGCTCACGCTGCCGCATATACACACGTCGGTATATGGGGTCTTCGGCGCACCTTCTTTCATGGTACTCCTTGCGGCGGCGTTCCACGTCATTGTTCCACGCCATCGCTTCGCCGATTGTGATGTTTTGAGGTTTGTTCATAATTCTATCACTTTCATATTGTCAATGTAATGTCTTTGTTTGGATATCCTCTTATTCTCCCCTCTTCCGTATCTGATGACACACCCCATGATGTAGGGAGAGGGAAAACCATCCGCAAGGCGGTCCATGAATTTGTTCACACCGTAGGCAGATACGATTTCTGCCCGCTCCTCGCTCAGGCCGTAGGTGTAGATAAACCAATATTTCACCTTTTTCTCGATGTCTTGCAGTTCCTTCAGCAGCGGCTCGGTGTTGCCGTCGTAATATTGGCTTATCAGGTCGGTGTTGCGCTTCCACTGCTCCATGCTCTTTTGCCGTGTCCGAATGGTGATAAACCGTTTGGCTTGCACCTCCTGGCGTGTCACCACCGACGCTATGCCGTTGCGCATGGCTATGCAGATGCCCTTCGGTATTTTAGTCAAGTCGATGCCATGCTGGGCACAGTACATCAGCCTGTACACTGTAGTCACCACAGCCTGGCCATCTACCATCACAGACACCACCTTGTAGGCTGTCCTGTCGCTGAGCTTTCTGAGGTCTCTGCCAGTGAATTTATAGGCAACTTGGTTCTCGCAGTCCACTCTATAGCCTGGAGCACCTGGGATGGGTAGTAGTTTCATGTCAGTGCTTTCTTACTCGTGATTTATTGTCTGTTGTGATTTTTCTGTTTTATTCCTTTCCAGTCGCCACCTGCCATCATCCTCTTCTATGAGGGTATCGCCGGGAAAAGCCAATGTCAGTTGGTTTTCATCTATCATCATCCACCTATATAGGCGATAATATATGTTGACGGATTTATAACTTTTATGGACACTCGCCACGCACGGCAATTTGAAAACAGTGTGGCTGATTCTGTTGGGTAAGATAATTGATTGTTTCATTGCTTCTACTTGACTAATTCAAATGAATAGGCATAAACCCAGGGGTTGCGCTCCCATGTGCCACGGCCTGATATGCGGTCGATAAGGGCGGCAAAGGCTTCTCGGGCAGTCTTAAATGTGATATGGTTCGGCACGTCGCCCCATTCGTCGAAGTAGAAGGTGTCCCAAGTGTTCATAAACTCACCCTCCATGATACCTTCGCGCATACAGTCTTCATCGCTGATGTCTTGCAACCGCTCCAACTTAATGTCAGTGATACGAATTTGATGGGGCATGAGGTCGGCATAGACAAACATTTTGTTGTTCCATCCTGCCGTTTCCTTTGCAAATATGGGGCGAACCATAACTGGCTGAATACCTGATACGACATCAAAGCCAACGATTCCGCGCTCATCTATTTCTTTGTATGCTTGCGATACTGCCACTACCTGGCCAATTTTGTATCGTGGTTTGAGGTGATAAGTTTCCGCATGAGAACCATTGAAAATGCGTCGGCCAATGATAATTCCATCCTTATACTCAAACTGAAACTCTGTAGAAAGAGGGTTGTACTCCAATGGCAGTACATCAAGACTTTTCTCTAATCTGCGAGTGTTAGTCTTGATTAAATCTATAACCGCTTGCGTCAGTCCGTATTTGTCGGAAAAGGCTATCTTCTTCATAACAAATAATCTTTTAGTGGTTCAAGCAGCGATTTACACATGATCCTTTTGGCTTCAGGGATGTCGTTGTCGTCAATAGCGTAAAGCAAAATGAATGATTGCGGAACATCCAACGCAGCCGAGAGTCTGTCCATAGTGGCAGCGGAAGGCCATGAGCGGCCTTTCTCCAACGCTACAAGGGCATTGGTGCTCATACCCATATTTTCCTCAAGCATCTTTTGTTTTATGTGCTTCTTCTTGCGAATAGCGACGATTGCCTGTCCTATGTTCATTTGCCTTCCTCCAACAGTTTTTCTACTTCTTCACCTGGTATGTCAGCATCGGTGCGGTAGCCTTTTTCAACGGCGTAGTCAACGATGCGCTTGATTTGTTCGTGCTTCAGTTCCTTGCCATTGAAGGAAAAGAAGCCGTCGGTGCGCTTCCTGGGATGACGTCGCATCCACTGCTGAAAGCCACGCATGTTTGTGGTGATATGATGGGTCACTTTCATTGATCTTGTGGTTTGAATGGTGGGTTGGAGAGGGCGACGGCGGAGCCGTCACATACGGAGAAATGAAATGTACTTAGTGCTTCTAACCATATCTCGAAGGGAGTGAAGTAAATTGAGATGCTTTGATTATTTGCTCCTCTCTTGTCATTGTTGTTCATACAGTTCTAATACCATCCATTTCAATTCTTTACCGCCGTCAAATTCGCAATCATCGCCCTCGCTATCATCCCAACAATGATAGTAGTTATTCCATATGTTGATGTGATAGCCGCCATTATAGTTCGTCACGCAGACGCAATCGCAGTCAGGCAATTCTTTTGGCGCATTGTGCCATTGATAATCTATTTTCATATCTTTTTCCTTATACATTTACACTTGCGGCAGACAAAGAATCCACCGCCAAAATGCTCTATATATCGGTAATCGTGGTGGCAACGAAATTGCCGCCACCAACGACTAACTTTTATTAACATGGCATTGTCTCCTCTAATTGTCTGATAACATCACCACCGTATGCCCCCCTCGTAATATTGATGAACTCATTCACGGTGTACTCTCCGTTCTCCCAGTCAAGGTCATGGTTGCAGCAGAACTGCTTCCTGCCCATCAAGCATGAGCCAGTTAGCGTGTGGTGCCAGTTGAACAACTCCTTTGCTGGAATCTTCTTGTCGCGGTCAGGGTATCGCTCGTTGAAGCGCTTTATTCTTTCAGATAAAGGCAGGTTGTTCTCATACTTCTCAGTGGCATCGTCGAATGCCTGTTTTAAAGTCTCACCGTGGGCAAAGTAATCACCCACCTTGGCAATATAGCAGTCTTGTGATGTGAGGTCATCATAAAGGATTCTGCCCTTGGCATAATTGCCATGTACAGAATCAATGAAAGTGGCGACACCATCCACCATGTACAACTTATCGCCATTCATGCTATCTATGCCAGAGCCAGAGCCAGAGCCAGAGCCAGAGCCATAGCCATAGCCAGAGCCAGAGTCAGAGCCATAGCCAGAGCCATAGCCAGAGCCATCGCCAGAGCCATAGCCATAGCCAGAGCCATCGCTATAGCCATCGCCATCGCCATAGCCATCGCCAGAGCCAGAGCCAGAGCCAGAGCCAGAGCCAGAGCCAGAGCCAGAGCCAGAGCCGACTGATAGGAATTTCTTGATTATCTCTTCCATACCGTTACACCCTCTATGCTCTTGATTGCCTCATCGGTGCATCCATGCACCTCGATAATACCATTGACCACAATACTCGGCTGGCTCATGGTGAACTTACAAGCAGAAGGATTCTTCACCCCCTCCATAGCCATCTGCGTTAGACTTGCAGCACCGCTCCAGTACCATATACGGCGGCAGTCATGCAACTCCACCACATACTTGTCACCCAATGGCTCGACTTCTACCAATGTGCCATAGAACACTCCCGCACGGTCAGCACGGATTACCACTCTCTTTCCAATTAAATTCTCTATTGCTTTCATAATAATTTTGATTTTTTAAGTTTAATAATCATTTTTCTTTTTTACTATATTATTTTACAGCAAACAATTTAGTATATTTCTCAGGTGAGTTAAGGCATCACCTGATATGGTATCTATTAAAGTTCAGTCAAGGTCTGCAAATAGTACTTTTTTCTTTTTGCTGTTCATTTCTAAGTTATGATTATTCGGTAGGGTTGGATTATTATGATAAACAGCACTTTTGTTTATCTTAATACATATTTAATACAACATACTTTCCTGGGATGGAAGAGCGGCGCAAGCGGCGGT
>CAMVIT010000022.1:0-44103 GCA_947167635.1 uncultured Bacteroidales bacterium | reverse complement strand
GTCATTCTCCTCCACAACGGTGCCCCACACTGAGCACGGATGCTTTTGCGCAAAGGCGGACAGGCTGAGTATCAGCAGCACAACAGAGAGAAACAGGTGACGTTTAGGCATCATAATCGACAAAATCAGAATGCAAAAATACAAAAAATCACCGGTCATATGCAAGATTTCAGGAAAAGACTGTATCTTTGCAGCAAAAATACTGTAAATATAATGAAACGATTTTTCTTCATAATCTATACGATTCTTATTCTCAGTGGGTGTTCCCGCCATAACACTCCACAAGAAAAATTTGATTCTTTAAAGGATGCAGATTTTTCCGAATTTGTTGACGTGGGAATCACTTCCAGACCACCTGTATATGTTGTACGGCTTCATGACACATCATATCTTGTAAAAAAACACTTTCTTTCTAACAGAATCAAGTCCATAACCTATTACGGCAATCAGAACACAAATAGTGTAAATTTCACCAAGAAGGATAAAGAATATTTAGAGCACCTTTTACATCTATTCGACAATCTTGATGTCAGGGCCTTATCCGTAGACAAAAGAAAGAATGTCTGGTTTTCATTCAGTTGCAGAGACCGGTGCACTTATAGTTATTTAAAGCTCTCGCCAACAAGCTCATGGGAAGAGTGTGGATTTCAACATTACAAAAAATACAATGAATCTTGGTTTTATGACGTAGAATGCTCCGGACATGGACGATCTAGCCACATCACGACATTCGGGCATAATCCGTATGACAACTGTGAATGAAAAAAGAGAAAATTCATATCTTTGCACCTCCTTTATCATCCAAAAACCAATGAGAAAAAACCTTCTCCTCACATTAGCCTGCATGTCTTTTGCCTTACACACTCCCGCCCAGCGTCCCATCAATGGGTTGGCGCACCGTATCCTCGGCGACAAAGACACATGCTTTATCTTTGTGTATCAACCCGATACAATAGACTATTTTCAGATTGAAACCGCATACGACCACCACATACGCATCATCGGCAACAACGACAACTCGTTGGCGATGGGGCTGAACTACTACCTCAAGCACATTGCAGGCGTACATGTTTCGTGGCTGCTGTGCGAACCTGTCGAACTGCCTGTCGAGTTCCCGGTCCCCCTCAAAACCATCCGCAAAGAGGCCCTCGTGAAAGACCGTTTCTTCTTGAACTACTGCACCTATGGCTACACGATGCCGTGGTGGAAATGGCCGCAGTGGGAGCTGTTCATCGACTGGATGGCGCTGAACGGCATCAACATGCCGCTCGCCATCACTGGGCAGGAGGCCGTCTGGTATGAGGTGTGGAAAGAGTTCGGGATGACGGATGAGGAGATCCGCAGCTACTTCTCGGGGCCGGCGCACCTGCCGTGGCACCGCATGGCCAACCTCGACGGTTTCGGCGGTCCGCTGCCGATGTCGTGGCTGGAGGGGCAGAAGGCGCTGCAGCAGCAGATCGTCGCCCGCGAGCGCGAGTTCAACATGACACCGGTGCTGCCCGCCTTTGCCGGTCACGTGCCCAAACGGTTCGCCGAGATGCACCCCGACGCCGACATCCAGCAGCTGAGCGCATGGTGCGGCTTCGAGCCCACCTACTTCCTAAACTCTTCCGACACGCTGTTCGCCCAAATCCAGAAGTCGTTTTTGGAGAAACAGACCGCCCTGTTCGGCACCGACCACATCTATGGCGTTGATCCCTTCAACGAAATGGACCCGCCCAGCTGGGAGCCCGACTACCTCGCCAAGGTCTCCCAAAACATCTACACCTCGCTGCAGCAGAGCGACCCCGCCGCCCGCTGGCTGCAGATGACCTGGGTGTTCTATTACAAGCGCAAGTCGTGGACCCCCGAGCGGCTCCGCGCCTACCTCACCGCCGTGCCGCAGGACAAGCTCGTGCTGCTCGACTACTTCTGCGAGAAGACGGAGGTGTGGCGCACCACCGAAGGCTTCTACGGACAGCCGTTCATCTGGTGCTACCTCGGCAATTTCGGCGGCAACACGATGCTCGTGGGCAATATCAACGAATTAGAGAAGAAACTGGATGCCGCATTGAAGGAGGCCGGCTCCAACATGACCGGCATCGGCTCCACGTTGGAGTCCTTCGACGTGAGTCCGCAAATCTACGAATACCTCTTCGACCGCGCGTGGGAGAGCCAACCCGATGTGCATCAGTGGATTAAGGATTGGGGCTATGCTCGGACAGCCACTCACCATTATGATGACGAATGGCTCTTGCTGAACGATAGTGTCTATAAGGACTGGTCATTTTACGGACTTGGCACGCAGTTGGTGGCGCGGCCGTCATTGGAGGGTCATGGTACCTACTACACCAAACCCTACTATTCTTATAGCAACGACTCGTTGAAAAAAATCTGCAAGGCTTTTGTCACCAGCTTTTCCAGCAAAGACAATGTCCATTACTTTGGGCCGCCGTGGACATGGAAGGACACCTACCAATACGACCTCGTCAACCTTTTCTCGCAGTGGATGGGCAACCACTTCATGGACATCCGCAACGATTTTACGGTGGCGTATAAGAACCGCAATATCAAGGAGATGAAGCGTCAGGTGGAGCTCGCCAACCAGTTGTTTGAGGATGTGGATGCATTGCTCAACACGCATCCGGCCTTCATGCTGGGGCCGTGGATTGAGGCGGCCCGTGCGTGGGGAACCACCGAGGCGGAGAAGGACTACTATGAGCGGCAGGCGCGCACGTTGCTCACCATCTGGGGCGGACCGATTCTGAACGACTACGCCAACCGGATGTGGGGTGGTTTGGTGAAGGACTATTATGCCCAGCGGTGGAACCTCTTCTTCGAGGCGGTCATACAGGCGGTGAAAGAGGGCAAGGAGTTTGATGAAAAAGCGTTTGGGGAAGAGCTCTCCAAGTTTGAGCGTGCCTGGACGGAGCGTCACACGAAGTACCCGGTGGAACCGCAGGAGGTGGAAGGCAAAATAGACAAAAGCATCCCCCACTGGCACCCGACCTACCGGGCGGCCAGAATGATTTACGAGCGGTGGATGGAGGAGTAGGAACGAAAATTAGTGTTTTTTTTATATGTCATTTTTATTCCAAACTCAACGTCACACCATAATCGTGCAGCCAATTCTCATACTCTTTGTAGTTGGGCATGACAGAGAAAACAGAATCCCAGAATTGACGAGTATGCTGCGGATATTTTAAATGAGTAAGTTCATGGACTATCAGGTAATCAATGATTTCAGGTTTTGCCATGATGCATTTCCAATGAAAATTGATGGTGTGTTGCGGGGTACACGATGCCCAATGCCCACCCAATTCAATGAGACGGATAGAAGTGGGTGTGCGGCCGACTAATTCTGAAAAATGGGCAATTCGCTCCTGCAAGTAAGGCAGGCCTTGCTTCTTGTAAAACTTGATGAATGTTTCTTTTGCTTTAGGCAGACATCTCTCGTTCAAAACGAATTTGTCATCAACTATTTCAAGCGATTTTCTGGCGGTTTCGGAAATGAGCAGATTATACGATTTTCCCATAAAAAGGAATGCCTGTCCGTTGACAAAATTACGGTTGATGTACGCCTTGTTTACAGCCTTACGGTGAGCCACGTGCTTGCAAATCAGATATTCGCGGGCTTCGAGTTCCTTGCGTATGGTTTCGTCATCGCAGTCGATAGGTGCCACTGCGTTCACGCTGCCGTCACGCTCAATGTTGACCGTGATGGTTTTGCGACGTTTCGAACGCTTGACCTCTATGTCCAAATCCCCGATTTTCATACGAAAGTTTTGATTATTTTGGACTTATAATCTTACCAGCCCATAATCTTGACAGAAATTCTTTTGCAGGCCACACTTCAACATCATTAAACAATCTTGGCGTTTCTTCTAATGATACGACCACAAGTTTACATTGTGGATGTTCTTCTTGAAATGCTTTTAATCCTTTGAGGTGAGAAGAGACAATCCTTTCGGAAGACTTTATCTCGATGGCAACCTCAGCGTCGCCTATCACGGCATCCACCTCGTATGCATTATTTAAAGTGTGCCAAAAAGACAGCTTTTTGTTTGATTCGGAATAATCGAGATAAGCCGCCAACTCTTGAATGATAAGATGTTCAAAAGCATGTCCGTATTCCGCAGTGCCATGCTGAAGTTTTTCTCTATGCAAGAGATAGTTTGTTATACCAACATCAAAATAATAAAACTTTGGTGCCAGCTGCACTTTGCGTTTTATCACTTTTGTATAGGCAGGAATAAACATACCAACCAGTGTCTCCTCAAGGATTGTAAAATATTCCTTGATGGTTTTGGAAGACACTCCGCAATCGCTGGCTATTTTGGTGTAATTAACCATTTCGGTGTCACACAATGCCGCTACTTCTAAGAAACGAGTGAAGGAATCAAGATTTCGAACCAGAGCCTCTGCAATGATTTCCTGCTGTAAATAATCTCCGATGTATGCTTGCAGACGTTTTTGAGGGTTTTCAATCAGATAATGTCGTGGAAGCATACCATGGTTTATTGCTTTATTCAAGTCAAAATCAGGGATTTCGGCACTTACCAAAGGATGCAGAACTTTACGAATAGCCCTTCCGCCAAGCATATTGGCACTTGTTCGTCTCAGTTTTCTGGCACTTGAGCCGCAAAGTATGAAACGAATGTCTTTGTTGGTCATAAGCCAGTGTACTTCATCCAACAAGGCGGGAATCTTCTGAACCTCGTCTATAACCACCACAGAGCCTTCATCCAACATCATGCACTCGTCTCTCAACAAAGAAGGTTTGAGTTTATATTTTGTATAAACGTCGGATTTAAGCAAGTCGTAATATGGGACATTGGAAAACAATTGTTTCAACAAGGTGCTTTTACCCGTTTGGCGAGGTCCCCATAAAAACAGGCTGTCGCTTTCTATATCGCTGAGTGACAATAATCTGTTTAACATACCAATAGATATTTTCTCGGATGCAAAGATACAAGAAAAAACAATACAAACATTATTTTTCGAGTGAAAATTTGAAGTTGTACTTCGGATTTTATGATAAAATTTGAAGTAGAAGGTCAAAATGTCACTTTAATTTTTGTTGATGATGAATTTCCTCAGCACGCTCTCATTACTTTTTGCCAACTTAATCAACTCTGTAACAATGGATTCGCTGTTTTTTTTCAGTTGTGGAATGCCTGAAAAGCGCAATGTCGTGCCGATCTTCCCTCGCAAATCGTTCACGTTGGTGGGTTTGGTCCAAAGATTTGGGATGGCCATGGCTGAGAGAACAAGTTCCATCACCTTATCCGTCACGGCAATAATATTGTCGTGCTTTTCTTCGAAATCCACACCTGCGCATTGGCAGAGTTTGTCGTAGAAGGGCTCTTTTTCCTCCGACACCACCGCAGGTTTCGGATTCGCCAATTCCTGACGCAGACGTTCCAATTCGCTGATCATCTCTTCCCAATTACCTGAATAAGTCGTCAGAATGTTATCCATTCGGTCTTTGAACTTCTGGTACAGAGCGGTGTTTTTGCCCTCACCCAATTTGATGATGATGCGGTCACGGATTTGGTGCTCCATCGCTGACGCTATCGTCTGCGGCGTGTTGTACATTTTGTTGACGATTTTCGGGAAATCGGCGGACAAAATATCGACTTCAGGGACAGTTTCGCGCACACCTTCGGATTTCAGGTATTTGTCCAACAAGCGGCGCACCTTCTCGCTCGCCCACTTCAAATCAAGGGTTTCGTCTTTATAATGCCAACGGACTAATGCGACAATGTATGCCATTCGCTTGGCCGGAACGTAGTAGCGGCTGCGCGTTTCGGGCTCGTTGAAGAGCAAATCGAAAATATCGAAGAACAGACGGAACAGGGCGTCTTGCTCTGAACGGAACTTTATGCTGGCTGAAACGGAGATAATCTGCTCGCACAGAGACTTCTCGCGCTCTTTGTCTGTTCTTTGCTCAAGAAAATCCTGAATGTCGGAAATGCCAGCTTCCTCAAAACGCTGAATAATCTTGTTGTAACGCATCTCCAATTCGGGAATCTCCTTTTCAATGGCAGAGAAATAAGTGTCGAAATCTTTCAGGTCTTCCCTTGCCTCGCGTTCTTCTTCGGCACTGTAGATACCCAATGCCTTATGCAGATTTTTGGTGACACCGAAGTAATCGACCACCAAGCCGTGTGTTTTGCCCTTCTTGGTACGGTTCACGCGCGTTATGGCCTGCATCAGGTTATGTTCCGAAAGGTTCTTGTCGAGATACATCACCTGCTCCACGGGCGCGTCGAAACCTGTCAGCAACCGGTCGCAGACACAGAGGATGCCGATGCCTGAAAGCGGATTCTCCAAGTCAAAATCCTTTTTGAAGTTTGTAATGGCATCATCTGCGAACGCCTCCAATCTTGCCGTATGGATGATGGCAGACTCGTTGTTGCCGCTGCTCGACACCACAGCCCGAACCTTTAGCATACGCAGGCGTTGCAGCATCACATCGTCGCGATCTTCGTCTGATTTCAGCTCTTCTGTCACGATAAATTCGGGAATCAATTTTTCGAGGGCGATTTTGTAACGCACTGCCGCCAAAATGGACGAAGCCACCACCTGTGCCTTGAAACCGTTGGGAAGCACTTCTGAAACGTAATGTTTGAGGATGTCGCGAGCGTTCTTCATTATCCGATCGGCACTTTCGAGATAGGCGATCATGGTGCCGTAACGTTTCTGAATCTCAATGCGTTCCTCCTGCGTCCGATTCGAGAAAGTCCGTTCAAATTCGGCATCGAATTCGTCCTTGAACGGGATGTCATCGTCGCTCTTTCGGCCAATGTATTTGATGTCAACTGTGGCGTTATCCTTCACGGAATCGTTCATCTTATAGACATCAATGAAGTCACCGGCACATTGTCCGAAACGCTCGCAGGTGGTTGCCTTGTGGCGCGGTGTGATGAGCGGTGTGCCGGTAAAGCCGATACGTGCAGCATTAGGGAAAGCTTGGAACAGATTGTCGCCCATCTCGCCGCCCTGCGTACGATGCGCCTCGTCAATCAGCACGAGAATCTTACTGCTTTCGTTAATGACGGGGAACGATTCGTATTTCGGCACAATGCCTGCATTGATCAGCGAATCCAACGAGTATTCCTTGTTTTCGCCGAACTTGTGTATCATCACCAGATTGAGGTCGGCGGTGTCGCCTTCGAGTTTCACCAACGCCTGGCGGTTTTCCACGATATTCTGCACCTTCTTGGTTTTCGGGTCATGACGCAGCTCGCCGGTGTATTCGGCAGTTTCGGCCAACTGGTCTTCCAAGTCGTGGCGATCGACCACCATCAGGATGCGATAATCGCGCAGATCGGCGATATGCCGCATCTTCTTGATCAAGAAGACCATCGTAAGCGACTTGCCGCTGCCTTGCGTGTGCCAAATGACCCCGCTACGACTACGCCAGTCGGTGCCGCTCTGCAGCTTGCGAATCATCTTGCCTACCGCACGATACTGTTGGTATCGGCAGATGATTTTGACAAGTGCATCCTTTTTCTGCATGAACAGCGTGAAGTTGCGGTAGATGTCAATCAGAATCTCGTGGTTGAACATGCCCTTGACAAGGATTTCCTGTCGTTCGGCGGGGTCTATGTTGGTGTCTTCGGCGTATTCTTCCGGGAAGATGTCCTTCCAGTTGAGGTAGAAGTCGAAATCGGCGGAGATGGTGCCGCAGCGCGCCTCCACACCGCGGGTGATGACGCTGAACAGGTTGGTATGGAACAGTCGTTCGCAACCCTCTTCCACACCGTCGGCGAAAGGATCGTCGATGACGCGCTGGTTGGCGTAACGTTTTATCTGGTCGTAGGCCTCGCTCATCGGCTCCGAGACATTCTCGTCCTTGCACTCCACCACGATGAGTGGCAGACCGTTGACAAAGCAGACAATGTCGGGGATGATGAAGGGTTTGGTGTTGTGGGTATCGACACGGAACTGGTTGATGGCGATGAACGAATTCTTCTTGTAATTGTCGAAGTTGATGATTTTGGCGGTGGGGTTGTCCTCGCCCGTCTGCTCGTTCTTAGTAAGCAGATGGATGCCCTCCAACAGCATATTGTGAATCTCGCGGTTGGCATCGGTGAGCGGCTTGTCGATGTCGGTGATTTTGCGGTAGCAGTATTCCTTTTGCTCCGCAGTTATCCACGGGTTGAGTTCGCCCAACTTCTTGAAGAACTCATCTTTGAGCACCACCTCGCTGAACGATGTGCGCATACTCTCGGCAGGGTCTTGCGGAATGCCGCCGCAGCCTTTGTCTATCACTTGCCACTTAATCTCGCGCAGTTTTTCGAGAAAAGGGTGCTCTACGTTGGTGTATTCGGACATGGTCAATTAACAATTTACAATGAACAATGTACAATTACAGGGATATGTTTTGATGTTATTGAATTTCTATCTCTCTGAAAACACGGAGAGTTACGCCCGTTTCGTCTTTGAATCGTTCCAGATATTCTTCCACACCTTCATCAAACAAAGCCTGCTTGTTGCAAGCATACGCTTTTATCAAAACACCATCAGTGTTGTGGTTGCTTTTAAAACATTCAATGGTACTTTTCAATTGTTTCTCAGCTTTAATCTTCCATTGTTTATATTGAGGATTACGGTCTTTTAATTCCACAAACACAATGTTGTGATTGTCGTTATATGCCAACATGCCGTCACAAGCATTGGCATAGTCACCATTGTCCAGGTACCAAACGACACAACAATCTATTGCATAAAAATCAATGTGTTTCCTGCTGCCATTGTGCACTTCCGCAATCCAATTATCCAGATTAGATTCATCCAAATAAGCAGGTGTCTTGTCACGTCCAATGGTGTCATCACAAATGCCAAACAATTCTTTGTCAGAAGTGCTTTTTTGTCCCTGTGTGAAAAAATCTACTGGCATAAATCCTCAATGTCTAACAGTTGAGCATACAATTCGTTTTTCTCAGACAGTTCGCTGTTCAAGTAATTCTTACTTGACGGAATCCCTTTGTAGGTATCCAACTTGTGAATGCTGCCGTCCTTCTCATCCAGCTCATAGATAACCAGGTCACCGTGGCTGATGGCCGACTTTTGAGGGACTATCTCATTAATTTGCGCTCTCACTTCCTCTTTTTTAGCCTTTTTATAAAGTTCCATCGCTTTCACCGCCAGCGTCATGTAACCTATGATATACGGGCTGTGGGTAGTGATAATCAGTTTGTTGCTGTCTAACGCATTGTTGTATTCGAGCAGACTGTTTATCACTTTTTGTTGAGAAGTGGGAAACAGGTTTTGTTCGGGTTCCTCTACAATGTTAATGAAAAATGACGGAATGAATTTTTTCAGTTTTTCATCCAACAATATTTCGTCCTTTTTTTCTGTCAGGATTCCCTTGCCGAAAGCACATACTTGTTTAAACTTTTCTAAAAGTTCTGCACTTTCTTCCGAAAAGTTGGCCTCTATCCTGCCTTTTAAATTATTGTCTATTGTTTTAACCTTCTCGTAAATATTTTTGCTAACTTCATTCAACAAAAAGTGACTGACAAGCAACAATGGCGTTATTGATTGTATGCCACTCGAAGCAGAAGCCATGGCTACACGTTTCCCTTTAGCAATAATGAATGTATTGTGATTTTGAAAGTATACACTTGTGTCATTAACTGGTAGCGAAAAACCATTTTGGGCGAACGCTTCCAATGCTTTCATATACTCAAAGTTCAAAACCTTAACCATAAAAGGTATATTGGAAGACAAATCAATAACATTGCCGTTTTTATCGGGAATTTGTTGCAAAGAAATGTTATACAAAATGGTAAGAAGGTTTCTGGCTGCAGATACATATTGAATCTTTGGCAAAATATAGTTTTTATTGCCACTGCCATTAACTTTTGTCTTGAAGGATTTCTTCCTCTCATCGTATTCGAAATTATAAGCATCGCCTTCAAAAGACAAATATGTATCGTCAGAAAAATACTCGAAAATTTCCTGTTGTAAACACAAATTCTTGAAAATTTCGACATTCAATTGTTCTGGCGATATAGTATTGCGTGCTATACTCTTTTCAATCCATGAAAACAACGAGATAAGTTTTGCCATGGTACTTTTCCCGGACCCTTGGTCACCAATCATCACAGTCACCTTGTTGACGTCCATCCATCCGTCGTTTTCAACGAAACCCTCCCGAATGGGGCCGAAGTTCTTTATCTTTATCCTGCTCATAGCGAGTATGTTTTATATTCTTCTTTTATTGTGCAAAAATACAATTTTTCGATGGAAGTGAGTGTGATTTGAAATAATCGAAAACATCCCTCAATGGGAATGTATTCTGTATAATCAAACAGGCCTGTTTATTTTAACGGAGGTAAGGTCTTATCGCATCGTTGGGCATTTGCTCGAGCTAACACCTTGCCAACTTCAGTGATTGTTAATGCATTTGGGATTATACTCCACCATTCTTTCAATATGCTAAGTGTTTTTCGATTCTCCCACATTTCAGAAAAATTTTGCTTAACTTTTTGCATAAGGTTATTATCTTTTTCATATAACGAAAAAACTTCATCAATTTTTTTTATTTCATCATCTGATAAAGGAATGATCACGTTCGGTTGGACAAGTTGGCACACAGAATCTAATGTTCTTTGACTTGAAACATTCAATCTTACGTAACCAGGATTAAGGACATGGTCAACTAGAGCATCTTCAGATACATTTAAAGTTCTCAACAGTTGTTTTGCTTGCTCATGGTATTCCGAATTTTTGGAAATACCAACACAAACATACCCGTTTAACACAGAAGAATAAAAATCAATAAGAGGTTTTAGCGTTTGTGATTGAACAATGCGAATTGCTCCCAAGATGTCAAGATGGTCCAACCAATTCTCCCCTTCAGGCAATGAATCATATACTATTTTCCCAAATAAATCCTCTAATATATCCAATCCCTCATCTATATCACCTTTTGTGGGAATAAAAGAAGTAACTGAATGAAATACAGTTAACCCCAACAATGCTTCATCGGAAATGCTATCAACAATTTCAACGGCTTTTTTTATCCCTAATCTCTTTTCCCTGTCAGAATCATTCTTCACTCTATGTAACAACAATTCCGATAGTAGGTCATAATCGACAGGCCGTTCTGATCTTGCAGCTGCTTTTTGGGCTTCAATCAATAAGAATAGGAAATCAGGATTGGAAAAAAAGTCCAATCCATTTTCTATCCGTGATAATTTGGGGATAACACGATTTTCCAATTCACAAACCCTTTGTAGGGAAGTCTGTTTTGCCTCTTGCGTCAATTCGACTATCTTCTCAAATTCTTCTTTGCAAATCTCCCTTGCTCGTTCTTCTGTGATGCCATTGAAAACATTAACAACAGATGCATGAACTTGAGTTGAATTATCACCTGCTTTCTGTATATCCATTTCCATTAGAATTAATATCTCCTATCTGAGTTTGATTTGCATTATCGCCAGCTTTTTGTTTCATCCTATTTGTTTTCCTAATTGCAATAGAATAACCGCTTATTCCTCCAATTATCAGTCCCATAATGCCTGAGATAACAGCCGTACCGATTCCATCAAATATCCATTCCATATTATTTGTTTTTATTGAAATCAAATTTTTCTTCTTCCAACAACCTCTCCATCAACCCCTTCTTTACTTCCTTGTCTTTCCCAGCACCTTCCCCTGCGCCGCCGTTACCTTTGTAACACTTGCCAGCCAATCTCCCGAAGCTTTTCGAGGAAGGGGAGCTCAACGTTGGTGTATTCGGACATAATAGTTGAATTACTCTACTTCAACTTTTGAAACATTTTCAATAAACTCACTAAGGTCAAGAATCTTGTTGTTTGCCAATTCTTTAGAACCGTGCTCAACCACCTTGACAATATATTTTTCGTTGTGTTGATTCATCATAAATAATTTGAATTTATTCATCATATTATTCTTTTGGTTCTCTTTGTCTTTTTCACAAACTAATTCTATCATTTTAATCAAAACTTCCTCAATTGGTAGATTTTGTTTATTCAAATCTACTTCATTGTATTCTGGAGAATCCTTTTGATGTTTTCTGATTTCTCCTAGAGATTTAAGCACTTTACTGTTTTTAGCATCTTTACTGTCAAAAACAGGAGTGAGTATATCTAACAATGATTTCACCTTATTAGATATACTAAACGTTTTGTCAGCATAAATAAATATATCATTGGTTATAGCAGAAGAATCAATATTAAAACATTCTAAAGCGATTTTGTTTGATAATTTAGCAGGATTATAGATGGGAAAATGTTTATATTGATTGTTTGTCAACAATAATTTGTCCCTTAGTTTAGCGAGAGAAACATCCCAGGTAATAAACACCTCGTTATTATTCCGATCATTATTCAACAAATAAAGCATTTGTCTAACATCGTGTGTTTTTGCAGAATCGGATTTAGACTTATCATACAATAGTTTCTCGTATATTGTCTTTGCGCTACTAAACTCATCGAAATACGGACATGTGGCTATTCCAATCTCCATATCTTCAATGATTTCCCTCATTCGTTTATTCAAAGAGGTATCATTGTCCACATTCAATGCGAATTCCTCAATACCAAACGCATCCAAAAAGTCACTGAAACAACGAATTTCTTCTCCAACCTCCATTAGATCATTATCCTTCAAGTGCCTGTAATAATTGTAAAATGTGTTTCTTGTATTACCTAAATTGGCGAAAAACGGAGCATCTTCCAATTGTGCAATTTGATAAGCTTTTTTTAATTCTCCAACCACTTCTCCTATATAATCCTGCATTATATTAAAATTAAATTTTTCAGGATTATTAGATTGAAGACCGTATAAACTTTTTACAGATCGATAAAAGGAATCGTTCCAATCATCCGTGTTGTCTATCTGGAATGTCGCACATAGTAAGTATACAAGAACTGGAGTATCAACGAATACATTCTTTTGATTTTGGGTCACATATTGTTCTAACCTATCTGATTTATATAAACTTAGGAAAGATTCACTCGCACTTATCCGATTTAAGTATGTGTTATCTTCGCATAATTGCTTTATTTCACAAACAAAAGAAGATCTTGATTTAGCATCCGGTATAACACTATTCAAATAAGTGTTGAATGATTTGAAAACGTCTTCTTCTTTCTTGTGTGAATTGTTGAAACTGTCATCTATGTCATTCTTATAGTAGTTTTTATACAATTGCTTTAGGTGTTGCAATAATCCATCACCATTAGACACTCCAAATTTAGACACGATTTTTTGAAAACCCATTTCAAATTCTTGCTCTACTAAAGAAGCATAGGCAAAAATATCCTTTGCCAAATTAAACTCCGAATCAGAAAGTTTTATTTTTTTATTATCATTCGGATCTTTTACGACTCTTTGTGCTGATTTCAGTAAGTTAATGAGATGGGTAATATCCGGGATGTTTTTATGCAGTCTTTTTTCTAATTCTTTCCTCAAAGAATCAATATCCATAGACTCTTTTTCGTACAATATTGAGATAATAAAAGAATTCAGAATATCATTTTTTATGTCCGTTGAACCTTTTCCGACAGTAAGAAAATCATAAATGGATTTGGTCACTTTATCAATGTTCAATTGGTCAGGTTTTATTATGATATCGTCATGTAATGCATAGAGGTGATTTTTCAATTCTGGGCATTGTAACTGAGATAGCCTGTGTGCTTCGTAAATTGTTAAATCTATGGAATAATTATTTAAAGCATATTGCTTGCATTCTTCTATTTTAGATTCAGAAATGACAGAAGAACAAAAAAAATCATATTTATCAGAATAACTATATTTTGAAATTAATTCATTAGCATTTAGTAATTCTTTTTTTAGTTTGCTCTCCCAGTCTTTTCGTACAGTAACTTGAACACATTTTTTCAATTCTCTTTTGTTCTCGTATATTTTAATGTCGCATCCACCGTCGTTTGTTCCATTAACATCAACAATTTCGTTTTTCAAATAATACTTTTGAAATATACGAACAGCCTCATCAAAACCATCTTGAGAAAGGCCTTCAATTGCTCTTTGCAAAAATGATGTTTGTTCTTTTTTCTTTGCCATGATAATTCTAATTATTATTCAACAATTTTTCCATCAAACCTTTTTTGACAAGGGTGTATTTCTCCAGCACCTTTTCCTCCGCCGCTATCTTCGCATCTATGCCCGAAAGTGTGGCGGCTATGCGGCGTTGCTCGGCAAGGTCGGGCTTGTTGTTTTTGTAAGGAATGCAGACAGTTTGTTTTTCCATAAATTTCCAATCTGCACGTGGCATTTTTGTACCTGATGACTGATTGGCTATTCGATTTATACAATCGGATTGAAAAAGATAAAACAGGAATTGATTATCGATGTTTTCCATATTTTTCAAGACCCAAATCTCAGTCGAACAAGCACCATCAAAATCTGCTAACCAATACTTTTTCAAATAAGGCCTCAATTTGCCATACAACACTTCTCCTTTATGAAATTTTGTCTTTAAACTCAATAGTTTTGTAATATCCGATTTTCCATTTATTGTACCAGATTCTTGGTTTATATTCTCCATTTCAATACAATATTGGAATGTGTTTTCTGTCAAAGGATTATACTTTTCTGATGAAGGTTCACACACTTTCCCCAACCTCACCTTCCTCCATTGAACATTGTACATTGTACATTGTTCATTGAAAAGCTCTTCCATCATCCCCTGCTTTATCTGCTTGTATTTGGCGATGAGTTTCCGCGTGGAGTCGATAACCTTGTCGGCAGAGGAAAGGATGGCGGCAATGCGGCGCTGGACGGGTAGGTCGGCGGGATAGGAAATATAAGTGCGAGCAATGGAAGTCCTGTTTACTGATGAAACTTTTGAACCTGCAATATAAGGCAGCAACTGGTTGTGGAAATGGTTGCTGTTCAAGAAATAGCCCAGATAACCCGCCGCCAATTTATACTTTGGTCTGCAAAAATAGGTGTGTAAACCGGAAACAATTTTTCTGTCCCCAACATTCAACACTTCAACACATTTCCCAACAGTATCATCTTCCGCCGTATCAGCGAATATCACATCGCCATCCTTCACTTCCGCCGTGTTGAACTTAACACCGTCGTTTATGTAAGGTATTTCGTTGTTGTTGCAATCAAGACAATAGGGGTACTTTATCAAAACATCACCGTAATGAATATTCTGATATTCACCTTGTTGGTTGTTTAATTTATCCCTTGACAATGTGTTTGTCGGCAACATATCAAAGAACTCGTCAAAACGAACCTTCCTCCATTGTACATTATTCATTGTACATTGTACATTGTTATGTTCTTGCTCGGTCATCATTGTTCATTGTAAATTGTAAATTGTACATTATTCATTGTCAACCACCTCCCAATGTCCTCCTTTGTCGGGGCCGATGCGGCGGATGAGACCTTTTTCTTGTAGCTTCTTCATGTTTTTATTGACATGAACAAGTGAGATTTCAAGTATTTTAGCAAGTTCGGATTGAGTTATGTATGGATTTTGGGTTATAACTGAGATGATTAACCTTTGCCTTTCATTAACCCTTTCATTAACCTTTTCATTAACCTTTTCATCAACCTTTTCATCAACTTCGGTTTCATGGGAACTTTTCTGGCTTTCCTCATTCTCCACCTCGCCCTCTTTGGGAATCCAATTATAGGGCACAATCATGCGCACATAGTTGCCGCCAAACTCGAAATTGTCGCGGCTGTATTTGCTCATGATACGGTTCATGCCCGAGCCGAGAGACTCCACCATCTCCACATCGCGGAAGACGCGCATCAACTCCCTGTTGCGTGGCAAACTTACCCCATTGAAAAAGTCCTCTTTTGTCAACCCCAAGGGGATTCTGCCTATGGAAGTGATTTCCAAACGATCGGAAAAGAGTTCGATTTTGGAAGGTGCTCCGTAAATGTAGTCGTTATGGACGATAGCGTTGATAACCGCCTCGCGCACTGCGATTTTATCCCATTGCGGAGTGTCAATGCGTCTCGTTGAGGTAATCACTGACGACACCTTGTTTTCCACATCGAGCTTGTCAAGCACTTTCCGCGTGGCGGTAATCAGACAGCAATAACCGTACTCGTTGTTTGAAACAAGGTCACAACGGTCTTTACCAGCATATTTTGCCAATTTCATCGAATTGCCGTTTTCATCGGCCAGCAGATATGCCACATAATTGTATTTCCCTTCATCGGTCATCAAATCGAGCGAGCGGATAAAATTGTCGTTCAGCTGAAACCCTTTTTCGGTGTAGTAGATTTTGAGTTGGGCAAAGGTCAAGTCTTGTCGCGGCGAAACCACATTCTTGAGGGAGTTATGCACTTTGCGGGCAAAAAGATCTTCAATTTGTTCATTCGTCATCGGTTCGGCCGCCGTACCCACACGCATAAAACAACCCTTCTCCGAAAGACCGTAACGTGTTTTATAATAAGGTTTTTCGCTTCCACTGGCGATAAAGATCTTGATAACGGGCACATTGTCGATTTCCTCGACTTTGACATCAAACAATCCCATAGGGGATGGTGAAATCCCTGTGCGGATGCGGTCCTTGATTTTCAGCATGTCCCCGTCAATATCCCTCACCCCTACAGCTTTCCCATCATCATCCACACCAATGTAGATGATTCCGCCTTCCCGGTAGTTGAGAAACGCCACCACTTCGCGCTCCAAATCAAGCTCGCGCGTCAGTTCCCTCTTAAATTCTATGCGATTTGTCTCTGTCATTTTTTTCTATTTTGCCTTCTTCAATTCAAAAAGCAAAGATACAATTTATTATGCTTTGTGCATTCTGAATTATGCATTAGCATATCCTAATTCTTTCAAATAATCATCCAACACTTTCGTGGCCTCGTCGCGTTCTTCAATAAGGTTTTGGAGCGTGACGGAATACTTGTCGTGAAGCAGTTCCACGCTTTGCTGAAGGCGGCGGGCGTGGGCTTCGAGATAGACGGCGATGTTGTCATGCAGGGTGACGAGCCAGCGCTGCGTAATCAGTCGTCGGGCGTCGTCGTCGGAAATCTGCTCGCGGGCTTTGTCGGCAAGTTTCTCCTTGTTTTGCTCTATTTCACGAATCTTCTTCCGGCAGTCCTTCAGCTCATTCTCTAACTCAACGTGGTGGGCAATGCCTGCTTCCTTGTCGGCAATCTGCTTGTCGAGTGCGGTAATGTCGGCGGCACAGCGAGCGGCTTTGTCCGTAACAGTTTCGCCTAACTTGCGGCGTTTCTCCAGGGCTTTCTGCTGTTTGGAAAGTTCACGTTTCTGGGCTTTCAACTCTTTGATTTCTGCTTTAATGTCCGAAATCACACTTTTGGGCATCACATCATATTGCTCAGCGTCCCACTCTTCAGGGTCTATTTCGGCAATCTCGGCAAACTTGGCATCGAGTTCGTCACGGCGGTTTTCGAGCCGTTTCAAATCGGCCAAAACTTCGGGGAACTCGTTGGCAATGAGCTCATCATCGGGAATCAGCTCCGCCGTCCATCCGCTTGACTGCACGCTGCGGAAGTCGCTTTTCAGCGTATCCGAGAAATGGGCGAACGAGCCGCGGACCTGATATTTGTCCAACACGTTCAGGTTTGTCAATGTGGCGACAAAACGCTCGGTCAGGTTGTTGTTGAAGTCGAACAGACTGCCGCTGTGCAGACTGTCCAAATCGGCATCCGAAGCTTTCCAGAAGGTTTCGATTGCCTTATGATAATCGTCGGCAACCTGCTGTTTGCCTTGGCTTTCGCTAATAATGGTTTTAATGTCGGCCTTTTCATTTACAGCATTCGCAAAATGGGCGTAACCATCTGTTGCAGCCGTAAATAGTTTGTCCTGCAAACCCTTGTAACAGTTGAATTCGGCTTTCAGTGCCAATATTTCTGCTTCAGGAATGCCGCCTTGCAGATGCGCTCTCACATCCTGCGGCGTAGGCGGCTCGGAATTGTCCACATAGCGGCGGATATTGCAGTTGTAGTCTTCGGCGGCCAACGTCTCGCGGCTCACCAAACGGCTATAGCCTTCAATCTCAATCTTGTTGTGATAGACGTAGCTGATTTTCTCAATGTCCTCGGGACGCAGCGAGTTCTGGTTCTTGCCTTCCTTGTACTCTCGGTCGGCGTTGATAAAGAACACGCCTTGTCGGTCTGCGGCTCCTGCCTTGTTGATAATCAGCAGCGAAGCCGGGATGCCCGTGCCGTAGAACAGCGCTTGTGGCAGTCCGATGACACACTCGAGAATGCACGAAGGGTGGCCTTCGCTGCCCACAATCAGACGTTGGCGCATCTTCTGCTCCTCGCCGCCGCGGAACAGCACGCCGTGGGGCATCACCACTGCCATACGGCCGTTGTTTTTCAGCACCGAAATCATGTGCTGCACAAACATAAAGTCGGCCTGTTTCTTCTTGCTCATCCAGTTCTGGAAACGCTCCTTGAACTGCATGTTGGCGGTGGTGTAGTTCTGCGAGAAGGGTGGATTGGCCACCACAATGTCGTATTGGTTGAGCGTGCCGCCCGTCACTAATTTCGGATTCAGCAACGTGTCACCCTGCTCGATGCGTGCGTTGCGGATATTGTGGAAAATCATGTTCATCTTGCACATCTGGTAAGGACTGTCGAACTTCTCCTGTCCGTGCAAAGTCAACTTTTCGGCACTGCCATAGCGGTTTTCCACATAGTTGTGCATGGTAATCAGCAAGCCGCCAGAACCCACGGTAGGGTCGCAAATCTCGTCGGTCTCCTTGGGTTGCAAAATCTGTCCCATCAGAAACACCACTTCCGACGGCGTGTAAAATTCGCCAGCCTTCTTGCCGGCACTTTCGGCGAAGAACTTTATCAGATACTCGTATGCCGCGCCAAGCAGGTCGGGAAATTCAAAATTCTCGTCCTGCAGTTTCGGGAAGTCGTTGAAATCCTTGAGCAAAGCGCTGAGCGTCTCTTCGTCCAGCACGCGTTCACCTTTGGTATTCAGTTCGTTGAACTTGGTCTTGCTCAGCACACCTGACAGTAGCGCCGAGTTGGATTTCTCCACCTCGGCCAGTGCCGTGGTAATGGCATCTGCATAGCTAACGGATTCGCCCTTGTCGTCAACAGGATGGAGCACAAATTTCCAACGGGCCTTGTCGGGCACGTAACAGATATATTTTTCAGGGATGTCCAATTCCGCTTCGATGTCGGCTTCAGCGGCATTGGGATATTGCTTTTTCAGTTCGTCTTTCAGCGTCAAGCGGTCAATTTCAAACTGGTCGTTGATGCGCTTCAGGAAAAGCAACGCGATGATGTAGTTTTTGTATTCCGCCGCGTCCATACTTGTACGCAGGCGGTCGCACTGTGCCTTGAGGAACGATTCAAGGCGCGAAAGGGATATCTTGGTTTTTTTCGGCATCTAATGCAATTACTATTTTCAACAGAAAATTAACCTGCAAAAATAATTATTTTTCCCGAAAATCGCGACAAAATTCCAATAGCACAATAAAGTTATTCTTGTTCTATGTTTGAACAAATCTTTACCAACATTTAGAACGAACGTCTTTCTGCTTGTCGTCATAGTGTTCCCTCCCCCCTACCCGTTCCGTTTCCAAACCGTCTTCCCGATTTTAGCGATCTCCTTGCGTAACGTTTTGGGAGCCAGCACCTCGGCAGATTCGCCCAACGCCAGGAGCTCCTGGACGAAGTCGAAGGTGGGACGGACGAAGTAGGTGAACACGGAATACTCCTCCGTGCGCTCGGCTTCCCTTTGCGACGGATGCAACGGCAACGAGCGCAGGTACTTGGACTGGAAGGCATCGACCTTCAGCCGGATTAGCTGCGGTTCCTCGTCGCCCACAATGATGCCGAAGCAGGAGCCGAAGAACTCCGCCGCGTTGAAATCGGCGGGCAGCGCAAAGCTCTCGAATTCAATATCAATGTCCAATATCCTGTCCAACGCATACACCTTCAGCGGGCCGTCGCCGTACTTGCCCAAGAAGTACCATCGGCGTTTGAAGACCTTCAGCGCGTAGGGCTCCACGTGGTAGAGATTCGACACGTAGTCATCCTCCACCCAGTATGGTTTATAGTTGAATGTCAGCATCTTGTTGTTGCGCATCGCCTCCAGGATGGTGGGCAGGAACTCGCGGCCGGAGGGGTTCTCTTCCAAGAGGATGCGGTCTTTCAACTGGCTGCTCTCCTCCAGTTGGCTGTTGAGCGACAGAACATCAAGGAGCCACCCTTTGAAGCCGGAGCTGTCTTTGAGTTCGCGGCTGTTGGCGATATAGTAGGAATTGGTGCTTTTGTGGCAGGCAATCTCGATGCCGAACAGCTCGCGCACCGCCGCCACGTGGTTGTGGAACGAGCGTTTCGGGTAGTCCTCGCCGCCGGAAAGCAGGTCGTTGCGTTTCCACTTGTCGCGGATGTCTTTGAATGTGATTCCGGTGGAGCCCGCCTGGTTTACCGTGTCTATCAGCCAGATATACTTTCTAATAAGTTCCTTGGTCATAATTGTGTGGTTTAAAAACGACGCCGCAAAGATAATAAAAGGGTGTGAAACTTTGTGGCACAGTTGTGTGTTTTTTTTACGTTTTACAGAATGCTTGAACTTGAATATCGCGAGGTTAAGTTCGAAGGAGGTTGCGCTACTTTCGGGCTCTTCAATATTGTGGCCAGCATATAGAGCCTCGCACGGAACCATCTTCCCCACTATTCTTCCCAAAGTATTCGAAATCCTTCAGTTCGACATCAAAGCGGATGGAGGTTTTTACGAAGGCGATCTGCTTAATAACATTTTACAAATAAGCCCTGACTTTTGGAAAGAGCACAAATATCTGTATGATACAGCGTGTATGCTGATTAATAACAACATGGAAACATTGTCAAAAACGGAATATTCCACTGACAAGAAACTATTGGAGGACGCCACTGCCTTTTTGGCGATGAAGGTGTGAAGACATCGCCCCTGCAGGTCGGTTCGGGAATCGTGCCGAAGCATCAGCGAGACGCAGACGCCTTCATAGCCGTGCCGGAAATGAAACAAATTGCAGAAAATTTTTATTGTTGTTGTTGTGTCTAAACATTTTTTTTACTTTTGCATCTTTAAAATCCTTACAAATATGAAACGTGTTTTTTTACTGGTCTCAGCTCTTTGCTTCCTCTTCTCCTTGAACGTGAATGCCCAAACCCAGGACAGCACCATCGCCATTCCCAATCCCAGTTTCGAGAACTGGTCGAATGGCAGTGGCTACAGTGTCACCGTGGTCATCTTCCCTCTGCAGGTCTATAGCAGCTACACCTATCCCACTGGGTGGAATTACCCCACCTATCCGGTGAACGAAAGCATCACCTATAGCGGTATGACGGTGAACGTGAACACCAACCTGCCGCTGCTGAAGGTGGCCAACCAGACCAGCGGCGCCGTGGACGGCTCGCACGCCCTCAAGATGCAGAGCTTTATGCTCTCCGATATCATCAGCTCCACCGTCTATAATCTTGCCTCTTCATCGCTGGACCCGATGCTGACCACGACCGTGTTCCCCACGGTGCTCTCCACCGGTGCGGTTGACATCGACAATCTGCTGCCCCTGCTGAGCACGCTGACCTCCAGTCTCGGGAGTTTGTCGCAGGTGCTCTCCACCTTCATCAACGTGGACCTGAACACGCTGATAGCGGGTGGCGTGGCCCTGAACGGCGCCACTCCCGACAAGTTGACGGGATACTACAAATACACTTCGGCTGTGGGCGGCGACAATGGCGGAATATTGATACTCGGCTCCAAATACAACACGGCCACCCATAAACGCGAAATCGTGGGCGGCGGCTATACCGTGGCCCTGACCGACACTTCCAATTATGCGCCCTTTGAGGTGAACTACACGCCTATTTCTGATGTCTATCCTTCATTTCCGAATATGGAGGCCGACTCGTTGATTATCATGATGCTCTCCTCGGCCAACGCAACTCCCCAGCAGGGCTCGGCCCTGTTTCTGGATAACCTTCAGCTTTGGGCGCAACAGGCGGCCGTTGCTGACACCTGCGCCGCGGTGGCCAACCTGACCGTCCAGGGTGTGGACACGATGCACGCCACCCTGAACTGGACCTGCACGGGAACGCCCGACCACTTTGAACTGGGGTACGGCGTACAGGGCTTTGCCCACGGCGCCGGCACAACGGTGAACGTCAACGGCAACACGCACACCCTCTCGTCGCTACAGCCCGACACCCATTACGACGTGTATGTGCGCAGCGTCTGCAGCAACACGCTGGCAAGCGACTGGGTGATGGTCTCTTTCCACACCGACACGCTGGTGCCGCCGGTCATTCCTGATCCGGACACCTGCAGCGCAGTTTTCAACCTGCACGTCATCGAGGTGGACACCAACTCCGCCACGATAGGATGGGCCTTTGAGGGCAATGTTTTTGATTTTGAAGTGGAGTATGGTGTCCAGGGGTTTGCCCAGGGCGGCGGCACAACCCTCCATCCCAGCGAGAGCTTTATGCATCTCTCCAACCTGCAACCGGGCACCTGTTACGACATCTACGTGCGCTGCGGATGCGGCAGCAACCTTTGGGGCAACTGGTCCTCCATCACTTTCTGCACCGACACGCTGGTGCCGCCGGTCATTCCCGATCCGGATACCTGCAGTGCGGTTTTCAACCTGCACGTCATCAATGTGGACACCACAAGTGCCACGATAGGCTGGGCCTTTGAAGGCGATCCCGACCAGTTTGAGGCAGAATATGGGATTCAAGGATTCACACAAGGCAACGGCGCCACTGTAGGCGTGACTGAGAGTTTCCTGCACTTGTCAGACCTGCAACCCGACACCTATTACGACGTCTATGTGCGCTGCGGATGCGGCAATGACCTTTGGGGCGACTGGGCTATGATGACCTTCCACACCGACACCTTGCCGTCGGTCATCGACGATACAGTGGGCATCCATAACTATGTCAATTGTGAGGTGAAGATATTCCCGAATCCGGCGTACGGGCACTGCACACTGCATTTCGGTCAGGAACGGCCTGAAATGGTGCGGCTGTATGCCATCACAGGAGAACTTTTGCAGGAAATTGTCCCGCAAAAGGAGACCTTGGAGTTGCGTTTGCTGGAGAGAGGTGTTTTCCTGCTCTATTGTGAGATGAAGAGTGGGGTAGTGGTGCGGAAAGTGGTGAACAGGTAGGTGATTTTAGACTTTAGACTTGAGACTTAAGACTTAAGACTTTAGACTTAAGGCTGAAGATGTTATTGTTAAAAAGCAAATAGCTAACAGCTAATAGCTTATAGCAAACAGCTAACGGTTTTTCTTGTCATTCCAGCCGGTGGTGAACAGTGTCGGGGTGACGGTCAGCATAACCCACCCCCAGTGCAGACGGCGCTTTTCAGAGACGCGCTGTAGTGTCTCCATCGTCTCTGTACCGCGCATATAGGAGTATCCGGCCCCGATTTTGACATTCGCGTTTATAAGTAATTGGCGATGGAATAGACGTATTGGTCCGATGTGACGGTTTCTATATGATAGTTGTCCGAAGAATCTGTCAGCACATCCTTCATATCATTCCGGATGCCGTCTCCTGTGAGTTTGAGAAGGGCTTCCTTGCGTGTCCAGTAAAAGAGGAATTGCATCGTGGGATTGGAGGAGGTGTTGATTTGCGTCTGTTCGATGTCGTTCATCGTAAAGCGGATCAGCGAGGGGGTAATCTTGCGGAGGGTCTCCACATCCGCTCCCACGGGCTGGTTGCTGAGGGCGCACAGGGCGATGTTGCCGGAATGGCTGAAGTTGAAATCGATGTCGGGATGCCCGATGATGGAAGGCTTCCCTTTTTCCGAATAGTCAAAAACGGGTTTCTCGGTGATGCCGTACTCTTTTTGCAGACCCTCCATCAGCAGGAGGTATGCGGCGAGGCAGAGACGGCGGCCGCTCTCGAAACGGAACCGCAGAGCCTGCTCGCGTCGCTGTTCTGAAACCTGTGCCAATGCAAGGTCAAGGTCGAGCGAATCCACATTGTTGTTGATATAAACCATCTATACCCGATGAGTTTGAAAAAATCATCTTTTGAGTCTGCAAAATTACAAAAATGTTTGTATTGCAAACATTGAAAAAAAATGCTTTCTTTGCAGCCGTTTTGGTCAAGGGAATGCCGTGCGAACCGGCAACAGTGCCCGCTGCTGTGAATCTCTTTGATGGCCTGTCAAATACAAGTCACTGTCTGGTCATGCCGGATGGGAAGGCTGGCAGGTTGGGATGAGTCAGAAGACCTGCCAAAACCGCTAATTCACTGCAAGCCTTCGGGAACAAGGGCGATGCCAAGCGAGGCAATTGTGTATTGCACCTTGCGAAAGTCTTGCTGCATTGTTTATTTCGTAATATTATCATGATGCGAAAAATTATTCTGTCATTATTGCCGTTTTTTTGGATGGCAAGCGCTTATGCGCAATTATCGGGTGTTTACACCATTAACAGCAATCCGTCCGCCAATGCGGACTATACGTCGTTGTCGGCGGCAGCATCCGCCTTGTCGGCAGGTGTCTCCGGCCCCGTGGTCTTCGAGGTCGCCCCGGGCACCTATGAGGGGTATGTGACTATCAATGCCATATCCGGCGCGGATTCTTCCCATAGAATTGTCTTCAGAGGAATGGGTGCAGACAACCAGCAAGTGGTCGTGACCAGTAATGCGGGCTATACCACCAACAATACGCTGAAACTCAACGGGGCGGATTTTGTGACATTCGAAAACCTGACCCTTACCACCCAGTCGCAGAACTATGCCGTGCTGCTCCGTTTCTCTGGCAGCGCACACTGCAACCGCTTTGAGAATGTCCGCTTCGTCGGGGTTGAGGTGCCATTGTCCTCTTCCGACAATGACAAGAACCTCGTCCACATGGACAATGGGGATGGCGTTTATTGCAACGGCAATGAGTTCCACGGCTGCCAGTTCCTCAATGGCTGCATCGCTCTCTATCTGCAAGGCAAGAATATGTCACAGTTCAACACGGGCGTTGTGGTGGAGAATTGCACCTTCAGCAACCAGCAGTTCAAGTCTGTTTATGTCACCTTCTTCAATGATGTGGTGGTGCGCGGGAACAGCATCACCAACGCCAATGACTTCAAGACCGATTACAATGCCATTGACATATTCCAATGCTACCGTGCCTGTCTTTTCGAAAATAACATCATCAATGTGACGAGAACCACGAGCTACACCACCGTTTTCCGCTTGCGCCCCTGCGTGGGCGACTCGCTGAATCACGTGGTGGTACGGAACAATATCGTGAACCTTCACTCCGATGCAACCAGTCCCAGCTATTGTTTCAGCATCTCCACCAACAACAGCGCTTATATAGATTTCGCCCATAACACTTTAAAGTGTTCGGGCACGGGCTCCAATGGCAATATCTATCTGCAAAACAACGGCACACACCTGACCTTTTACAACAATCTGTTGGTGAATGAGTCGGGTGGCTATGTCTTTCGCTTTGTCACAAATTCTCTGACCGAACGCTACAGCGACTACAACCGCATTTCCACAAATGGCGTTAATGTGGGCCGCAGAGGAACAGTGGACTATGCCACGTTGCAGCAATGGACCGATTCAACGGGACTGGATGCGCACAGTGCTCTCTGCAACCCCTCCTTTGTGGGGACGCAGGACCTGCACATAACTGATGCCAATAGCCTTCAGGTGGCCCATCCGCTTGCCTATGTTCCATTGGACATAGATGGTGACACCCGTTCCTTGACGCCTTGTGCCGGTGCGGATGAATATGTGGTGGGGGTCAATCTCCCGCCTGTGGCGGCCAACCCTCTCCCGGACGTGCAGTTCGACACGTTCCCGGCCGCTATGCAATTGTCGGTCGCCCAGGTGTTCGACGACCCTGATGACGACAATGACAGCATTGTGGTGAGCGTGTGCGCGAACAGCAACCCCTCCGTGGTGGCGGCAACCTTAGTGGCCGACACGCTGTCGCTGGTGAGACTCACCACTGCCGGAGGAGCCTCTACCATCACTCTCCAAGCCATCAGTAACGGGGATACGGCACAAACCTCCTTTTCCGTGACTTGTGTTGCGCAGGATCTGCCCCCTGTGGTGGTTGCTCCGCTCAGTCCCATCGTCTTTGCCGATTTTCCACAAACGCTCAAGTTTGATCTGACGGGAGTGTTTGATGACCCTGACAACAACAACCTTTTTATGGTGTACAATGTTACCACTGGCTGTAGTGACATCTCGGCGATGGTGGATATGGACGATTCTTTGGTGGTGAGCAGGCTTTCGCCCAATGCCTTTTCCGACACCCTGGAGGTTTCTGCCACCAGCAACGGGAAGACAGTGCTGATGCACGTGCCCGTCTCGGGTGCCCAGATTTCGATACAGGTGACGGTGGCCTCTTTTGAGGATGTGACCCTCTCACCGCAGGGCTATTGGATTCCGGCGCAGGAGGGTGACAACCAGATGATGAGCGGGGGTTGGGTCTTTACCAACTACTACTCCAGCTATTTCTGGGGCGGTTTCACAGCCTCAAACAGGACCGACACGCTCCAGACAGGAATGAATGCCCAGTACACCTCCGTCCCGGGAACGGCATACAACGGCTCCTCCAACTATGCGGTGGCTTACACGATGGGAGCGCCGACGGTGGTTACCGCCGCCGATGGGCAGGCCCATACGGTCACGGGCTGCTATGTCACGAACAATCTGTGGGCGTACCAGGATATGCGCGACGGCAGCTATGCCTATCCGCCTTTTGGAGGCACGGACGGTTCCGCCCCGGATTATTTCGTGCTGCACGCCGTCGGGAAAGATCTGAACGGTAATGCCATCGACACGTTGGATTTTTACCTTGCCGATTTCCGTTCTGGCAATCCGGCGGATGATTATATCCTGAAAACGTGGGAGTGGTTTGACTTGAGTCCGTTGGGGGATGTGGGGTCCATAGCGTTCAGTCTCGAATCCTCGGTGAGTAACCAGTATGGTATGGTTACGCCCGCCTACTTCTGTATGGATGATTTCAATGGTACTCCCCCTGCCCAGCCGCACGTGGATCAGCCTCCCTATGTGGTGGCTCCCATTGCCGACTTGGTGTCGGATGTCTTCCCGGACACGATGCGCGTGGCCTTGACGGGCGTGGTGACGGATGACGACAGTCCGGTGGACTCCATCACTTATTCCGTGCTCTCCATTTCCAATATGAACGCTATTGATTCCTATTTGGAGGGCGACACTTTGGTGATTGTGCGTCATCTCGAAGCGGCTGACACCGCCGTTATCGCATTAAGGGCCACTAGTGGAGACCTGTATGTGGACTTTGAGGTGCACGTCATTCTGAATCCTGTGGTCGGAGTTCGTGAAGAAAAGCTGGTGATGGACATTTACCCCAATCCTACGACCTCGTGGCTCAATGTGGTGCTGGATAGGGGAGAACCCCGTCTCGTTGGAGCGAAAGTTTGCCTCTTTGATGTAAATGGAAGATTGATGGCGGAAACTTCCTCGGAAGCATCGCAGGGTACGGTTGTGGTAAATATGTCTTCCTATTCCAGCGGCATCTATTTGCTTAAGGTCGTTGACCGCGACGGCCAAACGCTCACTACGCGGAAGGTGATGAAACGGTAGGTGTTCTTTCAGAAAATTTATACCTTTGCCGTCTCATTCTAAAACGAGACAATATGCTGAAATATCCCTTGGTGGCATTCTTCCTTCTGGCGTCTCTTCCGCTTTTCGCGCAATTTGCGGAACAGGATGCCGGCGACACCTGCTGGACTACGCTCGCGAAGCCGAAGGATGTCTATAGACGCGTCGTGCTCTACCGTCCTGGCGACCACCATTCCAAAAACTACCGCATCCCGGCCATCGTCACGGCGGGCGACGGCTCGCTCGTGGTGGCCACCGACAAGCGCAAATACAACGACCGCGATCTGCCGGAGGACATTGACATCCTCATCAACCGCAGCACAGATGGCGGGCGCACGTGGAGCACGCCGCTGACCTTGGCCGAAGGCGCGGGCGTGGGGCGTGGCTTCGGTGACTGTGCCCTGGTGCGCACCAACGAGGAGGGCGGACTCATTGCCGTTTTTGTCGGCGGTGTGGGCTTCTGGCAATCGCGGCCCGGCAACCCGCTGCGCACCTACCTCTGCCGCAGTCGCGACAACGGTCGCACTTGGAGCGAGCCGAAGGATATCACCCACTTCATCCTCGGTCCCGACTGTGTGATCCCGGAACACCGAAGCTGGTGGTCATCGTTCTTTGCCTCAGGCGCGGGCCTGCGCACCTCCACGGGGCGCCTGATGTTCGTGGCCGCTGTGCGCGAGGACTCCCTCTGGATGGCCTGCAACTACGTCTTCTACTCCGATGACGACGGCGAAACGTGGCAGTGTTCACAGAAGGCATCGACCAAGGGTGACGAGGCGAAAGTGGTGGAACTCTCTGACGGACGCATCTTGATGAGCATTCGCGCCGAAGGCCACCGATTATACAACATTTCAGAGGACGGCGGCATCACTTGGCGCGACACCACCACCGTGTGGCCCGAGTTGGAGGCACCGGCCTGCAATGGAGACATCCTTCGCTGTACTGCCCCCGATGGCAGGACTCTGCTGCTGCATTCGCTGCCCTACGGCAAAGAGCGCAAAGACGTCACTGTCTTTGTCAGCTTCGACGAAGGGGAAACCTGGCCCCTCCATCGCACCATTGTTCCCTACTCGTCGGCCTACTCCTCATTGTGTCAGCTCCCCGACGGCACCATCGGCCTCTATGTGGAGGAGGCCTGCAACAACGATGCGAACTACTCGATGGTGTTCTACAACTTCAGTGTGGAATGGCTGTTGGGGAAACAAGATGGACAACACGAACATTAACGGCTCTTCCGGATATAACGACAGAGATAAATATTCATCACCCGTGATATTTCACAAATAGTCTGACGCCAAGCACCGCCAACACGATGAGCACGATGAGCAGCACAAACATAATGGTGAAGGCCACGACGGTTTTCAGGATGGTGCGCCACCAGCTGTAGCCACTCATCTGTTTGAGCGGGATGATTGTGAGGAATATGGAAAGCGACGCCAGTTTTGTCAGGCTGAAGAAATCGAACACAATGGAATAGACCGTGTACATGTTGGCGATATAGACCAACGAAATAAAGAGCTCGGGATAACGCAGATCGGGGATGTTCGGACTGTGACGGAAAAAAAGGTAGAGGTTGCCGGAAATCAACATCAGCAGCAGCAAGATGTTAATACTGGGGTATTTTTCCGCAAAACGTTCCATCTTGTCCATAGCTCCGCGTATGATAGCATGACTTCGTGATGCCTGAGGATAATCCTTTTCAAAAGAACTGGTTGTTTCGGCTGTTTTATTCGTATCCTCGCCCTTCTTCACCTCTTCAACAGTGGCTTCGGAGTCATCGTGGAGCGGTTGCCCGGTGATATTCAGCCCGTGTGTCACGAGGAGGGAGACCGCCGCGAGCAGGAAATACATTTTGAAGGGGGCAAAATAGGAGGCTCTCTTGCCGCGGAGGAAATCAAGGATCAGGTGGCCCGGGCGCAAGATGAGATCAAGTATGGTGCGGAACATCCCGCGCTCGCCCATCCCATAGGCTTCCGCAAAATTCTCCGCTGCCACCTTCATGGAAAAGCGACTGGTGCTCGCTGCCTGCCCGCAACGGGGACAGTAATTGCCGACATAATGGTCGTGACAGTTCAGACACTCGTGCTCTGCCGTTGACATTGGGGCGACCTCACGGGGACGTTTCCGCCAAGCGCGGAAGTGTTGGATTTTCTCTTTCAGGTTTAGTTTCTTTTTCATATCGAGGGCGCAAAAATAGGAAAAAATCACCAAGTTAAAGCAGTTTTGTAATCCTAAAAAATGTACCTTTGCGCTTGCCTTCGTTCCCGAAGGGATAAACCAAATAACCTTTACAGTCAGAAAAATAGCAAAAACAGTACCTGAATGCTGGCGGAGAAAACATTGGAGAAGCTGCGCATCCTGGCGGAATCGGCGAAATACGACGTGTCGTGTTCGTCGAGCGGCACTGTGCGCAGCGGCAAGAAGGGGATGGTGGGCAACACCGTGGGCGGCGTGGGCATCTGCCACTCGTTTGCCGACGACGGCCGCTGCATCTCGCTGCTGAAGGTGATGCTCACCAATCACTGCATGTACGATTGCGCTTACTGCGTGAATCGACGCTCCAATGACATCAAGCGCGCCACGCTCAGTGTCAGCGAGTTGGAGGAGATTACAATGGAGTTCTACCGCCGCAACTACATTGAGGGGCTGTTCCTTTCCAGCGGTGTGGTGCGCAATCCCGACTACACGATGGAGCGGCTCACCGCCATCGTGCGCGACCTGCGGTTAGTGCATCGTTTCAACGGCTACATCCACCTGAAGGCCATCCCCGGTGCTTCGCAGGAACTACTCAACGTGGCCGGGCGCTACGCCGACCGTATGAGCGTGAACATCGAGATTCCTCGCGAAGAATCTCTGAAGATGCTTGCGCCCGAGAAGGACCACCAGAGCGTCTTCCAGCCGATGAAGCTCATCCAGCAGGGCGTGCTTGAGAACAAGGAGGACCGGCAGCGGATGCGCCACGCGCCGCGCTTCGTGCCCGCCGGGCAATCCACCCAGATGATCGTGGGCGCCACCCAGGACTCCGACCGCGAGATCCTCACGATGTCGTCGCTGCTCTACGGCCAGCCCTCGATGCGCCGCGTCTATTACTCCGGCTACGTGAGCGTCAACACCTTCGACTCGCGCCTGCCCGTGCTCAAGCAGCCGCCGCTCGTGCGCGAGAACCGCCTCTATCAGGCCGATTGGCTGTTACGCTTCTACCATTTCAAAGTGGAAGAAATCGTCGATGACCTGCACCCGAACCTCGACTTGGAGGTGGATCCGAAATTGGCGTGGGCGCTGCGCCACCCCGAGGCATTCCCTGTGGACATCAACACGGCCGATTACGAGATGCTGCTGCGCGTGCCCGGTCTCGGCACCAAGTCAGCGTGGCTCATCGTCAACTCCCGCCGCTTCAACCGCCTCACCACCTTCGACCTCAAGAAGATGGGGGTGGTGATGAAAAAGGCCAAATACTTCATCACCTGCCACGAGCTCGGCGCCTCCGACCTGCAACCCCTCCTCGGCATCAACGAGCTGAGTCCTGAACGCCTGCGCCCGCTGCTCGTTTCCAAGACGGAACAGAAACTCGCCGCGAAGGAGGCGCAGCTGTCGTTGGAGTTTGACCCACTCAACCCTCCTAAAGGGGATAGTACACTCCCCTGAAACCTGAAACTTCTGAGGTTGCGGTTATATGGAAAAAGTTGTATCTTTGCGGGTTGAAAAAACATTCTGATTATGAGTACTGAAATGATGTCGAACATGTTAGCGGAGTACTTCAAGACAAAACCGGTTTTGAAAGCTTGGCTGTTTGGTTCCTTCGCCCGCGGAGAGGAAACATCCCAAAGCGATGTGGATATTCTCATTGTTTTGGACCACTCCCAGACAGTAGGAATGGATTTTTTCGGTATGTATGAGGAGTTAAAGGAACTTTTAGGCCGGAATGTGGATTTAGTGACAGAGCGGTCGTTGGCCCCTTTTGCCCGAAAAAGTGTAGAACAAGATAGAAAATTGGTTTATGAGAGAACCGCGTAGAGACAAGGAAAGACTGGAACATATTCTTGCGGCCATAGAACGGGTGAACCGTTATATAACAGACAAGACATATCAGGATCTTGTGGATGATGATATGATGTATTATGCTGTGGTTAAGAATATTGAGATAATTGGCGAAGCAGCCAACATGCTCACCACTGAGTTTCAGGAAGCGCACCCGAACACTCCATGGAAAAAGGTAAAAGGTATGCGCAATTACATAGTCCATGAGTATTTCCAAATTGATGACATAGTAGTTTGGGAGGTCGCTACGAAGAGTCTTGTTGAACTAAAAGAACAGATTTCCCGATATTTGGAGGAGACCGATTGGGATAAGTGAAAAGAAAAAATTTAATTAGGCAGTAATTATAGTATATTTGTGCCCGAAATTAATCAAACTTCATTTGAAAGTGAAATTTAAAAAGCAATAGCCACTTCGCTCAATTGTCCTGTGCATCCAGCACAGGGCGACATCCGCAATGGCCAACCATCACGCCGGATAATGTCCATGCTCATGTTCTGTCCAACGCCCCTCCTCGTGTCGGAGACACGCAATATTATCAGCACAGATTTGTGCAGCATAAAAAAAAGACCTCATCTCACTTTTATTAAACGGAATTTTATATTTTTGTGCTGTTTTATAAAATACTGTTTAATAAAATCAATTTATAGATAATTCGACCATTGACCTTTGAACATTGAACCCTAACCTTCAACAACCCATAACCATTAAGAAATGACCTACTACACCTTCGACAACACCCTTGACGGCCTCCTCACCGCAGTCTTCGAGGCCTTTGAGCTGCACGAGCGGCCGGAAGCGCTGTTGTCGGCCGGCGACCCCGTGCCGCTCTTCTGCGACGACCTGCATCAAGTGCCGACCGACGAAGAGAAGGCCCGCCGCGTGTGGAAGGGGTTGGAGAAGCGGCTGTCAAAGGAGGCTGTCAAGATGCTAATGATCAGCTGGTTGTCGGAGCTGTCCGAACTCAACAACGCGCTGTTCCACTACATCTGCAAAGTGTTCCGGCAGCCGGAAGGAGGTGAGAGCATTGAGCGTAACTTCGCCGACCCGGATGTCTTGGCCGTGACCAACATCGCCCGCAAGGTGCTGCACGAGCAGTTGCGGATGAAGCAGTTCATCCGTTTCCAAAAGGCCAAAGATGGCACCTATCTGGCCGTCATCTCGCCCGACCACAACGTGCTGCCGCTCATCACCGACTATTTCGCCGACCGGTTCAATGATCAGCCGTGGCTCATCTACGACGCCAAGCGGCACTACGGGTACTATTATGACGGAACTGCAGACCCCGTGCGCGTCACCTTCGCCGACGAGTCTGCCGTGGCCTTCAGTCTCACCGACGGCCGTCTGAACGACGAGGTGCTGAGCGACGACGACCACCTGCTGCAGGACCTGTGGCGCACCTACTTCAAGGCCATCTGCATCAAGGAGCGGATGAACCCCCGCAAGCAACTCCAGGATATGCCGAAAAGGTACTGGAGGTACCTGACAGAGAAACAGACAAATAAGAGTTGATAGATGATAGATAATAGTTGTTGGTAGCTCAAGGCTAACGGCTAATTCCTAACCACCACAAACTTCACATCGCTAATCCCCGCCTTGGTCTGCACGTGCGCGATGTAGGTGCCGGGGGCGAGGTTGTGGACGTTGAGGGTGCAGCGCACGTCGTTCACGGGGAGGAGGGTGAGGATGGTGCCCTGCATATCGGCCACGGAGACGGAGACGATGGGAAACTCCTCCTCACTCTCGATGGTGATTTTGTCCGTGGCGGGATTGGGCCACAGCCGCACCTCCGGCTTCGGCCCGTCATACTCGGAAATTCCCACATACGGTTCGGCAAAACTCGGGTCAGAATATAGGGCAAAAACCGCAGCGGATTGCCCCGAAGGGCAACTCGCAGAAACACTATTGGAAAAAAGAATAGAAGAAGTTGCACCACAGCTAAAAAGAAGATTTCCTTGATTATTGGCTAAAACTGAAGGATTTTTAAAACTACTTGAAGCAGTGCTAAAATCAATAGCATTTATAGACTCACCATTATTTGTCCATTGACATATCTTTTTGACAATCAGAGGGTTTGCATAAGCAAACACCCTGTTGTTTATGACCGCAGGAACTCTTCCACACATCGCATCGGTACAGGGTGCGACCCCCTGATTGAGATAATTGCCTGTCTGGGCATCATAGCGGACAAAAAATGTCTGGTTGGACGTACTTTGTTGGTACCGTTGCAACGGGTGGCTCTCATCGTCAAAATAGACAAGTCCGTTTTGTTCTTCTTGTCTCACCTCTCCTTGTCCATTGACATAAACAGAGCCGTCAGACACAACGGATCCGGCAAAAGCAGCGTAAGCAGCCTGATAATGATTCCCCCGGGTGAACGTCTGATTGCACCATTGCACTGTCCCGCTGGTATCATATTTAACGATAAAGCCCGTACGATTCGCTGATGTAACATCCTGCATACTGCAATAGTTCGTGCTGTCCCAGTATAAGAGAACCGGATATTGGTGCAAGTCGTCTCCATAGCCAGCAGAAAGATCCAATGACATATAACCCGAAACATACATATTGTCATTTTCATCAACGGATAAGCCGTGTATATAAAAATTAAAATGAGGATTAATGCTGTCGTGCAACAATTCCCAAGAGGTGGCGATGCCTTCCGTATGCTCCACCATCGGTTTGGCGTACAGCAGTTCCCAGTCTGGTGAGAATTTATACATCATACCGTTAAAAAAACTACCATCTAATGATTGCACGTTTCCTGGCAAATACACATCATACGTCTTGCCTGTATCCCCGTCCACTATTATAGTGTAAGGGTCGCTTTCGTACCCCTCATATCGGAAGTTTGTATATATATAAGTGTTGCCATCCCTGTCTATGTAAAAAGGAGCAAGCGCAAGCTCAGGATTGCACAACCCATATTCTGCCCGCACCCCGCCTGTTGAAATACTTCTTGACAATGTTGTCACAAAATGATTGTCAAGTAGAGTGCCATCCAAATCTAATGTGGCAAAATAGGTGTATCGGCCTGTCTTGTATGGTGGTCTTCGTTGTTCCACAGGTATTTCGTGGACTTGCGACCCAGTAATCAATGTGTCAAAATAGTATAGCCAGACATTGTTAACGGTAGCATTGTAATCTACATATTCCAAGGACAAATTCCCTGAAATATAGACTTTGTTGTCTTTCACTTCCATCCAATGAGGAAGACAATAAAAATATTGATCGCTGGATTTCACTATCTTATACCATAACATATTGCCAAGGGTGTCAAATTTGGCCAGCATACTTGTTGGTTTATCAATGTTAAACGCATAAGGATGGCTGGTAAACTGCAACGACTGCCCATTTATAGTTGGATGTCCCCCTATTTGTCCAAAAACATATATGTTCCCAGACTCGTCGAAGGCGGTATTAACGACTTGATTGTAATAATCTACGGGGTCTCCTCCACTTCCACTCCAATAGTTCGCCCACTTCCACTCGCCTTGGGCGGAGGCGGTAGGAAAGATAACCGCAAACAAAGCAGATAAAACCAATAATTGAAAGAGTACTTTTACATTTCTCATACATTTTGTTTTTAATTGTTAATTGTTCTCTGACCGATGTTGGTCACAAATTTCTCGCTGTAAAGATATAAAAAAAAATATTGTAACCTCGGCAACAATTCAAAATAATTTTCATACTAAAAATCAGCGAGTTATATTTTTATTTTTGAAAAAAGACATTGCTCTATAAGAGTATTCGCACAAAAAAGGCGGCATCAATACTCCAAAAGCGAATTTGCCAATCAACATATACACAATCATCTGTTAATATTAGGTGTTAACAGACCTAATTTCAATTCGCTATGAAACACAGACACTCCGCTCCGTGTCAACTTTTTGTCCCGAAGAAGTTGACCATGCACCTGTCGCCCCAAAACTCGGCAGCGAGGTCAAAAAGTCTCTCGGCTTTTCGGTCAATGGGTTCGTCAAGCCAGTCCACCATAGAGCGGCGGATGCGGGGGTGCGGGGGTGCGGGTTTACGTACTTGCCGGGAACACGGGGCTGGCCGTAGCCCACTGCCCATTCCCGCCATATCCCGTGGATGGGGACTTTGAAGCTGACGGCTTCGGGAATGCGGTCAGAATGTTCAATAGTATATTGTATGCTGTCTCGAAGCCTGCGTTCCACCCTGCCGTTCTTCTTGGTTATGGATGTGCGGTTCTTGCCTTTGGTGAACTGCAAGGTGCTGCGTTTGGCGGCGTTGCCCACCGCCGCGCCTGCCGCAGGAACTCCTCGGCGGTGACGATGCTGGTGTCCGAGGTGTCGGTTATGGTGTGGTTCATTGCTGTTGGTCTATTACTTCCCAATGGCCGTTCTTGTTAGGTCCGATATGGCGAATAAGACCAGCTTCCCGCAGCTTTTGCATATTGTCTTTGGTTTTTCTCAAAGAAATACCCAATATTTCTGACAGTTCCGCAGCTGTGATTTCTGGAGATTCCGCTAATTTGTCAAGAATGACTTGCTGGTTTTCGGTGACCTTTGTGGTGACCTTTGTGGTGACCTTTGTGGTGACCTTTGTGGTGACCTCATGGTCTCCATCTTTCCCATTCCACATTGCGACAATCTCTTTCTTTCTGTGGAACGTAACAAAAACACCCAACGAATCCGCACGGAATTCAGGGGCATCCATCTCGGCTTTCTTCATGCCCGTCACAATCTTCTCAATGCCACGTCCCCACGCTTCTATGAAGCCAGCCAAGTAAAAAGCGTTGGCGATATTCTCATTACGCGGTATAGAAGTATGTGGGGACAGTAACCAATCCGTGGTATGGTTTTCGGGAAGACCTCCATAGTTCCACAATTGCACCCTATCGTTATACACTTTCAGCTGAATAGCGGTGCCCATATAATTCTTGTGGATGATGGCATTAAAAATGGCCTCCCGAAGTGCATTCTCTGGAATCTCAAGCGGTTCCTTCCGTAGAAGTCCTTCGTAATGCACGGGAGAAATCAAGTACCGTGAACGGAGAGAGTCCAGTACTTTGTCCGCCATTTGTATAATGTTGCCGTCAACAACATCCTGAAACCACAAATCACTTTCCTCCGTGCCGAATCGTCCGATTTTAAAGAAACAGCCAGGCACAAATTTGGTCGGACATTTGCCAAACAGAACAATGGCCGCATTTTTGAGCTTGCCATCCTCTGTCAGCAACTTCAAGTTCTTAAGAACCGTCTCTGTGGTATCTTTCAAGGCCGTGGCAGGCATACGTTTCGCATCAACAGCAAGACTTACCATATAGGAGACAGCTTTCTCGTCAATATCATCCATAGTAGCCCTCTCATTAATGGCATCATCCCACGAGAGACCGACCTTCTTCATGATAAAATCCTGCAATGCAATTCCTTTCAGTTCCTGCAAAGTTGCACCCGAACGGCGATAGTATTGTCCTCTGAATGAAATGGGAACGCTGCAGGGAGGCACTTCTAATGAAAGATAGCTTTTGCCGTTGTCATCCAATATGTTGACTTCAACAACTATGCCCAATATGTTGGACACCTTGTTGGGAATGTCCTCCAAGAGGCGTTTGGCGTTGTCCACGCCGACCACCTCGCCCTTGTCGTTCATGCCGATGTAGAGCGTGCCGCCCTGCGCGTTGGCGAAACCGCAGATCCACTTCAGGTATTCGTCACGCCAAGACTCCTTGTATTCAATATTTTGCGTTTCCATAAAACATTCAAATTCTGACTACAAAATTAAAAAAAATCTCGAAACCTCCGCAAAATCACTTCGCATTTCTCCCCTCTCTTATCGCGAGTTCGAGTCTCGTCTTCCGCTCAAAGTCTTACAAAACAATAAAAATTAACAAATTACAAACGTAGTTTGCTGATTTTTGCGTTAAAACTGAGACAGTATTGAGACAAACTGATTTTTTGGTATTCGCAGCCGAAAACAAAAAAAATGTCAAATTCATCGAACAAGTTAGCCGTATCTTCGGCGTATTCTTATAGACGTCCACCATCTTGCCGATGGCAAGGGTGGCGTCGTCGCCCAAAACGTCCCCCATGGAGACGTTGATGATGTCCGCCGCCTCCACGAACTGCTGCACCAGCTCCTTTGAGGAGATGCCCAGTTTGCCCGCGATGTAGGCGAGGTTGTTGAGCTGCTCGCGGCTGGTGCGGGTGTCAAGGTTCTTGAAGCTCTCGTTGAGTTCCTCCACCTGCTCGCGGGTCATCCCCGTGGTCTTGATGACGTCGGAATAGACATCGTCCATAGCGGCGAGGTCGGTGGCCACCTGCTTGAGGGTGGAGGTCACGTTGTCGAGCGAGGAGAGGATCTGCGTGAGGCCTCCGATGCCCGTACCGAACTGAAGTACCTTGTTGTACATTTCCGTCCATGCGGAGGCGGCGGAGCCGATGTTCTGCGCGTGCTCCTTGAGGTACAGCCTCAGTTCCTTGATTTTCTTGGCGTGGGAAATGTACTCGTCCGAGCCGATAACCATGCGGTTCTGCTCGTTCACGAGCTTGTTCATCTCGGAACGAATCTGCTTGACGGAGGCCTCCACCTCCTTGCCGTTGATGTAGATGGTTACCCTGCGGGTGCTGTTCTTTGCCATAAACGTTAAGTTTGTGGCAAAGATGCTTCAAACATCCGTCACGGTTAGGGACGGTAAAAGAAAACCACAGTCGTGCTGGTTGACTGTGATTTTGTTTGCCTTAATTCCGCGACAACGATAGGAATGGTTACGAGCACGAAGTGTGAAATTCGAGTGGATAGCGTGCCCGGTCGCCCAAAGGAAAGAAAAAGCATAAAAAAAGAGGACCCGAGAGCCCTCTTTGAATATCGTTGTAACAGAAATACACTATTGTTTCACCAGTTTCAGATAGTGTACTTTTCCGTCCGTGGTAATCACACGGACAATATAGGTGGCCTTGGCCAGACGACTGACATTGAATCGGTAATCGTTGCGGAAATCGGCGACCTGTCCGCCCTGCATGGTAAGAACTGTGATTTCAGCCACATTCTCCGGCGCAATGCCCATCACGGTCACCTCGTTATGTGCCGGATTGGGTGCAAGATACGGCTTGTCTTCCTGCTGAATACCCATATTGAGTCGAAGGCTTCTTGTAGAGTCATTATCTGACATGGAGGGATCAACCAATTGTCGTAAATCATCGGGGATTTGCTCCCAAAGAATGTATGGAGGTATGCAAATAGAATCATAACACAATTTTTCTCCATCAATACATGCTACAAAATAAATACATATCGGCTGGTCGTTTACAAACATCTGCGACAGCAGGCCATAATCGAGCATCAGAAGTCCATCTAATTCAACAGGATAACTTCCGTTCCCAATAAAATCAATCACCTGGGAAGGCTTGCTCCAAACCGACAACACACTCTGTGCGGCAGGCAAAGGGATATGGAATTGGTAGTATGAGCTTTCATGAGATGTGCTAAATTCATAAAAAAATTCAGTTGAATAATCAGAAACACCCTCACACCCTTCCTCAACACAGGACTGCCAATCTATATTTTCCACATATTTGACTTCACAATTGCGGGAATGGTCTATGAAAGTGAATTCAACGGAGGTTGACGCAAAATCAGTAAAAGCAATCTCAATATCAATATCCTTACAAGCACCTGGAGCAATATAAAGAGGCAAAGGACTGGCTGCTAAAACATTACCTCCCATAATAGTCTGAATATCGTCAAATTTCAACGGTTGGGAACTCTCATTGCAAATGGTGTAATTAAATGAATAGTGCATTTTACAACCATCCACCCAGCAAACGGGTTGATGAGGCTTGAAACTTACGCTATCACAAGGACAAACCGGAGCCTTGTCAATGATCAATTCCGGAGATTTGACTGTGCATCCAGCCGTATATGTGGCATCCAAGTAATAAGAACCAAAATCAATCAGGGGCAACAGTGGGTTTTGGTCAACCACAGTATATATTGAACCTAACGGTTGGTATATCCAATCCCAGTTCAGGTAGCCGGAAAGGTAGGGATAAATGCCATATATTGGCAAATCATACTGGAATTGTTCAGGGCACAACTTGTAACACCCTGTCAAAAGTGCATCAAAATCGGGAGCCGGCTCAATGAAGATTTGGGCATCGTATGGGCGGCATCCGGTAGATGGGTCAATATAATGTGCAGTGAGGTATCCGTCTGAATAAGAATAGGCCGTGGTTCCGTGGTAACCATTACTCCAGTACAAACTCTGTCCATTCGTGGAACTCACTTCCACAGGCGGAGTGTGGATGCAGTGGTTGCCTGAAAAAGCGATAGAGGGCACTGCTGGCTTGGGATTAACCGTTAAAGTGCAGGTTGCCGTGGCACTGCAGTTGCCAGGATTGCTCACAGTAAGGGTTACTGTGTATGTACCCGGTTGGGAAGGAGTGAAAGAAAGTGTGGAACCCGTAGAAGTGAAACCCGGCATTTCGGCGATAGTCCATGTATAGGTATTATTTACGCCTGTATTACCGTTAAGATTGACAGTTTCACCCAAGCAGTATTCGGTGTTTCCGATGATGCGGGCCCAAGGCGCTGTGAGGAATCCGACATTGCACGTGGCTTTTGCCCTACAACCATAGTTGGGGTAATATGCCTCAACACCGTAGTCTCCTGTACTCAAAGCATCATATAGATATGTATTATATGGGGGATTGACAGGAGACCATGTATAAATGCTGTTTAAATAATCTTGACTAAAACGAATTGATCGCGGTGTACCTGGACAAACTTGTGAAGAAGAGAGAGTATTTAATGACACTGGTTCAAATACATTTGAATACACAGATACAGGCTGCGTGCTTGTATCCTTACATCCTAACGAATTTGTCACAATCAACATCACATTTAACTGTGAAGGTGAAAGAATAATGTCATATGTATGGTAAATATTATTTCCCATATTATAAGACAAATCTCCAAAGTCCCAATAGTATTGAAGATTACTGGGTTCGGCTGTGGCTGAAAAAAGGAAAGGTGTCTTATCACACATTTTGTTGGGAATGTCAACATTTAATATGTGGGGTTCTCGTTCATACTTAAAATCTTTAGAAATAACACAACCAGTGTTGCCAAAAGACATATTAATGGTGTAAGTCCCATTTGATAATGTCGTGGCAGGAATGGACACTGACATTTGTGGCGAATAAATGGTTGCTGTAAACGACTCCCCATCAACTGTAACGGTTCTGGCAGGGATGGAATAGCCGCTACGATATTGCGATATGTCCTGCACTATGATATTGTGGTTGTTACAGTCGTATGAGAGTGATATTTCGGGCAGAAAATCAACAGGTACTTGCAGTCTTCCTTTATAGCATTGCCCGTTAAGTTCAGCATAAGCATATACATAATGATCTCCTAAAACATTAAAATGTGCTGTGGTTGAATTTGATGCCTGTGTGGGGGAACAATACGAACCGTTTGCGTATGTGGACAACGACCAAGTATATTGGGCATCCGCTGGGTAAGTGACACTGACGGTGACATCATTGCAAGTTCTGTTGCTGATGGCGGGGTATATGGTTATACAAGTGTCTATTCCGATTGGGATGGTAAAACAATCACTATCGGTACAATATGGTGAAACATTGCTGGTGATGGTACAGCAATATGTTCCAGCTCCCATATCCGAACAAACAGAAGTCTGACTCACCACATTGCCATTATACGTCCATTCGTATGATGCATTCGGATAGTATTGAACTTGAAGATTGCTCCCGTTCTGTGTAATGTCCGCGTATGGTTTGCTATTCACCCAAATGGTGTCAAGAACAATCGCAGGGTCACAATCGGAATCAGGTTGGTACGTCACGGTCACAAAAACAACCCCGGGATGATGGAACCTACGGGAGACAGAAGTCCCTTGGAATGTTTGCAAGGTGTCTGAAAACGACCATTGGTAATGACTTGCTTCCGTTGTGTTTCCCATAGCTGTCAGTGTTACAAGTTCATCTTCACAGACCGTATCGGGACAATTTAAGATTGGTTTTGCCACATCTTCAATTAAAAGCTGGACAATTTCATTGACCTCAAGGCCGGAACAATATGTCCGTTTCAACTTCACATCCACAAGATATGGCAGCGTGACATTTGTCAAGTGATTGGTGAGAATACCAACGGATGGCAGCAGATGATCGCTGCTGTCTATAGAGGCTGCATTGGCAGGGGAAATGGTCCATTCGTACGTGACATTAGGAGACTGGTCTGGCACATTGAACTGAACGGTAGAGCCAGCACATGTGGTTGTGATTGCAGGCAGTCCGTGAGGTAGCAGTTGGAAAGGGACAACCCCGTGAATGAATGCCTCCGAACGGCAGTTGTATTCGTTATCAACCTGATATACAGCTATGTCGCACACCTGATTGCCAAATGTGACAGTCACCTCGTTCCCCTCTTCAGAGGATGACGGATAGCAGACAGGTTCCCAAACCAGATAATACCTTGGATGGGTTGGAGTGGCCTCCAACAGGATGGAACCACCCGGACAGGCCGTGTGATCCCCAGTGGTTGACGTCAGCGCAGGAGGATTGTCCAACACTGTAACGTGATATTCCACCACTTTGCAATAATCACTATGAGATGCCGTAATCAAGAATTTTCCCGCAGATGCGAAAGTATAGGATAGCGAGACGGAATTGGTGGTATAAATCTGCTGATTATTCTGATTATATACCCGCCATTGCACCGGATTAGTGTGAGTGGTGTTAAACACGCCCGTTTCTCCTTTGCAATAGGTGTCTTTGTCAGAATGTATGCTCATAGTGTCCTTGACAATGATGGTTTTTGGGGCTGCCATAAAATAACCGCAATTCAGGAATTTACAAATATATTTGGCTCCAATGGTAACCGGTCCCGTATGGGTAAACTCCAGCATATATTGGTTGGGACTTTCCCCATTATAGACATTAAGGCAAGAGCTATTGTTGTTCCACCACGTGTACTCTGTCGAGCCCCACCTTGGCAGTTCGTAAACCTGCATTTCCCCGACACACACCGTTTCCGGCCCCGAAATCTCCGCATTGTTGATGATGATGGGTATTTGAATGGAAAGCAGGGAATTACATTCTGTCTCGCACATAGAGGCATCCAATGATATAACTCCGTAACCCGAAGCAGGACTTCCCCAATGTACGGTAATATCAGGCGTTCCCTGCCCCTCCAATGAGCCACCCTCCACATTCCATATATATCTATCACATCGCGGATTAATTACAGAATAACTGGCAGTGGTGTTCTCGCATACAGCACCATAACAGGAAAGGTTCAATTCAACAGGTGGTTTCACAATAATTCTGTAATCCTCGCAATCCTCACACCCGCACTCGTTGCGTACACAGTGGGAGAGCCAAAATTCCCCTTCTGCGAGTGGGGTTAATGAATGATTTTGCGTGGATGCCGCTCCAAACATGCTCTCCCAATAGTATCCCGTAATGGGAGTTCGGACGGCAGAGCTCATATCCACAAAATCAATGGTCTCCCCCAAACAAATTTCAATCACTTTTTCTCCATCTTGAGTATAATAGAAGGAGGGAACGGAGGAACTTTCCGCATCGGGAGAGTCCATCAGAAGGACACAAGTTTCGGCCGAACAGGTATTCGTGTCACCGACCACCACACTGACAGAGATATTCCCTGTCAACCCATTGCCCCACGTGATCACTGCTGTCCGTCCCTGATTGGTCAAGTAATAATTAGAAGCACCAGATATGACCCAAGAATATTGGGATGCATTGTCACACACAGCTGTGTATCGCACAGTCCTCCCTTTGCAGGCAAGAATACAGTCGTCCGACTCCAACTCCAAATAGTATGGACCACAGGCGTTGTAGTCAGTGAGCAAGCATTCCGATTCAAAATTAGAATTGATGTATAGTCCGCATCCGGATTGAGATTGGGCATATGCATTCGTTAGGCCGCATAAAGTCAGCGACAAAATCAAAAGAAATAGAATTTTTTTCATAATAGCATGGTTTTAGGGGTTAATAATTGGATTTGACGAATTTATCAACAGAAACCTGACCTTTGCAAACAGTTTCCAAAAGATATGTTCCCGCAGGCAAACAAGAAGCATTCATCACAAAACTGTTATCACCAACATTCTCTCTCATAATGATTCTGCCGTTCAAATCCATAATGGTGATATAGTCTATAGGTATATTGTCACTTTCCACATACAGAATATTGTTTGTTGGATTTGGCCAGATTCTGATGGAGGAAAGGTTTTCTTCATAATCAGAAATTCCCACATACGGTTCGGCAAAACTCGGGTCAGAATATAGGGCAAAAACCGCAGCGGATTGCCCCGAAGGGCAACTCGCAGAAACACTATTGGAAAAAACGACAGAACTTGTCACACCAATATCGAATAATAGCCCCCCTTGATCATTGGCCAAAACTGAAGGGTTTTTTTTACCAATGGAAGCTGTAAAATCTATTTTTTCAATGAACATCCCATCGTTTTTCCATTGACATATTTTATCTCTATCAGTACT
>CAMVIT010000021.1:0-44581 GCA_947167635.1 uncultured Bacteroidales bacterium | reverse complement strand
CGCAGTTCGTGATGTTGGCGACGGTCGGGGCTGCGGGCAGCGGGTTGACGGTGGCGGTGACGCTGGCACGTGCGGAGGAGCATCCTTGAGCGTTCTGTGCACTCACATAGTAAGTCGTGGTGCCAGTGACGGTCGGGGTGTAGCTGGCACCTGTGGCTTCAGCAACGCCGGTGTTGTCCGTGAGATACCAGTTGTAGGTAAGGCTGTTGTCAGGATTGTTGACAGCGAGGCTGACCAGTCCGGCACCGCAGCGCGTGTCGCCTGTGAGGGCTGGCGTGGCCGGTGTGGCCGATTCCGTGACCGTTACCTGAGCGTTGCTGGAACAACCGTTCAACGTGCCGGTGACTGAATAAGTGCCGCCTGTGGTGACAGGAAGCGTGGCATTGGTGGAGTGGTCCTGCCACTCGTAGGTGGTGCCTGCCATGTTGCTGGTGGCGGTCAGCGTGGTGCTGCTGCCCGAGCAGATGGCTGTGGTGCCGGTGATGCTCACGGTGGGGGTTGTGTTGATTGTCAAGTGATGGGTGGCCGTGTTCGTGCAACCGTGGGCATCGGTGCCCGTTACGGTGTAATCGCCGGAGGCCGTGGGCGTGATAGAGGCGGAGGTGCCCAAATTGTTGCCCCATACATAGCTGGATGCGCCGGTGGCGGTTAGCATGACGGCATCCGCGCTGCAGGCTGTGGCCGGGCCACTGATGCTTACCGTAGGCAAGGGGTTCACAGTGACATTGGCCGTGGCCGTGGCCGAACAGCCATAGCTGTTGGTGCCCGTCACAGTGTAGGTGCCCGATTGGGTAACTGTTATGGTATTGGTGGAGGAGGTGCCGTTGGACCAGTTGTAGTTTTGCGGAGTGGCTGCACCGCCTGCGCTCAAGGCGACGGAAGAGCATCCTGAAAGGCTGCCCGAGGCCTGGCCGTTGATGGTGATAGTAGGCAGGGAGTTGATGGTGACGTAGGCGACAGCTGTGGCGGTACAGCCGTTGGCATCCGTGCCGGTGACGGTATAGTTACCCGCAGCAGTGGGATGAACGGTGGCTGTGTTGCCCAATCCGTTGCTCCATGTGTAGGATGTCGCACCTGAAGCTGTCACATTGATGGGATCGCCAGCACAAACATTGTAAGTGCCACCGTTGTTCAACGTGATGGTGGGTCCGGAAGACACATTGGTGAAACGGACTTTATAATAATAGTAAGAATTGTCCGTGTGTGTGATCTTGATGGTCACGTAAGGTTCCGAGGCGGTCGCAGCATGAAATATGGAAGCGGTCGCGAAACCGGACACGGTTGTTGCCGTGACGGCCGGGAAATTGTCGCTGCAAACCCCTGTGGTATAGTCATAGGTGGGGATTGCCGTGCTGGATGTGAATGTGTTGGTCGTCGCCCCATTGGCATTGGTATATGCCTGTGCGTTCAAACTGTTTATTACGGAAGAAGCAACGGCTGTGCCGCCAATACTCAAGGAGGCGATTCTTTTGTTATAAACAAACCAAACATCGTCCACAAAGATGGCGTCCCCTGCTTCACCACCACCAATTGCTTCGTTCGTTGAAAAAGATGCCAACAGATAGGATGGAGTTGTGGTGTTGTTCAAATTGGGACTGTTAATTTGATTTGTGCCGTTCCAATATTTCACGGGAAAACTGAAAGCCATCCAATTTGATGTCTGTGGAGTTTGGCAATTAAAGGTTGGAGAGGTCATTAATCCATAAACATTGGCTATTTTTCCCGTTTGGTTGGTGCCCTCATACATTTGACCGTGATCACGATATTCATAATTTCCATGCAAATGAAATTTCAATGATGCGGTGAACGAACGAGACACTCCTTGACCTAACCAATTTGTTTTTTTGGGAAGAAAAAATTTGCACCACAATTTTAAGGAGTCGGGACGGCCGCTGAATGAATAATAACCACCTTTCCCCTCTGAGTTGTCAATGTCGGAAACATTGTAATTATTTGTACTTGAGGCTATCGCAGCGTTTACCATAATCTGGCCTGTCGTTATGTTTCCGTTTGCTTTGATACCTATAATGCTATGTGATTCCATTCTGCAACAATATCCAGAACCTCCGTGGCCAGTCTCTCTACTGCTATAATTGGTGCCATTCACTGTTCCGCTCAAAGAACCAGATGCATCCTTGAAGGAATGCCAACCCGAGGGGACTGTGTACTCTTGAATCCAGCCGCCTTCAAAGGTGTTGTTCGGTACTTGGTAATTTTGTCCCATGGTCACGCCTGCCGTTAGGAACAGCAGGACAGAAAGAATAGATAATCTTTTTTTCATATTGATTTTTTTTTATTTTTTATTTCTCTTAAGGGTTGATACTAAAAGAAATATGGAATTGAGAAGTGGAGGAATCAAGGTGGATTCCACCTTTGCTTCTTAGCTTCTTCATTTCTTAGTTTCTTAGTCTCTTCATTTCTTAGTTTATGAATTTTTATTTCGGGCGGCAAAAGTACACTTATTATGATACGATAAGGCTGTTGCCGATAACTTTTTTAATTATATTGCTGATTTAGTGAAAAATAAAAATGTTAATAAAAGTTAATGCTAATTGGACGCCAAGCGTTCATGATCATCCGGGCATCTAATCCGCTCGCTCGTTGTTCAGCGTGATACTGGAGTTGTCGGGGATGAACAGGATGTAGTAGTCGAAGGTGGAGTTGTCGTTGTGCCGCACATGGATGGCTGCCTTGTAGCCATTGGCCTCCGAGGCCTGCGTGACGGTGAACTCGCTGACAAGGTCCGACTTGGGGGTGGCCTCCACAACGGGAATCTTGTTGCCGGCAAGGGATGCCGCATACGGACAGGTGCAGGTGCCACAGTTGAAGAGCGCTTCGGGATCACCGTTCTCGTTGTACGTGCGCATCGGCTCGTGCGTGGCGAATTCGGCGGCGTTGAAGGCGGCCAACAGACCAAGTTGCTCCTCTCCGTCAATGGTCAACATGCTCAAACCTTTGTCGTAGATGCAAAAAACTTCGTCAATGGTCATCTTGTCGCCGTTTTTGCCTGAACCGGACACGGTGCTGGTGGAAAAGGAGGCTAACATGTACGACGGGCGGGTGAGCGTGCCGGCATTGCCGTCCGTGTTGTTGGGATGCGTGTAGGTGACTTTGGACTTGCCCCGTCTCCAGGAGGATGACTGTGGCAATGTCCTGATGTCGGCAGCCCCGACAATGGAACTCTTGGGTGTCAGTTCACCGCTCGCCTTGTCGTAGAACGGCATGTTTGTGACAGTGAAAACCTTCAGGTAGGGCTTGTCCGGCGATGAGAAGTCGGTCTTGTAGTAGAAAGAGACGGAATCAGGACAGCCTACGAAAGCCCAATAGAAGGGGAATCCGCCCTCATAGCCGGATTCGGCGGTGAGGTAGTTGTAGTTTCCGGCATTCCGTGCATTCGTGCTGGCCACCCGTGTGCGGCCGGTGGACAGGGCACCGTTGGCCGGGACCCCTAATATGGTTTTGCAATACAGCTGGACGGCATGACTGCCCCGAAAGCCGGACACATCGTTGTGATGGTTGCTCTTGGCCGTTCCGCAACCTATCGAGGCTACCCCCGACAAGTCGCACTTTAACTCGTCAAAGGTGTGCCAGCGGTTGGGCACATTCCCGGCCTTGCCGTGCGAGGTCCATTTCTCAAACCCCGGGTTGGGGAATTGGGTGTTGGTCGGCGTTTGCGCCATCAGGCAACTTGCCAACAACAGATATGCACTCAAAAAGGGTACTCGTATTTCCATATATACTACAAATCTATTATCGTGGTGATTAATGGCCTTGTTATCTTTCTTAGTTTCTTAGTTTCACTAAATCGGGCGGCAAAAGTACACTTATTACAGTATGGTCTGCCCGTTGTTGATAACTTTTATTTTTATATACTTGATATACTGATAGATATATAAGTTAATAAACGTTAATGGTTGACATGTGCGGATTGTTCGAGTATCTGACTGCCTGCATGTGTGGTCTTCTGTCCAAAATTCGTATCTTTGCGCCTCTTTTCAAACGAGGCTACACGGCATGAATAAAGCGCGTTCACCGGTTTATGAGATGGCAGACAGTTTCGCCATGACCACTTCCCGCTCCTTCTTTTTGACGGGCAAGGCGGGCACGGGGAAGACCACCTTCCTGAAGAACTTGCGGCTTCACACCCGCAAGCAGACCGCGGTGGTGGCCCCCACGGGCGTGGCCGCCATCAATGCCGGTGGCATGACCATCCACTCGTTCTTCCAACTCCCCTTCACGCCTTTTGTGCCAACCCCGGAGGGACGCTTGAACCTTGTCAAGAAGCTTCATGTCACCCGTCGCAAGCGCAAGGTGATGCAGGAACTCGAGCTGCTTGTCATTGACGAGGTCAGCATGGTGCGCGCCGACATCATGGACGAGATCGACACGGTGCTCCGTCATGTCCGCTTCCGCCATCACGAGCCTTTCGGTGGCGTGCAGGTCATCCTCATCGGCGACCTTTACCAGATGGCGCCCGTGGCCGTGCCAGAAGAATGGGCTGTCATCGCGCCCTATTATCGCTCGCCCTATTTCTTTGACAGCTGTGTCATCCGTGAAAACCCGATGCCCTGCATGGAACTTGACACCATCTTCCGCCAAAAGGATGATGAGTTCATCCGGATTCTCAACGATGTGCGCAACAACCAGCTCACTGCCGCAGATCTGGCGGCCTTGCAGCGACAATACAAGCCCGATTTCAATATTGCAAAGCATCCCGATTATATCCTCCTCACCACCCACAACTACAAAGCCGACCGTGTCAATGAGAGCGAACTGGCACGTATCCGCCAGCCCGAGCGCACCTTCACGGCCGATATTACGGGCGATTTTCCGGAGCGCAACCTTCCCAACGCCATGCAGCTCAAACTCAAAAAGGGCGCCCGTGTGATGTTCATTGCCAACGATGTCGAACAACACCGCTATTTCAATGGCAAACTCGGCGAGGTGACCGCCATAGACGGTGACGGGCACATCTTCGTTCGCTGCGACGACGAGCATGACGAAATAGAGGTCAAGCTCGAAACTTGGAAAAATGTCCGGTATTCGGTGGATCCCGCCACACGGCAGATCCAGGAGGAGGAAATGGGCTCTTTCCGGCAATTTCCGCTGCGTCCGGCCTGGGCCATCACCATCCACAAGAGCCAGGGGCTCACCTTCGACAAGGTGGCCGTCGATGTCGAGGCGGCCTTCACTGCCGGGCAGGTATATGTGGCCTTGAGCCGTTGCCGTACGCTTCAGGGCATCGCCCTGCTGAACAACGTGAACCAACGCTCGCTCGGCGTGGACGGCGATGTGCTGGCATACTCCTCCCAAAAGCCGACCCCTGACGACCTCCGTCATCTGCTTGAGGACGACCGTCGCGAATACAACCACAAGGTCGTGACGGACATTTTCGATTTCTCGTTCAGCCACGGGCAGGTCCATCAACTTGCGCAGTTTGTGGGCGACGAGATGAACCTCTTCAACGCCAAAGCCCGTAATTCCATCCAGCCTATCCGCGAGGCCCTCGACCAGTTGACAGAGGTGTCACGTCGCTTCCGACGGCAGTTAGACAAGTTCTATGGCTCCGATGACCAAGAACATCTGAAGGAACGCATAAACGCCGCTTCCCGTTATTTTACCGACGAGCTCGACAAAATCATCAAACTCTTCAAGTCCTTGCCCTCCGCCGCCACGGATGACTATGAGTCTGCCGAGGAGTTCCGCTTCTGTCTGGAATCCCTCTACGAGGACCTGATGCGCAAACGATATGTCATCCGGAACATCCGCCGCGACTTTTCCACCGACCATGTGTTGAAACTGCAACGCGAGGCCGAAGTGCCCAGACTCGATATCAAACCGTATCGTTCCCGGCGGCAGTCTTCCCGGAAGACCCGAAAGGAATTCATAGAGGAAATTCTGGATGAGGCGTTTGAAGCACCGCGAAGACGAAAGAAAAAGGATGCTGATGTTTCAAAAAAGAGACCGAAAAGCGATGATGACAGGGGACAGACGGAAATTCAGTCCAAAAGAGTGCGCGGGGAGACTTACGAGATCACGTACAAGATGTATTGTTCCGGAAAAAGCCTGGAGAGGATTGCGGAGGAGCGCGGCTTGGTGCCAAGCACCATAGAGACGCATTTGGCACGTCTTATCGGGCAGGGGCGCGTCTCTGTCTTCGATTTTGTCACGCAAGAGCAGTTGGATGCGGTACGCGACTCATTGGAGGCTGGACTTGCGTTGAAGGATATCTTTGAAGCCCTTGAAGGCAACATTTCCTACGGCCAGCTTCGCATGATGGAAGCGGCGATAAAGGGAGGAGATAAAAGTTGAGAGTTAAGAGTTGAGATGATCTTGCGAACCTCTTTTATTTGGGCGTGCCGGCGCGGCGGCGGAAATTGCGTCGCAGTCACACACCGTCAAATGCCGCCGCGCCGTCGGGCTTTCCACTACAATGATTTTGGCTTAGAACCCACCACCATTCCGCGAGACGCGAAGCGTCAAGCGGAACCTCCGTCTCGCCAGGGAACGCATTCCCGCCAAAATCATTTTCGTTGCAATCCCTCACGCAGGCTCGTCGAACCCCGCATCCGTTTCGCGGCGTGCAACAAACACCCTCGTCTCAATGTTCTCCCGCGCCGCGATTTTCCCGCGCACGCATCCATTTCTACCGAGCTTTAGCCCCTGCCGGGGCATCGTTTTGATACGACCCCACCAACCACCAACAGCCAACAACCATATTTTCTACCGAGCTTTTGTCCCTCCGGGACACTGCCCGCAGAGGGGAGGTTCCCGCCTAATGGACCAGACAGGAACTGTAAGAGGCGGAGGTGTTCCATTACGCTGATGGTCTCGGAGAGACCAAATCTTAGTAACCCCACACTGCAGTGTGGGGCGGAACGACGGCATCGACACCCTCTCGCGGCGCGGGAGTCGGCATCCAAGATGCATGAAACCTGCTCGCCGCGAAAAGGAGGCGCTATCAATGGAACACTAAAATGTATGTTGAGAGATAATCAGTCGATGTTTATCCCTATCCGTCTCAGAACCCCGCGAACGGCATGAACAGCGGGGGCAGCAGCAACAGGAATCCCAGCACAATCAGGGCGAGGAGGAATTTCCAGATAAACTTGAACCATTTGGCGTAGGGCACGCGCGCCACACCGAGCACGCCGATGAGCACGCCGGAAGTCGGGGTGATCATGTTGGTGAAGCCGTCGCCGAACTGGAAGGCCAGCACGGTCAGCTGGCGCGAGACGCCCATCAAGTCTGACCACTCCGCCATCATCGGGATGGTGAGCGCGGCCTTGGCAGAGCCCGAGGGGATGATGAGGTTGAGGAGATTCTGCACCACATACATGGAGGCGGTGGCCCCGATGCGCCCCGCGTCGCCCATGCCCTGCGAGATGGCATAGAGCATGGTGTCGATGACTTTGCCGTCTTCAAGGATGACAATGATGCCTCCGGCAAGTCCCACCACCAAGGCGGCGACCAGGATGTCCTTGCAGCCGTCAAGGAAAAGCCGCACGATGCGGTCCAGACGCATGTCAAAGGCAAAACCGGCGGCGATGCCCATCGCGAAGAAAAGTCCCGCGATTTCCATCACATACCAATCGTACCCCAACACGCCGGTCACCAACACCACGATGGTGAGCAACAGGAGTGTCAGGATGAAATGGTGCGCAGACTGGCGTGCGGCAAACAGGCCCAACAGGATGAACCCGCCTGCAATGAAGGGGAACAGGATGATGTCGCGACTGCCGGTGCCGACCGTGATGGAGGTGCGCGGCATGGAGAAGGCGCAATAGAGCAGGACGGCCGACACGAGCGCATAGACAATCCATGTGCCGACACCCGATTTGACGATCTTCCGCTCCGCCTCCGTGGTGGCGGCCTTGTCGCGCCAATATTGGTCCAACTCGTACATGATGGATTTGGTGGGATTGCGTTTCACCCAATGGGCATAGAGCAATGTGAAGACAATGGCTGTCACGGTGAGCAGAATCCAACAGAAGAATCGGTAGCCCAGCCCGGAGAAGGTGGGCAACCCTGAGAGCCCTTGCGCGATGCCGATGGTGAAAGGATTAAGCATGGCGCCTGCAAAGCCGATGTGCGCGGCCACATAACACATCAGCACACCCACGATGGAGTCATAGCCCATGGATATGGCCAAAGGCACAAAGATGACTATGAAGGCGATGGTCTCTTCACTCATGCCAAATATGGATCCAAAGGCGCTGAACATCAGCATGATGGCTATAATCAGCAAATTGTCCACACCGATACGTCGGAAAAACGGACGTCGCTGCATCCTTTGCATACGGGCAAGGAAGAGGTGGATGCCCCGGTTGATGGCATCGGTCTCGTTCATGATCCAAAAAGCTCCGCCAATCATCAGGATGAAGACAATGATGGGGGCCGTGCGCTCGAAACCCTTGAAAAAGGAGGTGAAAATCTGCCATGTCTGGGGCTGACGGTCAACGCGGTGGTAGGAGTCTTCGACCACAACGCTGCGTTCGTGCCCATCGACATCGACAATCTGGCGGTCGAATTCGCCGCCCGGCACAATCCAGGTGAGCGCGGCGCAGGCCACGATGATGGAGAGGACAATGGTGAAAGTGTGCGGTATTTTGAAATGGGTACGCATAAGGACTAATATTCAATGGTGATGGTGTATCCGCTCGTGTTGTCAGTTTGGGGTGCCGGTTGCTTTTTGGCTTTGTCGCCGGAAGACACTACATGGTATGTGATGGTCGAGGGGGCGGGTGTCGGTGCCAGATGGAAGTTGATGTTGATCTTGCAGTTGACCTTCAGTCGCACGCCCCGGTTGCGCGCCTTCTCATATTGCAACATCTGTACTAACCGCAGTGCCTCCGCGTCGCATGAGGGCGACAGGCTCTTGATGACCACGGGACTCTCCACAATGCCGTCATCGTTCACTTGGTAGCCAATGGTGACCACGCCCTCGATGCGTTGGTCCATGGCATCCTGTGGGTACTGCAAATGCGCTTTCAGGAATTCGCGCAAGGCTTTCGCTCCCCCGGGATAGAGAGGCTTCTCCAAAAATTGTTTTTTCTTTTTTTTGTCTTCCATAAACGGGTGTTTGGATGTTGGATGTTGGGGGTTGGCGGGGGTTATTTGTTTTCTTTTCCTGCGTTTCTGTATTCTTCCGCATATTGGTAGAATTTCCGGGCCATTTCCATGTTGTGGCGGCGCTCGGCCTCGCGCGCGATGGCGAGATACGATTCATAGACCCCCTCGCGGGAGAGCAGGATGCCGTGGTAGTAGTCGTCGTTGCAGTAGCCGGAGGGCATGTTGCTGCAGAATTGCTCCAGTGCGAGAAACAGCTCGAGGGCATCGGCGGCGTAGCCCTTTTGGATAAGCTCGCTGCCGGTGTTGTATAGCCTGTCGTACAGCAACATCGTGAAGTCGGACACACTGCGCTCCTGCTCTTCATTGAGCTCGCACTGCGTATAGAGAAGATGGATGAGATTGACGGCCTCGCGGTACTCTTTGCGGCTGAGTTCCAACTTGGCCTTGAGCAGCAGGGCGTCGGGCTGGTGCTTGTTAAACTCGAGTGCACGGTCAAGATTGTAGAGGGCGTTGGAGGTGTCGCGATAGTTCAGCTCTTCGCATGCCCGGTTGTAGAAAATGCGATCGACAAGCCCTTTTTGTGTGCTCAGCAAATGCTCCTTCTTGTCGGCTTTGCCGGCCACTTTCGCGAATTGCGCCTTGACGCGGTAGAAGTCGATTTGTTGGCACTTCATGTAAGAGGGGAGGGTGGTCGTTTGGAAACGGTTCATCTCCCTTCGGATGTCTTGCAGGAAGAGGTAGTGCAACGAGATGATTTCCGGGTCTTCGCTGTTGAGCTGGTCAAGACGGCGTTCCCACTTGGCAAACAGCGAGTCCGGCGCGTTGCAGGGCGCCTGCGCCCGGATAAGCCACGCGCAGCAGAAGAGTCCTATGAGGAGAATCGTCTTTTTCAATGATTATTTGTTGAGGAAATCGGTGATGGCGGTCTCAAGCTCGCTTTCGGAAGGGGCACCGACAATCTTGGCGGGTGCCTCTGTGCGCTTGAAGAATACCAGCGTCGGGATGCTTTGGACGCCGAAGCGTTCGCAGATGTCGTGTGCGCGATCGACGTTGATCTTGTAGATGATGAGCTTGCCTTTGTACTTTTCGGCCATGCGCTCCATCAGGGGATGAAGCTGGCGGCAGGGCCCGCACCAGTCGGCGTAGAAATCGACGATGCATGGTGTGTATCCCTTGTAGCTGAAGCCCTTCTCGTCGTTGATGTCGGTAATGCGCTCCACAAATTCCGAGGCGGAGAGCATGATGACTTTCCCGGAAAGGTCTTCCTCCAAGACGGGCGAGTCTTGCGCCTGCGTGTCGGAGATGTAGGGGTTTCCGGTGCTGGACTGCTCGGTGTCCGTTGTCCCGGTGTTCGCCTCGCTGTTTTGGCTCTTCTGCTGGCAGCCTGCGAGTGTGAACACGAAAAGCAAGGATGTGATGATGATAATAGGTTTCATAATGGTTTTGGAATTAATTTTCGGTTTGTTTGGCGTGCTGTTGAACAAGAAGTGTGAAAACGCGGCCTCGTTCCTCGAAATTCTTGAATTGGTCGTAGGAGGCGGCGGCAGGGGAGAGGAGGACGATTTTGTTCTGTGAGGTTTTCTCGAAGGCGAAGTCAATGATTTTGCGGAAATCATCCTCGAGGATGTAGTTTTCGGGCAGGGGGGTGCCGCTGGCTTGCCACTCTTCGAGGATACGTTTGCCGGCGGGGCCGGTGAAGGCGATGTTGGGCAGGGGCTCCTCTTTGAAAAACCGGAGCAGCAGCCCGTATTCGATGCCGCGGTCGTAGCCGCCGAGGATGAGGGTCTCCACGCGCCGCAGGGCTCTGACGGCCGCGACAGTGGCCTCCGGAATGGTGGAGATGCTGTCGTTGTAAAAGGCAATGCCCTCGTACTGCCCGATATACTCAATGCGGTTGGGCAGCCCATGGAAGGTGTTGAGGCCATGCATGATCTGGTCGTGCGTGACGCCTAACTTGCGACAGACGGCGATGGCGGCCATGATGTTGTAATAGTTGTGCGTGCCCGGAAGGTTGTGGTAGTGCGACAAGTCGTACTCGTCTTCCAAATGGCCTGAAATGGCGAAATGGACAATGCCGTCGCGGCAGCAGGCATAGGGGCCGTCTTGCGGCTCGCAACCGAAAATGCAGCGGTCGCGGTTGAGATTGTAACTCTTGATGAGCCCCGGAATGTGCTCGTCGTCGCCGTTATAGACCAGAAATTGCCGCTCGTCTTGGTAACGGGTGATGTTCAGTTTGGCGATCTGGTAGTTGTTGAAGGAGTTGAAATGGTCAAGGTGCTCTTGGTAGATGTTGAGCAACACGGCATAATCCGGTGAACGGTGGATGAACTCCAGCTGATGGGCCGACAGCTCGGCCACCACCATGGTCTGGTCGTCCAACTGCTCAAGGATGTCGAAGAAGGGCACGCCGATGTTGCCGGCAAGGATGGCTTTCCTGCCCGCCGACTTGAGCAGATGACAGATGAGCGAGGCGGTGGTGCTTTTGCCCTTGGTGCCGGTGACGCCGATGACCTGCCTGTGGCAGGCTTCAAGGAAGAGATTGGTCTGGGAGGTGATGCGCCCGGGTTCCACGAAATAGTTGAGGAGGTTGAAGCTGATGCCCGGTGTCTTGAAAATCAGGTCGTAGTCGTTGAGCCCCTGGTTGTAGCCAGGACCTTTGGTGAAGGAGAGCTTGGGGTCGTCGAACTCGTCGGTCTTGAGGTTGGGGTTGGCGTCGGCCACGGCGATGGACATGTCCGGAAAATGTTTGCGTAGGAAGCGGTAGGTGGAGACGCCTTCTTTGCCGAAGCCGAGGATGATGATTTTGCGGTCTCTGACGGCATTGAGTATATATTCGACAGGATGCATGGTCGTTTTTTTTGAGGCGGCAAAGATACAAAAAAAAGATGCGTCATAAGGCGCATCTCGGAGCAAAACAAAATGTAATTAAATATAATGATATGAAAAATGTGAGCGGAAAACGGGGCTCGAACCCGCCACCTACAGCTTGGAAGGCTGTCGCTCTACCAAATGAGCTACTTCCGCAGCGGACAATGAAGTGGGAGAGGAAGGATTCGAACCTCCGAAGGCTTAGCCAGCAGATTTACAGTCTGTCCCATTTGACCGCTCTGGAACTCTCCCAATTAGTTTCTCTTGGTGCCGAAGAGCCGATAGAGGGACTTGAACCCACGACCGGCTGATTACAAATCAGCTGCTCTACCAACTGAGCTATATCGGCACTGCAAAGTCAAAGAACTCGCTCTTGTTTTGAGGCCGCAAAAATACTTTTTTTTCGATAATAAACAAACATTTCGGGAATTTTTTTTAATTTTCATTATAAAATCTTGATAAACAGTATGATATATTTTGATTTATAAAAGTTGGCACGCTGTTTCAGAGGCCGTCATACCCGTTTTTCGGGGGTGGATTAGCCCTTTTTCGGCAGAAAATGAGTTTTGAATGACAAAAATGAGAATTCCCTATGTGGAGTGCGGATCCATAAAATCGGTTATTTTTTCTCAGAATCCTGTCGTTGAAAAAAAAATTGTATTTTTGCCGCCAATTTTAAAATGAATTACTATGTCAGAAATTTTAGAAAAAGTACAGTCAATCATTGCGGAAAAACTCAGTTATGATGCCGCTGAAGTAACGCCTGAAAAGAGCTTTGCCAACGACCTCGGAGCCGACTCTTTGGACACTGTCGAGCTGATCATGGAATTTGAAAACGTTTTTGGAGTCAAGATCCCTGATGAGGATGCCGAGAAAATCCAGACCGTGGGCGACGCCGTCTCTTATATTGAAAACAAACTGAAAGAAGCATAATAGAAATGGGCGTTTGTCGCCCTTTCTATAATGTTAATATATACTCTTTGCCAGATACATGGACCTCAAACGAGTAGTGATTACCGGATTGGGCGCGCTCACTCCGGTGGGTTTGACTGTGGAATCATATTGGGATGCCTTGCTGAAAGGCGTTTCCGGTGCAGGTCCTATCACCCGTTTTGATGCTGAAAAATTCAAGACCCGGTTCGCCTGCGAGCTGAAGGGTTTTGATATTCTTGATTATTTGCCCCGAAAGGAGGCGCAGCGGATGGACCCGTGTGCGCAATACGCCATGGTTGCCACCATGGAGGCTTTGCAAGATTCAGGTTTGGATCTGGAGGCCGTGGACAAGGACAGGGTCGGGGTCATTCTTGGCACAGGCGTGGGCGGTTTCACCTCCATGATGGAGACCGCAAACGTGTTTGTGGAGAACGGACGAAACCCTCGTTTCAGCCCTTATTTGCTTTTGAAAGTCTTGGCCGACATGGTGTCGGGCTACATCTCGTTGCGTTTCGGCTTCAAGGGTCCCAATTACGTGACCACGTCGGCTTGTGCGTCGGCGGGCAACGCTATCGGCGATGCGCTGCACATGCTGCAATTAGGCAAAGTTGACGTGATTGTCACCGGTGGCACGGAAGCGGCTGTGGTGGAGGGTGCCGTGGGCGGCTTCAACTCCATGCATGCCCTCTCCGTCCGCAATGATGACCCGCAACATGCCTCGCGCCCTTTCGACGTGGACCGCGACGGTTTCGTCATCGGCGAGGGCGCGGGCATCTTGATCCTCGAGACACTCGACCATGCCTTGGCACGCAATGCCCGGATTTACGGGGAACTCTGCGGGGTCGGCATGTCCGCAGATGCCTATAATGCCACTGCTCCGGACCCGCACGGTGCAGGAGCCGTGATGTCGATGCGGCTTTCTTTGCAGGATGCAGGCATCCAGCCGGAGGAGATCGACCATGTGAACATGCACGGCACCTCCACCCCTTTGGGCGACATTGCCGAGTGCGCTGCCCTGCAGGAGGTGTTTGGCTCACACGTCTCCAAAATGGTGCTCAACTCCACCAAGTCCATGACCGGCCATCTGCTCGGCGCCGGCCCGGCTGTGGAGAGCATCGCCATCCTGATGTCCATGCGCGACGGTGTGGTGCATCCCACCATCAACCTTGACAACCTTGACCCCAAAATACCCCAGGATTGGAATTTCGCCGCGCATGGTCCCGTCAAGTGCGCGATCAACGCTGCCATCTCCAACTCCTTCGGCTTTGGCGGACATAATGTCACATTGTTGTATAAAAAGTACCACCAATAACAGATGGAGCACTCGGACAGGGAAATCAAGCGTTACTTCCGGAATATTTTCGGCTTTCGTGTGCGCAATGTTGAGCCCTTCCGCATCGCCCTCACCCACAAGTCCGCCTCCTCCACCGATGTGGTCGGAGGCCGCTTGAACAACGAGCGCCTCGAGTACCTCGGCGACGCTATCTTAGGCGCCATCATCGCAGATTTCCTGTATCACAAATACCCTCTTGAATACGAAGGGGTGCTTACCCGCATGCGCTCCAAGTTGGTGAACCGGAACCGCCTCAACAACCTGGCACGCAAACTCGGATTGCCCGAGATGATGCGTATGGACAACCATATCTCTTCCAACACGCCCAACGGCAATGCTTTCGAGGCCGTCGTGGGCGCCATCTACATCGACCAGGGTTTCAAAAAAACATACGACATCGTGTTGCGCAATGTCTTCTTGGCGCATCTCGACATCAACGCCATTTTTGTGGAAGACGACGACTACAAGAGCCGTGTTCTCATCTGGGCGCAACACAACCGGCATAAGGTGACCTTCTCCACCCAGTCGTCGGATTCTCGCAAGGACCCGCACTACCGAGTGGTGCTTTCCCTTGACGGAAAAGAGTGGACGCAAGGGCTGGGAAGCTCTGTGAAAAGGGCGGAACAAGCCGCTGCGGAAAAGGCTTTGGCTTCGCTGAAGGAAGACGAAGCGTAGCCCGTTGTCCCATCCTTTTTTTTTTTTTTAATTTTTTTTTAAAAAGATGATGTTTTTACAACATTCTTTTTTGTATCTTTGCGCTCGCATTTTTGCAGGACATAATTAAACGGTTTTACTAAAATAAAAAGTCTATGAAAAAAATCTTATCCTTTGTTTTGCTTGGATTGCTTACGGTTACTATGCTTCCTGCCCAGACCGATCAATTCGTTTCCACCACCCCCTCTAACAAAAAAGTTGTCTTGGAGGAATACACGGGCATAAACTGTACATGGTGCCCCGATGGACACAAAGTGGCCAACCAAATCATGGCCCAGCATCCCGGAGATGTCTGTCTGATCAATGTTCACGCAGGCTCTTTTGCCAACAACACCTACACCACACAGTTTGGCAACGCCTTGGCCAACCAGACCGGACTTACAGGATACCCCTCCGGCACAGTCAACCGCCATGTCTTCTCCGGCAGTGCGACCGCATTGAGCAGAGGCGACTGGGCTTCCGCCGCCAACCAGATTCTCAGCACGTCCTCACCTGTCAACATCGCCGCCCGCGGCACATTGGACTGGGCGACTCGCGAACTGAATCTGACGGTGCAGCTCTATTACACCGCAGATGAAGCCAATCCCACCAATATGCTCAACGTGGCCATCATTCAAGACAATGTCTTGGGAAGCCAAGTCGGTATGAGCTTGAATCCGGATCAAGTTGTGGGCAACCAATACCGTCACATGCACATGTTGCGCCACCTCATCACCGGACAGTGGGGTGAGGAAATCACCACCACCACCCAGGGCTCTTTCGTAGAGAAGACCTATACCTACACTATCCCGTCAACCATGGGCTCTCCCAATCCCATTCCTGCCCCCATCGAAGACCTCCATTTCATTGTGTTTGTGGCCCAAGGACATCAGGAAATCCTCACCGGCTGCGAGGCCGAGATCACCAATGTCAACCTGCCCGCCCTTTACCCGCGTCTTTACAGCTTGTCCAACACCACCGCGAATGAATGCAACAACGAAGCCACGGTGCGCGCCAATGTGCTTAATGCGGGTTCCGATGCCATTACTTCTTTGACGATGGAATATTCCGTCGCAAACGGCACCCCCATGACCTTCAACTGGGCGGGTAATATTGCTCCCTCTGAGAATGAGGACATAAATTTGCCTGTTCTTTATGTGAACACGAATGTGAATCAGCAGGTCAAGGCTCGTATTACCGCAGTGAACGGTCAGGCCTACGATGGAGCACAGCTCACAGTGGCTGTCAAGAAATATTTGGCAGCATCTGACGGTGCAATGACCATCAAAATCAAAACCGACTCTTATGCCAGTGAGACTTCCTATAAGATTTATGGACCCAATGGCAACGTTGTGCAACAGAGCAGCAATTTCACCAACAGCGCCGTGAATGAATTCCCCTTTAACCCAACGGAATTAGGCTGTTATCGTCTGCAAGTGCTCGACTCCTACGGCGATGGCATCAGCGGTGGTTATATCCGGGTTTACGATGCCAATAACAATATGTTGTTCAGCATCGCGGGAAGTGGTTTCACCAGTGAGAGCAACAGCATGATCAAATTCACCTCCGTGGGAATTGCGGATGTTGAAAATGACAACGAAATGGTCGTTTATCCCAATCCTGCCAACAACATGGTGCATATTTCCGGCATGGACAATATCCAAATGGTGGAAGTCTTTAATCTCCAAGGCCAAAGAGTGGCTGTTGAGAGTGGCAATGTCCATGAAATCGCAGTCAGTGGCCTCGCTTCCGGAATGTATATTCTCCGTGTGACAACGGACGAGGGGGTTCGCTCCTGTAGAATAGCCAAGAACTAACATTTTTAAAATGTATCGGAAAGACGTCAGGCAAGCGCTTGACGTCTTTTTCTTTCTATTTTATCATCTATGTCTATTCAAACTCTATCCGTTCTTGACCACATTTGGCATATTGTCGCTAATCCTCACGCCTGCGAAGAAAAGAGCATGAACCAATGGGACATGCTCTCTTCCCGGTTCGGTGCGGCGGGTGTTCGGTTTGTCCTGCACGAGGCTGATGCCGAAGCTACCTGCCGCGAAAACGCCAGACGCCTCTGTACCGAGGGGTGTCGCCATTTGATGGTCATCGGCGGCGACGGCACCGTCAACGAGGTGGTCAATGGCATTATGGAATCCGGTGTTGACGTGCGAGACCTCTGTCTGGCCGTGATGCCGCTTGGTCGTGGCAACGACTGGGCCCGCACCCATAATTATCCCAAGAAGATCGACAAGTGTGTCGAAATGTTCCTCCGGGGCCGGTTTATGCGCCATGATATTGGAAAAGTGCAAACTCTTCGCGAGAATGCGCCTGTGGCCACACGCTATTTTGTCAATATCGCAGGTTTCGGATTCGATGCCGAGGTGATCTACGACACGGTTTATAACAAGCCACATTTCATGGGCATCTCGGTCTATATCCTTAGCCTGTTGCGCACCATCTTCCGCTACAAAAGCACTCCTGTGGAGATTGTCTCCCCGGATAGTGCATATCAGGGCGAAACTTTCCTGATGGTGGCCGGTGTATGCCAATACAATGGCGGCGGCATACGGCAGGCTCCCGAGGCGCAACCCGACAGTGGACGTTTCCATGTGGTTGTCATCCCCAAGATTAGCAAGGCAAAGGCCTTTAGTCTTATGCCGTACATGTTTTCCGGAAGACATATTGAAAAATCGAAAGGTTTTGTCAAGTCGTTTCGGACTAATCAGCTGACACTGAAGGTCGCCGGGTTGTATCGCGGCGAGGTGGAGGGCGAACTTCTGGAAACCGGCGACTATCAGATCGCCATAGTTCCCGGAGCATTCCAGATGTTGACGAACAAGATGGATTAAGGCAAAATCAGATCATCTACGCGCACCTTGGGTACGAAGTGGACGCCATTCTCTCGATAGTAGGCGTGACTCTCGCCTTTCGGGATGGTTGTGAGTCGTATCTCCTCCGCGCCCTTGCCGATGGCGAGGATGAGTAACGGCTCCATTTCCAGTGCGAATTCTTGTTTCAGGGCAGCCTTGTTGAAGGCCCCGATCATGAGGCCGTTGAGTCCTAAGTCCACGGCACGCAGCAGCATGCTCTGTGCCGCGATGCCTAAGTCGATGTCCACGAGTTTGCTTTCCGGTACAGTGCTGCAGATGATGATGAAGGCTTCCGGCTCCGTGCCGGGGCAAGGAAGATGCAGTTCCGGCAGCATCCCTCCGAGCTTGATGTTTTGCAGCACCTTGTCGGCACCGCTGTCGCGGGTGATTAATTTGAATCGCAGCACCTGCTGGTTCTTGGCAGACGGAATCTTTGTGTTCACTGTCACAATCTTCTCCAATGTGCTGCGTCCCACGACAACCTTTTTGTCGTAACCGCGATAACTGCGGTTGAGGGTTAAAAGTGTTTCAAGGGAGCGTGTGTGCTTGGCAGCAGGCCTCTTTTGCCCCGTTTCCCTCAGCTCTTCCATCTTGGACTCTAAATAATTGTCAGCCATAGTTTATAGGTATAATAGCATGATTGTATAATCCTCAAATAAACAGCGCCCCGCAGGCCAGCCCCACGATTGCTGTGACGGATTTCATCAGTAGGAAATCGCGGCGCGACTGGGCCAACAGCGGCAGCCCCGCATGGCCGTTCTGCGCGATGCAGTTGGCCAACAGCACCCCGAAGGGGATGCTGCCGTCGAGGAACATCACGATGAACACCAAATGCGGCCCCGATTCCGGAATGAGGCCCACTAACACGGCAACAAGCAACAGTACATACTTGGCCCAGATATGCGTGTGCAACAGACTGTCGATGTCGAGAAAGTAACCGAACGTCTTGAGGAATAGTAACACTCCGAACGACCAAAGGAAGACTGTGAGAAAATGTTGCCGTACCACATGGTTCCATAAGTGTTCCACGAAGAAGTGCCCCACCCGCGCCTTGAAGCCGCGTGGAGAGGTCGTGTGATTGCGCACGTCCTCATGTTCGTGCGGATGTTCTTGTTCTGTTATATCTATGTTGTCATGGATCTCAAACCCGTGACTTCCTTTGGATTTTGGATTATGAATAAAGTATCTTCTCTCCCGCACCAACCCGTTGGCGGCCAAACCGACTATGATTCCAAGCGAGAAGAGTATTCCTGTCACAATTCCCCCCCATTTGGGGCTTTGCGCGAAGAGGAAGAAGGCTTCGTCGCCGAAAGTGGCGACCATGCCGCCCAACAACGCACCGAACGAGAGCAGGTCGTGGGTGTAGAGCGACACGACCGCAAAGCCACCTGCGCAGCCCGGGATGATGCCTAACAGGCAGCAGACCACCAGCTGCAGAAAGGGCTTGTGTTGCAACTTGGCCATCCAACGGCCAGAAGAGGAGACGTTGACCAGCTCTATGAGGGCCATCATGAGGAGCACCAAAACGGTAATCTCCAATGTGTTAACTACGACATCGCCCAAAATCGAGGGCAAGGCATGCCAAAAACCGCCGTCATGGGTGGCGGCGGAGTGGTGTATGTGTAAAAAGGGAATGTTCAGAAGAGTAGTGTTGGCGAACATGTAGATCTTGCCTTACAAGTTGAGATTTTTGATGACCGCCGGGTCGATTTTCTTGGTGCCCCAAATCTTGGTGGTGGTCTTGATGGATTCGGAAAGGGTCAACTTCTCGGCATGTTCCATGGCCTTCTGGACAAAGACGCACTGTTCCACCTCGGCCTGATTGTTGACCACTGCTTCGGAGAGAGCCTTGCAGGATTGGTAGCCGCAGATACGGCAATCGACTTGTGGCAGGTTCTGGTTGATTTCGAGGGCGCGGCGCATTTTCTTCATGGCCACGGCCATGTTGTCATCCATCTTGTCCATGGAGCGCGGCTCCACGGTGCCAAGCACGCGGCGATGGTCCGCCAGAAAGTCAACATAGTTGAGCAGGTCATTGTCTTCGGCGTCGATTTCTTCCGGGGATTTCTGCATGCGGTTGCGCTGGCGTTCGGCCATGAGGAAACGGTTGTTGGCACAGAGGATGCCGCCGGCGCAGCTTTCGTCGCATGCGCGCAGCTCGAGGAAGTCAATGTCCTGTATGTCCTCGTCCTCTAACTTTTCAAGAAAATCGGAGACATTATGGATGCCGTCGATGGCGAGGTTGCGTCCCTCCTTGAGGAGATTGATTTCGCCGCCCGTGAGGGTGAAGCTCAAGCTGCTCTTGGAGAGGCGGTGATAACGGATGCGGGAGTCCTCGCAAAGTTGGTACTCGCCTTGCTTGATGACGCGCATCACCTTGCTGTAGAGGTAGTTCATGTTGATGACACCCGACACGGGAGATTCCTCCTCTGTGGCAGGGCTCTTGATGGCCGCAATCTTGGCAGCACAAGGCGCGACATAGAAGATGCCGATATCCTCGGCAGGAACTCCGTCTTCCTCTGTGAGCAACTTTTTGATGTAGAGAGCGGTGAGGTCAAGGGGTGGCTTCACCATATAAAGATTGGGTACTAACACGGGAAAGCGCACCTGGATGAGGCGAACAATGGCGGGACAGAAGGTGGAAATGATCGGTTTGTAGCCGTTGTTCTCGTGTACGGTCTTCTTCATCTCCTCCTTGATGAAATCGACGCTCTTCTCAACTTCGAAAACGTGTTTGAAGCCAAGATGATAGATGGCGGAAAGGATGGTCCTCTCCTTGATTTTCTCCTCAAATTGGGCCGTGAAGATGGATGGAAGGAGCAGAACGGGATATTTGTAGTCGTAAACAGTCTGGAAGTCGTCTTGCTCGATGTATATGGCGTTGACCGGACATGCCTGGTAGCAGCGGCCGCAGTCGATGCAGCGGTTGGGGTTAAGGTGCGGGTGACCGTCCTCGACGTGGATGGCCCCGGTGGGGCAGACACCCGTGCAGTGGGCGCAGCCAATGCAGAGATCGTATTTGAATTTCAGTGCGTGGTGGAAGTCTTCAGCCATAGTAGTGGATTATTTGTTGAAATAGTTGACAAGTTCGATGGTGGTGCCCTTGCCCACCTCGGTTTGGATGTTCAGCTCATCGGAGTTGTTTTGTATGTTGGGGAGACCCATGCCGGCGCCGAAGCCCATCTCGCGCACCTTGGGCGAGGCGGTGGAGTTGCCCTTCTGCATGGCCCACTCGACGTTGGGGATGCCCGGGCCTTCATCGGCGAGCACGATACGAATCTTGTCCTCCTCCAGGTCCACGCTGATGTCGCCGCGGTAGGCGTGCGCCACAATGTTGACCTCGGCCTCGTAGAGAGCCACGACCGTCCGCTTGACGATGTCGGGACTTACACCGAGTTTTTTCAGCATTCTTTTGACTTCGCTGGAGGTGGATCCTGCATTGGTGAAATCCCCTCCTTCAACGTGGTAGGTAAAATCCATGGTCTTGCAATTTGGTTAGTAAATGGGCGGTATGCCGGCACCGAAGAGGATGCCGGCGGTTTTGTACATTGAAAATGGGGTCTTGACGATAATCATGTCGTTATCCTCCGCCAATTCGAGCATTTCGTCGGTGACGGCCTTGCCGCGTACCACGACAATCATTTGGATGTCAGACATTTCGCATGTTCTGATGGACTGGAGGTTGGACAAGCCTGTCAGCAGCAACAGTTTGTCGGTGTCGCGGATGGTCAGCACATCGCTCATCAAGTCGGAGGCAAACACGCAGGCTACCTCGCGCCCTTTGTAACTGTCGCCGCAAACAATCTCGCCTTGTACCAAGGCAGCAACTTCTTCGATAGTCATTTCAATCTCTTGTATTAAAAAGGTTAAACAAAATTGGCTGCAAACATACACAAAATATTTCAGAATCTGGCACGGCAGTTTCTTTTTCCAGGGCGATCATTTCAAAATAATCCACAAATTTCTTTCCACCATTTGGTCAGACACTCGAGACTAACTTTTCGTACCATTCCCGTCCGAAAGCGCGGACAAGCGGCTCCTCGAGAAAGCGGTAGAGCGGGAGCTCCAGCTGGTCGCCTTTGGCGCGGGCGCACCGGCAAATGTCCCAGTGATGGAAGTTGAGAGCCGTGTATTTGCCCACCTTGCTGGCGCGGACAGGGTAAAGATAGCATGAGAGTGGTTTCCGAAACGGAATTTCGCCGTTGAGGAACGCCTTTTCGATGGCACAGAACGTCATTTCACCTTCACGGCAGGCGAAGGTGCAGGCTGTGTCGCTGGGCACCATGGGGGTCTCAAACTCGCCCCAGTCATTGAGAACGAAGGGGTCGCCTATCGACTCAACGGCAGCAATGCCCTCCGCTGTCATATATTTGCTGAACACAGGGTAGTGCTCGCTCAGGTCACCTAACTCGTCCGGCCGCAAGGGCGCACCGGCATCCCCTTCCACGCAGCAGACACCCTTGCATTGCGCCAAGTCGCAGCAAAAACGCTTTTCTATTAGTTCGTCGGAAACCAAAATGTCGTCAACAATAATCATAATCAAGATCAAGGGCCGATGGCCAAGTTAAGGGAGTACTTGTTTGAATTTGAAAAAAGGCCTGCATGACGCAGGCCTTTTTATTATTGCAATCTCTTGAATTGGCAGGTGAAGTGGCGCATCAGCTCGGCTTCCCAAGTGATTTCGAGACCGCGCTTGATGGTTTCGCGACGGTCATAGACATTCTTGAGGGCGGCGGCGATGACGTCCATGTGGTTGTTGGTATAGACGCGGCGCGGGATGCAGAGGCGCACGAAGTCGTTGCCACCAAAGCGGTTCTCGCGGGTCACCGGGTCGCGGTCGGCAAGCACATATCCGATTTCGCAGGCACGGATGCCAGCTTCCAGATAAAGCTCGCAAGTCAGCGTCTGGGCGGGGAACTCCTCCTTGGGAATGTTGGTGAGCACTTTGTCGGCATCGACGAAGATAGCATGACCACCGGCAGGACGCTGGTAGGGGATGCCGTACTCATCAAGCTTGTCAGCCAGATAATGAACTTGCTTGATACGGGTCTCAACCATTTCGAACTCAAGGTTCTCCTTGAGGCCGACGGCGAGGGCGTCCATATCGCGACCGTTCATGCCACCGTAGGTGAGGAAGCCTTCGAAGGGGATGCAGAAGAGCTTCGCGCCTTCATACCATTCTTTCTTGTTGGTGGCGATGAAACCGCCCATGTTGACAAGACCGTCCTTCTTGGCGCTCATGGTCATGGAGTCGGCGTAAGAGAACATCTCCTTGACAATCTCATGGAGGGTCTTGTTCTCGTAACCTTTCTCACGGGTCTTGATAAAGTAGGCGTTCTCAATGAAACGGGCACTGTCGATATTGACCGGCACACCATACTTGTGGCAAAGCTCGCAGGTCTCGCGGATGTTCTGCATGGAGACCGGCTGACCGCCAACGGTGTTGTTGGTCACGGTGAGCACCATGAACGGGACATTGCCTTGGTTCTCTTTGAGCACCTTCTCAAGCTTCTCAAGGCTGACGTTGCCCTTGAAGGGAACTTCAAGTTGGGTGTCGTATGCTTCGGGCACGGTGACATCGATGGCGAATGCCTTGCGACTCTCAATGTGCCCCTTGGTGGTGTCGAAGTGGGCGTTGCCAGGAACAACCATGCCGGGTTTTACCAGGTAGGAGAACAGCACATTCTCGGCTGCACGGCCCTGATGGGTGGGGATGACAAATTCAAAACCGGTGATCTCGGTGATGGTGTCCTTCATGTGGTAGAAAGAGCGGGCGCCGCCGTAACTTTCGTCTCCCATCATCATGGCACTCCATTGACGGTCGCTCATGGCGCCTGTGCCGGAATCTGTCAACAGGTCGATATAGACATAATCGCTTTTCAGCATGAAGATGTTTTGGTGGGCTTCTTCGAGCCATTTTTCGCGCTCTGCGCGGGTGGATTTCTTAATGGGTTCAACCATCTTTATTTTCCACGCTTCTGCAAAAGGTAATTCCATGTTTTATTTTTTTGTTTTGGATTAAGAATTATTATTTTTGTCTCGACTTATTGGTTGTTGGCTATTATCTGTGGGTCGTTAGCTTTATCTATTTGTCTTCATCATAGTTTTTTTCGTTTACCAACTGCTCATTCTCGTCGTAAAAAGACCAGATGCCGATGCGCTTGCCCTCATGGTATTTGCCAGTGTAGAAAACGTTTCCGTTGGGATGATAGACGGTGTATTGTCCCTCTTCCTTGCCGTTTACATAATGAGCCATGGTCTGCACGTTTCCGTTGGGATGATAGGCATACCAGATGCCGTCGCGTTGATTCTCGTGAAGGTTGCCGTCAACGTACTTCTTTTTGTCGGGATAATAGTGTGTCTCATGCACCTTGTTTTGGGTCGTGTTGCCCAAACTGTCGATTTCGTAGTAGAAGACATCGCGGGGAGAGTCATCATCGTAGGCGGCCACCACGCTCGGATGGTAAAGCGAGTCTGCAAAGTCCACGGGCGGGAAAACATGCAGGGAGTCGAGTTGCACGGCTGTCGCATTCCCTGCCTCGTCTTGAGGGTTGTGGGCGTTTTTGATCAATGACCATGCCACAATTGCGGCAAACAGAAACAGCCCGATGCACATCGCGATGATGTCGCGATGTACGGATGTTGCCGATTGATTATCCCTCTGGGTATCGTCGAAGCTCATTAGTTACCTCCCTTTTTTTTCTTCTTGAAAGGCCTGTTGAGGTCTTCAAGCACCTCATTTGTGATATCCTTGGTGGGGTCGGCCTCAATTACGGGACTTCCGGCACCATAGCTGAGGATGAAGGATGCGTTATGGAGGGCATTGGCACGTGCGACGGCTGCTTTCAGAGAATCGGCAATCTGGCCCAAAGCCGCCGTGTAGCGGGATTCCAGATTTTCCAAGGCTACGGAGTAATCGTTTTGCAGCTGTGTGCTCTCTTGCTGCAGCGACTGTTCCGCATATTGTGCCTGCTGAGCCGTCAAGCTGCCGGATTGCATGTTGCGCTGGTAGTTGGCCAACTTGTTTTCCAAGGCCTTCTGGCGGTTTTGGAACAACACGGTCTGGCGCTGGCGCTCGGCATCGATACTGTCTGTTAAGATCGATACCATCTCATAATGCTCGTTGATGGAGTCGATGTTTACATAAAGCACTTCGCCGGAACCCGCTTTGGATGGATCCACGGCAACATGGTGGACTGGTCGTTTGTTCCCGCAAAAATGCAGGATGAACAGGGTGATGACAGCGGCGGCCATCAACAAATCGAAAATCAAGTGCCCGATATGGCAGCATTTTCTCTTCTTGTCGCAGGCCTGCTTCGCCTCTTCACTGTCGGAAAGATTATCCGATTGCAGTTCCGGAGCAGGACACTCCGTCTGATACACATTTTCCTCGTCGTGTTTTTTCTGAGACTCTGCAGCCACAAATCCCGGCATCATCTCGTCCGGTACCACATTCTTGACGGGGTCATTCATTTCTTTTCTCTCTTCCATATAAATTTTTAATTTGATTTTCTGATTTTTGTTTTAATGGCCGATGCGGTTGTCGGCAGGGATAAACGCTGACGGCTAATTGCCCACATCCGACAGATATTTGATTCTCATGATACGGATCTCTTCCAAGGTATATTCGTCTTCTCCAAGTTCGCGAAGAGCCTCTTCGGGAGAATCGGATTCGGCATTGGCAAAATAGTCGAGAATCTCCTCCTGATGGTAGTCTTCAATCTCCTCATTGATATAATAGGTGATGTCTATCTTGGTGCCGGAGGATACAATCATTTCGATCTCTGTCAACAACTCGTTGATGTCCAATCCTTTTGCTCGGGCAATGTCTTCGAATCCCACTTTTCTGTCGATGCTTTGGATAATGAAGACTTTGATGGCTGATTTTTTCACGACCGAGCGGACCACGAAATCTTGCGGGCGCTCGATTTCGTTCTCTTCCACATAGTTGCGGATGAGTTCGATGAATTGTTTTCCGTATTTCTGGGCCTTGCCCATGCCCACACCGGCGATGTGTGTCATCTCCTCCATGGTGGTGGGATATTGGATGCACATGTCTTCCAACGAGGGGTCTTGGAAGATGACAAACGGCGGGAGGTTCTCCTCTTTGGAGATGTTCTTGCGCAGCTCCTTGAGCATGCTGAACAGGGTGGAGTCAAAAGCGTCTTCCACGGGGCCGTCCGAGACGTTCTCAATCTCTTCGTCCTCATCTTCGTCCTGCGCATTGGCAGAGTCGGGCTTGATGGTCTGGATGGAGTAGGGGTTCATCATGTATTTCTCGCCCTTTTCGGTCAGTTTGAGCAAACCGTAATTCTCGACATCCTTGAAGATGAGGTTTTCGAAGATGGCGAGGCGGATGATGTTGGACCAGAATTTGGCATCATACTCCTGTCCTTCTCCGAATTGTTTGAGTTTGTCATGTTTGAACTTGACAATGGAGGTGGTCTTGTTGCCGGTGATGATGTCAATGATTTGGTCGTCCTTGAACTGTTGCTTGACAGTCTGGATGACCTCCAGCGCGAGGACAATATGATCGGAGGCGTTCATCTTGGGCTTGGGATGGTTGCAGTTGTCGCAGTTGTGGCAGTTTTCCTCGTTGTACTCTTCTCCGAAGTAGTGGAGCAGGTGTTTGCGGCGACAGCTGGTGGATTCCGCGTAGGAGGCGGTTTCCGCAAGCAGTTGCTTTACGATTTCCTGCTCGGCGACAGATTTCTTGGTCGAGAATTTCTCGAGCTTGTGGAGGTCCTTGTAGTCGTAGAAGGCGATGCAGAGGCCTTCACCGTCGTCTCGGCCGGCGCGGCCCGTCTCCTGATAGTATCCTTCCAAGCTCTTGGGCATGTCATAGTGGATGACGAAGCGCACGTCAGGCTTGTCGATGCCCATGCCGAAGGCGATGGTGGCCACGATGATGTCGGCCTTCTCCATCAGGAAGTCGTCCTGGTTTTGCACGCGTGTGCGGGAGTCGAGGCCAGCGTGGTAGGGCAGGGCGCGGATGTTGTTGGCCACGAGAAATTCGGACAATTCCTCCACTTTCTTGCGGCTCAGACAATAGATGATACCCGACTTGCCAGGATGGTTCTTGATGAACTTGACAATCTCCTTGTCAATGTCCTTGGTCTTTTCGCGAATTTCGTAGTAAAGGTTGGGGCGGTTGAAGGAGGAAATATAGACATCGGCTTTCTCCATGCCGAGGTTCTTCTGGATGTCGCTTTGCACTTTCGGTGTCGCCGTGGCGGTCAGGGCCATGACGGGCACTTTCTTCCCGATTTTGTCAATAATGGCGCGGATGCGGCGGTACTCGGGGCGGAAATCGTGCCCCCATTCGGAAATACAGTGGGCCTCGTCGATGGCATAGAAGGAGATGTTCACATCTTGGAAAAACTTGACGTTCTCTTCCTTGGTCAAGGATTCCGGAGCCACGTAAAGTAGTTTTGTTTTACCGGACAGCAAGTCTTTTTTCACCTCGTTGATCTCCAACTTCGAAAGAGAGGAGTTGAGGAAATGGGCAATGCCCATCTCGGTGCCGAAATTCCGAATCGCATCGACTTGGTTTTTCATGAGGGCGATAAGCGGGGAGATTATAATGGCCGTGCCTTCCTTCATCAGTGCGGGAAGCTGGTAACACAGCGATTTACCACCGCCTGTGGGCATGATGACAAAACAATCCTTCCCTTTCAGAACGGATTTAATGATCTTCTGCTGACTGCCTTTGAATTTGTCGAATCCGAAAAAAGTTTTAAGCGTTTGTTGTATTTCTTTGTCCGTGAAACTTTTTCTTTTCATTATAACAGTAATGAGTTTTTATTGTTTTAAGGTGCAAGATGTTGAGTTTTCGCTTTGGTTTTAAAAAGAACACAAAAGTATAAAAAAAATCCGTATCACAGCGTCGGTTAGAGAAATATTTTTCACCAAATTAATAAACAGTGTTTTTTTTCAAATAGCGCGTGACGTAGGAGGTTGTGCCCCGTTCGAGCGAGTAGAAGGGACGGTGGAATCCTGCAGCACGCATTTTGTGCATATCAGCTTGAGTGTAGTACTGATATTTGTCGCGTATGTCTTCCGGAATATCCACAAACTCGATATTTGGCTCTAAATTCAGGGCTTTGAAGGTGGAGGTGGCCAGCGTCAGGAACGATTGGGCGCGACCGGTGCCTATGTTGTATATGCCGCTTTGGGGCAGATGCGTGATGAACCACTGGATGACACGCACCACGTCCTTCACATAGACGAAATCGCGCAGCTGTTCCCCGTCGGCAAAATCCGGGCGGTGGGATCTGAACAGCTTTACCTTGCCGGTTTCCTGGATTTGATGGAAAGCGTGCAGAATCACGGAAGCCATGCGTCCCTTGTGGTACTCGTTGGGACCGTAAACGTTGAAGAACTTGAATGCGTACCAGCAGGGCGGTTGGCGAAACTGTTTCAGCACCCATTTGTCGATTTCGTTCTTGGACTTTCCATAAGGATTCAAGGGCTGCAGCCTGGCCGACAGCGCGTGGTTGTCCACATAACCGAGTTCGCCGGCGCCGTATGTGGCGGCGGAGGAGGCATAGACCAAGGGAATGCGGTACTTTGCCGCAAATGTCCATATTCGCTGGGTGTAGGAGACATTCAGCATTTCGAAGACGGAGTAGTCGAATTCGGTTGTGTCGGTGCGTGCCCCCAGATGGATGATGAGTTCGATGGACGGAACATTCTGTTCGGCCCACTGGAAGAAGTCGTCGCGGTGAATTTTGTCGATGTAACGTTTGTTCTCCCAGTTGCGACGCTTCTCGGGGCGCGAGAAGTCGTCCACGAGCACGAGGTCGTCCCGGCCCGATTCGTTCAACTTGGCAGCCATGCAGCTGCCGATGAATCCTGCTGATCCTGTGATGACAATCATGTGTTTTATTTTACCGTGCAAAAGTAAAAAAAATCGGGTACCAACGGTACCCGATTTGGCATATTTATGAAAAAGTTCTGTTCGGATTAAAATTCCCAGAGATCGCTCTCCAGAGTGCGCAATCTTTCAGTAATCTTCTCGGATTCGATGCGCTGGTCGCGTGCGTTTGCGATATAGTCCTGAATCTCACGGTCATACGTGTTGGCCTCTTTGTAGATCAGCGACGAGAAATAGCGTTTCCACGTCAACAAGTCGTCGAAAGAGAGACGCTGGGCGTTGTTCTTGACGTTGAAAACCTCTTGCTTGGCCAAGAAAGGTCTGAGCTCATTGTAGTAGATGTAGCCCACTCTCTTTTTGGTCAACGGGTTTTGCACATCCTCTTCGTCTTCTTGCGGCTCTTCATCGTAGCCGGAGAAGGAGGAGGTGTTCGGACGCTCGTATTCGAGAATCGGCTCAAGGGTTAGGATTTGGTATTTGAGGCGGGATTCCTGCTTGTCGAAATACCAGATCTCCTTGATGTTGTAGGAGATGATCTCCTTGGCCTCGAATTCGATGACCATGTCTTTGGTGCCAATTTCCTCACCAGTTTCGGGATCGAAATCGGGCACCGGATAGGAGACGGCGAGGTTGCCTTTCAGCTCTTCACGCGGGGTCGGCATGGTACACATGTCGTCGGAATAGATTGGCAGCACGCCTTCCGATTTGTCAGGGTTGTCCATGTCGATGGCGTCGAAGATGGTTTGGGCCAGACTCCGCCATGTGCCTCTCACTTCAGTCGGGAAGTAGAGGGGGTGATTGACTTTCTCGCGAAGGTCGATGGTTCTCCAGATGGTGTAGTAGTACATCACGTCTGCTTGCCGGATAGGGGCGTACGGGATGGGATCCGAGAGTTCATTGACCTCCATTTGTTCCCATGCGAACTCCGCGGGGGCGCGGTCGATGGGCTGGTTCATCGTGCTGCCGTCTTCGTCTTCTTGTGCAAAGGCAAAGGAAACGGCGCAAAGGGCTAATAATAATAATCCAAACTTTTTCATAATATATGGGGTTGTTTATCGAATTCTAACGGAGAACTCGTCAAGGGTTCTCTGACCTGCTTCTGAGGAGACCTTGATGTCGGTGAAATAAATCACCGTGTTGGCGGAGGACTTTTGGATCTTGGCCTTGACGGCTTCGCTCAAGGATCCGCCTTGGCAAACCATGGCGGGGTCTTCCATACCTTTGCTGACGAAGATGACGCGGAAAGAGTTGACACTCCATTTCAGGTCGTAAGCGAAGTCTTCGCCCATGGTGGCACGAATCATCGGGTTGGCGAGCAATTCAGCCTTGGCACGTTTGCCGCCACGGATGTTGGCGCCTAAGACGGCACGCGGATTCGGGACTTTCTTGACACGGAACACGGTGCTGCCCATGTTCTTGCCGTCGGAGGTGACAGACGCGGTGACCGTCTTGCCAATCAGACCTGCAGGAACACTGACATTATAGGTGTTGGTACCCGTGGAAGAGAGGTTACAGCCGGGGAAGGAAACGCTGATCTTACCGGAACCGACGCCCGACACAGAAATCGGGTTGGCAATGCCGGCATAGAGCACGTTCATCTTGTCAGCAGCAATGGTGGCAGAGGGCTTCAAGACCGTGTATTTGTCCTTGAAACCGTAGTACTTGGGCTGGCCGTCCGGTCCGATGACCTTGATCAAGCCCGCGAACTTAGAGTCGCCGACGCCGCCTGCGCCCAATTTGAGTTTCACCACACCGTTTTCACCCACCAGTCTGGTGGCACCGCCGATGCCGGCCTCGGTCAGCGTGTCAGCGCCCATCTTGTACCAGACCTCAGGATTGGTCTTGCTGTCGTAAGCAGCCACAATGATGTCGGCTTCATAGCTGTCGCCGGTGAACACCACCTGGGATTTCGGGATGGCACGGCCTTCCACATGGTCGAACTTGAAGTCGTCGGCGCTGATGGAAGCCTTCAGGTAGTTGAGCATGGCGGACTCTGCGTTGCGCACCTCGCCGGTCATTTTGTTGAGAAGGGTTACAGACGCGGCGGCAATGATATGGTCGAAATTGTGCTCTTCCCAAGTCTGGGAATCACCCTCTTTCTTATACTTGACATCCACGTTAAGACCGATAGCACGCTTGAGGCCATCGCGGTCGGAGGGTTTGGCCAGTTTCAGGATGTTAGCCTTGTATTCGTTGATTCTTTTCTTGAGTTTTTCGGCATTGCCCTGTCGGATCATGAAATCGGTGGGGATGTCGAAATTGTCTTTCTTGGTAATCGTGGAAACTGTCTTGGAGACTTTCACTTTCTTGCCTTGGTCGTTCTCGACTTCAGCGAGGGTGTCGCCATCAACGGCGTAGATGAGCTCGCGGCGCATGTTCTCGATGAACTTCACCATGTCGTCGGTCTCTTTTCTCAGTTTCTGTGCATTCGCATAAGCATCATGGATCTTGGCCTCGCCGAGGAGGGTCTTTTGGGCTTCGAACCAGGAGTAGTCGCTCTTATTCTGGTGTGTGGCGTTCATAGTGGAGGTCACCAACGTGTCGTCCACGACGACGAAGGCATCAAGGATATTGGCGGACACGTTCAATGCCAACATGGCGGTGTACACCAAGTACATCATCTGAATCATTTTCTGTCGCGGGGTTTCCGGACAATTTGTTGCACCCATTTTCTAATATAGTTTTAGTGAGAAATTAGTGTGAAATGAGATGATGGGTGATCTTATTTGTTGGTGTTTACGCCCATGGCGGCGAGCATGTTACCATAGACCTTGCTGAGGGCAGCAATGTTGTGGGTCAGCTTGTCCATTTCGCTCTTGTAGGTTGTGGTCTGCTCATAAGCATTGGCCATTTGGTTGATGGCGTTAGTGGCGCGTTTCAAGCTTTCGCTGTAAGCCATGGATGCGTTGCCGTCGGCTTCGAGCGTGGAGGCCACCTTGTCATATTTAAGGGAGAGGTTACGCACAGATTCAGCGGCTTTGGTCATGTTGCCCACAAAAGCGTCGGTAGCCACGGCAGCGTCGGAAACGCCGGCGAGTTTCTTGGCGTTGTCACCGAGGTTCTTCATACCAACTGCCAAGCTCTCAATCAATTCGGGACCAATCTTGGCTTCTTCGAGCATCTTGTCGAGTTGTTGAGTGGGGGTGGCGCCTTTCATCTCTTTCTTTCTCTCTTTGCGCGTGGGTTCTGCATTTTCATCAGCAATAGCAAGCTCCGGATACACCAAAGCCCAGTTGTATTCCACATGTAAAGGCTCGAAAGCGGAGAAGAAGAAGATGGCGACCTCCGTGCCCATACCAATGATCAGCATGATGTTAGCGCCGGGGAGGTGAAGAATTTTGAAAAGTGCGCCGAAGATGACGACGGCAGCGCCCCAGCCATACAACTTGGCCATGATGTTCTTGTACGTGTTTGATCTTACTAATCTGTCGATTGCATTCATTTTAGATTAATTTAATTTAGTTAATGATTTATTGATGATTATTGTTGTTGTCAGGATTTTAGTAAACGTGGGAGGCACTACGGCTGCTGTTGTCACCGCGTTGACGGCCCATGTAGGATTGCACGTTGCGGAAGCCCACGTATGATTTGCAGGTGTCCTGATACTCGAAGCATCTTGCCGCCACAGTGGTGTAATAACTCACGTCCTTCCAGGAACCGCCACGGATGACTTTGCGCTTCTTGGCAGGAGAGTCGTCCTTCTTGGCATAATAGACATAGACGGGATTCATGTCGTGGGTGAAGTTGTAGGAGGACTTGTCGAAAGCATCCTCGCACCACTCGGCCACGTTGCCGGCCATGTCAAACAGACCCCAATCGTTGGGATGATAGTGGGCCACGATGCTGGGATACATGTTGTCATCAGCTATGTAGTTGCCGCGTTGGGGCTTGAAGTTGCTCAGGAAACAGCCGTTCTTGTTGGTTGTGTAGGGACCGCCCCACGGATAGGTGACCAGGTCGTTGCCACCGCGCGCAGCCCATTCCCACTGTGCTTCAGTGGGCAGTCTGAACTCCTGCTCGTTGGCATACTCCTTGGAGGAAAGCCAGGACATGCGGAGATGGGTTCTCCAGTAAGAGAAGGCCTTGGCTTGCTTCCAGCTCACACCCACCACAGGATAGTGATCGAACTGGGGATGGGAGAAATAGTTCAGGATCATCTGCTCATTATAGGAATATACGAAATCGTGGGCCCAGCAAAGGGTATCCGGGTAGATGTTCACGACCTCGTGTTTGATGAAGCGTTGGTAACCGTTGCCCAAGCTGCTGGGACGGTTGGCGTACAGACCACCGTAATCCACGCCTTCCTTGTCGAACTCCTTGGTTGCGGCACCGAAGTTGTCGGGGTCATCGGGATCGCGCCAGTTGCGATAGTCATACCACCAATACTCGTAGTTGTACATGGCAGCATTAGTGGTGTTGGGGCGATAATGGTAGAAGCGGGTGTTCACCTTGTTGTACAACGGAGAGAGTGCGGATTGAACCTCCTCGTTGTCAGAATCCCAAGGGATTTCTTCTTTCCAGTTGATGAGTTTGGGTTCTTTGAGTTCGCCCTCGTTCTCGCCCTTGGTGTATTTCTGGTAGTGGCCATACTTCTCGACATCTGTGATCTCGGCATCACCGAGCAACACATGTGCGATGGAGTCGCGCACCCAATATACGAACTGGCGATACTCGTTGTTGGTGATCTCGGTCTCGTCCATCCAGAAGGCGTCGAGGGTCACGTTCTTGGACTGCTGGGTCTGTGCGAATGGCACATCCTGGTCGCCACCGCCCATCACATAGTGGCCGGCGGGAACATAGACCATGCCGTACGGGTCGAGGTCCAGAAAGTCGGGGCGGTCCTTTACGCCCACCAATTGGCCGTCGCCGCCGTTTTTACAGGACACGCATACCATCAGTGCCGCTGCAATTAATATTAATACCCTTTTCATTTTTATAGATTTTAATGATTATCTAAACGCAATTATACCACTTTTATTATCTTAGTACCAGTTTTTGTATATGGAACGTGTGGAACCGTAGCCGGAGAAGACCTCCGGTTTGTAGATGTCAAAGCAATAGCGGACCATCACTTCCACATCGCCGAAGCTCCTGTAGCGGCGGTAACCCAGCTTGTTGGTGGTGATGCTGTAGGAGACGCCGGCGTCGAGGCCTTTCAGATAGACGTTGGAGGAGTTATAGAAGGGACGTGCGCCGAACACCAGCGAGACGGCATCCTGCAGACGGTAGCTCAAGCCGCCCCAGTAGATGCCATTGTAGCGTGCCAGCACCATAAGGTCCCACTGGAACGTCTTGAAGTCGGTCTTGACCAAGGTCTGAGGCAGAATCTCCCAATTGGGGTTGGCGGGCACAATCCAGGTGTAGCCGCCATGGAAGTACATTTGCGGCGTGCGGGCCGGACCGTGGTCGCCGGCAATGCGCAGTTTCTGGTCCTTGTCGAAGGCGGCGGCCAGCTGCGTCACGCTTACGCCTGCATACCATTGGTCGGTCGTGTAATGCACGCCTAAACCAAAATCAAGGTCTGTGGTGGATTCGGAAAGGTTGTCAAGCACGGGGTCGCCCTGGTCGATGGGGCGGAATCCGGAGGGGTCGATTTGCTGGTTGAAGAAGGAAATCTGCGCTCCAATGCCCATGTGGCCGCCCCCTATGCGCAATTTGTACGAATAACCTAACTTTACTCCGATGCTTTTGTAATAACCAATTTGATCGCTGATCAAGGAAAGACCGATGGAACCGTGCAATTTCTTCAGATAAGACTCGATGTTGAGCAGAAAATCCTGAGGCGCCGTCTTGTCCTTCGATATGGAATCGCCCGCACCATTATACACATCACGCCATGCCAAAGATTTGTTGTCGTACAGGAACGTGAAACATAACGTATTGTTCTGTTCACCTATGCCACCTGCATTATAATAGGAAGTTGCCCAAGGAAAAAGCGTAAATTGCGCATCGTCTTGAGCTAAGCCGGAAACGTGAAATGCCATCGCTACCAGCATGAAAACACCTATCTTTTTCGCCCGATTCATCATCTTTCGTTGGTTTTGGTTTTTACAATATTCATTTGTGGTTGAATACGTTATGTAGATTTTAGCGGGTTTATACTTTAGTCATCAAACATCTTTTTACATCATATCCCCAAAAAAGTTACAGAACGCAATTAACCTTATAATTTTTCAAGCGACAAAAATACGATATTTTTTTTTATCCAACATCGTTCTGTTGAAAAAAAAACCAACACATTTTAAACTTTCTAAAAATCACTATGATCAGAACTGGGCTTTCAAGGTTATGCCGCCGGTGTGGATGGCTTTGTGCCCTTGCGAGACACGTCCGTCATATTGGGCGGAAAGCTGCAGATACTCGGTCAGCGCCAGCTGGCAGCCGAGTGACCAGACGATATTGTGGCCCAACGCCAAGCCCTCCAACATCTGATAGGCTGCTGCCGCATTGTCGGGCGATTGTCCCTTGACGGCCACATAGCGAACCGACACGGTGGACACCCCCCGGCGCACGATTTTGTAGTTGAACGCAGCGTTGGCATCGTGGACACAGACATGTCCGCCACCCACCTTCCCTCGCTTGTCACCGTACAGGTAGCCAATTTCCGTCACATATTTGTCCTGCAGTCGCAGCTGCATCTTTCCCCCGGTTTCGTGACGCTCTATTTCGTAGTTGCGCATGGCGAGGAAGTCGGACCGGTTTTCCTGAATGCCATGTCGATAGTTCGCCTCTATGGAAACAAGCCCCTTCAGGTTGCTTTTAAGCACCACTTGCTGCGATTCGCTCTCGCTCTGCTCAAAGCCATAATACATCAGACTCTTGTTCTGCGACTTCTGCACCACAAAGTCGAAGGCGAACTTCGACGTGCTGTTGTTGAAAGAGAATGTGTTGTTGACGTTCATGATGCGGCTCAGCAAGTTGGTGTCGGCCAAGTTGGCGTAGAACGGGTTGAAGTTGGGCTTCACATGACGCAGCTGTGTGCGGAAACTTGCCACGTCGGAGAATCGGGCCAGGAAGCGGCGGAAGCCCTTTTGGTTGTTCCAAACGGCCGCCGGCCGCAGCTGGATGCTTTGCGTGAAGGCATTGCTGTAGGCATTCACATAGTCGTTTCCCGTCAGCCAAACCTTCACATAGTTGGCCTCGTCCTGGAAGGCCGCCACCTCGAACTCGTCCATCTCCTCAACCCCGTTGCCGTTATAGTCATGCCACACATGGGTGCCTTGTCCCGTTGCGACCTTCAGGAAAGTGAACGTTTTCCTCTGTTCCATGCAGCTTCCCGCCTCGTAGTAGGTGTTCCACAATAGTGCGTTGTGGAAAAAACGCCCCGTGTATTCCATGTTCCCCACAAAATAGTGCTCCCGCCCTTTTCCCGGGACGACATGGTGCATCTTTTGTGTCCTGTAGGTGGCTTGGACGGCGAAATGCTGGTTCTTTATCCTGTCGAATTGAAAACGCGCATTGGCCTCTTGGATGGATTGCCGGAGCTGGAGACCGTTCGTGTCAGGTGCAAATTCGACTCGGTTTTTGTATGAAATATTGTATTTATATAATGATGGTTCATTGTTTTTGATGTATAGCAATAACTCGTTGAATGCGTAGCTGTTGGATCGTACTGTGTCGGTCATTGCATCTCGAAAGAGATTGCGTTCCAGCAAGTCGGTCACTCCTATTTCCACGTTTTTGAATTGATAGGCGATTTTTGCGTCTGTGGTCAGGAAGCGGCTGCGCTGCAGGCTGTCCGCTGTTGTCAGGAAGGCGGCCCGGGCTTGGAGCCGCAGCCGTCCGACGGTGCCTTGTGTCACGAGTTCCTGCCGTAGTGCCGAGGTGCTCCCCAAACGGGAAAACCAGTTGAGGTCGTAGCGCAGGAGGGCCAATTTTCTCTTCTCAAAGCCCCCATGGGCATGCAGCATCTGTTCCGAGTGCAGATTCGAGTGGTCGCCATCCAGATTGTAGGTGCGGGCGAATTCCACGTCGCGGAGACTCTCTACAGCATGGAAATTCTTGTGAATGAATTGCCATTCCACTCCGCCAAAGAAATCCCATCGGGCGCTGTCGGGGATGTTTTTCCCAAGCGCGTGGCGATGGTTGAGGTTCAGTGTGCTTGCAAAGCCCACATTGTCACGGTCGTCTTGTTTGGAAAAGAGGTTCAGGTCATGTTCCGACAGGGCCACTTCGCCTTGTAGCAGGGTGGTGGGGCGGATTTGGTATTTGGCCTGCAATGTGGCCATCTGCGTGCGTTGGGGTGTGCTCAGCAGCAAAACGGGGTTGTAGTCGCCCTGCGGCTCGCCGTTCACGGGCGCCACCCAGCTGAAAACCCGGCCGTTGGCGGCACTGCGCAGCAAGACGTAGGATCCCTTGCCGGGACCCATGAAGGTGAAGCTCACGCTGTAGAGCTGCCGATCCTTGTCTGTGGAATATTCGTAAACATTGTGATAGGTGATGCCGTCCACCAAGGTGTCTTTCCGACAATACAACACCCTGTTTTCGGAAAAAGCGGTGGAATCTGCTTGCTCATAATAGGCGTTCTGCCAGTTGTCGCCGATGAGTGACAGGAAACGCATTTGATCCATGTTCAATTCGGGTTGCACGGACTGATTCTTCAAATCTTGCTCACGATAATAGTTTACGTTGAGCCGTAGGTTCTTACGTTTGCCCAAGGTCAGTTCGTTGTAGGAGAAGAGTCCGATTCGGGTGAAATGTCTGTTCGTATATTCGAATTCCACGAACACTCTTTTTTCCGCCGACATCATCTGGGCTGGGGTGAAGGTGATTTCCGCCGTGTTATAGTCCATTACATAGTCGTTTTCCTGCCCGCGGGCAAGCAGCACGCCGTCGATATAGACGCGTTCAGACCCCGCGATGACGACGATGCCGGTTTCGCCCTGAGCTCCGTAGAGTTTGTAGGGTCCCTGCATGCCGTTCTGGACGGCGAGTTTTTGCCGTGCAAAGCTGCCCTTGGCCACTCCGCCGCCTAACGAATGGATGCCCTGTACTTTGTCTGTCGCCGTATAACGCACGGACGCCTCCATGCCCAAAAGATTTCTCGACACGGAGAGAAAGTCGGAAACGGGTGATTGGATGGAAATGTCGCCGGCGTTTATTCGTGCCACATCCTTATAATATAATGTAATAAATACATTATTAATGTCCGACAGGTAGCGCGTGTTGCCTTCGGGTTGGATGGGGATGTTCTTGTCGGAGATGGAGGCCATGATTCGGAAATCGTCGGATAGATTGCCTGCAATCTGCAGATTGAGGGAAGAATTGAGCACAGGGTCCTGGTTGTTGCCGATGGTGATCCCGCGTGACACATGCCCCGATGTGGAGAGCTGTGCGTCGTCGTATAGCTCGACAGGGGGTTGGGAACTTGCGGCGACGGGGATCAGACGTCCGCCCGAGCCTTCTATTTGTGAGAGCGGACGGTGGCGGAGCGGGGCGGAGAAGTCCAGACGATAGACTGTGTACTGGCATACCAGAGTGCGGCCAAGCAGGGTGGAGTCGCAAAGGTAGAGTTTGGCGGCGATGGGGTCGATCCGGTACTGCGAGGTGTCCACGTCCACTATGGAAAAGGAGTTGGGGACGATGGAGAGCGTGTCTATCTTGAGGATGAAAGCATCGGCCACACAGCTTTTGACACGAGGCTCCCCGACAAATTGCGGGAATGCCTTGTGTGTTGACAGTAAGGCTGTTGCAAGCATCAAGACCTTGAGTAGCCGTATTCTCATCCGCGAAAGGACAGGTTGTTTAAAATAAAAAGGATTATTTAATAACAGTCATTTGGCAAATTTCGTATCTTTGCGCGCAAAATTTTTACACTATGGAAAATATAGAGAGCATCGTATTAAAAGATACTCGTTCCGGTTTCGGAGCGGGTTTGGTGGAGGCCGGCCAGCGTAATCCTAACGTCTTCGCCCTCACGGGAGATGTCACGGGCAGCGTCAAGATGGGGGATTTCAAGGCCGCATTCCCGGATCGTTTCATCCAAGTGGGCATAGCCGAGGCCAACATGATAGGCATTTCGGCAGGCTTGGCATTGAGCGGCAAGGTTCCTTTTGCCGCCGCCTTCGCGGGCTTCATTTCCGGACGTGTATATGACCAGATCCGCATGACGGTGGCCTATTCCAACCTCAATGTCAAGATCTGTGCGTCCCATGCCGGCCTTACCGTCGGCGAGGATGGCGCCACCCATGAGATGATGGAGGATCTTGGATTGATGAGGATGCTGCCCAACATGGTTGTCATCAACCCGTGCGACTACAACCAGACCAAGATGGCCACGCTGGCCGCCGCAGAGTATGTCGGTCCGGTCTATTTGCGTTTCGGCCGTCCCGCTGTGCCCAACTTCATGCCGGAAGAGCCTTTCGTGATCGGCAAGGCCATTCTCCTGAACGAAGGCACGGATGTCACCATTTTCGCCACCGGACACATGGTCTATCCGGCTGTGCAGTCCGCGCGCATTCTGGCCGAGCAGGGCTTTTCTGTGGAGGTTATCGACATTGCCACCATCAAGCCCCTGGACGAGGCTGCCGTGCTGGAGAGTGTCAACAGGACCCGTTGCGCCGTGACCGCTGAGGAACATCTGATGAATGGCGGCCTTGGCGACTCCATCTGCCAGCTGCTGGCACGCGAGCTGCCTGTCCCCGTCGAAATGGTCGCTGTGGATGACAAGTTTGGCGAAAGCGGCACCCCCGATGAATTGTTGAAAGAGTACGGCTTGGATACGGAGCATATCATGGATGCTTGTAAAAAGGCCATTGCCCGCAAATAAATAAGTATAATGCCAGAACCCACCGACGAGTTCATTCTTGCCTTGTTTGCAAACAAGAAGACCAAAGAGCAGGCCTTCGAGTTGCTGCTGAAAAAATATCAGCGGGTGATCTACTATAATGCCCGCCGTATCGTCACCCTGCACGAGGATGCCAACGATGTGACCCAGAATGTCTGCATCAAAATCTGGCGGCACCTCGACAATTTCAGGGGCGATTCCAGTCTCAAGACCTGGATCACCAAAGTCAGCGTCAACGAGGCGTTGACATACGTGGAGAAGAAGAAAAAGCTGCTCAACCTCTCCGATGACAACTACACCGATTTCCTGGTGGTCTCCCAGCCGGAGACAAATTTCATCTCGCCGAACGAGATTGAGCATCTGCTTCAGGAGGCCATACTTCGTCTTCCGCCCAAGCAGCGCGCCGTCTTCACCATGCGCTATTACGACGAGACTCCATACGCCGAAATGTCCAAGATTTTCGACACCTCCGAAAGCGCCTTGAAGGCCTCGTATCATTTCGCCATGGAAAAAATCAAAAAAAATTTGTCGGAGCATTTAACCTTTTAGAAAATCAAGTGTCTTGCTAATGTTTCTTTTTTCTCACCACTATGATTGACATTGAAAAAATAGAGCGAAACGAGCATTACGACGTACCGGAGGGCTACTTTGAGCAATTGCCTTCCCGGATGATAAACACCATACGGAAAGAGAGGGCCACACGGCGCAACCTGTTTTTCCTTTCTGCCGCCGCGGTTGCGCTGCTTGCCATAGCGAGCACATTGTTCCTCAATTTCCGGAAACAGCAACAAGAGAACCAAAAGCAGATTGTCATTGAGGCCGCTCAAGAGGAAAAGGAGTTGGAAGAACAGATGATCGACTACTACAACACCGAACTGGCCCAGATGGATTATTACAATTTTTAAAACAAAAACCACTATGAAACGCATATTCATCATCGCCATGCTGTTGGTCGCCGGCATTGCCGCGTCCAATGCCCAGGACAAAATCGACGGCAACAAGATCGTCCAGGACCGGGTCCTCAACATGAAAACCCATTTCCATCCCACCGCGACCGAAGCAAAGACCTTCTGGGCCGCATACGAGCAATATCTCCGCAGCGAGGTTAAACTGCACGAGACATATCGTGCCAACATCGAAAAGAAGGGCATCAAGGTGAACTGTCCCAACTGCCCCAACTGCGATGAGGAGAAAAAATGCGAGGAGCTCACGGACAGCCAGATCACTTATCTTTTTGACCAGAAATTCGAGCTTAAAAAGAACCTCCTCACGTTGGAGACCAATTTCTACAAGAAGCTCAAGACCATGCTCTCCCCAAAACATTTGCAGGAGTTCTACAAAATAGACGAACGGTACAAGAGAAGTCTTTCGGTGGGTAAGAAAAAGGCAGAAGATTCCACTAAAACGCCTTCCGCCACCCCGCATAAGGCAAGACGATAACAGCGTTAAACATCACACGGACCGCCTGCAAGGGCGGTTTTTTTATTGTTGATAAAAAAATATTTGAAAGACAAAAGATTATCAAAAAAAGTGTATTTTTGCAGCCCCAAAAAATCAAGGGAAAATAGATTATAAATTAAAAGATTAACACAACCGATTGTATGCCTACAATTCAACAATTAGTAAGAAAAGGAAGAAAGAAATTGACTTCGCAGAGCAAGTCAAGGGCATTGGACGCATGTCCGCAAAGACGCGGCGTCTGCCTGAGGGTTTACACGACAACCCCGAAGAAACCGAATTCCGCCATGCGTAAGGTGGCGAGAGTAAGAATGACCAACGGCAAGGAAGTGAACGCCTACATCCCCGGTGAAGGCCACAACCTGCAGGAACACTCCATCGTGCTGGTGCGCGGCGGCCGTGTCAAGGACTTGCCCGGCGTGCGTTACCACATCGTTCGCGGTGCGCTCGACTCCGCCGGCGTGGACGGACGTCTCCAAGGACGCTCCAAATATGGCGCCAAACGTCCCAAAAAAGCTGCGAAATAATTAATTTCAACCCCAAAAAAGTAAATTGACCGCCGTGATTGGCGACTCAAGAGTAAATAACATTTATTGAAGATACAAGAAAATGAGAAATTCACACGCAAAAAAAAGGATCATTCTTCCAGATCCTAAGTTCAATGACGAGCTTGTGACCAAATTCGTCAATAATATCATGTTGAAAGGCAAAAAGAATCTCGCATTCGAGATTTTCTATAAGGCCATTGACATTGTAGAGGAGAAGACCAAAGAGAACGGCATCGAAGTCTGGAAAAAAGCGTTGGAAAACGTCACCCCCAGCGTCGAGGTCAAAAGTAAACGTGTCGGTGGCACCACCCTGCCCGTCCCTGAAGAGATCAAGCCGGGCAGAAAACAATCTATCGGTATGAAGAGCCTCATCTCCTTCGCCCGCAAACGCCATGAGCAAACCATGGCCGACAAGCTGGCCCAGGAAATAATGGCTGCATATAAGTCTGAAGGCGCCGCTTTCAAGAGAAAAGAGGAAATCCACAGAATGGCCGAAGCCAACAAGGCATTTGCCCACATGCGTTCGTAGTCGCCTGAGGACACTCAAATTCCCGTACACCAAGGAGACGACACGATGGCTGAAGACCTGCTCAAAATACGCAATATCGGCATAATGGCCCATATTGACGCCGGCAAGACCACGACCACCGAGCGCATCTTGTACTATACGGGGAAAAACTACAAAATCGGCGAGGTTGACGAAGGCACTGCCACCATGGACTGGATGGTGCAGGAACAGGAACGAGGAATCACCATCACCTCCGCCGCCACCACAGTGATGTGGAAACACCAGTCAAATGACTACAAGATCAACATCATCGACACCCCAGGGCACGTCGATTTTACGGTCGAAGTAGAACGTTCTTTGAGAATATTGGATGGAGCCGTAGCTATCTTCTGCGCCGTTGGCGGCGTGGAAGCCCAGTCCGAAACCGTATGGCGCCAAGCCGACAAGTACAACGTGGCACGCATCTGCTACGTCAACAAGATGGATCGCTCCGGGGCCAACTTTCTCGCAGTCGTCGATCAGATTCGCGAAAAGCTGAAAGCACACCCCCTGCCCCTCCAGCTCCCCATTGGAGCGGAGGACTCCTTCATCGGTCTTGTCGATTTGCTTGATATGAAGGCCTACCAGTGGAGCGAAGAAGACCAAGGCAACACCTACGGGGAGATTCCCATTCCCGAGGATATGGCTGACGAGGTCGAAATCTATCGCACCAACCTGTTGGAGACACTGGCCGAGATGGACGAGCAGCTGATGGAGAAGTATTTCGCTGACAGCGACAGCATCACCCGCGAGGAGTTGGTTGCCATCATCAGAAAGGCCACCCTTGAGCGTAAGATTCAGCCCGTTCTCTGCGGGTCGTCATTCAAGAACAAGGGAGTGCAAAAACTGCTCGACGCCATTGTGGAGTATCTGCCTTCTCCCTTGGACATGCCCGCTATCAGCGGTATCAACCCCAAGAGTGAGACCGAGGAGCAACGCCCGATGGATTCCACGGCGCCCTTCGCGGCATTGGCCTTTAAGATTGCCACCGACCCGTACGTCGGCAAGCTGACCTTCATAAAGGTCTATTCCGGCGTGCTGAAGAGCGGCGAGACAGTCTATAACGTCAGTACAGGCAAAAGGGAGCGCGTGGCCAAGATCCTGCAGATGCACTCCAACAAGCAACAGCCGTTGGAAAGCGTCACGGCAGGCAATATCGTGGCCCTCGTGGGCATGAAGGAAATCCACACGGGCGACTCGCTGACCGACGAGCGGCACCCTATTGCTCTCGAAAACATCGTCTTCCCCGAACCTGTGATTCAAATCGCAGTCGAGGCCAAAACCAAGGACGATGAGGAGAAGATGATGAGTGCCCTCGACAAGCTGGCCGAAGAGGACCCGACCTTCCAAGTGAAGACCGACAGCGAGTCAGGACAAGTGCTCATCAGTGGCATGGGCGAGTTGCACCTTGACATCCTGCTGGACCGCCTCAAACGCGAGTTCGGCGTCGAGTGCAACCACGGCAAACCGAGAGTCGCCTACAAGGAGGCCCTCATCGCCCCCGTCGCCTTCCACTCCGCCTACAAGCGGCAGACAGGCGGCAAGGGTTCGTTCGCCGTGATGGACTTCGAGATGTCCCCCCTGCCATACGACGAAAAGGGCTTGCAGTTCGAGAACCTCGTCAAGGGCGGCGTGATACCGAAAGAGTACCTCGCTGGTGCCGAGAAGGGATTCAAGACCGCAATGCTCAACGGCAAGTACGGGTTCCCGATCCTGTCGATGGCCGTCAAGGTCACCGACGGAGAGGCACATCCCGTGGATTCCGATGCATTGGCCTTTGAAATCTGCGCCAAGATCGGCTTCCGCGATGCGCTGCAAAAGACAAACACCGCCATCTTGGAACCGATCATGCATGTGGAAATCACCACGCCCGACGAGTACATCGGCAATGTGACAGGTGACCTTAACCGTCGCCGCTCGGTGCTCGAGCAAATCGACGCCAAGGTGGGATTCCAGGTCATCCACTCGCAGGTGCCGTTGGCCGAGATGTTCGGATATGTCACCACGCTACGCTCCATCAGTCAAGGACGCGCCACCTTCAGCATGGAGTTCTTGAAGTACGCCGAAGTGCCGGCCGATGTCAAGGATTACATCATGAATGTGGGAAGATTTATACTTTAAAAGAGTAAATGAAACTAGTTAATAACGTTATATAACAACTAAAATTAAAGAAAAGTGAGTCACAGAATCAGAATCAAATTGAAATCATTCGACCACACCTTGGTTGACAAGTCGGCCGAGAAGATCGTCAAGACGGTCAATGGCGTGAAGGACGACAAGGTGGTGCTGGTAGGACCGATCCCCCTTCCCACACACACCAAGATCTTCACCGTGAACCGTTCCACTTTTGTAAACAAGAAATCCAGAGAGCAATTCCAGCTTTCCACTTACAAGAGAATCCTTGACATCTACGGCACCACCACGAAGACCATCGATGCCCTCATGAAGCTCGAATTGCCGAGCGGCGTGGACGTTGAGATTAAAGTGTGATGAAAGGATGAATTTTTTGTAGGAACGTGTTGAATATGCGTTTTTACAAAAACACGGGGCGTTAGCTCAGTTGGCTAGAGCGTCTGACTGGCAGTCAGGAGGTCGTGAGT
>CAMVIT010000020.1:0-45242 GCA_947167635.1 uncultured Bacteroidales bacterium | reverse complement strand
TACATATTTAATACAACATACTTTCCTGGGATGGAAGAGCGGCGCAAGCGGCGGTCACATTCATGGCCAAAAGCCACAAGCACCGAGCCAAAGAACGGGGAGCCGGTGGTGCCATCAGGTGTAATGAACTTGATGCGATGACGCATGAAGAACATCGAGGTGGCACGAGTAAAAACGACTTCCTGGAACAGCAGATTATCCACCTGATTCTTCAGCAATGCGATACCATTTCCATGCTCTGCCAGCTTCTCAACAAACGGACGCAGCAGCGGACGGCTATAAGGTGGGTTCATAAACACAACAGCAGCGTCCGGCCACGTCTGACTCAATCCATCCTGCTCCTTATTGAACGACATCGGCGCAATCTCGTATGGAGGTTGCATAGGCGCACATGGATCAAGGTCAAACGGGCCGAGTTCGTCCACAACCCAACGAGGGGTGTACCACTCATCGGAGCTAACTACTGGATTCTGCTGTGTTCTGTTTGCCATTATATAGGATTGTTTTCACCTATCAAAGATTCGTTGGGCATGGTTACTATATTCCCGCTGGCAGAACGATTGGCACACCAGGAGAGGGAACTGGAGGAATAATGCGCTTGATTTGCTCGTGCTTCAGTTCCTTGCCATTGAAGGAAAAGAAGCCGTCTGTGCGCTTTCGTGGGTGGCGTCTCATCCACTGCTGAAAGCCACGCATGTTTGTGGTGATATGATGGGTCACTTTCATTGATCTTGTGGTTTGAATGGTGGGTTGGAGAGGGCGACGGCGGAGCCGTCACATACGGAGAAATGAAATGTGCTTAGTGCTTCTAACCATACCTCGAAGGGAGTGAAGTAAATGGGGGGGTGATTTGATTAATGATTTGATTGAGGGTCATAACGTATATTGATTTGTGGGGTTACAGGATTATCATTTCACTTTCTCCACGCCGGCTGATGTAGGCGAAGACTTCATCACGACGGACAGTGCGCCATTTGATTTTACGGCCTTGTGACTTGGCATATTCCTCACACCACTTGCTGTCGAGCGTCCAGGCAATGCCTGGGTCATTGTCGCCGTAGCGATTCTTATCCCATGCTCGCCACACCATCACGGGGAAGTCCAGGGAATTGAGAAATTCCGCATCCTCTATGGTCATAAACCACGACTTACAAGGCCGCTGGCTCTTCATCATTATACGGAACACCTCGGAAGTTTCGGTGCTTCCCGCTGCCGCCCATACCGTGCGCATTAACTCCCAATAGCGGGGGTTGGAGAGCAACTTTGCCTTGCGGAAGAAAATGTCAAGCACGGCTTCCGGTTTTCCGTCATCCCATGCACGGATGATCTGCCCCGCTATCTTCGCATCCCTCGCCATCTGCTTGTCGGAAAGGCCAGTAGGAATGCGACGGATGAAGTCGCTCCGCTCATTGTATATCCGTGAATGATGATTGAATGTCGAGACAGTATATTTTGGTATTTCTTTCATTGTGCTTTTAATTGAGTCGATAAAAAAGGCGCACGCGGCAAATCCGCTATGTCAAAAAAATACCGACGTGCGCCCGTAACCGTGGAAAGGCTGTGGAAGACCGTAGCATTGCTGCGTTTCTACGGGCATTGCGAAAGCGTAACCCCTGCAGGAATCGAACCCGCCCTCACTCAGGCTATCAGACACTTCGCGGAGTAGAGATGGATTGTACCAATATTCCATCTTTAGGGGTTGTATGTTTTTCACCACCCGCACAGGCTCCTTGATTATGGGACTATTACAAGTGGAGCCTGCGCGTCGGGGTGGTGGTATTTGTATGCTATTTATCATAACGATAATTATATTTACAAAAGAGTAGTGGATTTTCAAGCCGTTTTCGACCTGATTTCTTCAAGTATATCGGAAAGGACCTTGAAGTCGCTGGTGTAATCCAAGTTTATCCGGTCGATGCGGTTGGTGTATTCTTCAGACGCATCGAGCAGTTCCTTTGCCCGGTGCCGCTCCAATTCAAAGAAGATTTTGCTGAGCTGCTCCTCATTGAGCGATTCCAGTTCTCTGAGGGTCGGTAACTTGAACGGTATTTGGGATTGTTCCATATCGGGTAAATTTATGTTTAACTATAATAATTAATCGCATTGGCAATGCGACCAATCATTGCGCATCTTCTAATCGGTTGCAAATATAGTTATTATAGATATATTTTAAAAATATTTATCCAATATAATTATTTCTATTAACATTTATTATCTTTTGGAATATCTATAATGATTAGTCATAAATAGAACATAAATTTTCATTTTAGATAGGATTTGGAGTGCGCTTTGCGCAGAAATCTTACAAAATCAAAAACAAAATCAAACAGAAATGTTTTGTAAGATTTCTCGCCCGAATGGGTGAGTAAAAAACCGCAGGGCAAACCTCTCACTTGTTGCCCTGCGGAAATTCATTCTGGTTGTGAAGTCGTTTTCACAACCAAAGTTTAGTGATTGATGTCACGCCGTGCGTGTCACCATGTGCCTTCGTATGGCGTGAGCCAGTCGCTTTCAAGGCTGATGGTCATGGGCGTGGATTCAGAAATGTACTATTTCTTTTCCGAAAGACAGCGGAAGGATGTGAATTTTTTACAAAAGAAAAAGCGCAGCCAAAAAACTGCGCTTGCGGAGAGAGAAAGGCTTTGCCTTAAATTTTAGAACTTTAGGCATCCGCCCGAAATCGGTCTGATATGGGTTGCTGTGATACAGCGACAAACGAGACAAGGCTATTGCGCTTATTTATTGGAGTCATCTATCCTCATCGGCATCTGTAGGAGGATAAGATTGCTGTTTGCATCCTCCTCGCGGATGGTGATGGCACGGGCATTGTCCGAGAACTCCATAATGGCGGTGTCGGTCTTGACGCATCCGAGGATGGCGAGCAGACATGAAGCCTTCAGGCCGATGCGGAAACCTGTCGGCATTTCGCTTGTGTCTTCTGCTGGCTCTACTGTCTCAGATGCCGACTGTCCAAAATCCATGTCATTGGCTTCGAGACGTATTTTTGTATCATCCCATGAAAGTTCAATCATGTTTGATGACTCGCTGGCAAATATGGCCACACGACGAATGGCGGCGGTCAATGCCGACACGCTCACGGTGACATGGTGTGGCTGGCTCTTGGGGATGACGGAGTTGTAATTGGGGTATCTGCCCTCCGTGCAGCGATAGGTCAGCGTGAAGTCGTCGGAACGCAGCGTCACCATCTGTCCGTCGGTCTCTATGCGGATGCTCTCCGCCGAAGCGAAGGCGGACTGAATGACATCAAAGACGCTCATGTGGAGCAGCACAACGCCGGGGTTTCCATCCAGGAAACCGCCGCCCACGCCCATCTGAAGGCGGTCCTTGTAGAGCGTGTTGCGGCCGGTGCCCACAAAACTCACTCCCTCATGGTCGGCATCCAGGGCGATGTTGGCCATCACGGGGCGCTGGTTGTCTTCCGACACGCACACCTTTGCGGCTTTCACCCTCGGCACCATCCAACCGCCATCGAGCGAAAAGGCGCACACCGTCTTATCGGCCACCTTCGGCTCCGGGTATTCGTCGGCATTCACCACAGGCACGGAGAAATGTCCCGAATTGTAGTTGACGGTCATCATCAGTTTTTCTTCGTCGATGTCGCAGAACAGACGCTGGTCTGGCACGGAACCCAACATCTGCTTCATCGTCTCGGTAGGCAGACAGATGCGCTGCGCACCGACAACCGTAGTGCCACTGAGCACTGACACGGACTCCTCCGGCATCTTCATCGTCGCCCATGCCTCGCCGTTGCTGCCGGTGACGTAAAAGGCTCCGTCCTTCTTGGTGAGCAGCAAGTCCCCGAGGATAGGGAGCATGTTGCGCCTGTTAATCACTCTCGACACCACGCCGATGGCGCGTGCCAGTTCCTTACTCTCTACTGAAATCTGTAACATGATTATTTTGTTTTTAGTAAATTATTGTCTTATAATTATTCTAATTCAAATATGGCACAAGGCAAAGGGCCTGTGGCTGTAACAGCCCTTGATATTCCCCATAATGGGGCGTGTGTGAATTTCTTTGTTTGGTTCCAATAGCAACCACCTATGCGGACAATCCTTAACCGACAATGACGATGTACCCCCCCCGTTAGAGGCAGTTACGCACTGGCAGATGCCGTCTATGCCTTGCACATTGCCGTCGAAACCACTCTTGAAGCAGTCATAGTGGAGGTTGCCCTGCTTGTCGATGCTGTTCATTTCCCTGCCTTCTCAATCATCCTTTCCACCTCTTCCGCTGTAGGCTTGTGGTCGGTCACGGCGTAGATGTATTCCTGGTTGTCCTCGTTCTTTCGGAGAAACGCTTCCACGCTCTGCGGCTTCAGGAAGAGCGAAGAGGGAGCGTCATATTCAAGAATGTCGGCGATGGTCTTGGTGAGCGGGAAAGGCCGTGGAAACTCATACTGCGTGTCGCCCAGCACGTCCTTGCGAATGGAGAGCATAAACACCATGTCGCGGTTCTGCGGCACGCCGTAGTCTCTGGCATTCAGCACACCGCGAATGGAGAATGTACCGTCGGCCTTCGGGAATGATGGCGGCAGGAAGTTGACATATCCGTGGCTCTCCAGCACCCTGCACCATTCACGGAAATGCGGCATGTTCTCCTTGTTGATGAGCGCACGAACATTCTCTTGCAGAGCCATCTTGGGTTTCAGGTGTGCGATGGCATCCTCCGTGCTCCAAAGGATGCTGGAGCGTGTGCCGCTGCCCTTGGCGATGCCGACACGCTTGCCCGCCTGTGAAATGTCGGTGCAAGGAGTGGAATAGGTCAATAGGTCGATATCGCCGGGATATGCGTCGTTGTCGTGCATCCACTTCGGCCAGTCGATTTTTGTCATGTCGCCAAGGTTGCACCCTTGCCGTGTCGGGAAATTCAGGTTGTGCGCCATGACAGCGGGTTGCTCGTCGATGGGGCGGTTGCTTTCGGGGTCGAACTCAGACCATGCCACAAGGCGGTAGTCGAAGCCGGGATGCTTCTCCTTCAGCATTTCCATGGCGATGGCCTGACTGTCGTAGCCGCTGCAAAGAGTGAGCAACTTGCAAGGTTTCTCCTGCCAGTCGCGCTGCAAGGAGAATTGCGGCAAGTAGAACAAAGACGGCTGTTCGCCAGGCAAGCGGCGACCCGTTGGGAAGAAGGCTTCCTCGTAGATCATCATCAGCACGTCGCAAACAATGCTGTTGCCGGCCAACTTATAAAGGCTGCTGTTGGATATGCGCTGCACCAAGGCCGTGCGCTCCACCCGTGGGGCAGCAAGAAGACGGTCGCGGGCTTGCTCGATTAGTATTCTATCAGCAAGTACGGCGTCGTGTTCGCCATCCCAGTCTCCTTGTCCTTGAAGCCGCTGCCGCCGCAATAGGATGTCAGGCAGTTCACCACTTCCTTGATTCTGTATCGCAGCACCTTGCCGTGGGGTTCGCTGCTCCTCACCCGCCCTATTGCTTTCGTCTTCATCATCTTCATTTTGCTTGTTCAACAATTCTTCTGCCGCCTTGCGTATCTCCATTGGCGTGGCGGCATCGTCAAGTCCGAGAATGGAAAGTTCTTCCTCGCAGCCGTCAATGGCCTTGTAGGTGCACACTGCCTTCCACATCATTCTGTCAATGTACTCCTTTGGGACGCCCATCAATGTGAAGCATTCCCTCGGCGAGAGTTTGCGGATGTCAAAGCATCTGCACTCCCTGGTTTGGATGTTGATTTGTGCAATCATCTTTTGTTGTTTAATATTCTATCAATAGCATGTAGTCCTTTTGTACTGTTGTAATGGCATTTGAAATACCCCCCCGATTTCGAGCCGCTGGGCGTGAAAATCGCTTTTCCATTCCCCTGCGGAGCGGCCACGGCTGGCGCATGTCTTGTATTTATTCATACTCAATCAGTATCTTTGGCGTGTCGATGTCGTGCCCTTTACCCCCCCACAAACGCAGGGAGAAATGCCGTGCTTTGAGACGATTAACCCATTTTGCGATGGCGAGTAGTAGCCGAGTTTGATGACTTTAGACATACTTTGCTCCTTTGTTTTCCACCCATACGAGTGTGTCCTTTTGTACCGTGGTGATAGTTCCGCATACCTCAGAGCGCAGTTCGAGAAACTGTCTGCCGTTGCCATTGAGTGATGTCCTCAATCTTGGGTTGTCGGCATCCCTGCTGACGATGGCGCAATATCTCGCCTTTGCGTCCGCAGCCAACAATGGGTAACTGTCGATGATGGGCATTGTCTCATTCATACGCTATCAGCACATAGTTGTCCTTGTCGAAGGTCGAGAGGGCGTTGCTGAGTCCATCCTCGCGTGGGCGCAGGGCATGGTCGCGGAAGTGGCACCGCCCCCCCCTATCGCCAAATTTGCGGCGAATGGCCTTCAATTCCTCCGTGCGCACACGGCGCAAAATCGACATCTTCATCATTCGTATTCTATCAGAATCGCAGTCTTGGAGTAGTGTTTCAAGTCCCAAATGTCATTCGGAACGCGCATTGCGTCGTAACGAGTGTTTAAGCACAAGCAAACTTGCCCTCTCGCAACATTGATTGGAGTCTGGTTTCTCCCCCCCCCTATGCGCGAAATGGCATGACTTGTGTAAGTCAATGGTGGCTCATTCATGCTCCATCAAGATTTTCGGGCAGTTGCCGTGCCCCGCCGTGTGGCAGGGTGCGATGCCGTACCGTCGTGGCACACGTTGCAAGGAAAGAACATCCCCCCCCTGGTTGTGAAGTTGATTTCACAACCAAAACCACTGTTCTTGGTATATTTAATTTCCGTGCTTTTTTAAACATTGCAATGTTGCTTGTAGATAGTGAAAAAGCTCGTAGTCTTCGTAGTTCGAGCCAGAAATCTGAAACAAAATCAAACAGAATTTTTATAAGATTTTGAATTAGATTTTGCAAGATTTCTGCCGCTTGCGGCACTCAGAATGGCAAATCATCATCATTATTTGCGCCGAAGGGGTCTTGCTGCTCTGGCTGCTGGTAAGAGGTATAACCCTGTGCCGCCGGGGCGGTGCCGGTGTAAGCGGACTGTTCCTTTGGCTTATTTGCATAGGCTGTTCCAAGCCGGATGCGGACGGCCTCGTAGATGGCATTTTTGAGGTCTTTGTTAAACTGCTCGTCGGTGTCCACCCATTCTGGATGCTCTTTCAGGAGACGCGCTTTTGCTGCTGCTTTTGCCTTATCAAGGAACTCCTGTGAATAACTTAGTTCGAGAGTGTGGGATGGAGGGTTGTAGTCGGCGGTGTCCTCGCCGCGCTGGACACGACGTTCGATGCACGTCTGTCGGAACTTGTCGGAGGTCGGCCATAGGTTGACGCGCATGTTGGCGCGGTAACTGCCCGGCTGCTGTCGGTTTTCCGTCACTTTGATTTCAGACCAGTCGATGGGGATGCAGACGTAGTTGCGTCCTGGGTGCTGCTGGTCGATGCCTGAAAGGAGTTTTGCTCCTTTCAAAGCCATGAGGTCGATTGTTGCATTAAAACTTGCCATAATTATTATTGAATATTGAATATTGAAGATTGAAAATTGAAAATTGAAGATTAAAAAATGAACTTTTCCACCCTTTTTATCACGAATTTGAGAATTAAAGAATTTTCCATTATGATGAATTTATAGGAATTTGAGATGAAATGACAAGTCATTTCCTAACTCTATGGCGTAAGGTTCGCGTCGCTTGCGACGACAATTCTTCAAAATTCTTTTCATCTGCTTATCAATTCTAAAATTACTGCGTTCCTCGTGGGTCTTCGACAAATCTTTTAAATTCGTGATAATAAAACTTTTGCGTAATTTGTGAGGGTGGGAAACTTTAGTTGAAAATTAAGGCAGCGGCGGAACCGCTGCATACGGAGAACGGTGTTCTTTGTATCTCCTTTTGTTTCCATAGCATAACTATTTTACTTGTCGATGCCGTGTCTATCCTTTCGTAGATTGCGCAATTTTTCTATCAGTTTTTGACGCAGTTGTGGAGTCTTGGCGTTTACAAACTGGTCAACGATTGCGTCGGTGGTTTGGGATGGGTCGGCGAGGGCAGACTTCATTTTGTCAACCAGTTCTGACTTTACGATTGCCGCGTATTCAAACACGTCGATGATGGCGGTCTCTGATACGCTGGCTTGCACGTAGTCGAGCATGGTTCCTTTCATCACAGTGTCGATGTTGTCCAAGGCGTTGTGGAGCGAAGTGGCTTCCACCAGGTATGTGACGTTGCTGCGCTTCTCCTTTTCTGTTTTTTCGTCGATGGTGATAAATTGGAGTTTCGCCTTGTAATAGCGGGAGTCGGTGTTGGTCCACTTTTCCAACGGACGGTTAAAGACCTCCATTCCCTTTTCCCTGTCACCCATCTGTACGGCTTTGGCTAAATCCTCGGCTTGGTTTTGAAAAGCCTTTTCGGAGTCGTTCATGAAGAAGATCTCCTTGTAGGCGACCTTCTTTACGTCCGTCACCTCAAACTCGCCGGTGATATATGGGCCTAACTGCTCTGTGATACGTGCTTCAGCTTCAGCGAAAGAGAGGGCATCCACCACGTATTGCTCCGTGACGGCCTTTTGAAGGCCGTTTTCCTGTGTCTGGTCGTAGCGCACCTTGCACTCGAACCATGTTGCTGTTCTTGATCTCATAGTCTTTTTGATTTTTGATGATGTTTTTATTTGTGGTCGCTGTGATACAGCGACATACGGGACATTAATTTGCTGGTGTAGCTATCTGTTGTCTCCATCGCCGTCGATTTTGTTTCTTGCTTTTCGGGATGCGAGTTTTTCAAGGTTTTGCTGGGCCACTTCTTCAAGGTTCCATCCCATGACTGTACATAAACCGGAGAGTTGCCATAGGATGTCGCCGGCCTCTTTTCTTAGTTCTTCAAGAAACTCCATCTTTTCGGATGTTTCCATTCCATAATTGATGCCGTTGATTTCGGTGAACACTTTTTCCTTTCTGATGGCTTTCGCCACCTTAGAAGAGAACTCGCCAACCTCGCCAACGAGGTTGAAAACATGTAGGAGAAATTTCTACTCTCTGGCAGGCATGTTGTCATCGCCTGTTGCTGGTATTCTTTCAGTGTCATTTTGCTGTTGGTGTTTGATATGATAATCTAATCTTGCTTCGAGATTCTGAATGATGTTTTCAATGGTGCGCCCAGGGTAGTTCTTCTGCACGTCGCGCAGGACGGAGAGTTGGGCACGGAGTCTGAGGGTCTTGTCTTGGAGCATTTTTGTGAATGATATAGGATATTATAGGACGTAATAGGATGTCATAGGGGAATGATGGCAGTGCCATCGTCACCTGCACGAACATGCAAAGGAATTTTCACGCCGTCCATATCCACGGTCTTTGAAAGTAGTTGATCCATTACTTCTGGTGACAGGCATTGACAGAGAAGTTTTCGGGTGCTTTCTTTTAGATAGACCGTCCTTTCGTGCTTGCTTGCCATGCCTATGATTTCCGATACGGCATAAAAACTTTCTTTAGGGTTGTAATAGTCTTTTTCCACGCCGGAGCGAAGACCGATTTTGTAGTGCTCACACCATGGCAAAGATTTCTCTATGATATTCTTTGCCGATTGCCAGTCAATGACTGGCTCAATGCTTGCGAAGATGGAGTAACCCATCAAGTACATGCGTCGCATGGCCATGATGCGGTCTTGATTGTGACTGGCGTAGGGTTCCATGTCGTCACGGCCCGTGAGGGTGAATCCGAAATGGATGCGGTCGCGGTAGATTTCGTTAATGGTATGCAACCAATCCATAACCAGGTCATCGTAGTTAAATGTAGCATTCTTTGTGAGGATATAAACAGGGATGTCACGGGCTGTTGCCTGAATGATGGCTGTCAATGTCAGCGAGCTTGTTTCCTCTATCATCGGGTCGGTGGTGAAGGAAAGGAAGATGCCATACTTTTTGCATGGATCTAACCAACGGTCTAATTCTTTTTTAAAGATAGCTGCTGCATCGTCTTCATCTTTGAAACATTTCTTCAGTTGGACTTTGGTACCGCCGAGGTATTTGCTGGGCGCACCACGTTTCAAGTAGCAGTAGGCGCAGCCGTGCGGACAACCCACATAAAAATTACAACCTATGCGCCCGTATTCATGAGCTGCTCCCTTTGTGGAGTAAAGGACCTTGCCGTTGATTTTGGGGGTGGGTGATGGCTGCAACGGTGTTGCAGCATAGGAAGACACAGGTGGTGCATCCGCCCGAACTCGGTTGGATGAAATGGGCGATGATGGATTGGAAGAAGTGGCCATAATAATTGCTATCTAATGATTATTATATTACTATTTTCTGAATGACTTTCCCCGGAACACCACGGTCTTGGTGATGGCATTCAGTCGGTCGAGTGTTCGCATACCGTATTTTGCCTCGATGGATGGGTAGGATTCTCCATTGGAGTTGAACACCTCCTTGCCGTTTTTGTCGCGCTTGATAGTGGTCCGAAGGTTTGTGGTGATGACAAGCAGGTTGGAACGCTTCTCTGCGTTATCCACTATTTCGGAGAAGGCCATGTGCCGCTCGCCAAAATTCACTGCCTCCTGTTCGGTTCCAATGTCGTCGATAACCACCAGTTTTTCGCCCATCACCTCACGTATGCGGTCGTTGATGTCGAAGGCGGAGTAAGTCGCCATCACCTTCCGGGCGTAGTTGAGGATAATGAGAGGCAGAATCCTGTGGCATATGAGCGTCTTACCGATGCCGAAACTGCCCACGCACAACAACCCTCGCCCCTGATTGTCGGTCAGCCATTCCGCTATCTCGTCGTAGCACGGCAACCACTGTGCGCTGTCGCCGAGGAAATATTGCAATCCCTGCTGCAGCAATTCCTTGGCATGAGGTATCTGGATATGCACCTTGTCGGGTTGCATTTCACATCCCCCCTGTCGCAGACGCTCAATGGCAGTTTTGAAATCAACTTTGTCCATGGTTATCGACCCTTCTCATAATGCCATTCTTCATTCCAGTTTTCTGGGGCTTCGTCTATGGCTTCCAAAATATTTTCCAAAATATACTTTACTTGCGACAGTAATACTTTATTTTGTTCTAAGGTAGCACGTCTCGTTTCTGCCAAAACAGAAGTAACCCTTCCCCTTATTCTTTCTCTATGTGTCATTGCAATATTTATTATTAATCGTTTTCTTTGTCAAAAAAAAGGTTTACGGAATAAAGGCTTTCCCAAAGGCGTTCCATTTTTTCGGGGTTGAGTGTCATTTCCCCTATGCTTTCCATTCGGATATTCGGATGCTGATTGTCTTCGTATGTCAGCATCCCCGGCATCAGTTTGTCTGCCTTCCATTTGAAATTTTCAAATCTTGCTCCATTTGAAGCTATCAGCGTGTCACCTTGCACTATGCCCATCAAAACCGTAGTAAAGCGCAGGTTTTCGTAATCATGGATTTCAGCAAACACCACAGCATTGATATGCCGCCTCTCAAATTCCTCTTTCGGTTCCGTACTTGGGTCGCAAGTGAAAGGGTCGTCAATGTGCTCCATGAGAATTTTTCTCACGGCATCCCAGATGTCCTTATAGCGGTCGGCGTTGATTTTATCTAATTGCTCTTTCCAAGCATCATACCCCGCTTTCATTTGTGCAATAGCCACGTCTGGAGTGACAGGCGTAATCCACGAATTTGCTCCTGGTGAAGGGTTGTCCGTCTGTAAACACCTGTGGTCTCTGAATATCCTTTGTAACTCTTTTTTTAAGGGAACAAGTTCTTTGTCAACATTCTTATTCTGTTCCATTGTCACCTGCTATTGATTTTTCGGCTGCTGCATTATATATCTTTATTCTTTCAAGGACATCGCTGTCAAACAACTCTTCATCGCCATTGCAAAAACGAATGTCGTTTGACACCTCAAGGGCGTATTTACGGGCTATCACATCCATAACTATTTCAAATGCTTCGCCTTCCTCTTTGGATATAGAACTGCTCTCATAATCTGAAATATCTTTCAAGATGTTAAAGGCAATCAGATATATATCTTTATCGCTCATAATCGAAAACTTTATTTTTTAATAAAAGCATTTATTTCATCTGCACTTTCAAAAAGAATGGTTTCTTCTACTTCGCTAAAACCTATTTTCAATGGCATGATACTGAGCTTAGTGTTATCATAATTGGCATGTTCCAATATCTGCTTTGTCTGCATGGCTAAATCCTTATTAGGAAAAGCTGCTGTCACAGTCTTCAACGTAACTGTCCCATTCATGACGAACTGATTGAATGTATAAATCTTCTTCATATCACGCCCTCACTGTTAAAAATTTGTCATACACCAACTCACATACCTGCTCCACCTTGTCAAGGTCGAAGCGGTCATCAGTACGCACACCAGACTCCATGTCGATCCAAAATCTGTTGACATGGGGAAACGATGTGATTACGCGGATTTTGGCTACCACATTGTCAGGACTGATGCCACCGGCAAAACCGACATGCACGTTTTGGAGATACGACGGCATCCTGATAGGATTGTCGATACCCTTGCCACCCGATTCATCAAGCAAGATGGAAATGCAATCACCACTGGCAATACGGCAAAGCATGAAAGTGTTGTGATTGAAAGCCTGTTGGATGATGATTTCCTGAAGCGGCCCGGGCAGGATATACGGATCCATCTTTTCGTGTTCATCGAAGTTGCTGACATTCAGTTGCACTCTGGAGAAGATGTCAATGATTTCTGGAAAATCGTCTGTATTGGAAAATGCTCCAGTATATAGCACATCCCTTGCCATCGCCCCGCAAAGATGTGCCGACAAATGCAACCCCAATCCGCGCAATTCCTTTGTTTTGGATGGAGACAAGAAACGGGGGCCGTTCTCCTTCCATTTTCTTGACACCAAAACGCCGAACTCCACTTTCGGGTATTTCTTTTGTATATCCACTAAACGGTGCAGGTCGGTTTCATTATCCACGCCTGTAAATGTGATGTGCGTCAGTTCCCATCCATTAGAATTGCAAGACACCACTTCTGGTTCTGCAATGAGCGCAACATAATTCTTATTACAATAGCCGGCATATTTTTGGCTTATTTCCTTGATTTCAATTTCGGGTGCCCATAAGCGGTATGTTGCAATAGCCTGTTCGAGGCTGTCGCCAACCACCAACTTGCCGTTGATTTCAAACACTTTTGTTATAGTATATCCATTCATATTCTCATATATTATTAATAAATGGTCACTGTGATACAGCAACAAACTAAACAATCCTATTATTTACATATCATCATAATCTATGTCCGAGCGTTGGATGGCTGTCTCGCTGCGCTTTGGCGGTCGCGCCCTTGCGTGTCCGTCGCCGAACTCACCGCGCCGGTGTTCCCATGTGGTGAGACAAGCCTTCCAGTTTTTGATTGGCTTGCCTCGTGACTGCACCCATCCGTTTGCCTCGTAGTGTGCCCAGAAAGCCTCTGGACTGATGCTTGTGCCACGCTCCTCGAAGTAGGCTTTCACCTCGTCGAGCGTAGGGGGGATAAATTGAGGTGTTTTCTTTTCAGGCGCATCGGGTTTTGATTTTCCATCCCCCACACCCCCTATATTACTATTTTTATCACCATCATTTATATTCTCATAACTCATATTCTCAGAGCGCGCACGCGCGATCGCACGCGCAGGAAAGTCACTTTTTTCATTGTTTTTTTGTACCGTTTTTGGTGCATTTTCAGGGTCAGTATTTTCGGGGTCATCTGCGGCTGTGATACAACCGCATACGGGACCGGCGGACTCCCCTACCCTATCCATATCTTTTTTAAGGATATTGCCGCCTTCTCGGTACATTCGCGGCTGTATGATGGCATCATCCTCCAGCACTATCACACCATAGAAAAGCAATTCTTTCAGGGCGCGCAAAATCTCCGTTTTTTTCCACGGCATCTGCCGTTGCAGAATCTCTGCAAATGGCGGTATCTTAGCGACTTCCGATGTGGCAGATAGACAACGCTGTGTGAGCGACCGTTTCAGGTCGGGCCGCCGTTCAAGGAGGCTCAGACGATAGCATCCCCGCACCTTTGTAGAGTTGAGCAGACACAGCAGATAACTATACACACCCCATGCCGCCGGGCTACACATTCTGAGCCTTTCATCACCAGTATAATCCTTGGTGTAAAGCTGTAAGAATATCTGCTTTTTTCTGCCCATTTCCGTATGAATTTAATGTGAAAAACGAGTGAAATTTTGCATCAATTTTTGCACTTTTTTCTCATTTTTCCTTTCACTTTGAGTTAATATTTTGCAAGTCAATAAGTTATGTTGTGTCTCGGTGGTACTGAAAGCGGTTGTAAACACGTTTTTCATCGCACTTAACACGTTGGTTTGCAAAATATTACGGAGAATTTCAAGAAAAACGGGGAAAAATTTTTGTTTTTGCATCGGTTTTGATGCAGAAACAAAGCAAAAAACGAATCGAAATTTGCACGATTTTGATGCAAAAAACAGTGATTTTTTGCAAGGTTTATATAACATCCGCCCGAACTCGGTCTGGGACAAATGAGCAGCGGCAAAACCGCTGCATACGGAGAAACCACCAAAACTCGGCTGGGATGATGGGAAGTGATGGCTGCAACGGTGTTGCAGCATAGGGGACACGGGTAAGGTGGATGGGTGGTCGCTGTGATACAGCGACATACGGGACGAATGTAGTGGGGAAATCCGCCCGAACTCGGTCAGATTAAAAGATGACCAGCAAACTGCAAGGTGAGAGGATAAATGTGCGAGCAGGTGTGTCATATTAGTGGGGATTGGTGGTTTATGATGGCCGCAGCATAACTGCGGCATACGGGGAAACAACGAAGGAATTTAGGGAAAAGCCTTTTAGAATATTAGAACGCTTGTAAGAAATTTGAATGCCTGCCAAGTGTTCCATGACGATCGTATGCAGTCGTACATTGCATCATGCACTGCGCCAGACCCAATAATCTCCTCCGGCAACGGCTTGTATATCTTATAGGCTTTGCACGGATGCTGAAGGATGTCCTTCGGCTTGATAACAGAACCATCGTCACATATCATTCCGCTGGAGTCATCAACGGTATATCTGCTTACCTGCGTAACGGCGGTTTCGAGAATGACCGTGCGGCAATCGCGGAACTGCTGATATGGGAAAGGCAATTCAAGGTCGTACTTATGGCAGATGTTTCGGAGGATGGCTCCGTCGAAGTCCATTCCCTGGCACCATAGGCATACGCTCTCGGCCTTGGTGTCTTTCTTTACCTGGGTAATCCATTCGATAAAGCGGATGAACACCTCTTCAATGGGTTCTGCCAGTCCGTCGGTGACGGCTTTCTTTGCCTTTTCGGTTTGATTGGCCCACCATTTGACGGTGGTTTGGTCGAAGTCGAAACCATCGACTACGCATGATCGGAGGTCGATGTGCTCGTTGAAAGACACTATATCGGTGGCTGTGGTACAGCCACATACTGGACTATCGGCGACGGCGGAGCCGTCACATACGGAGAATGGATTTTCCTTTGCCGCTCGGTTCCACGCTACGGCGGCCACCTGCATCACGGCAGCATTGGCCGTTATGGCACAGGTCTCCATGTCGAAAGTAATATCAATATGATTCATGCTGACTTTGTTTTCGGGTATATTTTATATTGTCATAAATAATTTCATATTCGCAATTCAGGCGGTCGAGCGTTGACAAAGCCGCGCGCAATTTGTCACTCGGTGTTGGCGGTGGCTGCAGTTTTGAGAGCTTAGGCCATTCATCTAATAGTGGTGGTGGCAGTGGTGGTGCTTCTTTATCGTTGTCGATTTGTTTTCCGTGATAAGGTGGTAGCTTCATAAATTCAGGAATTTGTTAATTTCCTTGTAGAATTTGACTTCGTGACCTTTTATTTTAAGGAGCCGTTTGATGAAGTCGCATAGTGCGTCGAGCGACATCATTTCAGGGTGGTAGTCAATGGGCGTGAACACCCATCTCCAGTAAGCCTTGCCGTTTCGCCATTGAAAAGCGTGCTCATGCTCCACGGTGCAGCGTCGCATGATGTAGCCGCCCCGACACAGTATATCAAACACCTCGAACAATGGCTTTTCCAGCGGACTGAGAAAGACGAATGTCAGCACGTCATCATTGAATCCCCTGTAGTCGATGGTAAAAGCCATTCGTGTGGGCGGCTCATGCTCAGGTTGTTTCTTTTTCCTGCCCATAGATGGTGCAGAACTCGTCGATGACGGCACGCACGCCACGTCGCTCCCATTCCTTCCAGTCGTCGGCATCGAAACGCTTCTCCACGGTTGCACGGTGCACCATCCCTCGCTCCGCCATATGGCTGACAAGGCGCATACGGTAGCCAGAACCTTCAGGTAAAGCACGGTAAAAACCGCCATCTGTATTATAAAGCACATTGCGAAGTCCGGCATCCTCTATCGAATCAACAAAATCGGCCTTACACTGATTCACGCCCATCAACTCCCACAGATTAAATCCTTTGTCGAAAAAGCGGTTGTAAGTGGTGCTCTCAGGCAGTCCATACTTGCCCATCAGCGCATAAAGACCTCGCTTCTCATCTGCGGTCATGTCCTTTGCTTCAAGGTGCCCTCCTGGACGTTCGATTTTAGAAAAAATGTGTCTTTCCATTTCTATTTGTTATAAATATTTTTTAATTTTGTCGCAAAGATAGAAAACAAAAATGAATATTACTCATTTTAGATAGTTAAAACGGATAACTTAAACATTTTTTAAGAATAGCATTGTTAAACATAACCAAAACAAGTATGAGAAACTACACCTACAATGCCGATTATTTCGGAGAGTGGTTTAGGTCCTCCGGGGTGACTATAACCCAATTGATGAAAGACCTCGGCGTGAACAACACCAGTCTGAAGCGATGGATGATCGACAAGACAAATCCCCTGCCCGTGGAGAAAATGGTGCTGCTATGCAACATCTATGACATCAACATCTCAGAGTTTTTCTTTGAGGATGGCCGACAGGCAGACGTGAGGCCACGTCGCAATAGAGAGACCGCTCATTCCGAAAATAAGTCCTCCACTACCCCACCGGCACCATCAGCCGATGCCATCACCAAAGAAGAACTGCTGCAAGTCAAACTCGACCATCTTCAGGAGGTGCAACGCATTCAACAGGAGGCACGCGAGCGAGAGGAATCCATGCGCCAGGACTATGAGCAGCGGATTGAGGAATACAAGGAGATGCTCCGCGACGGGATGCAGACCGTGAGAATGGCCCTGTCCAAGATAGAACCGAAGTCAGAAGGTTTTTCCGGCGGCTATGGCGCGTCAGACCCGAAGACGATGGCCGGCTCATTCCCCGATACAGGTGTATTTCCGCATGTCAACCCCAAAAAACGGTGATTCCAGACGGTTCCTATATCTATGCCTTGTTATCCATATCACGGAGCATCTGGTTTTTCCTCACGGTGAAACATTGCAACGTGATTTTCTTGACTCCCTCCTGATTGATTGGAAAATCCAAACCTATAAACCAACTTTCCTGATAAGCGAAATAGACGGGCGTGCATGGTTCAGTCTGTGGTTGTTTTTTGCCCATGCTCACCACTTGGCAACCTCCGTCTTGGTTGTCGCTGTCTGTGGCTTTGTCCTTGTCTTTCTCGTCAGGCATCTGCTTTGCCGTTTTCCCTGTCATATCCGCCCCAACGATTCTGTAGAAATCATCCACATGCACGGTCTGCAGACGCATACGCATCTGCTCCGCCTGAATGGCCTTCGACCCGTCACGACTTCTTTTCCTGCCCATCACTGGAGCCGCCATTGGGATGATTTCGATATAGGTGTAGAAATGCTTGTCTTTCAACATGCCGATGACAGCATTGGTGTCTATCTCCTTATTACCTGATGAATGGAACCCACAGAACGCCAGCCATTCTTTGAGTGAATACAACTGTTGAACGACATCCCATCCCACTGGCTCTTTTTTGTAGATACGTCCAGCCACTTCGTTTGGCGTGAAGCCAGGTCGGGCCTTGACACAACCAAAGGAGGTGCGCACATTCGGCTCAAACCATTGTGTGCCGTTGTCATCCTTATAAACCAAGCGCCAGATGTCGGTGTTCACCTTCTTCGGTTCCTTGAAAGCCAGGCATGACACGCCGCCAGCAAAGAAATTCGGGTTTTCAAAATAACTTTCCGCGCCCATGCGCTTGGCATACTTCTGCGCCTTGGTCTCAGCGTCGATGCAAGCACGGTGGAACTTTGCCAACAGCCTGCCCCGCTCGCTGTTTAATGGAAACTGATAATAATACTTTGCCATGAATGTGATTTTAATTTAAATTTTACCATGAAATTTCCATATAATTAGTTGTAAATTTGATGAAAATTCATGTTGTATTCGAGATAATTCGTGTTTTTCAATACACCTCCTCCACTAATATGGCCGGTTCGCCCATGATTGAAACGCTCATGTAGAAGCCCTTAATGGCCAGCTCCTGCAAATACAGTTTTAAGGGGTCGCCAAGTGGGAATACATAAGCCTTGAAAAACTCCCTGAGTCTTTCCTCGTTGAATACTTCAGTAGAAAAAGTCTGTTCTTCCACTGGCCGGTACTTTCGGGCGAATGCCGCCACCTTGTCGTAGATGAAAAAGTCTTCGAGCGTCACGGCCTTTTTCTCCTCGCCGCCTTCCGTTTCATAGTCTTTTCGTGCCATAAAAGATAAAGGGTATATTTGTTGGCTGCAAATATACCCTTTTGTGTTTTAACATTTGGTACATTTTTGGAACCGCCCGAACTCGGTGGGATGGTGAGTGCCGCAATGACATTACGACTAATAGAAGAAAAATGGCAGATGGGCTATGGCTTCGGTGATTTCCCAAGCAGCCTGTATTGTATTTTCGCATTGCTGCCGTAGTGTTTCACAAACATCGGTTGCAAGAATTTGATATTTTCGTCCTGCTCCAACCAGTCGTGGAAGGGGATGTCAGGAATAGCCACGGTAAGCACACCATTCTTATAAGCGTCGAATTTCATCATTGCAAACCGATCGTGTTTCTCTGCATCGCACGCCGCCAGCACGTCGTCAATATACCCATTCCATTGTTCGTGTGCCTCCTGGTCTGCAAACAAAGACAGTTGCAGCGGCTGTTGTTGCCGTTGCCCCTCCGGCCTCTCTGTCTTCTTCTTCCATGAGCGGAAAAGCTGCATGAGATATGCCGCCACGTCGTCAGGTTGCACATTTTCGATAATATACCACGCCTCTTTGTAGGCATAACTCTGGAATGCCACCAGGTCTTCACTGGCAATGGTGCTCACGAATGATGGCAGGTCGTATGGTTCGAGGTCTGGGCACCTTTTGAGCAATGTCCTCACCAGTTTGTTCTCCACGGACTCCCGATGCAGCAGCACGTCTCGGTTTTTGCCGAGGTTGGATAACTGGATTTTAAACTCAATGAAGTCAGGGTCGCCACGTCGGCGTGTTCCCCGGTATATGGGCACATACTCGAATGTGATGTCCGTCTGATTGAGTTTTGCCATGCGCAGCAGATCCTCCTGTGCCTTGTCGAGTACTTCCTTGCAGAACCGTGAGAATTTCGGGTACTTGTCGCGTGTCTCCTCGTATGCCTGATTATTCTCGTCTATGCGGTGGAAATGCTCAATCACACCGGTATATTCCTTCACGTCGCGCACGGTCTTCAGCACGCGCACCTCATGCTTGTCAGCACCCCTTGTTGCATCGCTGGTGAACGCCTTCCTGAGCAAAAGATAGATGCGCGGTGTGGATTGTTTGCGTGAATAAGCCGCTATCATCTTCATGTGGTTGACATAACCCTCTGTCATATCGAAGGCGTATTGTGCCACCTTGGGGTTAATGGAGAAGTCCATGTACCCACGACGGCGGTCAAGGATTGTCACAATGTCGCCAGTCTCCTTGTCGCGCTTATTGTATCCACCAGGAACGAAAGGAAGACTCACCTCGTCGAACACCGGCATCCACTTCATCACGGGTTGTCCGTCGGTGTCGATGTCTGGAGCCATGATGTCGAGTGCCTGGATTTCCTTGCGAACCATTTCCAACCTTTTATAATGGTTGTCGTCGATAGTCAAATCTGCGAGGTTGATGCGCACCGGCGGGATTGGTTCATCAAAAAAAAGCGGCTTTGGCTTTTCCTTCTGCTGGTATCGCTTGGCGTCGTAGAACTTCCGCACATGCTCTTGCAGCGCGTCGCTCACCTTCAGCATGATTTCCTGCTGCAATAACGAGAAGTCAGCACCGAGTCTGGTATATGCAAACGGCGTGTTGATCCACCGTGAGTCCTGCAAGTCGGCTTTCGGCACGGGCGTTATTTCATTTTTTTTCTCTTTCATATTTTATTTTTTAAAGGGTTTCTGTGATACAGCAACAAACTAAACTTGGTGTTAGAACTCCCTTTCTTTGTCCCTCGAACTCCCTTTCTTTGTCCCTCGAACTCCCTTTCTTTGTCCCTTAATCTCCCCTTTTTTGCCCCATGTCTTTTCTAAGTCGCTCTAATTCAGCGGATTTTGGTAGCCTAATAAAATAAATATAATATTATAATCACATTATCAAAATTGAAATCGGAGTATATAGAGTATATTTATTTTAGCGAAATGGTTTTTATTTGATTTTCAACGAGTTACGAAATAATTGGTACAATAAATGGGAGATATTGGTACAAAAAGTGGGAGATGTTGGTACAATAAATGGGAGATATTGGTACAAAATATGGGAGATATAGTTCCGTTCGTCTGTCAGGCACCGCACAGGGATAGCACTGTTGATACGTGTCATAACTCAGTGATTTTATGATGACACGTGTGTTTATGCCTCTTGTTTGTCCAACCAGAAGGCGATGGCCTGCACCAGCAGATTTCCGATGGTCTCGCCACGCTCATACTTCAAATTGTTCAGTTTTCGGTACATCGACATGGGGATGTACGCCTGCACACCCTTGGTCTGCTCCTGTGTCTTTGGCGGCGACGGTTGAACCGCCGCTTGCTGAGAAGACGATGGTTGTTTCGCTTCCCCACCCTGCTCTTTCTGTTCGATGGCCTGATAGCCCTGAACCACGGCGGCCTCTGTCTGCTTCACCAGGGGCGACTCCGTGGTGAAGGTAAACACCTTCTTGTCGGTAGTAGTTGATTTCTTTGCCATGATTGTTGATTTATTAGTTTCTTGGTTTGTTGTTTTCTTGATTTCTTGAAATGTTTTTTTCTTGAATCCAAATCCCATCCGCGAGGCGGTTTTCATCCGCACGCCTGAAAATTCGGTGATTCCAGAAGCACCCTATATTATAGTCGCACGTCAAAAAGTTCCTGCGCCAGTGCGTCGTAGTCGTTGGCCACACTGCTCCATTGCTTATAGGCGTAGATGTCCTTCAGCATTGTCTGCGCCTCGTTCATTCTCACGCTCCGGCGGATGACCGTCTCGCAAACGTTGTCGCCATAGGAGCGTTTCAGATAGTCGATAAACTCACGCACTATCCTCGGCCTTGCATCCACCATCGTAGGCAATAAGCCACGCAATTCCAGGTTTGGGTTTAGTTCTGACTGAACTTCACGCATGGCCACGATGATGTTGCCCAGGCCGTTCACGCTGAGTCCTTCCATCTGCACGGGTATCAGCAAGCCAGTGGCCACGGCCATGGCGTTGTATGTAGTTTGTGAGAGGGCAGGAGGACAGTCAATAAAAACGTAGTCAAATGCGCTCACCATGTCTTTCAGTCCTTCTCCCGTCTGGTCGTCGAGTGGAAGCCCGAAACACTTCTGTAGCACCTTCTTCGGGTTCATCTGTCGGAACAGGTCGGCATCCACGTCTTGCAGTTCTGCTGTGGATGGTGCCAGATACACGCCCTCGCGGTTGGTCTTATACACGGGAATGCTCTCACCCTTCCTCATGGCATCGTAGATGGTGCGGTGCTGCATATATTGGTTGATGTCGAAGCCATGCAGGATCGACAGGTGTCCTTGCGGGTCAAGGTCCACGACCAGCACGCGCATGGACTTCTTTCGCCTGACGAGCGCAGCCGCCAGGCTCTGTACGGTGGTGGTCTTCCCCACCCCTCCTTTGTTGTTTACAATCGCCAACACTTCTTTAAGTCTTGAATTTTCCATGTTTAACTATGCTTTATGTGATGATGTATATTCCAATCAATGTGCGCCGGTCTCGCCTGATCCGCAATCGTGGCGCAAATATAGTCAAATTTTAAATATGTACCAAATAAAACTTGATTTATTTGTTGTTTGACAGCAAATTTTCTTTTTTGCCATCTTGTTTTGTTGGTCGCTTTGTTGTTTTGTTTCTCGCTTGTTTTCTTGCTTTGTATCTTTCAAACCATATTTCAAAGTATCAAATTTTCTTTGTTGCTTTCTTGACGTATTGGAAGAAAACAAGAAAACACACATTAAAACAATATTGTTTGTATGATGTAAAATAAACCACTTTGTTTTGTTGTTTTGTTGTTTGTTTGTTTTCTTGTTTTCTTGTTTTCTTGAAATTAAGAAATATTGAAATCAATCAATCTTTCTTCATCGGTTCGTTGCAGCAGGGGCATGGTTCGCCGTCGTAGTCGGGTAGGGCGCGGATGCGGATGTTCTTATTGGGGTTGTGCCCTCGCCTGAGTGCTTCCTCATAAGCGGCATTCATGTTTTCGTGACCGCTCTTACCTGGGTTGCAGTCGTAGGTAAAGGTCTCCAGTTCGTAGTGGTCGCGCTCGTTGGAGAAGAACGGTGCGCGGTGCAACTTCGGAAATGTTACTTCGAGTTTCATAAGGCTGTGATTTTGGATTCGTGTATAATAAGAAGATGTTCTGGATGAATGCCTCGGAAGAATGGTTTGTCAAGCCATACACCGTATTTGTTTACTTCGTGGTTGAAAGGCAACGTGTCTATTTCTCCGTCGCCCAATGGGGTTCTTACCCGCTGTCCTAATTGAAATTTGAATGTGTTCATATCGTTTTTTGATTTTGTTATATTTCTCGCCGTAGGCGACTCTATTTAATAAAACCTCCTGCCAGTCCGCCAAGCAGGGCGAAGGGGATGAGCAGGCCGCATTCATAGATGATGGCGACGGCGGCGAGGATGCCGATGCCCTTGGCCAGATCGCGGGCGGTCTTGTTGTTGGCAATGCCTTTCAGGGCGGTGACGATGCCGGAGGTCGTGGCGGGTTCATTGTCTGCAGACGTTTCCGTTGGTGCGTCGGTGGATTCTGTGATTTCGCAGCCATCAAATAACGAGGGGAGAGAAGCTGCAGCGGTGCGAGTGCGGCGCGTCCGGCGGCGGCGTGGAGTGGGGGAGGGGTAGGCTGCTTCTGGCACGATCACGCCGGGGTCGTAGTCGTCGGTGTCGCTTGCTGGTTCGCTTGCAAGGTCGCTTGCAGCCGCTTGCGGGGCGACGGTGGAACCGTCGCATACGGAGAACGGGTCGTCGGCGGTCGCTGTGGGCGTTTTCGGGGCTTCTGCGGGCGTGTCGCTTGCAGGTTGGATGATTGCTTCGCTTGCATCCGCTTGCGCGTCCTGGGGCGTTCCTGTGGCTTCTGTGGACTCTGTGGCGGTGGTGCTGTCGGTGCCGCTGATGGCGGCTTTTGCAGCTGCTATCTTTTGTGCGGTCTCTTCGTTGATGACGATGCCGTATTGGTCGCACAACAGGCGGGCGGGCTTACGGAAGCCGTTGGCACGCCAGAAGTCGCCGGCTTTCAGCCACACCTCCAGCAATGCGGGGTGGTGCCAGTGGGCGTTGGGGTATAGTGAGGCGTCGCCACCTCTCGGCATGGAAAGCACCTTGTCCCAAAGTTCTTGCAGGTCTTCGCGGCTCTCCTCGTTGGGAGTACCGGCGAACCTGTTATATACGTCGTTGATGAATGCGTCCACGTCGAAGACGATTACTTCTTTCTGCGCATACCATTCGTTAGATCCTATTATTATCATAGCTTAGTCCTCCGTGATTATTTTGTGATGTTCTCGAAATACTCCGTCCAACTGTCGTGACACCAAAGGTGATTTTGTGGGTCGTAAGGCCATGCGTGTGCATTGCCTTTGTTGTCCGTTATGAATCCGCATGTGTGTTTGTCGCCAGGATAGCCATAGTCGGATGCTCCAACATACACCTTGCCTTTTGTATAGGCTTCTTCTTTTTCCTTTTCTCCGCCACACATGATGACGGTTTTCTTGCACAGATATTTGTGTCCTAATAAAATTCTTGGTTCCATAATTCTTGATGTGTTGTGGCGGTTGCCCGCCGGGTTGGTGATGTTGGTAATTTTGTTAATAAGGCATAGCCTTGCAAACCTTTTGGATGTATTTCAAAAAGTTATTGTAGTCATCATAGTGGTCTCTGATGTTGTCAAATGGTACGCCGTTCTTGTGGGCTGCATCCTCGCCGTCGCGCCACCATAAAATAACTTCTTCGTTGATGTCGAAGCCGTCTATATACTCTTGCAGCCTCTCGCGTGTCGGCTCCTCCAGACAGATAATCATGTCCTCGCCGCCGTCCGTATAGGTTTCAAGTTCTACGCTGCGGGTGTGTTCTTTCCAAACTGGCTCGCTGTTCTCCTTGGTGATGCTGTACTCGTCAAGGATAAGCAAGTTTATATAGTCCTTATAGTCCCAGCGGCCAAACACGTCGTCTTCGATTTCCAGTTTGTCAAACTCCCAATCGTAATGCACGTGGGTTTGCTCGTGGATGTCGCCACCCCAATAGATAGTGGCCGAAAAACCGATTGTGCCGTAACTGCAAAACGTCGGCATTGTCTCAATTTCGTTGCCGTAGTACGACTTATTGCAGCGGTATTTTTTATCGTCAAACTTTCCGCTCTTAATGTTCTTGCAGAAAAGGTTCAAAAACTGATACTGTTTCATAATCTTAAAATGTTGTGGCGGTTGCCCGCCGGTTGTTGTTTACTTATTATTTTTTTCGGGTTTGATTTTCTCTTCGTCGATGGCGAGAAAGTGCTCCAGATGTGTACCTCTGGCAAATGGCCTGTCAAGCCATACGGCGTAAGTGGTGCTTTCATCATTGTAGGGAAGACATTCTATTTCCCCTGATCCCAATGGCGTTGTAACTCTGTCGCCGATGTTGTATTTGCGTGTCATGGTCGTATCCTCCTAATCTTCACTTACCCATGCGTCGATGATAAAGCCTCTTTTGTCGCATTCTGTCACGAAGGTAGGGTAGCATCCGAAAAGCCAGTGCCAAACAGTCATGACAATTTCGCCGTCTTCAGTTCCGATGAGAATGTTTTTCCACTTAACGATGGTGTCTTTTGTTCCGCCAAGTAAAATCATACGAAGGTTTCTCACTACTGACACGATGCCATATTTGCTGGCCTCTTTGCGGAGTTCTGCATTCTTGACCTTGTAGCCAAGGTTCACGATTTCGTTGTAACTGATGTTGGTATTCATAATCTTAAAATGTTATGCCGGTTGCCCAGCGGTTAGTACTGTTATTATTTCATTGGCAAAGGTAAACAAAATAAATTAACCTTGCAAATATTTTGAGAGTTTTTTTTGCTTGGGGTGCAAAGTTTTCGGGTTTCTTGACAGAATTTGGTTTTTGGGTCGCCTGTCGGCGAGAAATGGTAAGAAAATGAATAAGAAAATAATAATAAAATAATGATTGGCTTATAGGGCGTGCACTTACAATAACCTGATTTGCTCTATATGCCCTGTGTCGGGGTCTCGCTGGTACCATTCGGAATACAAACGATTGCCACCGAAGTTTATTAGCATTCCGTATGGCTGCTTTGTCAGGTGCATGTAGTTCCAAAGTTGCTTGCGGTGGGGGAGGTCAACGTGTGCGACTGACTTTAATTCCAGAATGATGCAATCATCCACAACGATGTCTATTCTGTACGTCTGGTCGAGTTGAACGTTGTCCCAATAGATAGGCAAATAGACTTGTCTCTCCACCTTGTGCCCCTTTTGTTTCAGCAAGTAAACCAATGCCGCTTCATAGGCCGACTCCAGCAAGCCGCACGAGAATTTGTTATGAACCCTCATGGCTTCGCCAGTTATCTCACGAAAGAATGCGTATCTTCCGTTGTGTTCTTTTATTGCATCCATGCTGTTCGCTTTTTTACCTGAATAAAACATTTTCTTACCATTTTCTTATCATTTTCTTACCATTTCTGCGCGTAGCGCACTCCTCACCCTTCCATCATCCTCCTTGCGGCCACGTTGGCGGCGGCGGTGAGTTTAATCTGCCGCAGGTCTTCGGCGGAGAGCATTCGGCCTTGTGCGTCCGCTTCAATCATGGCTTCCTCTTTCAGGTGGTTGTATTCCGCCAGTTCCTCCGCGTCCATCTGGTGCTTCAGATATGGGGTGGGGCGGCGTGACTGGTCCACATGGTCGAAGCCGATGCCCCGACGCTCAGGGCGTTGGAAAAACTCGTTTTGGTCGTATTTCTCGCGCCAATCCTCGCGCGGCTGCCAGTCGCTTTCCTGGGTAGCCATGTCACGCTGTACGCCCTTCGGTGTGGTGGCACGGTAGAAGTATGCCGCCCGGTTGAGTTGCTGCAAGGCGGCGGCGTAGATGGCGCGGTCGGTGGGTTGCTGGTCGCGGTTCTCTTGCCACCATCTTTCCATGACGGTGTCTTCTGAGTCCATGCAGCCCAACAGTTCCAGATACACGTTCAGCCCTGGCACCTTGGCGATGATGCGCAGTTCGTCCTCTTCCTCGTCGTAGGTGCCGCCCATCCGCTCCACATAGTCACGTACCGACACGCCGGCCTTCTGTGCGCTGCGTGCAAGGAGTTCGCGGCGTTCCATGCTTTCCAACCAGGCGACGCGGTTGTTCTCGTCGCGCTCTCGCACATGGTCGCGCTTCTCCTGAGTCTTATAGGCATGTATCTTTGCCACGAAATAGGGCGGGCGCGTGCCGATGATGCAGTTTCCGAGGTCGGAGTGGGCACCGTTCTGGTCGTTAGTGATAATCCACTCTGCATTCTCGCTCATGTCGTAGTTCACCTTGTGCAGAGAGCAAGGGAACATCAAGAATTTCATTGTGTGCATATTTTTATATTTGTGTTAAATTAAGTGATGATCTAATTTTTAACAAAATCAATATATTCGACTGCTATTCTGTCAGCATCCACATCTTCACGAAGTAGTTTATTTAATTTTGCTGGTGAAAATGCCGATTTCCATCTGAGAGGGCAGAAAATGGTATAGTTGGCACCTTTTCCCGTTAGGTCGTCAAGCCTATATGGGAATCCATAAGACGAAACAAAGCCGGTTATTTCCAACTTGAACTTTTTTAGTTCGTCACGGTTGTTGATGTTTATCTTTCTCATTTTTTTGATTTTTCCTTGTTTTTCTGGATTCCCGGCGGTTAAGCGTACATAAAAACGTAGTAGAGCATGTAGGCCACTTGTGCAGCCAAAGCGATGTTGATGATGTTCTGGTGGCGGTCTGCCCACTGTGCCAGCCTGCGGCCTGTGCGCAGTTCCCTGGCGTAACTCTTGTTATATTCCATGATGTTGTGTTTTTGTGCCCGATGCCGGGCGGGGTTGAAAATGTGATAAGTGGTGGTTCAGACGGTCATTCGTCTTCGTCTTGATCCCAGTCCCAACGTTGTACGGTGTTGAACTCACACATGTTTTCGTCCCATATCAGGAACCAGGGGTGCAAGCCGTTGCAATCCTGGAAACGCTCGTCTTCAGTCTCCACGATGGCGTTAGCCATAAGCGTGCATTCGCCGTCTTCTTCTGCTCCGCATGTTTCAGGGTCAAAACCCACGGATTTGACCAAAACATGTGTGGTCATGCAATAGTCCATCAGTTCTTTTTTCACTAATTGAAGAACGACATTAAGGGGGAGTGATTCAATCTTTGTCATAATTGTTTTTTCTGAATGTTTGAAATGTTTGAAAATTAAAATTCTGTGATTCCAGAAGCACCCTGTATTAGGTCATCATCTTCGTAAAGCTCTGCCTGTCGTTCCTCTTCCTCCTCCTGAAGGCTCAGGAAGTTCCAGGCATCGGTGAGAATATCTTCAAGGTCGGCGGTGTCGCGGTCGGACGGGTCGAAGAAATTCACCTCGGCGATATGCGCCCGAAACTCATCAAAACTGGCGAAGTAAGACTCCGCATAGTCGCGTATGAGGATGAAGACACGCGGGAAGTCCATGCGTAGCAAGCCAATTTGCTCGGGGTGGCAAACGATGTTGTCGCAGTACCACCATGACGCGCTTCGCTCGATGGCTTCTTGTCTGATGCTTGTAATTTCTTGCATGGTGTATAATGTTAGTTGTGATGATTATAGGGTGTCGGCCCGCCTACTTGTCATAGACGGGGCTGAAAAACTTGTTAGCGTAGTTGATGACCAACTCACAGAAACGCTCATTGCCATCAATCTTAATCATGCGACGCTTGTTGTAATCCTGGTGGCCGTAGAGAGGCGAACAGAAATATAGGTGAGATACGCCGTACATTGGCCGCTTGGCGTAGCTGCTTACCACGTCGGCGCATTCACGCTTCAGCATGTCGATGACGTTCTTGCGATCGTTACCGTGGAAGAACCCATGCCGCTTGATGCACTCGAACTCGATGGCGTTACGTCTCTCAGCGTTCTTAGTAGAGTAAGCGATGCCGTAGGCTGCACGTCTAACGCGCTCGGAGGTGGCAAAATTCTTGATGAACTTGTGTACACCCTTGCGGTCGATGTGGCCGTAAATACGATGATACATGCGGAAGATCTGTGTGGGGTCCATAGTGCGAAGCCCCTTGGCGATTTCCTTCTTGCTGATGTTTTTGTTGTTGTAAGTTTTCATGATTTTTCCCTTTCGTTTTTGTGGCGGTTGCCCGCCGGGTTAAACATATAAGTGATATTTCTGATGCAAAGGTAAACAAAATAAATTAACCGTACAAGGATTTTGCGAATTATTTTTCAAAAAAGTGCAAAGTTTTCGTGTTTCTTTACAAAATAGGGTGTTTCTCAGTGTGCTTCGCACAGAAATTTGAACAAATCTTATACAAATCATAACACGTTTTCCTTTTGTTTTGAAATTTGTTTTGAAATTTGTTTTGATTTCTCGCTGCCTTGCAGCGACTAAAAAAGAGAAAACAAAAAAAGCCACACATTCACGCTGTGTGGCTCTCGATGGGGCGGGGTGGGGTAGTCATTCCTCCGTAGTGCTTTCGTCGCCTGTGGGCGACGCTGTGGGCGCGTCCGTGGCTGTGCGCTTACGCTCCTGCTCTTGCAATAGTCGCGACTGTGTGATTGGGTCATCTTCAGGAGGGCAAAGCAGCCGCCATGCCGGCACGCCGATGATGTCGGCGATACGCTCCAATATCTTGATGGAGACGCGCTGCCCGCGTGCCACGTTGCAGATATATTGGATGCTCACGCCCATTTTGCGGGCGATTTCGCTGATGCTGGTGCCCTGCTCATCTATAAGCCGTCTAAGATATATTTCCATGTAGTCAAACAAGTGGTCGAAATGGTGCTGCAAAGTTACAAAAAAAACCGATTAAACAAAATGAATTGAGCAAAAAAACACGCCCGAACCGTCACGGCCAGGGCGTGCCAAAGTCAAATTATAAAAGCAAAAACACGGTGATTCTGGATGCCCCTATGACGTAGGGCGCACGCGTCACCACCGTTATGGGGTGGGGTGATCGATGCAAAATTATGAAAGCCGGTGGGGGTGGGGAGGTCTATACTGCCACCTCCCATTTGTCGCTGCTGAGTATGTCGGAAATCGACAAGCCAATTTCGCAAAGCAACCTAAAGTCTGCTATGTGGCGGGCGGTCTGTTCCAATGTGATGCCGCCCTCTATTTTTGCGGCTTCTGATCGTCAAACCATATTACGCGGTAGGTCATTTCTTCGGGGTCGTCCGTGTCGTTCCTGCTGTCGATGTGTACCTCTACACGGTAGGTCTTCCACTGGAAAGCCTGCACGAAACCACATGCCGCCTTCTCGCTGATCTACTGCTTGTAATGGTCGGCGTATGCCTGCCGCTCGCTTGCCGTGATGGAATGCCGAGTTTGTTTTCCCTCACACGTTCCAAAATTCGGTATTGTTTCCGAAGCCCTATAGCGTGGGGTGTCTTCATCCGTGGCCGCTGCTGCCGCCTGACCTGACCCATCGGCGGGGGTCTGGTCGGTGTCCTGGTCGGTCGTGCGGTGCTCGTAGTAGTAAGCCAGCAGCGCGGCAAGTGTGCGGATGTGCACCCACTCCGTGACCGCCTCGCGGTCGCCCTCGTAGATGATCACACACCACTTTTCACGATATAGGCGGCTGCGGTCTTCGGGTGCGTCCACGCTGATTTGCACGTTTCCAAAATCAAAGTCGCGGGTGTCGTTGCCCCACCACTCGGCGGTTAGAAGTTCGTCGTAATATTCAAGACTGCCCACACGCTCACGCCCGGTTTCGGGGTCGTAGTTGGTGGTGATGCCGTCGCGGAGGTATTCGCCCGTGTGGTATTCCTTACCGTCGTATTTTTTCTGTGGTTTGTCGTATCTCACAATGTATGTTAGTTTGCCGTCGCGGGTGTTGTAGTCGGCCACGGTGCCCAATGCGCCGTGATGCTTGCACAAAACCCGTGTGCCAATTTCCAAACAGCCGGCGGCGTTTTGCTCGGCTGTCTGTGGTTTCTGTGATGTTTCGGAAGTCATATAACGTGGGGATGTCTTCACAAAATGCCCTGCCACGCTGTAGGTGTGGCCGTCGGCGGTCTCAAACTCTATGCAGATAGATTCGGGGCTGCTCTTGGTGACGGTGCCGCGTGTGCCGTCGGTCGTGCAAATCTCGTCGCCCTCTTTGCCGTGGTGCTCCAGTGTTGCCCACTGCCAACCCTCGCCCAAGAGGGCGGCGCGTTGCTTCCTCGTTTGCTCGTTCTGCCATACATGCAGGGCGGCGCGGTTCTGCTTGCTTGCCCTGAATGTCACGCCATCGGCGGTCTCTTTGCCGCCCATGGTCACCAGTTCGTCGCGTTGCTCGTCGTTGCATCCTGTCACGATGTCGCGGCGGTCTGAAAGCCTGAGCACGCGCGGCGTGTTGATGTCGTCGGCCTTGATCGGGTTTGTCACTTCCTCGCGCTCCAAAGCGGCGGCGGGTTTTTGTTCGCACGTTTCAAAATTCGGTGTTGTTTCCTGGGTCTTATAATATGTGTGTGCCGTCTCGCTGGTGTCATTCTCAGTGCCGGGGGTTGGGTCGGGGGTGGTGTGCTTCACCGAGCCAAAGAAGCCGTAAACCGTTCGCCCGTCGTCGGTGGTCACTTCGGCCAATGCCTGGCCGCGTGCGTAATCTGTCAGGGTGCCCGCCTCCGTGGTGGTGTGTCCGTCGGTGGTGGTGTCAATGGTCACACGGTCGCCCCTGCTGAATGTTTCGCCGTGCGCAGTGAAGAGCTCGCCGCCGTTGCTTTCGCTTTCGCGGTCGTCTCGTGCGCTCTGTTGTGCCTCGGTGGCCTGTCCTTCATCCGCGCCCGTTTCGGCGGCTTGTGCGGCCTCTGTGGGGGTCTGGGCGGTTCCTGCTGACACGGTGGCGGTAATTCCACGCTTTGCAAGTCGCTTTGTTACGCGATCTTCTTGTATCTGGTCACAGATAGCGACACGATGCCCGGCGCGGATGATCCGCGGCAAATAGGCGTCTAATGCGTGATAGGGGAAGGCGCACACGGTCACGCCGTCGGGGCGGTCGGTGGTGATGATGCCGAGAAGGTCGGCGGCGGTGTGTGCGTCCTGTTCGTATAGTTCGTAAAAGTCACCACAACGGAACATTAAAACCGCGTCCGGGTATTTTTCTTTCAGTTTGCCGTCTTTGGCAAAGCCAAAGACGTATTTTTTGCCGCTTTCCGTGGCCTCTGTTGCACTTTCGGCGGTGTCGGTGGTGTAATTGTCCGCCGGGGCGGTTTGCTTCGTGTCGTCGTCGGCTGCTGCTGTTACGTTGTCAGCAGGGGCGGCGGTGTCGTCGGTGCCGTCGGGGTCTGGTGTGGGTTCGTCGTCCATACCAAACCAAGCACGGAGGGCGGCCACGGCTTCGGGGTCGGTGGCTTGCCACTGCTGCGCGTCGCGGTTCCATCGTGCGCCGTGCGCCTTTATGGCTTTGCGGTTGCTGTATGTCGTGCGGCTGTCACCGATGACGGCCACGCCGCCGGGAATCTCCACCAGCTGCAGACCGTCGGCGGGGGCTTCGTCGGTGTCGGTGGTGGTGTCGGTGTTCTGAGCTTTGCGGGGCTTCGGGTCGGTTGGCGTGGTGGTGTGCTGCGTGCGGTCCTGATTGTCCAGATACACACGTAACACGGCATCCGGACAAATGCGGTACCAATGGCCGGCCTGATGTTTCCCAGCCTCGCAGAATGCCCGCGCCTGGTCGTCGTCTCGGCGGTTAACGGTCATGTCTAACCATTCTTGACCGTCTCCGTGCAATTCGTAATCTTTGCCCGTGCCGATGAGGGCGGCCAGTTCGGGACAGAGGGCGGCGAGAGCTTCGCGGGCTGCTTGCACTGCTTCGGGGCTGTTTTTGCGGTTGGTGTCGATGCTGTATGTAACACCACCGAAGAGGCGGTTAAATTGGGTTGGGGTGTATTCGTTGTAATCTTCATACTCGTTAAATGTGTGGTCATGCCACACGCTGCACGCGCTTTCAACCGCTGACACGCTCGGGCCGTCGCTCCATGATATTGTAAAACTGCCATAACTTTTGCGGGCTGTGAAGCGCACGCCCTTAAACTTGTATTTCAGCCATGCCAATATATTGGCTTTTTCGGCTTTTGCCCGCTCGTCGTAACCTTTCAGCTCGTCCAGAGGCTGAAGAATGCCAGCGTATTTTTTACGCAATTCTTCGCGCTCGGCTGCGTCTGCTGCCTTCTGGTTACGCTCTTTGCGCTCATCCCATGCGGTTTGCACGGCGGCGGCGTGCTCGTATTTCTTTATTTCCTCGGCTGTCAATCTTTCGGGGCTTGGGTCGTAATACATGCCAATTCCGAAGATCTGGGCGGTGCTGCGGTCCTCGTGCTCCACATCCCAAGAGCTGCGACGGTGTAAGCCGCCAATTTCGACAAGTTTTTGCACGCCATTTGCGTTTGGTTCAGAGGTGCAGACAAACCATCCATCATTACCATTATAGGCGGCGTTATAGAATACTTTTTGCCCAACCTCTAAAGCGGTCGGTTTGATTTCTTCCAGCCGCCCGGTGTTCCAGTCCATACGCTGACATTTACCAATAAAAACGGTGTCTTTGATATTGACGTTAAAACCTTTGTTTTCGTTCACTGTTGCGGGGGTGTTGTTTGTTGCTTTCATAATTTTGTTTGTTTGTGGGGGCGGGGTGCCGCCCCCTGGTTTGACTTTGTTTTTTTGTTTGGTTTTTTTGCCCGTTGCTGTTTACACATCCCATCCACGGAGCCGAATGTTAGAAGGGGGTTGCCGGTGTCCCTTTGCGGCGGTGTTTGTTGTTTTCGTTTGCAAAGATAATAGATTTTTGGTTACTTGTCAATAGTTTAGACCAAAAATCTATTATTTATTAAACTTTTTTAACCAAATATCAATTATTTGCGCCTAAATTATGACCAAAAAACAATAATTTGCGCTAACTTTGCAGAAAAAAGATGAACCAAAAAAATATTATATGAGTATCCGCGAAATCATCGAAGGCAAAATTAAGGCCGCCGGGCTTACGAAAAGAGAGACCGCCGCCCGTGCAGGCATCCATTCGGGTAATATAAATAGTATGATCACCGCCCCCAGCTGGCCGACATTAGAACGGCTGGCCGCCGTGCTGGGGCTTTCCGTTTCTGATCTTGTCAGAGATGATCAGACAGCAGAACCACCCACCAACCCCGCCGGGGTGCCCGTGTGCCCTCGGTGTGGTGCTCCCCTGGTGATCAGCATAACCACGCCCGCAGGGCTTCAGGATGAGAGCAGCACCCACACCCACGACCAGACGGCAGCCCCCGCCGTTCAGGATGACAGAGGACACGCCGCGCCGCTCCCATGACAGCCGCGCCGCCTCTCTCATTCCACACCCACACCACCCACCACCAGACAAGACCACCGCCCGCCGGTGGTCTTTTTGCATCCATGACAGCAGCCCCGCCGCCCTGGTGGTTCGCTCAGAACCGCCGCCGGGGTTTGCAGCTCCACACCCACGACCACCACCCACGACCACGACCAGACCAGTCGCGCCGCCGGGGTCGTACCTTATTATATGAGATGCCGCCGCGTCGCCCCTCTTTCGCTGATGTAACATCGACCCGAATTTCCTTTGATTTTGTTACAAAACCGCCTTTATCTCCCTGTGTTTCAGGCGGTTAGCCCCTTAAAGGGGGCATCCTCATATTACCTACCAGCCAGGGAGAGGTGACTGAACACCGCCAACAGTGTGGCGGGTGAATTTTCTTGACAGAATATAGGTACTGGATAAGTGCCACCATAGGAAAACTCTATTTTTCAATATGTTACATTTTAGACTGGGATGGTAGTATTTTTTTGACATTGCAAAAAATCCATGCCAACAGCCTTATTTTTAGGCACTTTTAGGGGAGAATAAACCGTTTAGTTTGCTAAAATAGTATGCAAATACCGCACAAAATAACCGTAGAATGATACTATTTTGACATGGTGTAAAACAAAAAAGTGCGCAAACAACCGCATGGATGCTTGCGCACATAGATACTAATAGCGTAGATAACCGCTATTCTTTTTTCGTTATCTCAAAAGTCAAATCAAGTTTTTCTTTTGATGGTGCTATTTCAAATCTACCAAGCCTGATAATATCCATGCCGATAAGTACATCAATGTCGCTTGGAGGTATTTCATAAACCTTCATCTTAAAAGGGGGATAATCTTTAGAAAGCGACAGGCACGCTTCGTATGCGTATGAAAGATAGTCGCCGTTAGCTGTATGTGTCAAGCGTGGTGGAAGGTTGAGACGGCGCAAGCCTATTGCTCTGACAATATTGGTTGCAATAGTGGTGTCGCTGGCACCAGTGTCCCAAATTGCCTTGCATTTGATGGCTCTTTTGTTTTTAGGGTAGTCGCCGTGAACTACATCCACCTGCATAGTCAACTCTTTTGTGTCACAGGGATATTGGCATCTTATTTCCATCAAACTCATATACTTTTTCGTTAAGGTTGTTTGTTTCAAGTGACTGGCTGGAGGGTTTGGCGGCTTCGTCACAAATACGCAAATAGCCAACCCGACCTTCATTATCTTCAAGTGGCTTGTCGTGCATAGTAAAATCTGCAATAATGTTGATATTCTTTTTCATATAGATCTGTTTTTGCCGCAAAGATAAGTCTTTCTTGTTAATTTTCCAAATTTCTATTTTTGTATAAACGCTTTCAATAGTTCTCCAATCTCGCCTTGTTGGTCGAATGGGATTTCAAGCAGTCGGATGCCTTGCCGCTGGCAGTAGTCACGTAAGGTTTGGTCGCGCAGTTGTTGCTTTTCAAGCGACCAGTCTTTGTTTCTTCTGAAATATTTCACTTCTTTGTAATGTTGCTCTCCGTTGAACTCAATAAACAAGTTGCGACTCGGAATGTAGAAGTCAACAGCAAGATAAGCCAAGTCTAAATCTGGGTTTTCGTTTGGTATGTTCTGCTGATACTTAAATGACACTTTGTTTTGCGATAGCCAGACATAGATTCCATATTCGCCTGATGACATGGCGCAGACAGGGCAACCTCCGTTCTTTCGGATATGCGTGTCTGGCGTGGTCTTAAAGGTGTAGTGGTGAATGCTGCAAGTGATGCTGATGGGTGTGTCGTTGTTTTGGTACTCGTCCATGTTGTAGGTGAATAGGTTGCCGAATTTCTTATGTGCTTTCTTCAAGAAATTCTCTTTGCGTACTTCAAGGCTTCTCGGCACACGACCGACACAATAAGCGCATCCACATTTTTGGTCCACGTGCACATCGTAGCGTTGCTTTTGCAGGCCATGTTTAGGACAAATGTAATGAATGAGAGACATTTTTGTTTTTGGAGCTTCGCCTACATATTCGTATTTGTTGCCGTGGACGGCTTTCGCATTCTTTATCCAGTCGCCAGGAAAGAATCTGCCATTGCAATACTCGCAACCCTTATGAGACAGCCACCATTTCACAGTATGTGTTATTTCCCCGTGCTTGGCGCAGATGGCTGTTATTTTTGTCTTCATTGAGACTTCCCGCTTTCTTTTGAATGTTATGCTTTTGTTGCGGTAGATGATGCCGACACGCCGATAAAACTCCTTGGCGGTCAAGTGTGGGGTTTCGCTTGGGTCTTGCAATCCAACGCATTTCCAGCATCCGTGCGGTGCTTTCCCTTTCTCTCCGTTGATTAAAGTACGTGGTCTAATGGTAAACAATCCATGTTCAGGGCAAATGAGCGTAATGTGCTTTTCACTGCCTTTGTAATCAACAAGCGATGTGTCATAGCGATTGCCATACATTTCGTGGAGTCTTTCAAAGAAGGTTCCTGTTGAAGTTTTACGCTGTCTCGCTGCTGCTTTGACTTGTCTTTTTGCTCTTTCTTCTTTCGTCCTCTTTGATTTTTGAAAGTGTCCGCATTCCTTTATATTGCCTATTTCGGTTTCCCAGTTTGGACTAAGGTCTTCGTTATATCGTTTTTCAAGACTACATATAGGGCATCCCGTGGGCTGAAAATTTCCTTTTGCTTTGAGAATGTGGTTTTGCGCCATTGAAACAATAAATTCATAGTCGTGCTTAGGGCAATATATTTTAATAGGTGCTTTCCCGCCAATATATAAGCTATCAGTGTAGTCGTAGCGGTCGCCCCATATCTCACGTGCTTGTCTGACAAATTCTTCCTTTGTCTTTCGAGTAATGGGGTGAGTAAGCGGCCACCCATTCTTGTCTATCGACCTTACCAGTATTGTTGTTTTGCGAGCCATACTTTGTTTTGTTTAGGGGCTGCCTGTCACACAGCCCCGTGGGAGAAAGTGACTGTGAGAGGTAACTGAATTATTGTTCGTCCCACCTGAAGATGGGAACTACGTTGTATTCCTTTTCGTTTTCGTCATAACGCAGCGACTCAGTGGAGAGGTCGGTGTCGTAGAGCAGCCTTTCGCAATGCTCCTGAATCGTGGCGGTGGTGCCGTCGATGGTGACAGACGGGGCTACGTTCACCATAATCAAAAACAGTTGGTGACAGAAAGCGGCATCGGAAAACTCGCGCTTCACGGTGGCGAACTCCACCTCCGGCATGAGCTGCTGCAATTCGGCACGGGTGATGATGCTCACCTTGTAGTCCCAATAGACCACTTGTGCGACGGGATGCCCGCCATACCATTTCACGTCGAACACCTTCAGTCGGTGGCCGAGCAAGCCAAGGGCCTTCTGTAAGTAGGTTTCCTCGCACTGCTTTTGTTCTTCTTTCGTCATGGTTTTTTTCTTTTTACGCAGCCGATTTGATAAAGGAACGACCGCACATCCGTTGCTTACAAGATAGTCATGCTCCGAAGGGCAAAAGAAATCTTACGGATGGCGGTCGTATATGGTGACGCCTCTCACAGCGCACATACTTTCAGCCCATAAAAAAGGCTCACCACCAAGTGTGAGCGATAACCGTCGCCCTGTCGGAGTAGACTACTACTATCTTGTAAGCATCGGCAAAGGTAAGTAAAAAGATTGAATCTTGCAAATAAAATGGGATAAATTTTAAAAATATACGTGAAATTTTTGGAGATAGGTGTGTTTTTGTGTTATCTTTGCAGAGTAATATTACCGCAAGGGTGTTTGCTTGTCGGTATTATTGTTTGTCAACAGCATTATTAAACATAAGGCATCATGGGAAAGTATGTTTCAAATCGAAGGTGGTACAGGGCGGTGAAGCGCGGAATGCGCGAGGCCGACAAGCAGAGACGGAGGAACAAGAGTTATTACTATGCCGACAATGACTTTTGGCGTGACGTTCCTTTCGGAAGATGGTTTGAGAAGAAAGGGTGTTTGGGGTATCTGCTCTTTGGTGCGATATTGCTTACGCTTGTGCTTATCCTTTATTATACTGGCACCATCTTCGTGTTTCTGATGATTTGCGGATTGGTATGGTTTGTCAGGGCACTGTTTTCTTAGGTGGCAGCGGTGGAACCGCTGCATACGGAGAACGGGGAGGCGCAGCCGAAATCGGCTGCACATTGGTAGGGCAAAAATATGGGCGCGGCTTCTTGCGAAGTCGCGCCCTCTTCTCGCGGCGGGCTTTGATATTTACCTACTCAGGAGCATGTCGTCACTTTATTTAACGAGGTTCTTACGACAATATGTGTGCTTACCTCTGCCACAGTGCCACTCTTAGCCTTTTCGGGAACTCTCTGCCCTCATTTGGTGGTCCGAAATTTGAAAATGGAGGGTCTGAGCCTTGTGCACTGAGGCTCAGGTCGTGGTATGCACATACATATTAGCCTGATTACTTTCGACCTCTGACCTCTCCAAAGGGTGTGGGGTATCTTTTGTTCCTACTTCGGGACGGGCGGCTGGTTGTTTTAAGTCGAGTTACCGCCATCAGGCATTAGACGACTCATGCCCAGAAGAATGACGCAGACCTTTTCGGAGAATCCCACAATCGTTTTTCTTCGGTGCAAAGATAAGGAATGTTTTTGAAATTGCAAAGAAAAAAGGCAGGGTATTTCGCAATGCCCTGTCTTTTTTGTCAGCCGTTGCCGACATTCAAACCTGTAAAACTAATCATAACAAAATAATCTAATCATTTTGTAACCAAAAAGTTGCTTTAAAATCTGAAACATTTACACTATTGCTACTAATATTTATTATGTAATTATCTCATTGGGTAGGGGTGGTGGTTGCTGTGATACAGCAACATACGGGACACGGTGGATGATTGTGATGTGGTGGGATGGGTGCCGTGATTATGGGAGGTGGGCGTATTGCTCTGGGTTTACGCATAGGGTGCGTGACTCAGTGCGGTCGAACTCGATTCCGAGGACCCACCAGCCGTTGTATAGTTCTGGGACAGTCCACCATTTTGCTTCTTCCAGTCCAAGACCTTTCAGCGCGATTTGCTCCACTTGTGTGTAGTTTTTCATGGTGGCGGGGTCGCTGGCACGTTTGCGCTCAGCGTAAAGCCAGGCGAGCAGGTCTTGTGCAAGTTCATCCAGTTCTGCTTTGCATTCGGCGGCATCGAGGTCGGCAGAGTGATTGAGTTTTCCTGTGATGGCTGACGACTGTTTCACCATGAAATAGAAGCCGTGGTGATAGACGATTTGCTTTGCCGTCTTGCCCATCTCTGCGTCGATTGCCGTAGGGAAAGCCATGCAGGGGGAGGGGGCCGTGTTGAAGTTGCGGGCGAAGGTGTTGTCACCTCCGAGGCGGTCGATGCGGTAGAATGTTTTGCGTTTTGGGTCGGCATCTGCGGACGGGTCGTGTGACAGGGGCTTGTAGATGGTTGCCCAATGTTCAAGAAGGTTGTCGAGTCGGAACATATTTTTTAATTGAAGATTGAAAATTAAAAATTGAAATTTTAGTTATGGTCGCTGTGGTACAGCGACAAACGGGACGGGGGGGGTACAACGGCGAAACCGTGGCCTGTGGAGAAGAGATTAGCCACGGTATCTATTCATAAATTTCATGCCTGACTGTACCTCTTCGATTAGGCCGCCGGTTCCGTATTTATTGATTTTGGCCTCGATGGGCTTGGCGAGACGGGCCTGGAGGGTGATGATGGCTGCGGTGAGTGCTTCGAGTGTCTGGCGTGTCTCCTCGTCAGTGGTGGACTGCTGGGTGGTGGGTTGCTGGGGCTGCAACAATGTTGCAGCATAGGCAGACAGGTTCCCATCGTCGTATGGTCGGTAGCGGGCGGTGGTGCGGTGGCGGTCGAGATTGGCGAGGTGCTGCAGCAGGGCTGGTTCGTTGAGCATGATATGTCGGGTGGTGCGCCTGCCAATGACGATTTCGGGGCCGCGCTCCGCGACGAGGGAGGGCTGCCCGTTGACGGTGGTGGCAATGGGGGATGTGACAAGCGACGTGCCTTGCGGGAGAGTGGCGCGTCTGGCGTTGTACACATGACCATCTGTGCCCACGTATGAAGAGACGTTACCTTCGTCGTATGTCAGCATACCGGAGACCAATTTTGTTTTGATGGGGTTTGCTGTGTCGGCGTTGGAAGTGCTTGTCTTTTTTCCCGCTGTAGATAGCGCCGAAGTAAGCAGTCCGATAAGCAACGACGATATAACGGTGACGAGCGGAATGCCCCACCACCCGAGAGAGCCAATGATTTTAGCCGCACCTTTTGAGATGCCGAGCGAAGTGAGGATAGTGGCCATAGATACCTCTTCTGTGACTTCAGCAGCATCCATTGCCGACTTTGTGGCCATGACTTGTGATCCAATAGCCGCTTCCCCTGTGACTCGCATCGCCCCGAACGCCTGTTGAATAGCCAGCATAGTAGTTTGGTGCTGCACCTCTGCTGCTTCCATTTGTCGGTAGAAGAGAGCCATTTGTATTTTCTTCGTGATGTTTTCAGCGACCATATTGATGGTCATTTTGCTGTATGAGAGAATCATAGACTTCACGATTTCGTGCCAGTTTTTCGACTGGCTTTCCATGTTGAAGAGCGCGTCACCGATTTTCATACCCATCTCTTCGGCGAAAGTAGCCATTGGTTCGGTGAGTTCTTTGATTTTACTGATACGGCTTGCCACCTCCGACGACACCTTTTGTGCCAGGTTAGAAAATTCCTCCAGCAGTTCCGTTTGTCTTTGGTTGATAAGCTCCTGAGCAAGGCCACGTTCTTTTGCATCCTCCAATTCTTTTTGTCTCCATTCCATGCGTAGTTTGATACGTTGGATTTCCGGGTCATTGAGGATAGAATCTGCCAGTCCGTTTTGTTGGAAGAAAGTAAGGTTGCCACCCATTGCGCTTTGGAGTTTAGCGATCAGTTCCATGTTTTTCAGGTCTCGCTCGTATGCGTCTGTTTCCCCTGAAGCGCGGAACCTCTCTTCCTGGTTTCTTTTGTCTCGCTCATAAAGTTTTTTCCGTTCGCTGTAATAGTTACGCTCATACTCCATGAGATAGAGGTAGAAACTTCTGACCTGATTTCTGATATTGCCAAGTCTATCTCCGAACTCATTTTGCAAGTCTTTAAGTTCGTCGATGATAGCCTCTTTTTCTTCCTCTGTCGTAGCCGGGTCGAGCAAGTCCTTTGTAAGGTCCTGATAATACTCAAACTTATTAGCGATAGACTCGATTTTGTTTTGGAACTTCTGCATCTCCTGGTTAGCCGTCTCACGTTCTTTTGCGATGGCCTCGAGTCTGTTGGCAATTTCCTTTTCTCTTTCTGGTGTGATGTCAGGTGCGTATGTTTCCGCTTCCAGCGTGTCTTGTTCGTCAACAAGGCTTTTGATTTGGCTTTGCAGTTCGTTGAAGCGTTTTGTGTCGATGCCCCATATTTTGTCCATCCATTCCGTGATAGGTTCAAAAGCCTTTGCCCATCCTGTCAGGCTTACGTTGCCATCCTGTGACATCTGCGACACAAACCCATGCAGCCATTGCGCCAGTTCCGTGTCACTCTCGATATTCACTTTGAAAGGAGTTATGCCACTTTTGAGGAACTGTTCGCGCATAGCTTCTTCAGGCCGTGTCCGTCTTGCGGACACGACCGTAGCACCGAGTTCGTTAGTTTCCTCGAACGAGAATCCGTTTTGTCCTTTGCTTTGTGCGATTTTGGCAGCGGCAGCCTCGTTCGCCTGTTGGTTGAAGAAAGACTCCTTTTTGAATGTGAAGCCAAGTTTAGCCAATCCCTCTGCGAATCCCGCGTTGAGTTTGCCCATGCTGTCATACTCTTCCAGGATTTTGCGTATTTCCTCAAATGTCTTTGCTCTGGAGCGTTGTATTTCGAGGGCATTTTGCGCTGCGTTTTTGCGTATTTCTTCGAGCAGTGACGAACTATCCGCATCCGCATCCCCTTTGAGCCGTTGTATGATAGCCCTAATGCTCTCGACATTTTTCTTTTTGATTTCGTCTCGTGCCTTAGTGGCTTGGTCGGAGAAGTTCACCTGGTCGATGCCCTCCCCGAATTTTTCCTTACGCCATTTATCAAACTCGTTTTGTTGGTTGCTGATGTAGAGTCGTGCCTGCATCAGTCCCTCATTCATTTGTTGTTGCTCGTAGTCGATAAGGATGTTTGCGTCTTCACGCGTCATCTTTCCGTCGGCCACCATTTGTTCGATGGCTTCCTCTTGGTATTTGTAGTATTCCTGAATGAGCGATATGATTCCACCAGCCTCTGTTTTAGCCTGTTGGAGGTCTTCTCGTTTTTTCTTGATGGCGGCACGTTCTTCTTTTGCGGCTGCAGCGGCAGCAGCGCGAGCGGCCTTTGCTGCTTCTTTGTCGGGTTTGTATCTGAAATCGCCTTTTACTTGTTCGCGAAGGAATTTGTCAATATTAAAATCGCCTATTTCAGCAGCAAAGGCGTTATCAATCTCCATTTCTTCTAATGTCTCTTCTCTGATAGCGTTAATAAAATTGTGATAGGCACTCCTTGCATATCTTTCGCTTTTATAATTTTTAGACCAATCAATCCCGACGGCTCTACTTGCTTCATAGTCAACAGGTTTCATATCTTCTGGTGCGGCAGTTGCTCCAGGATGCTCTTCTTTCCAACGTTCCCATTCAATAGTTCTCTCTTTTACTGTTTTTGTAATGTATTTAAGTGTCTGATCATCTGCGTTTAATCCTAATTTTTTTAATTCTTTTGCAAGGGCGGCACCAGCCATTCTTCTATTCATGCGTGAGCTACCTTCGCTGCCCATTTTTGTTCTTTTGTATTCTTCTTTTTCTTGGTATGCAAAACGTTGTCTCATTACTTTTGTCAGGGCGTCGTAGTGCCTTGCAAGGTCATCAACCGTATTGATTTCCACGCCGAGATAACTTAAATAAATATCATAGTCTGATTTGATTTTGGACAGCAGAAGGTTTCTTTGCTCTTGTGATATATTTACATCATCTATTTGCGCTTTTAATCTTGACAAATTTTGGATTTCCTGGTCTGCTTTTTCAATAGCGTTTTGTACGGCTTTTGTTGCGGTTATTGTTCTTTGCTCTGCTTCTTCAGTAGCCGCTGAAGTAATTCTAATTTGGTGATATAATTCCATTAATGCCGCTACAGCAAGTCCAATCCAGTTGGCTTTCATCGCAGTGCTCATATTTTTCCATGCGGCTGTAAAGCCTTTAGTTGCTATTTTCCCTAATCCCAATGCGGATGTAAGACCACCTATTAGTTTTACGAGACCAAATCCAACAATGCCTGGAATTAATTGTATTAAAAGTTTTAATGAGCCGATAATAGCATCAAGTCCAACTTTAGCAGACATCATTGCTTCAGGTGTTGCCAGTAATGATTTTGTAAAGTCATACCATGAGCGTGCAAGATTTTTAACTGACTCTGATGCTTCTGGGTTTACGAAAGCATTACGCCAAAGATTATTAGATCTTTCAATCAATGCAGCCGCAGTGTCTTGTTGGATATTATACTCCTCTGTAACTGCAGTGGCTTCCATAAATGCTTCTTTTGATACGTTAAGGTGCGAGCGTACTCTGTCAACTTCCTGTGACATAGCTTGTAGTACGGTTATTAATCTTGCTCCATCGCCACCAAGTAGTTTGACTATCGGCTGCAACTGGCTCATATTCCCTTTTTCTTTCATTTTGTCAAAAATGAGCAAAATGGCATCCATGGCCTTTCCTTGCTTAATCCATGATTCAAGTGTTCCCGGCGTTATGCTAAGTGATTCTTCGATTAAGTTATGGTTAGTCTGCATGGCCGCAAAAAATTTAGACAGAGCTGTTCCCGTAACTTCAAGAGATAATTGTAGTGAGTCCGCACTACTTGCAAGTGCAAGGACCTCATACGTTGCCAGTCCCATGGATTTAGCCATAGGGACGATACGTTTTGTCACTTCGACGATAGGTCCTGCGGCAGCCGTTGACGTGCTTGCCAGTTTAAACATGGCCGAGCCAGTAGCGAGCATAGCGTTTTCGACACCCATCTTTTTGATGAGACCCATGTTCTCCGTGATTTTGGAGAGCGCGGTCAATGCTTCTTCTCCGAGGTCCTCTTTGAGGGCCACGTTCACCTGGTTGGCAGCACGTGTGAACTGTTCCAGTCCCTCAATGCCCTCATTTCCGAAACCGAGTTTTGCGCCAGCGTATGCGATTTTGTTCAATTCCTCGAGCGTAGTTCTGGTGTCGAATTTAGAGAGGTTCATTGTCAGTTGTCTGATGTCCTCCATGGCAAGTCCTGACACTTTACGGATATCCGCCATTTGATCGGACAGTTTGTTGTTAAGTTGGATAACCTCAGTAATCTTTGACTTAATGAAATTGAATGCCCCAAATACGCCGACGTATGCCGTGATATTTCTGACGGCAGTTTGCCATACGGATGAATGTGTTTTACCGAACTTCCCTGTCTCGCCGGTGAGTTTAGTGATTTGCGCCTGTACTTTTTGGATGGAGTTGCGGATGACTTCAGCACGCTTCGGTGTGTCGTTGGAAACATTGCCCATCATCTTCTGCAACTCACGGAGTGCCATCTTCAGGTCTTTCAGTTTGGAACCTGTGAGGTCTTTCATGACGTTGCGGAGTTTTACGTGGCTGGAGAGACCGCGGGCAATAGCAGAATTGTATGTGTCGAATTTGTCGGTCAGGTTCCTTATGTCACTGGTGAGTTTTGTTATCTCCCTTCGCTCCGCTTTTGTGGTATTGTTCCCTTTTGCCCTGAGTTCGTTTAATCGTTGTGTCTTTTGCTGTATGTCTGCCATCACCTGATTGGCGATGGTTTCCATTTCTTTTAGTCGTTTGACGGCGCGTGAAGTGTTGCACGTCATTTCTATGGTTGCTATTCTGCTGGATGCCATGGGCTATTTCTTTTATTTTTCCCCAAAAATAATAGTTGGCAAAGGATTGGTTGGTACGGTTGTTTGTACCTATTGTTTTTGATGCTTTGCGTATTTTTGGGAAACATACAAACTATAACATGGCAAGACAAGCACACGCAAACCCATTTGAGCCAGTTAAACAAGCCGTGAGTAGGTTTCATAGGCAGACATTGGCACAATTAAAGGTAAATACCATCACGCAGACGGTTTTTCCATCGGAGATTTACCCTGGCTATCACGTTATTAATGAAGCACGGAAAGCAACAGGAAAATGGTATTCGACAGGTGAAGGTGTAAATAGTTTTTCAGGCAGGATTGTTTCTGCGGACAACGAGCAGAACATCACGCTTCAGTATTCGTTTCGGGAATACATGCTTTATGCAGAAGCCGGAGTAGGTGCCGGCACAAAACGGAGCGATGTGGACAGTGCAAAAAACGCTCATTTCAAGCGGCGTTATGTAAAGAAATGGAATCGTCGTGCTGGTCGCTCGCAAAG
>CAMVIT010000019.1:0-45646 GCA_947167635.1 uncultured Bacteroidales bacterium | reverse complement strand
TTGTGGTGACCTTTGTGGTGACCTTTGTGGTGACCTCATGGTCTCCATCTTTCCCCCATTCCATTCTATACGAATTGTACGAACTTTTCGCAAAAAATAAGGTTTTTGTGATTCTTGTAGTTGCTTTTCAATCTCCTTGTCTATTTTATCCATTTTGTTGTATCAAATAACTATATATTTTCATAAATTGGAAAATTTCCATATTCCACGATGTCGTCAAATTGTCCTTCAGGATTGATTTCTAAAAGAATATAATCGTTGTTATTATCAATTACCATATCAACGACTCCAAAATTCAAATTAAAAGAATGGAACAACTGTATTAAACGCGATTTTATATCATTCGGTAATTCCATCGGAAATATCTTCATCTCTTTATTGTGATTGTAATTACGGTAATCAATGATATTGTCAACAAGCGATTTGAATCCTATCGTATAAAACATACCATTGAAGTAAATAGATTTACATTCTAACTTCTTCTGTAAATTTTGCTGAAAAAGGGAATAAAAAAAAGAATTGCTTAAATCAAGCGGATCAACCTTTTCTGTAAATGTCTGAAATACAGTATTGCCTATTCTTCTAAAAAACAATATAATAGTTGCATAATTCACTGACGAAGTTGAACTGGCCAACGGGATTGACTTCTAAAAAGTAATATTCATTGTCAGGAGTGACAATCATATCAATGGAGCCGCTCTCCAATTTCAGTTTCTTCATCAGCTTGTCAATTTTCAGTCGTACTATTCTTGGGAGTTTATATGGGGCCATCCGGTTAGGGTGAGCCCCGTTCACGTCAACCTCACGGAAATCAAGTGTGCTATCGGGGTCGAGTTGCGAGAAGATAGCCATAGTGTACATTTTGCCAAGCCAATAGAAGATACGCAGCTCGTATCTCTTAGAAACTTCTTTTTGTATTAACGAATACCAATAGTATGGTTCTGTAACATCAACAATATTGACTTGTTTTATTTTTCCTATACTCCGAAAAATCTAAACACCTATTATCAACAAAAATTTTTATCGAACACTCATCTATAGACATTCGGATATCTATCATCGGATTAATAAAAATTTCCTGATTAATCCTTGTAAAATCACAATGATGAAAGCATAACCATGCGCAAACAATATCACTACTTTTATCTTCTTCTTCACCTAATATCAATAAACTCATACTTTTTTGAATCTAGTTTTTATCCAATACTATACGGAAACCGATATGCATATCTTTCTTTTCAGGGGAAACACCACGCCGATAACGAACCTCCAAGGATGGATGTTGCAAAACACCAAAACTGCCACCCCGAACAACCTTCGTTTCTCCTGATGTTGGTCCTTGGGGATCCTGAAAACGCCTTTGCCTTTGATAATAGTTGTCGCTATACCAGTCGCTGCACCATTCCGCCACATTGCCCGTCATGTCATACAACCCTAAAGAGTTAGGCTTCTTTTTTCCTGAAGGCATTGTCCATGTATGGCATACATTCAGAATGTTAGGGTCATCGTAATGATACCACGTAATCTCATCCACATCATTACTGCCAGCAAAAACAAAAGGGTCATCGTGGCATCCTCCGCGAGCAGCGTATTCCCACTCCGCCTCGGTCGGCAATCGGAAATACAATCCTGTAATGGCATTTAAAGTGTCTATAAAATCTTGTGCGTCATACCAGCTGATTGATTCAACAGGACGCTTTAAGTAACGTGTAATTGCACTATCTGGTTTAAACCAAGATGGGTTTTCCCCCATTACCGCAAGATACAATTCTTGCGTCACTTCTATCTTCGCCATATAAAAGGATTCTACAGTAACAGAATGTTCTCCTCTCACTTGTTTAAGACAACAACCATGGCAATCTTCATCATAGGTGCATCCTCGCTGATAAGTTCCTCCCTCCACTTTCATCATCACAACATCAACGTTTCTAACGCGAACCACTATGCTATCGTTTTGCGAAAAGCCATGTAGTGAAAGGATAATTAATGCCATAATATTCATTGCTTTTTTCATCTCAATTCTTTTGGTAAAACATAATATTCGCCTTTTATGGCACCGTTGTCGATTTTCTCTTTGGTTTCTTTGACAACCCTGAAAGCATCTTCAGGCAAATAATATACATATTTCAAAGGAAAAAACACAAAATCCGTTTCATCAATATAGCGACATCTACATTTTTTTGCAAAATCCTCCCATGTCTCTGATAATAGAATTTCTTCTCGTGCTTGGTTCACTTTCTGGAGATCAGGCGGAGCAACAATGAATCCAACGGAGTCCACCACAAAAAAACATGTGGTATTGGTTCCATACAATGTGGTTTGTTTTATACCCCGTTTCTGGTTCAGCAAGTCGCAACGACACTCATCTTCCAACAGCACATAGGCTTGCGCATCAATATTCCCTTTCATTACTTCATTGAAAAGAATATCGTAAGGATCAAAACTAAATTCCCTAGCGAAATGCACAAAGGGGGCCACAAGAATAGGATTCATCCCTGCTGTATAATCACTAATAATAGGATATTGTTGATATAATAAAAGAATCTTCTGCAAATTGAGTGAATCGGTCTCTTTTATTGCCTTTTGACGGTCTTTTTCATCCTCGAACCATTGCTTTCGGATTGCTTGGTCTGAGGATATTATTTCATATAATGATTCCTGAAGATCAAGATTCACAGTGGAACGTGTTGTGTCGTACACGATGCATAACATTGTCCAAACATCCATATATTTCAGAGTATCTTTCACATACCATTCTGGTTTTTCCCCTGCTCTAGCTAAATATCGGAAACAATCAACAGCTCTTCCTGTATTTTGAACATACTCACAGTTTATGACAAATGCATTCGATGCATGCCTTAAAAATGGGGCTTTAAATTCGAAAGCTCTTGCATAACAATCCGATGCCTTTTCGTATGCGCTATCACAAATTGCAAGCTCAGCCTGATTTATCCAATAGTAATAATGTTTTAAATTCGACGGCTGGGTGTGACCCATTATCACAATAGCGACCATAATCGTCACAGCAATATGTTTCATAATTGAGTTAATTTAATATTAGAAAAAAGAAGGAGCACTATACCTTACACTGCATAGACTCCTTCTGTTAAGACTCTTTCAATTGTGAGGATGACACATATTCTTCAAAACTCACGGGATCCGTTTCAGAACCCCAATGCTCAGATGTACTAATATTGTGCCGTTGATCAGCCTCGTTAGCAAAAGTGATCGTATCGCACGAGAAAACAATCCAATTCGAAGAACCAGAATAATGAACTCTTCCTCCCCCCGTTTGTTCTACAACTTTCTGTCCGCCAACTAATTTACCCATTGCTTTTGAATTCAATTTAAATTGAGGTTTATTCAATATTTCCAAATTCATAACCATTTCTTTTTTTATTAAACATATTCCCCCTTTCCCGCAGGGCATTTCGGCACTTTGCACGACACTTTCGGGTCTGCCATCCGTAACGGAAAAGTTGTATCTTTGCCGTCGGATTTCCTGTGCCATTGCGTGACAAACATCACAATATATGCGACCTAAGGTGCTTTGCGGCAGGGAACATCGCGATGAGGTCTGTTAAACATCAATGCGATGCCCCTGCTTGGGCACCTTTATTTTCCCACTCCGCCACTGGTCAATTGCACGCCATAGCGGAGCGTTACCCAAGGAAGTTGTTCTTCCCTAACCGTTGCAGGTCAGAGGCGTTGGTTTTTATGTGAATTGCTTTTTTCATGTTTCTCCTTTTCGTTCAGCCGCAAGGATGCGGTTGCTCCTAATTGTTGCTGTACGCCGCTGTTTCGCTAAAGAACAGTCCCGTGAAGGTGAACTGCAGGGTGGTGACTCCTCTGCCAGCTGTTCAAACGAGATATGCACGCCGATGGTGCGGAAGCCGATGCTCTCGGCGTCGGTGCTGATGCCGAGCATACTCACCCCCTCCCGCCCGATGAAGCTCTTCTGCCGGAGCGTCTCCAACGAGTAGTGCTTGCCATAGTTCTTGGCCACCATCCGCAGGCAGGTGGGGCCGCAATCCATGGCGTCGAGCTGGTGGTAAAACGGGAACTTCCGACTCATTATTTCGTCATCCAACAATCATAATTAAATATTCCTCCAATCCATTCTTTCTGTTCAGATTCCTCATGCAGTGATAGTTAGGCAAGATGCCAGCTTTGAGAGCGCAGGTACATTTTTTGATAAAACAGCGGTTATCGGTACACCAGTGATGGAACTCATAATTTTTGCGTATAAACTCATTTTTTAAAGCGGACAAGTTCATACCCTTCCTTGCCTTTCTTTAATTGCCAGCCCATATTTAGTTTTATTGAGAATCCTGATTTTTCTCCGTTCATCCTTTTCATGCTTTTAGATGGGAGAATTAAAACGAGTCTGTCGGCTATCAAGCAGCCGTGTTCAGAATAAATACTGCCGAAATCTCCGTTTAATTTTATGACTGAATAATAGTTTCCTAATTCATCCAGTCCCAATACACACGCAGGATTAAACCCTAACTGATAATTGTCCGTGCGAACATAGAGGACACTTCTTCTTCGGAATGCCTGAGTAACTTTGTCAAAAACCAGATTTCGAGTAGTCTCAAGAGAATCGGCTATTTGCGTTACACGGAGGTATGATTCGGTATGCTTTAGAGCCGTCGTGTCTATCGATTCTGAAAAGTCAATATCGTACAATTCGCTTGTTATTTCGCCCATGTTCATCGAGGGAGACACATGATTTCTCCAAGAAGGATTAACATCGTTAAGATATGCATACAGGGCTCCCATATAATACCCATATTGACGAGACAGACTGGTCTTTGACAACAAATTCTCTACATCTAAACAAAGCTGTTTCGAGACTTTCAGGGAGTCGCGGAGACAAAGATGATACTGGGTGTATAATGCGAGACCTTCCTGAAATTCAAATCTACATTCATCTTTGATTCTTTCAGGGAAAAGGCTCCACCGCCACTTCCTAAATCCAATCGCTCTCTTGACATGTGAATGCTGATCTCCGACAGAACAATTCATGGACTTAGCAAGCTCTATCAATTCGCATAAAACCAAAGTCCTGCCCATTCTCGTGTCAACATGCGCATTGTTATAAACCACTTCCCCCATATCGAAGTGATTATTCTGAAGTCTATGGAACAATTCATGAATGAACACCTGAATCATAACACTGTCGGATAGAGAAAACAGTGGAACAAGAGCCACTTCCGTATTCTTGAACCGAATGGCAGAACCAGCCACTAATACAGAAGTATCCAAAATCCCGCAATATAGTGAATTCACTTTAATTGAAAAAGGCAATAGTTTAGGTTCATTGGTAAATGTAAACCTATCAGAGTCTCTGACAAGCAAAACTGGTCCCCAAAGATTCTCGCCCCAAAGTTCTCCCCCATCCGACTCGCAAATACGATGTGCGTCAGTAAACAATCTCAAAGCTTTTTCACACAATAAAGAATCAGGAGTTTGTGCCTTGACAATCGATGTCAAGACACACGTACTCACAATCAATAATATTAGTATTCGATTAAAACTCAACATTTTTAAGCCGTTTTAGAGCTCCTGCTTTATAGTATGGACACATTGTTTCGGGATGTTTAAGAATATTCCCTTCTAGTGCATATGTGTTTGCAGCACATCCACCTGCACATATATATTTAAGATTACATTCGCGGCAGGTTGCTTTATATTCGACATCATTGGATACTCGTAACATTGTTGTAGTCTGGGAATTGTATATTTCTTCCAACGTCTGTGTCAAAAAATTACCTAAGCGAAAATCAGCATGCGTACAGCAGCAAAGCCGCAAGCAGTGTCAATGTCAATACTTTTTTCATTGCGCTTTGATTTTGATGTTAATTCGTTTTTTTTCGATGGCAAAAATACAATCTGTTCAAATACCACCAATCCCCTCATCCCACGAATGTGAACCCCTCGCAACTAAAATATGAACCCTAATCCCTTTAGGGGTTGGTAATATACTAATACATAATGTATTATATATTTTATAATCCCCTCGCTTCGTTCGTTTTCATGAGGGAATAAGCGCTTTTGTGTGCGAGGGGTTGCATAATTTTGGCTTCTTTTATCGAAAAAATGGGTATCTTTGCCGCCGTTTTCAATAATAAAACCGATATGAAACGCAAGAAAACCGCAATAACTATTCTGCTGAATGTTCTGTTCTGCGGCGTGATGCTTTGGCTTTTTGCCCGCAACTCTTATCTGCGCCCTTTTTCAGGCAGCTATTTCAAGGAAATACTCGCTGGTTCACTGTTGTTAGGGTCATTGTACGCCAATTACTTTCTGTTGTATCCTAAAATCCATCACAACAGTCCGCTTATTTACTGGTTGGCGATAGTGGTTATGGCTGTGATCATGGGATTTATCGATCTGGCCATTGCATACAATGGCATTGTGTCGTGTAACGCCCAAGTAATCCAATATATCGGTCACTTCAGTTTCTTCTCAATGATGCTGTTTTTTATCATCGGGCGTAATCTTGCCATGAATTTCTTCCCTTTTTTGCTCAGGGAAAGGAAGCATTTCCAACAGTCCTTGGAGAAAGAGGTCAAGGTCGTTTACCAAACAGTCCGAATGTTTGATGTCACGGGCAAGAAGGACAAGAAGAACAAGTTGTATCTGGTCAGCATTGACGACATTTTCTATTGTTACCAGCAGCGAAACAGCACCGATGTCTATATGGTGCAAAATATATGTTATTCCCGGCTTGGATCCATGAAGCATCTTGAACAACTATTCGGCAATAAAGATTTCATCCGTATCACAACCAATGTGTTGGTGCCGTTCCGTTACATCCAAGAGTGTAAGGACAACATGGTGATTATGAAAAAAATGTCTTGGGAAAAAGAGCCCACTGTATTCCATTTGGAACCCAAGACTCAAAAAGAGATTTCAAAAAAGGTGACAGAAGGTATTCAGAGGTATAATGGAGAGGTTGTTGCCGGGGAGAGAATCCCAAAGAGACCAGCCCGACGAAAAGCCAAGCGGAAACCGGTAACGCCTTCGGACGAGAAAGTCAAAATGGTGCTTTCCTTCATAGAAAGTCACCCGAATTGCAATACGGGTGGAATTATCGCAGGAACAGCCATCCCGCTGAGTACTGTCGAGCGTTGCATTTCCGTACTCAAAAAGCAAGGACTCATCGAACACTCTGGCAGCAAAAGAAATGGCGGTTACGATGTGGTCGAGCCAAAACAGGAAATAGAAGGTACAGAAACTATACAAAAGGAGGGGGCTGTTGCCGAAGAAAAGACTGTTAAAAAGGATCAAGCCAAGGAAACTGTCATCTAAAGTATAGGTCTCTTGCAATTTCATGTCAATCCCTCATTACTCATTCCTAATTTTCAACTCCCCATTTCCAACTGATTTTTCACCAATTCGAAGTACTCCCCGTGCAAGGGGTCAGTTGCTCGTGTGTACCCACTTCCACGATGCGCCCGTGGTTGAGCACCACAAGAAACAAAAAAAAGACCGTCCGCGGAAAGGCAGACGGTCATAGAGGTGCTCATATTGAACGCGGCGGGAAAAACAAGTCTCCCGATGTGGTTGTGACAAGATTCTCACACCGCAGGCAAATGATGCATTATCATATATTATTTATAGTAAAATTTCTCAGTATGTTTTATCTGATGCAACAAACCATCAGAAATCCAAGTGCGTTCGACAGGATATTTGCCATCATAGGTGTATTCAAAGTCTTTGTTCGTGATGGTCTCCATCCCCATAATCTGAAGTGCTATGCTCTCTCCGATGATGTTATTGGCGGAATAGAGCATATCCTTTGACCTAAGGGAAGCGTCGGAGTAAAGCCCGTTGAAAGGATTGATCTTATCGTCGTATTTCCAAGTGGTTTTCATCGCCGAAACACCATTTGACAGAACATCCATTTGCGTGACATTGTCACCTTCCCAAGTGAGTCTGTACGTTGTGGTGGCTTTGGCTTCAGAAGGTTTGATCTGGTCGGCCACTTCCGTTGGGAGGATGAATCTAAGTACGTTGAATTTGTCAAGGGATTTCGTTTCGACGGGAGCCAGCGTGATTTCCACCACATGATCATCCACTTTCTTGAACGTATAAACGTCCACATCGTCGGAACCTTCCTCCTGACAGGAGATCTTAACGAGGTCTTTGCCATCGTATGTGAACACATAATTATCAACAAAGTCAACGAAATTGACTCGTATCGATTCAACACGCTTGTCGGAAGTGTATTTGAACGTTGACTCATTAATTAAATCACCACCGTCTGTCTTGATTGTAATATTAGACAGCAGCTTTCCGTTCCAAACCCAGTCCTCTATTTCGGAGAAGCCTTCTGAAGATGAACGTTCAATTCTTACAATCTTCTTTTTAGGAAGATATTGGCCCTCCTTGTGGCAGGAGGAAAACAACAGCGCACTGACTATCAGCGCAACAAACAATGTTATTATCTTTTTCATAATTTGAATTTTAAATTATTGGTTATTGGATTTTTAATTTTCCAACTCCGCCTTAATGGCCTCGTTGATGAGTTTCACGAAATCGCCGAGCGGCATCGTACCGTCGTTGAGATTGCCGTGGCGGCGCACGCTGACGGTGCCGTCCTTCTCCTCATTTTCGCCCACGATGAGCATATAGGGAATCTTGGCGGTTTCGGCGTCGCGGATCTTGCGGCCGGTCTTCTCGCTGCGCTCGTCGATGTAGCAGCGGATGTCCTGCTCGTCCAAAGCGGCGCGCACCTTCTGCGCGTAGTCCATATACTTCTCGCTGATGGGCAGGATGACAACCTGGTCGGAGGTGAGCCACAACGGGAAGTTGCCGCCGGTGTGCTCCAACAAGACTGCCACGAAACGCTCCATAGAGCCGAACGGGGCGCGGTGGATCATCACCGGACGCTTCTTCTGGCCGTCAGCATAGGTGTATTCCAGACCGAAACGCTCGGGCAGGTTGTAGTCCACTTGGACCGTACCCAGCTGCCACTCGCGACCGATGGCGTCCTTCACCATAAAGTCGAGCTTCGGGCCGTAGAAGGCGGCCTCGCCCTCCACCTCGATGGTGTTGAGGCCCTTTTCGGCAGCTGCCTCGATGATAGCGCGCTGTGCCTTCTCCCAGTTCTCGTCTGTGCCGATGTACTTCTCTTTGTTGTTCGGGTCGCGCAAGGAAACTTGAGCCTTATAGTTCTCGAACTTCAGAGTCTTGAAGATGTAGAGGATGATGTCGATGACCTTGCAGAACTCCTCCTTGATCTGGTCGGAGGTGCAGAAGAGGTGGGCATCGTCCTGCGTGAAGCCTCTAACCCTGGTCAATCCGTGCAATTCACCGCTCTGCTCGTAGCGATAGACGGTTCCGAACTCCGCGAGACGGAGAGGCAACTCTTTGTAGGAGCGCGGACGAGCGGCGTAGATCTGGCAGTGGTGCGGGCAGTTCATCGGCTTGAGGAAGAACTCCTCGCCCTCCTGCGGGGTGGTGATGGGACGGAAGGAGTCCGCACCATATTTGGCATAGTGACCGGAGGTCTTGTAGAGGTTTACATTGCCGATATGCGGGGTGATAACCTGCTGGTAACCATACTTTTTCTGAACTTTGCGGAGGAACTGCTCCAGACGGTCGCGGAGGGCGGCACCCTTCGGCAGCCACAACGGCAGACCCTGGCCCACGAGCGGAGAGAAGGTGAACAATTCCATCTCACGACCCAGTTTGCGGTGGTCGCGCTTGGCGGCTTCTTCAAGGAGAGCCAAGTACTCGTCGAGTTCCTTCTTCTTCGGGAAGGTGACGGCGTAGATACGGGTCAGCTGTTTGCGCTTCTCGTCGCCGCGCCAGTAAGCACCGGCCGTCTTGAGCAGCTTGATGGCCTTGATGGCGGAGGTGTCGTGCAAGTGCGGACCGCGGCAGAGGTCGGTGAAGGGACCGCTCTCGTAGAAGGAGATCTGTCCGTCTTCCAAACCGTCGATGAGTTCCAGCTTGTACTCGTCGCCTTTCTTGGTGAAATAGTCGAGAGCCTCGGCCTTGGACACCTCGCGGCGCACGAACTGGATCTTCTGGGAGGCCAACTCCTTCATCTTCTCCTCGATTTTCGGGAAATCGTCAGAAGAGATGTTATAGTCCATAAAGTCGATGTCGTAGTAGAAGCCGGTCTCGATATGGGGTCCGATACCGAACTTGACACCGGGATAGAGCGACTCGATGGCGGCGGCCATCAAGTGGGCGGAACTATGCCAGAAGGTGTCCTTGCCTTCGCGGTCGTTCCAGGTGTAGAGGGTGAGGGTGGCATCCTCGTTGATGGGTTTGTCGAGTTCTACCAGTTGGTCGTTCACTTTGGCCACCAAGACGTTGCGGGCCAAGCCTTCGCTGATGGCGAGTGCCACTTGGTAGGGGGTAACACCGGGCTCAAACTGTTTTGCCGAGCCGTCAGGCAGTGTGATATTTATCATAGTATTAGTGCTTTGGATTAAAAACAAAACGCCCAAAAAAAGGCGTGCAAAGATACAAAAAAAAGCGTTCGTTTTTTTGATTATATAATGATGCAATCGGATATTCAGGAAATATCGTGTGCGTAGGGGTGGGCAAAGAGGTGTGACAATGAGTTGATGATTGTGTTCTGATGTCAGTCACGTACGCATCGCACCGAGAAGGCTGAGCTTTTCAGCTCCTGGTTGGATTGAAGCGTGGATTGGCTGTAGGTGATATAGCGTACGGTCACGAAGTAATTGAGGAAGCTTGATCCTGCAGTGGAGGTGGCGAAGTATGCGTTGGGGCCGGTTTCGCTCGGCATGCTTCCTCCAGCAAAGAAGCCTGCAGGCAGGGCCGTGAATCCGGAGGCGTTGTTGATTGCGGTGTTGTTACCTACGGCGCAGGCATTGGAGTTGTCCGTGTACCAGTCGTTCGTGGTGGAGGCCATCGCTTTGGCGATGTTTTGTCCGTTGCCACCGCAAGGATAGTTGGTGCCGAGACAGGTCGCCAGGTCATTCCATTCCGCGTTGCTGGGCACATGCCACCCGTTAGGGCATATACCCTGCAAACCACTCGGGTTGGTGCTGCTTCCGGAACTTCCGTGAACCAGGGCCGACCAGTTGTAGAGATAGCCGTAGATGGGCACCTTGTTCATGTCGTTTTCGGGGGCATAGCGGTATGCGTCTGTTGTGGATGACCCCGTGTGGCCCATAGCGATGGAGTTGCCGTCGGCGAAGTGGGTGGTGCGCAGGTTCTCCTGCATCCAGCACTGGCTACCGATTTGCACGGCGTGATAAACGTTGCCATCATAGTCCGTCAGGGTGGGCGGGTCGCACGGCTGCCCGTAGGTGACAGTCGTGTCGGGAGGGGTGAGGGTGTCCGGGGCAAGTGTGTCTGTCGGGAAGGAGATTATGACACCGTATCCTGTGTCAACATTGTTGATGGCAAAAGCTTTGAGATAATAGGTGGTGTCGGGCAAAAGACCGGAGATGACGGCGTCAAAGTGTCCGGTGTCGGAGCCGCAGACGACAACGTCATCCGATAATGTCGGGTTGGTCGACAGGCTCCAGCAGAAGCCTCTTGTGTGCACTGAGTCGCCGTTGCTGTACGTCACGCGTCCGCTGGCGGTGGCCGACGAGGCAGTGACGTTGTAAACGGAGTCTGTCTCCACATCGGGTGCGGAGGGATTCAGTGTAAAGAAACTGATGCTGTCGCTGTAAGCGGTGCCGGAACTGTTGGTGGCGAAGGTGCGCACGTAGTAGCAGGTGCCCGGAGCCAAGTTTGTCAGTGTGTAGGAGAATTCGCCCAAACCGCTGCCGCAATTGACGGTGTGGACCGACCCGGAAGACGGGTTCAGTGTCGTCCCCCAGCAGATTCCGCGTGCGGTGACGGGAGAACCGCCGTCCGATAGGACCTCTCCGCTAGCCCTTGCTGATGTATAGAAAATGTTTGAGACGTTGGAGGTGACATTTGGCAGGTAGGGCGCAGTTGTTAGGAAGTGTGTACTATTGCCGTAAATGGTATCGTTAGGTGTGATGGCGTATGCCCTGACGAAGTAGGTGGTGTTGGAGGACAGGCCTGTGATGTTGTAATCGTAGACGCATTGCTGGCAGGCAGTGGTGTAATCCAGTTTGGAGTGCAGCACGGTCGGGTTGTCCTGAATATCCCAGCAGACCCCGCGATGCAACACATACGACGGGTCTTCCGTGTAGAGCGTCGCGTGTGCCTTGGCAGAATGATCTCCGACATTGTCAACTCCCATAGTGACTACAAATACCTCTTTGGGCTCCACGGGATCGGTTTGGAATGAACAACTTCTGACACAACCAAGAGAGTCTTTGACATACGCGGTATGGTTTCCGGGTGTGAGGCCATAATAGGTGGGGTCTGGTTGGAATACCATGCTATTGGGATCTCCGTCCAACAAATAGGTATAGGGTGGTGCACCGCCTTCCGCAAACAGGAATAACACAGGATTGGCGAATCCTTCAATGTTTGACGTGCCATATCCTAAAGAGAGAGTGGAACTGTTGCAGGAAAAAGGTTCAGTCTTGATATCTGCGGATGCAGAGCATAACGTGGCATCCACCACCACAAAATGGTGGGACACTCCCGGCTCTGGGGTGATAACAGGCGGTGTGCTGCCAAAAGATACCCCATCTAAATAATAAGTGTAAGGAGGAAGTCCTCCTGTTGCGAACACCGTCCATTGTTCGCCAACTTTTTTCTTGGACAGGTTCAAGGTGGAGTTGAGACAACTAGCCCTGACTGTTTTGAACGTTTGTTGACGTAACACGTTTTGATCACAGCCGAAAATGGTAGCTACTACTTTGCTGTCAGGGCTTTCAGGTGTCCATGTTGTTTGCGCTTCTCCCAAAAGATTGGTATACATAAATGTATTGCTGACGCTACCACCATTTATTGGAGTGAAATAAACAGGAATGAAAAAGTTGGGAAGCCATAATGAGGATACTTTGACCTTGAGGGGCTCGGCTAAGGGGGAAGGATTTGTTGTGTAGAGCTGGTTGTTGCCTGACACTATGGACATTTTACTTGGTAATGAAAACCTTTTTGATAAAAATGTCAAATCAAAGTTTAGTCCCTTCCCACTACTCTCCTCAATCCCAGGCAGCCCAACGTGATCTAATAATATATCTTTTCTTATACCTGTTTGGATCTCAGGGTATACTATGCAGGAAATTTCTCTTTCTTTGAAGGTGGAGAAAGGATTATAACAGAATCTTTCAGCAACCAATTTGCAACCCAGACTTACATAGGCTGCTATTGATTTATATATGGAAAAATAAGCTTCAGCTCCAAGAAACACACTGCCTTCCAGACCAATGCCTATGTCTAATAATTGAAAATTGAAAGTAGGACTGAACCCGAGAGGTTTAAAACGAATAGCTTGACCAGGTATGAAACTGAGAGGCGAAAGACTCAAATACCAGTTGAACCTGAGATCGCCCCCAACAGTTAATGTGGCTATATCACTTATTTCAGCCGATAGTGATACTTGTAAAGGTATTCTAACGCCAGTTTCACTATAAAAAGGTATTAATACTGGCCCTACTGGTATCAATAAGAATATTGGGCTTAAAAAAGGGGTGAATAAAGTGAAATCTTCATCTACACTGAAGGAAGCGTTACAAGAGAGCTCAAATTCTATGGTTCCTACGGCATTGATCATTCCAATGTCTATTCGTGTGAAAAGAAGATTTTTTACATATCTAATATCTAAATTGGGCTTGAGATGGATATGTGGTGTGAGAGAGAGGTTGGGTGTAACACTAATAGGTCCAGTATGAGGTAGGGTAAAGAACCAATCGATGCTTTTTTGACTTGCTTGCACACTGGGTTCATTTGCAAAATCATAATAATAGACCGTTCCTCTCCCAAACAGCGAGTCGTTCAGTATTTCCGCACGGGTTGGAATATGGTCAAGGCGCACTATTTTTCCTTGTCCCGGGGCGCGGTGGTGGCTCATTGCGGCGTAGTTCTCGATGTTTATTACCCCACTGATCAAAATATCGTCAAATGTGGCGGGGCTTGTCACCATCCAGCAGGTGTCGCCGTGGTACTCGTGATAGTACACTTTCCGCAAGAAACCGCCGTCGTGGTTGATGCCGATCAGGACCGTGGTGTCGGTGATGTTGGGGACGGGCGTGTTGAACACGATCTTGTAGAACCCCACCTCCATCTCGGAGGTGTCGCTCACGATGAGGTCCGTGGTGTCCACCACCACAATGGCGTCGTAGTATTCGCTTTCCACATACTGCACCTCCACCGTGTCAGAAGTGGTGCCACAGGCATTATGCAGCGTCCAGAGCAATCGGTAGAGCGTGTCGGTACCCGTGAACACTGGCATATTGTCGGTCGAGTCGGACAGCACGCCGCCCGTGCCCTCTAAAAACGTCCATTCACCCCACGCGTCATCCTCCATGTTGCCGTAAAGGAAGGTGGGCAATCCTGTCTGCACGATCTTGTCGGGCCCGGCATCTGCTTGGGCGGTCACCCGTACCAATGTGGCTTGCGAGGTGTCGAAAGGACAACTTTCATAAAATACCATGGCTCGGTAATATCGCGTCCTCTCCGGCTTAAACACATACACGGTATCCGTGGCATATTCGATGTCTTCCCATTCTATGTTGTCGTCCGACTGCTGCCACTGCACGCTCCCATACAGGAAGTTGTCCAATCGGAGTTTGACACTGTCCGCACCGGCGCATGCTTCAATCACTTGAGCCCGGATGTTCCCGCCCATCAGCGTCAGGGCGAGCATCAGCATTCCAAAAATGTATACTTTCTTCATGGCCGTTATTTTTGAATGATGATTTTCTTGGTGACGATGGCCTCCTTGTTAGTCAGCTTCAGCATATACACGCCCGATGCGAGGTGACTCAGGTCGAGTGTCTTGCTGAACTGGTTCTTGGAAGAGGCGAAATGATTCGTCACCATGGTCTTGCCCTGTATGGTGGAAATCTCTAAATGAAGGTCCCCGAGAATGTCTCGTCCCGACGCCACAAGTGTCAGCTCGCCGTTAGTGGGGTTGGGGAAAATGTCTAACTCAAGCGGGTTAGAAGCGGGGTGTTGGGTGATGGAGGTCTCGGTGCAGGGGAGAGGCAGATGCAGCGTGATCACTGTTTGCCCGTCAAGCGATAGGAAGAGCAACAAAGCTCCTAAAAGGGAGACAACTTTATTCATCGGATGTGTTTTTATGAGGCAGCAAAGATAGTGTTTTTTGTATTTCCTCCACGCAGTGCCACCCGAAGTCCTTCAGGTTCGCGTCGGTGATCATCAGCAGAATCACGTCTTTCCTGCGCAGGACTTCGGGCAGGGTCCGCTTGTCGATATAGTATGCGGTGGGGTCCCAGATGTGGGGGTATAGGGAGAGGTTGTAGTACCAGAACTCGGGCTGGTCGAACCACTGCTGCAGGATGCCGTGGTCCCAAAGGCTCCAGACATAGCTGTCAGCGATGACGAGTGCGCGTGGGCGCGAACCCGTGACGGGCTGCGGCGCCATGACCGGGAAGCAGAGCTTCTCGTGCGGCAGCTCTGACAACAGGTTCATCGGAGGCTCAAGGTCGAAGTCGAGGTCTTTGTTGATCGTGGAGAGCGAGTCGCCGACATGGCGGAACGAGGGCAGCGTCGAGTGGCATTCCTGCTCGATGAACCGTTGCAGCGTGTCGGCAGCGCGCCACATCCCGTAGGTGGTCCAGTGTATGCCGTGGCGGCTGTAGAGCGGGTAGGGCTCGTTAGCGATGATGGACTGGAACCAGGCGTTCAGATCCAACATGTGTACGCCCAGCTCCTTGGCAAGGCGCGTGTAGCTGTCGTAGTTGGTCTGTGCGCCCTTGCGGCAGCGTCGCGGCAGATATTCGGGCATGCAACGCGCCTTGCCAGGCTCGAACACCAATAAAAGATCTATGCCTTGATGGTGTAAAGAGTTTTGTAACTCCTTGAATTTCATTAGATTATTTCTAATGACATCATCTCCTGCAAAATCCTTGCCCTGATACTCGTCAACATAGACGTTCTCATAGAAATAATCGTCCTGCCCGATGATGAGCTTGGGCGCTGCCGAGTATTTGAAAAGTCTATAGTTCAGCTCATTATAGAACCGCACGGCGTGGTTGCACCCCCCGACGCTCTGCTTGACGAGCCTTTCGTCCCTGTCGTGAGAGCCAAGATAGAGCATGATGGGAGTCCTCTTTTTGTCGGGGAGGGGCGGTATGCCGAAGAGCGGTTTGCCCCTTGTGGCCGGCACAAACATCAACACGCCCAGCAGCGTCATGAGGACGAGCAGGATGGCGAAGAGGATGCGGTAGTGTCGTTGTCTATGTGTGTCCATGGGTCAGAATCTGAAATAGATGAAGGGGTTGAAGCCGCCGGCAAGCAAGGCGCTGCCGTTGAGCACATATAGCGCCACCATGACGAGGGCGACAACAATGGCGCGGGTGGTGGTTAGTGAGCGTTCGTACAGCCCGTTGACCGCCGACTCTATCTTGCCGAAGATGCCGGAGAAGGCGCATAATGTGGCTGCGATGAGGATCGCCACAAAGCGGGTGTCGAGCAGGATGCCGTCGGCGGGCGAGGCAAACGCGAAGAGGCGACCGGTATATTCGGCGGCGTAGCCCAGCGTGTCGGCGCGGAAGATCACCCAGCCGATCATCACGAAAAGGAAAGTGAGCAGGGTGGAGGGGATCCTGCCCGCTTTTTCCAGCAGTTTGCGCAAGCCCCACTTGTCGAGTACGAGGAACAAGCCGTGGTAGAGTCCCCAGATCGCGAAGGTCCAGGCGGCGCCATGCCAAAGGCCGGAGAGGAAGAATACGGTCACGAGGTTGAGGTGGGTGCGTGCCGTCCCTTTGCGGTTGCCGCCGAGCGGAATGTAGAGGTAGTCCTTCATCCAGTTGCCCAAAGTGATGTGCCAACGTTTCCAGAACTCGGTGAAGCTGCGCGATATGTACGGGAAGTTGAAGTTCTCGGGGAACGAGAAGCCGAACATGCGGCCCAGTCCGAGCGCCATGTCGGAGTAGCCGGCGAAGTCGAAGTATATCTGCATCGTGTAGGCCAGCATTCCGGTCCAGGCGGTGCCGGCGGCCAACTCGCCGGGTGCGGTGGCGAAGATGATATCCACTTGCTGCGCCAGCACATTGGCAATTAACACTTTTTTGGAGAGTCCGATGAGGAATCTGTAGAGTCCGTTGAAGCGGTTCCGGGGAGTGTCCTGTGCGCTGCGGTCGGCCAATTGCGCCACGATTTCCTTGTAGCGGATGATAGGGCCGGCGATGAGCTGCGGGAACATCAGGATATAGAGCGCAAGCACGTCCCAACGGCGCTGCGCCTCGTGGTCGCGGCGATAGACATCCACCATGTAGGAGATCTTCTGGAAGGTGACGAACGAGATGCCTACGGGCAATGCCACTTTGTGCCACTCAAACGGCACCAAGCCCAACCAGCTGTAAAACTGCTGTACATTCCCGATGAAGAAGTTGGCATACTTGAAATAGGCCAAAATGCCGATGTTGAGCACCAGGGAAAACGCCAACCACCCTTTCCGTTTTTTGCCTTCAGCCTTGTCCATGGCGCGGGCAATGAAGTAGTCGGCGGTGATGGAAACCAGCAGTAGGGCGATGAAACGGGGCTCGCTCCAGGAATAAAACAGCAAACTGGCGACCAACAGCCACACATTCCGGCCTTTTGCTGGCATCAGGTAGTAGAGTACCAATACTACCGGCAGGAAAATGAACAGGAATGTGGCGGAACTGAATACCATTGCTCTCTTACTTTGTCTGTTGCGTTAATTAATCTTAAAATGTGTTGGTTACTCTTTAACGGCTTTTACAACGACCCTGTTTCCGTCAGTAGTGAAAACCTGCAGGAGATACAGTCCGTGCGGCAATCCCGACAGGTCGATGCGGCATTCCGAGCCGTCGGCGGTGACGCTTTGCCGGATCCGGCCGAGGGCGTCCGTCACGAGCACCTTTTCGATGGGTTGAGTCTCAAGACGCACCACGACGGTGCCTGCCGTGGGGTTGGGAAATAGCGTCACGGGCAGCGCCTCCGCGGGGCGCGGGTCCTCCACCGACACCCTGTTGTCCAAGACAATCGGGATGCGGTAAACGGTGTCAAGCTCGGAGACGGTTACCCGAAGCAGGGCTTTGTAGCTGCCGGAGAAATAGCCGTTGATGTTGAAGTTGAGCGTGATGTCGCGGCTCTGATGGGCGTTGACAGATCCGTTGGGCGTGGCAACCTCCACCCAGCCGACGGGGTTGTGCTGCTCGTCCTGAAGCTCGGTGTCGAAAATAAGGTAGATGTCCGACTCATTGGTGAAATGCAGTGTGCGTGTAAAAACGGGGGAACCGCCTTCATCCAGCGATACCCCGATGCTGTCAGGCGTGATGGCAAGCGACGGGTATCCCTCGTTGTAGTTGCTCAGGCAGATGTCGTCAATCCATACGCAGTCACTGCCCGTACTCACAGAGTAGTCCTTGGTGTATCGCCACGTCAGAGTGTGCGTGCCCGGCTGTACGGCGAACGAGATTTCCGTCCAGTCGTTGGCGCCCGACCAACGCCCTTTTTGCACCCCGTCGATGAAGAAATAGAGCCAGTCGTAGTTGTTCTCGGTCGAGGTCCTGAAGGCGAACGAGACGTAATGGCTATGGTTGACGGTGACGGGCATATTTACCTCACTGGTGTCGCTGTGGGAGATGGCGCCGCTGCGCAGACTGTACAGGCCGCTGTGGGCGTTCAGGGAGTCGATGCACCAGTCTGTCCAGACGGAATCCCCGTACATCGTCGGCGGGTAGATGCCGTCGCTGAAGTCCTCGCAATTGGCGACGCCCACGATGGGGACGATATAGCTGCCGATGGGGACTTGACTGTCCTGCCGGGTCACTTGGATGCGGACATCGAAGGTGGTGCCGTCCGCAAAAGGCGAGCCGGCCCGGATGACGGCCCGGAAAGGGAACGTCTCGTCGCCCCAGAGGGAATCCTTGGTCATCGGGGCGGATACCACCTGTATGCCCGGTTGGTCGCACTCCAACGAGAACACCAGGTTTTGGAGCACGCGGTTGTCGTCGTTGTGGAGCGTGAAGAGCAGGGTGTCCGTCTCGCCGGCATTCACGAGGCTGTTGTAGTTGCCGTTGTCGCGGATCTCGTAGCCTACCACCGAGAGCGAGCAGGCCTGCACCCTGTAAGAGCGGTAGGCAATGGCCGATTCGATGTCGTTGGTAATCAGGAAGGCGAAGGTGATGACGCGCCCGTCGGGGATGTCGGGGCTGATTTGGCAGCTGGCGCAGTTGTTGAGCGCGTATTGGTTGCCCGGGGCGATATAGTCGAAACTCTCCGTGCTGTCGTGGAAGGTGACATAGGGGTCGATGGTGGTGACGTGCAGCTCGCAGTTCTGGAACGGCGCCGTGCCGTTGTTGCGCACCATCACCGAGAACACGAGCTCGCCGCCCGCTTCCAGAGCGGGAGAGGCATTCCCGTTGGCCGTGATGAGGACGAACTCCAGGCTTTCCGTGAAACGTCCTCCGAGTTGTGCCCAGGATGCCTCCGTGCAGAAGAGACACCCTATCAGTATAAGACAATATTGTAGTATGTGTTTTTTGAAGGAGAGCATTGCGATAAAGTAACTAAGAAATTAAGAAATTAAGAAATTAAGAAGTTGAGAAGTTAAGAAGTTAAGAAGTTGAGAAGTTGATTATTAATAGTTTAATATTTAATATTTTAATGATTTAATAACTTTAGTCGTGATGGCGCTTCCGCCTTCCATCCCGATTTTCAGCAGGTAGATGCCGGAGGGCAATCTTGACAAATCGATGTTAGTCTGGTAGTCGTTCACCGGAACAGTCGCCACCGTGCGGCCGTAAAGGTCCGTGACGGTCACTCTCTCGATAAGGGCGCTTTCGTGTTGTACAAAAACACTGCCGCTTGTGGGGTTGGGATAGACTCTGATGTGGGCGGGGGATTCCACGGTCGGGATGCCCACGCTGCTGACGTGCATCGTGACGGGCACCAGCTGCTCGCCGCCGGTATGGCGGATGCGCAGGGTGGCGTGGTGGTCCTCCTCCGCACAGCCGTAGCTGTTGAAGTGCAGGACGACCTGCCGCTGTCCGTTCGCATCGATGAAGTCGTTGCCCGGCGCACAGGAGACCCAGTGGGGCGCGTTTCCGTCTTCGTCTTCCAACACGTTGTTGAACAGGACAATGCCGTTGAAGTGACTCTCCAAATTGACGAGGACGCTGTCAGTCGTGCCAGCGGTTACCCCTAACGAAACCTCGATGCTGTCGGGCAGAATGTCCAGGTCGAAATTGTCGTCGTTGAATTCCGTGAGACAGATGTTGTCAATCCAAACTCTGTGATTGACTTCATTTACGTTGCCGAAATTTCCTTTCACGACATTCCATGTGATGGTATGGTCACCCGCAGGGATGTTAAGTCGCACTTGGATGCTGTCACCCCAGGAGGTATCTGTCCAAATGCTTTGTAGTATATCGTCAATGTAAATATAGCAAAAGTCTATGTTGTGAAATAATGTTTTCCAAAGACTAAATGACAACTGCGCGCTCTGTAAGATATGCACATCCATTTGGAGTGTCGCGGTGTCGAAATCATTGAGCTGACCACAGCATAGGCGAGTTGAACAGTGGGTGCCATAGTGGTCGATGCTGTCGATGTTCCAATTCAAATGGATGCCGTCGCCGTGGAATGGCGCAGATATCAAGCCGTCCTCAAAATCAAAGCAGAACTTTTCGCTTGTGAGGGTGATGGTCTTGGTTTCCAGAAACATTCCCTTGACGTAAATGTCCAAATGTACATTGAAGGTGGTGCCGTCCACGAAGGCGGAGGACAGGTCAAGTAGGGATGAGATAGAGAAGGGAAGATAGGTGATGGTGTCGAAATGCCAATGGGATGCGGATAGGTTCACGTGCGTCTGCGGGGTGTGCAGATAGAAGTCCACGTCATATATGGGCGCCTTGTTGTTCTGCAACGTGAACACAAGGGTGTCGGTCTCGTCTGGATGGGGGATGATGTCGTTGGCGGACAGGAAGGCGTGCTGCAACAGTGCGATGTCGTATCGGTGGGCTGTGTAGGTGCGGGAAATGTTCGCCGCTGAAGTATGGTTGTTGAGATGGATGGAGAAGGGAATCAGATGGTTGTCGGGTATGTTGCGATGCACGATGCAGGCGGCGCAGTGACTGAATGTACGGGGCTCGCCGGGCACGATGTCCCCAAGGGATTCTATGCTGTCGAGGAATGTCACAAAGGGGTCGTCACTTTGGACGAGGATGGTGCTGTTATGGTAGGGAATGGTGTCAGCATTGAGCAAGGATATGTCGAAAAACAGTGTGTCGCCGGCATAAATGTACGGGTCTGATTTGCCGTTCACGCTAATGTCGGATAGCAGCACGCGGGAGACGGCACGACAGGAGAGATGTATGTCCTGGGTGGCTTGCACGTCGTTGTTGTCGTAGCAGGTGACGGCGAAGGTGGTGTCTTCGAAGGTGTAGTCAACTTTCCCGGACAGGATGCCATCCGGAGAAAGGGTGAGCCCCTCGGGCAGGGTGGTGGGGGTGAAACGATAGCTGCGATGGTTGATGTCGGCGGCAAAATGCCCGGATACAGGCGTGTGTTGGATGAGTTGGTTATCGCCCCGCACCAACGCAGACCAGAAACTGTTGCCCTGAAAGACCATGTTACCATATATGAAATCTATGATCCCTGTTGAGTCTAAACGGACGGCGAAGTTGACATTTTGGACAGTGCCGTTGATTTCGGCGTGGAATACCAAAGTGAGATTGTCGCTCCCGACAATCTTGCGTACCGTGCAATTCGTGAGATTCGCCTTGAATGGGCAGATGGCACGAATGGCCATTTCCTGCATAGCCGGGCCTTGCGAATTGATGGTGGACAGGAAAGGCCAGTCACCGGATTGGTGGTGGAAGGTGATGTAGCCGTCGGCATAGACCACGATTCTGTTGTATTCATCACCGTAGCATGGGAAGGTAAACGGCAGTTCGACAGTGGCGTAACCATTGTTAGCGTTTGAAAGCGGAACGTCTTGGCCCGATTCAGTGGGGAAGGGGACATTGATTTCTTCTATCTTGTATTTTCTGTTCAATTCCCAGTGGTATGGTGGTTTTCCCCCTGTGGCATGGAGTGTCTGTTGGTAGTTGGAGTCCACTTCCATGTCGGGGAGTAGTGTGTTTTGGATGACGGGTTTGGAGAAATTAATGGCTCGAACCACTGACAACCAAAGGGTGTCTCCCGGCATAAGGGTAACATTGGTGGATGGGCATGCTTGCTCGACTTCCGTCCCGGAGGTATAGTCCATCAGACTGAAATTTTGCACGACACCTTCGCTGGTATGGTACATATCGGAAATGGAGGAGGCAATCAGGAAGAATTTGCAGGGCTGTCCGGGCTCCACATAGTTGAGTAAGGGGCTGACATCAAGTCCCAGTTCAAGGGTCTTGTTGGATTCCACGGTAATGCCTCCCTGCATATATCTACAGCCTCCTTGTCGGTTGAAAACGTTGAAGTCCAGTGTTTTCACAGGACGTGTAGCGTTGGTGTCGTTGGCTACTCCCGCCGTGAGTTTGAGCATCTCGCGGCAAGGGTGGGTGATGGTGGCCTTGAAGGTGATCTGTGGGAAAACCTCGTCCCTGACTTGCACCACATAGACGCACTTGTTCCAGATGCCGCCCTCTGAGTGCAGGGAGGCCAACTTGCAATAGGGAATGTAACAGAAACCGTTGTCACCAAAGTTCTCCCCGTAGGTGTTGCAGACGATGACGGCTCCGATTTCCCAGTCCTTAAGGTCCACGATGCCGTCGCCAGTGATATCCAAGTTGTTGGTGTACTGGCCGTCATTGTTGTAATCCCAGCGTACATCGTCGTTGTAGCCGACAATGGTCATGGAATGGTTTACATAACCGCTGAAATGATAGATTATATGTTTTCCGGCTTCTGGCGAGTTTGAAGGAATGGTATAGACGTTAGTTGTGTAGGAGCAATAGAAATTGGCTAATCCGCCGCTGCTTTCTCCGGCCAGATGGTCGTTGAGCCAATGCTTGAGTGTCAATAGGCCGTCTTCGTCATCAATGGGGATGGCATACATCTCGGAAATGCGGTTTTTCATGGCGCTGTGATAGGTCTCGTAGCCGCTGATCCAACGTTCTCCCCCTCCCGTACTGTACCATCCGCCCCATTCCATCACGTTGGGTGTGCCCGCCGTACGGATAACCTCCCAGGAGTCCAAGAAACTTACACCTTCATTGGTCCCTTTGTTGCAGAAGTTCCAGGCAAAATGGGAGGGGTATGCGTAGTTGAGTCCTCCGACGGCATACGCATGTTCACGTTTGCGCATCAGCTCATAACTCAAGGTGTAGCAAATGGTGCTGGCTTGTCCACATTCCAATGCGCTTTGATAGAAGACTGGAATCATCCATGGTTGCAGGCTGTTGTTTACATAGGAGGGTAGAGGTATGTTCCGCTCCGTCTCCGACAGTTTCAGCCGTTTTACATTGGCAAATGCCGGGTTGTTGAGTTCCAAGGCGGGCATTTGGGCATACAGACTGTCCAAATATGTTGCCTGTGCGGACATCGCTTCGAGCCCGGGCGAATCTTGCGCACGAAGCCCTCCAATATGGGCTGCCCATATCAAGGAGAGGATTGCCAGTATCAGAATGCACTTTTTCATAAGGAAAGGAATTTAAGGGTTGCTCCCAATAGATGCGTCTTTGTTGCGTTTTGTTACAGTGTCACTCCTTTATGATTTTGTGCATTATGTGGGTGCCGTCCACCTGTTCTATGCGTAGCAGATATAGTCCATTGGGCAGCGAGGATAGGTCTATGGCGCCTGTATAGTCGTTCACCGGAACAGCCGCCACCGTCCGGCCGTAAAGGTCTGTGACGGTCACTCTCTCGATAAGGGCGCTTTCGTGTTGTACAAAAACACTGCCGCTGGTGGGGTTGGGATAGACTCTGATGTGAGCGGGGGATTCCACGGTCGGGATGCCCACACTGCTGACGTGCATCGTGACGGGCACTAACTGCTCGCCGCCAGTGTGGCGGATGCGCAGGGTGGCGTGGTGGTCCTCCTCCGCACAACCGTAGCTGTTGAAATGCAGGACGACCTGCCGCTGTCTGTTGGCGTCAATGTAGTCGTTGCCCGGTGCACAGGATACCCAGGTCGGCGTTTGCCCGTCTTCGTCTTCCAACATATTGTTGAACAAGACGATGCCGCTGAAAGTGCTCTCCAAAGTGACGAGGGCGCTGTCGATCACATTGGCAGAAACGCCCATCGTGACCTCCACGGCTTCGGGATGAACCTCCAACGCAAAGTCGGGATTGTCGAACTCTGCAAAGCAGATGTCGTCAATCCACACACAGTCGCTATTGCTGTTGGTGCTGTAGTCCTTGATGTATTTCCAGGTGGCGACGTGGCTGCCCGGGGCCACGGGATAGTGTACTTGGGTCCACGCGTGTTCACCCGCCCAGCGGCCTTGCTGCACGTCGTCGATGAAGAAATAGAGCCAGTCGTACTTGTTCTCCGTGGAGGTGCTGAAGGCGAACATCAGATGCTCGCCCTGCACGGAGTTGAAGGCGATCTGCACGGTGCTGGTGTCGTTGTGGCCGATGGCGCCGCTGCGCAGACTGCCCATGCCCGAGTGCGCCTCCGTGAGGTCGATGACCCAGTCGGCCTGCGACACGCCGCCCGTGAGTTGCGCCGGCACGGCTCCGTCCTCGAAATCGAAACAGACGGTCTCGCCAATGACAGTGACGGTCTTGGTGTCCACCAACACGCCATGGACGTAGATGTCCACGTATGTGTTGAAAGTGGTGCCCGTTATGAAGCTCGGAGTGATGTAGAGGATGGCGGGCAGCGCGAAAGTCGCCTCGTTGGCGATGGTGTCGAAGTGCTTTGCCGCGACGGGGACCTCCACTTCGGGAAGTGTGCTCCGTAATCGCAGTTCCACGTCGTGGATTTCACCTTTGTTGTTGCGCAACGTTACCAAAAGCGTGTCCAACTCGATGGGATGCAGTATGCCGGTGTTGTTGCCGTGGTTCAGAATGGCATAGTGCAGGAGGGAGAAGTCGTAGTTGTGGACGGCGAAGGAGCGCATGGACGTGACGGAGGCGATGTTGTTGGCGATCTCGATGGAGAAGGGAATCTCATGTCCGTCCGGAATGCCTCTCTTGACGACACCTTTCACACAATTGTTGAGCGTGTACTCGTTGCCCGGCCCGATGTAGCCGAAGTACTCGGTACTGTCGATGAACGAGACGAAGGGGTCTGTGCTTCGCATATACAGGGTGCCGTTAGAATAGGGCATCGTGTCGGTGTTGAGGACGGAGACGGTGAAAAGCAGCGTGTCACCCACAAAGAGATTGGGCGTTTCACTTCCGTTGATTTTGAGGTTCGACATCAAAAGTCGCGATGTGTACAGGCTGGAGATGTGGACTTTCCGGGTGGTCTCCACATCGTTGTTGTCGTAACAGGTGACAGAAAAACTCACATCGTCGAAGGCACGTTCGGACTTGCCTGCCAGGATGCCGGAGGAGGAGAGGGTCAGGCAGTCGGGGAGGATGCTGGGCGTCATCGAGAAGCTGCGGTGCGCGATGTTGGCGGCACCCTGTCCGGAGACAGGCGTGTGTTGGATGCTCTTCTGGTCACCACGCACCAATGCCGACCAGAAACTGTTGCCGTTGAAGGTCATATCCCCGTATTGGAACACGATTTCACCCGAAGCGTGCAACGTGACGGCGAAATGAAGCGATGAGGAGTTCTGGCCCGCCATCCGTCCCGTATAGACTAAGGTGATGAATTCGCTGCCTGCAATTTTCTGCACAACGCAGTTCGAAAGGTCCGCCTTGAAGGGGCAGATGGCGCGGATGGCCATGGTCTGCAGGTCGGAATATTGCAGGAATGGCCAGTTGGCGGGTTGGTGGTGGAAGGCGATATAGCCATCGGCATAAACGACAATCTGGTCATAGTCGTCACCGAAGTAGGGGAAGTCGAACGGCAGGTTGACGATGGCGTAGCCGGAGCCGCTGTTGGAGAGGTTTATAGTTTGTCCCGGTTCAGTGGGGTAGGGTGTGCCGGTCTCCTCGAGCTCGAATTGGTGGCTCACCTCCCAGCGGTAGGGGGGCTTGCCGTTTGTGGCGGTGAGGGCGTGTGTGTAGGGCACAAAGGCCTCCATGGAGGGCAGAATAGTGTCTTGGATTTCAGGTTTGGTAAAGTTGATGGCGCGAACCACAGAGAGCGTGGTGGTCGAGTTGTCGGCGATGGCGACATTGGTGCTGGAACAAGCCTGCTCCACCTCGCTGCCGGAGGTGTAGTCCATCAGGCTGAAGTTCACGATGGCACCTTCGCCCACATGGTCGGGGTCGTTCTCCGTGACCATAAGGAAGAACTTGCAGGGCGTGTTCGGGACGGCATGGTTGAGCAACGGGCTGATGTCGAGTCCCAGCTCCAGGGTCTTGCCCTCCTCCACTTCGTTGTCGCCTTGCATGTAGAGGTCGCCGCCTTGATGGTTGAACACGAAAAAGTCGAGGGTGTGTTCGGGTTGCGTGGCGTTGGTGTTGTTCGCAATGCCGGCGGTGAGCTTGATTTTGTCGCGGGAGTTGTGTCGGATGGTGGCCTTGTAGGTGACTTGCGGGAAGACCTCGTCCTTGGCTTGCACCACATAGACGCACTTGTTCCAGATGCCGCCCTCCGCGGGCAGCGTTGCCAGCTTGCAATAGGGCAAGTAGCAGTAGCCGTTGTCGCCGAACTGTGTGCCGAAGGTGTTGCAGAAAATGACCGCCCCGATTTCCCAGTCCTTCATGTTCACCACGCCGTCGCCGTTGATGTCGATGTCGTTGGTGTACAGGCCGTCGCCGTTGTAGTCCCAGCGCACCTCGTCGTCGTAGCCGACGATGGTCTTGGCGTGGTTCACGTTGGAGGTGAACTGCGGGAGCAGGTGCTTGCCGGCACTGGGATTGCCCGGTGGGATGACCGACAGGTGGTCGTTGCCGAGGTAGGTGCAGTAGAAGTTGGCCAGGCCGCCTGAGGTCTCACCCGCGAGGTGGTCGTTGAGCCAGTGCTTGAGCGTGAGCAGCCCCTCCTCGTCGTCGATGGGGATGGCGTACATCTCGGAGATGCGGTTCTTCATGGCACTGTGGTAGGTTTCGTAGCCGCTGATCCAGCGGGAGGCGCCGCCGAAGCTGTACCAGCCGCCCCACTCTGTGACGTTGGGTGTGCCGGCGGTGCGGATGACGTTCCACGACTCCATGAAAGCCACGCCGCGACTGTGCCCCTCATTGCAGAAGTTCCAGGCAAAGTGCGACGGATATTGGTAGTCAAGGCTCCATGCACAGGTCTGGTTGCGTCGGCGGGCAAGCTCGTAACTCAGGGTGTAGCAGATGCTGCTGGCTTGTCCGCACTCCAAGGCGGCCTGGTAGAAGATGGGGGGCATCCATGGACGCTCGGCGTTGTTGACGCGCACAGGCAGCGGAATGTCGCGCTCGGCTTGCGACAGCTTCAGTCTCGGCACATTGCTGAGCGAGGTTGCGTCCAAGGCCTCCAAGGTGGGCATTGCCGCATACAGGCTGTCAAGGTTGTATGTCGCTGGCCCCGGCTGCGCGACCGCAACGGTTGCCCACAACATTATTATTATGGTTAACAGAGGAGTTCTCTTTTTCATGTTTCTCATACTGTAAAACAAAACCGCAAACATACAAAAAAAAATGGTCGATGCGCTTTTTTTGTTTAATATTCTCGATGTTTTCGCGTGGTTGGACTGTCATGATGTTTGATGACTGAAAAAAACACGCCATCGTCATTCGATTTTGATTTTTGGTTTTCTGATTACTTTATTTTTTTGTATTTTTGCCGCCGATTGACGAGGTGGTGCGAAGGGGATTCAACTTTGCGACCTCGTGAACAATGTAACCTTTAACCCTAATCTAAAAACACTCACACTATGGGAAGAGCTTTTGAATATAGAAAGGCAAGAATTTTCAAACGTAACGCATATTTGGCCCGCACGTTCACTCGTATCGGCAAGGAAATCACCATGGCAGCCAAGGCCGGAGGCCCCGATCCCGCCCAGAACTCCAAGCTCCGTCTGCTTATCCAGACGGCCAGAAATGAGAATATGCCCAAGGACAACATCGATCGCGCCATCAAGCGTGCTTTTGAGAAAGACCAGTCGGACTATAAAGAGATGGTCTATGAAGGACGTGGCCCGCACGGCATCGCTATCATGATCGAGGCCGCCACCGACAACAACCAGCGCACGGTGGCCAATATCCGCAGCTATTTCAACAAGTTTGGCGGATCCCTCGGCACTTCCGGTATGCTCGACTTCCTCTTTGACCACAAATGTATCTTCACTGTGGCCCGCACTCCCGAAATCGACATTGAGGAGTTTGAACTCTCCATGATGGATTTTGACGCCGAAATCGATGCGGACGATGAAGAGATCATTGTGATGGCCGACTTTACGGCTTTTGGTCCCATCCAAAAATATTTGGAAGACAACAGTATGGAAATCAAGAGCTTCAAACTCGACCGTATTCCCAAGGAGTTGAAGAGCCTTTCTGACGAACAACGCGCCGAGGTGAATGTCCTGCTCGACAAAATCAACGAGGATGAAGATGTCACCAACGTGTATCACAACATGGAGGAGCCTGAGGAACCTGCGGCGGAAGAGTAGCCAGCCCCTCTTTTCCAATAACCTTTAACCATCTAACGCTATGTATTACTACAAGTTCAGAGTCTATTTCGATGAAGTGGAGGATTTTGTGCGCGATGTGGAAATCCTCGCCAACGACAACTTTGAGTCCTTCCACAAGCTGCTGTACGACTGCATCGGCTTGAAAGGGAACGAGTTCGCGGCCTTCTCCATCTGTGACCCCAAGTGGAACAAGCAGAAGGAGATCACCCTCATGGACACTTCCGACGACGAGGTCTATGACGAGCCCGAATACGATGAGGACGACCAGTACAGCACCAAGTCGCACATCCCGACTTTCGTGATGAGCGAAAGCTTGCTGAAGGATTTCATCTCCGACCCGCACCAGCACATCATGTATGAATACGACTTCATGAACCCGAAGGTGTTCTACATCGAGCTGCAGAAGGTGCTCCAAACCGACGACCCCTCCTTGTTCCCGCGTTGCACTTACAAGGCAATGGAACTGCCCGTGCAACTCACCGCTGCCGACATTCCGGATCCCGACGACCTTGAACTTGACGATGAGGATCAGGATCCCGAAGAGGATGATCTCTTTGATGGCGGATACGATGAGGATGACTTCAGCGGCCTGAATGAAATCCAGGACTATTAAGCCGCGCACGCTGCTGGTCGTCACGGGCCCGACCGCGGTTGGGAAGACGGATTACACCATCTCCCTTGCGGAGCAATTGGACACCGTCATCATCTCCGCCGACTCGCGCCAGATGTTCCGTGAGATGTGCATCGGCGCGGCTCGTCCCACGGCGCAGGATCTGGCTCGCGTGCCCCACTATTTCGTCGGGTCGCTTTCCATTCATGACTATTACAACGTCTCCATCTTTGAACAACAAGTGCTTCAATTGCTGGAGACGCTTTTTGTTTCCCATTCTGTCGTGATCATGACGGGCGGGAGTCCGCAATATATCGATGCGGTCTGCAAGGGCATCGACGAGATGCCCGACCCCAATCCCGTCATTCGTGAGCAGGTGCACAGATTGTTGGAGTGCAACGGTCTCGAGGCTGTGCGCGCACAGCTCGCCCTGTTGGACCCTGCTTCCTGCCAAAAGGTCAACCCAAACGACCATAAACGGATTTGCCGCGCCCTGGAGATTTCCCTGCAGACCGGCAAACCTTACTCCTCATTCCTGCACGGCACCCCCAAGGAACGCAATTTCCATATCGAAAAATATTATCTTAACCGTCCGCGGGAGGTGCTCTTCGAACGCATCGGCCACCGCGTCGAGCAGATGATGGAACATGGACTTCTCGATGAGGTGCGCGGCTTGCTCCCGTATCGCCACCTCAACGCCTTGAATACGGTCGGCTATAAGGAACTTTTCGATTACCTGGACGGGAAAAGCACTCTCGAAAGGGCTGTGGAGGACATCAAGACACACACACGCCGCTATGCCAAGCGCCAGCTGACTTGGTTCAAGCGTGACTTCGAGGAGGTGATGTTATAAAAAAGATTCTGTCAATCATACTCAGAAATTTGCTATTTTTGCGTCACTTTTCGCGGAAGATTCCCGACTCCACCCGAAAGGTGAATTTTGATTGGAATTGCCATATATAAACAATAGTAATAAACTTAAAAACAACGCCTATAAGAAAGTAATCCTCTTCATATTAAAAGCAATTGCTTTTGTCTGACCATCTAAAAATCTGGAAAATTTTCGACTAAGACAAGAGACGGTTGCTCACGTTCACGTGAGCCTCTCTTATTATTTAGTCGCGGGCTGATCCAGATGCCTTGATGGTAAATATGGGGAGGTTCGCGTTTTTTTCAAATACAGGAAAGAAGATGAACACTATACAAGACATGGAAAACCGACTCTCATTGCTCAAGAATATCATTGCCGATCTGGAGCGCACCGGTTCGGGGGTCGATTGCCGACTTCGCACGCTGGTGCGGAAAATGGAGCAGGAGTTGGCTTTGCTAAGAAGGAAATATTGATCCTACCGCATGGCAGCCGCCATCTTGAAGAACAGATCCGTGAAGACGAGGCTTGAGTTGCCGTTGCGACTGATGTGGTAGAGAGCCTTGTTGCATTCGTCGGAAATGAGCGAGATGCGTTTGAGCGTCATGTCGCTCTGGAGCTTCTCCAGTGCCTCGCGTTCAGATGCGGTCGCCTTGACCATTTCCGGGTGCTTTGAATTGAGCATCAGTATGTTGCGAAGCATGCGCAAAGTGAATTCTAAAAATTGTTTCTGATTTTCGCGGCCTTGTGCGATGATCTCGCTGAATTCCAGCTGTACGGACTCATATTGCAATGAACCGAGTGGCATCTGCTTTGAAAAAGCAATGACTCCGTTCATCATGGTGGTGAATGCGGATAAATTGGCGCTGAGGGCGGTGTCGTCCTCGTGGATTTTCAGAGCCTTGTTGTAGTCGCCTTCTGCCAGCACGGCGATGTCCAGTGCTGTTTGCTCATCCATGTCGGGGAATCGTTGTCTCAAGGCAGATGTGATTTGCCAGTTGGTCAGTCTCGGAATTTTGACCAACTGCGTTCTCGAAAGGATGGTGCTTAAAATCAGTTCCGGTTTTTCCGAAATGAGGATGAAAAGAGAACGGTTCTCGGGCTCTTCCAGTGTTTTGAGCAGTTTCGGGGCTGCGGAGTGGTGGATTCGGTCGATGCTCCAGAGAATGTAAATTTTGTAGCCGCCAGAGTAGGACCGGATGCTGTTGTGGTGGATGATGTCCGCGCAGTCGCGAATGTTGATGTTGGCCTGCTTGTTCTCGCCACCCAGCTCCAAAAGCCAGTCCTGGATGTCAATGAAATAGTCGTGCTGGGCGACAAACTCGCGGAAAGGCTGCAGTAACTGCAGCGAGTCGGGGTCTTTCTTTACGCTTTTGGTAATGCAGTTCGGAAAATAGAGGTGCAAGTCGGGATGGGTGAGCTTGCTGAATTGGACGCACGAGGGACAAAGACCGCAGGAGTCTTCGTCTGTGGGGTGCTCGCAGTTCAAGTACTGGGCCAAGGCGATGGCAAGAGCGAAGGCATGGCTTCCGGACTGGGCGAGGAAGAACTGCGCGTGGCTGACGCGATGATCCTGCACCTGTTTGATTAGCTGCTGTTTGAGGTTTGTATCAACGAGAACGTCTTTGAAGAGCATGATGTTTTCTGCTTGGGTATAATGAATGGGCAAAAATACACAAATATTGCAAATGACTATTGCTGGAATCAGGATGTGTGTAGAATCTTGTGCCGGATGTCGTAGTCAGACAGGATCTGGCTGACACGGATTTCATCGGTGTCGGAGAGAAAAACCTGCCCGAAATGTTCTTGTCCGACCATCTGGAGAAGTGCGGAGATGCGGGTCTTGTCCAATTTGTCGAAAATGTCGTCCAACAGGAGGATGGGCTTGACTTGGTTGCGTTGGTGGGAATAGTCGAATTGCGCGAGACGAAGCGCAAGGGAGAAGGATTTCTGCTGTCCTTGCGACCCGAAGCGTTTGACGGGCTGCCCGTTGATCAGGAAAGCGTAGTCGTCTTTGTGGATGCCGAAGTTGGAAAAGCCGCTCCGTACATCGGCCGGGGCATTGTCGCGCAAACCGTCCGGGTAACTGCTCTCAAGCAGCCCCGATTGGTAAACGACCTCCACCTGCTCAGCATCGCCGGCGAGACGGGCGTAGTGTTGTTGGAAAATGGCTTGCACATCGGCGATGAAGTCGCGGCGGCGTTCGAAAATGAAGGTGCCGAGAGGCATCATCTGTTCGTCAATGATCTGCAAAAGCTCAGGGTCGAAGGGGACGCCGCTGGCAAACTGCTTGAGCAGGGCGTTGCGCTGCTGCAACAGCTTCCGGTAGGAGATGAGCTGCTGCAGGTACTCCTTGTCAAACTGCGCAACGATCATGTCGAAGAACTTGCGGCGTATGTCGCTGCCCTCGTTGATGATGTCGCTGTCGTAGGGCGAAACCATCACTACGGGGAAAAGCCCGATGTGCGCGCTGAGCCGCTGGTACTCTTTCTTGTTGGCGCGCATGGACTTGTGGCCGTTCTTGTAGGTGCAGCTGACAACGGTGTTGTTGCGTGTCTCATAGCTGAAGAACTCGCCGTGAATGGCGAAGAAGTCGGTGCCGAATCGCACAGAGAAGAGGTCCTGTGCGGAGAAGTAGCTCTTGCAGAACGAAAGGTAATAGATGGCGTCAAGCAGGTTGGTCTTGCCGCTGCCGTTGCGTCCTACGATGCCGTTGACATTGGGGTCGAAGTCGAACTCGGCCTCCTCGTAGTTCTTGAAATTGGTGAGCTTGATGTGCGAGAGATACACGGTTGGTGGGTTGGTGGTTGGATGAAAAGTGAAGAGTGAAGAGTGAACCATATATCCAATTCAACTCCCCACTCTTAACTATAAACTATAAACTCTTAACTATTACAGTCCCAGCACATCCAGTCCTTGGTTGAAGCGGATGTCGCGCGGGATGCCGGCCTTGTTGATGCGGTCGAGGTCCTTTTGCAGGCTGGCGGGGATGGTGCCGTGTTCGGAGCTGAACTGGGAGGCGAACTCAAAGTCGCCTTCGGCCTGGGTCTTGAGGATGGTGGCAATCCAGTCGTCAACGGCTTTCTTGGCTTTGTCGTAGTCGATGTGGTAGGTGTTGTTGCCGTTGCGGGTGAAAGCACCGGCATCCTCGAAGAAGTTGTAGCACATCATGTTGGCGACACCGTGGGCGTCACCGGCGCCGAAACGCACGGAGCGCAGAAGGCCGACGATGTATGTGGTGATGGCGTCTTCGGCGGTGATGTTGTCGATTTCACCCTTTTCGATGAGACGCAGCACGAGGTTCAGGCCGATGATGTCAGCCTTGGCCTCCTCCCAGTTGGAGTTTTCGGTGCGCATGGCGGCATCGACGGAGCCCTTGCCGTTGATGGTCTGCTTGACACCGAGTCCGTGGCCCACCTCATGGAAGGTGACGTTCCAGAAGAAGGCGTCAAAGTTGATGTGGTTCTGTTGCGAAGGTTCGATGACAATCTCGCCGATGGGTTTCATGATCATGTCGAACTTGGCACGCATGGCGTTGCGAAGTTGGAAACGGCGGGAGCCTTTCTCGGCCTGCACCTTGTCGTCGTTGGGCAGGTTGATGGCAATGGTCTTGCCACCGGCATTGCAGTCGCCGCCGTAGAAGATGACGTCATAGACATTCATGTCGGAAGAGGTGCCGGGTACATAGTTCTTGTGTTTCGGGTCGCAGGGGAGCTCCTTTTGGAGTTGCGGCAGCATCTTGACGAACTTGGAGAGTTTCCCGCTCTCCTCCTCATCCTTCACCAGGACAAAGGCCTCGTAGGAGGTTTTCACGGAGTTGAGTTTGTCGTCATAGTTCTCGATGGGGCCGAACACGAAGTCGAGTTTGGAATCCTTCATGTCCATCCAGGCGATGTCACTTTTGTAGTAGTCGTCGGTGAGGAGGGCTTTTTTGCGTTCGGTGAGATATTTCTTCATGGAAGCATTCTCGCAGATGTCGATGGCCTTGTCAAGGAGGTCGCATACCTTGGATATCTTGTTCTGGTAATATTCATGATACCATACGGTCTTGAGTGTGCCGTCTTTCTCGCGGGTGATGACGGTGTAGTGGGAGCCTTTGTCGGGGTCCTTGTAGGCTTCGTATTCCTCAAGGGTCAGGTCTTGGGGGTAGTAGCGGGCCGTGAGGGGCTTCTCTTTGTAATCGGGCACGAAGGGCTTGTCGTCGTCAAGACGGTCCCACGGGCCGTAGTTGATGAGGGCGAATTCGCGCATCCAGGGGTCCTTGAGATTCTCCATTTTCTTTTTGGAGCCGAAGGTTTGTTCCCAGAAAAGATCGTCCATGATCTGTCCGATCTCAAAAAAAATGGGGATGAGCTCTTTGTCGTTGGCGCTCAGTTTGGAGATGTCTGTGGTCAGGTCAAAGGGGGCGTACTCTTCCACTTTGAGTTGCAGTTCGCTTTTAGGGGCCTCTTCGGGTGTCTTCTCCGATTTTTTCTTGCAGGCTGGCATCAGGAGTGCGAAACAGCCGAGAGTGATGATGACGGTGGTCATTTTTTTCATAGTGTTGTTTTTTAGATGGACTTTCAAAAGGAGCGCAAAAATACAAAAAAAACATATTGGCTTTGCAAGTCTGATACAATAAAAAAGAGGTTGTTCTCCCATAAAACAGGTGGAAAAAAGTTTTAGAATCCCCAGAAAAAGATATTGGCGGGTTGGAAAAAAAATCATATCTTTGCCGACGCATATTCTTATGCGTGCAAAGCTGTAGAAACAACTTAATAACCAAATTAATAACTTGTAAAAATAAAAGAATTATGGCATTTAAAGGAGCTTTGATTATTGACACGGAGAAGTGCAAGGGATGCGGTGTCTGCATCACGGGATGCCCCAACCAGTGCATCGGCCTCTCCAAACATGTGAACGCAAAAGGCTACAACTACCTCGAGATGGTGAACGAGGACGGCTGCATCGGCTGCGCCAGCTGCGCGGTGATCTGCCCGGACGGCGTGATCGAGGTCTATCGCGCCAAGGAATAGTGCGCGACGCAATCATTCAGAATTAAAAACAACAATTACAAACTAAACAACTTCGAAAATGGCAAAAGAATTAAAATTAATGAAGGGTAACGAAGCCATTGCTGAGGCTGCCATCCGCTGCGGTGCCGACGGTTATTTCGGATACCCCATCACTCCGCAGAGTGAGGTGCTTGAGCATTTGATGGCCGAGAGACCGTATCTGACAACCGGAATGGTTGTGCTGCAAGCAGAGAGCGAGCTGGCCTCCATCAACATGGTGTATGCAGGCGCCTCCACTGGAAAGCGCGTCATGACCTCCTCATCCTCTCCGGGATTCTCGCTGATGCAGGAAGGACTTTCCTATATCGCAGGCGCCGAGCTTCCGGCACTGTGTGTCAACGTGGTGCGTGGCGGCCCAGGCCTCGGTACCATCCAACCTTCCCAGTCTGATTACTTCCAGACCACCAAAGGCGGCGGCCATGGCGACTACCGCCTCATCACCCTTGCCCCCGCGTCTGTGCAGGAAATGTACGACTTTGTCGAACTCGGTTTCGACCTGGCATTCAAATACCGCAACCCGGTCGCCATTCTCTCCGACGGCGTCATCGGCCAGGTTATGGAAAAAGTCATGATTGACGACTACAAGCCCCGCTGGACAGACGAGTATATTGAGAAGACCTGCCCGTGGGCTGCCACCGGACACCGTTCCACCGGCAAACACCGCATCGTCACCTCTCTCGAACTCGAAGCCCTCAAACAAGAAGGCATCAACAACCGCATCCAGGAGAAATACCGCAAGTGCGAGGCCGAGGACTCCCGTCACGAGGCCATCCAATGCGACGATGCTGAATACCTGTTCGTTGCCTATGGCTCTGCTGCCCGTATCTGTATGAAAGCTGTCGAGCTGGCTCGCGCCGAAGGCATCAAGGTCGGCCTTGTCCGTCCGATCACCCTGTGGCCGTTCCCGACCAAAGCAGTCGGCGAAATCGGTGGACGCATGAAGAAGATTTTGAGCGTCGAAATGAACGCCGGACAAATGATCGAAGATGTGAAACTCGCCGTTGGCTGCAAGGTCCCCGTCGAGCACTACGGTCGCTATGGTGGTGTCATACCTACCCCGATTGAGATTTTCGAGGCCCTCAAAAAAATGGTTAAATAATTAAAGCACTTGAAATTATGACAAGAGAAGATATTATCAAACCCGAAAATTTGGTCTATAAGCGCACTCCGGTCCTCACGGATGCCACCATGCACTATTGTCCAGGTTGCGGTCACGGCGTCGTTCATAGAATCATCGCCGAGGTGATCGAGGAAATGGGCATTCAAGACAATGTCATCGGCATCTCCCCTGTGGGCTGCTCCGTGTTGGCATACAACTATTTTGACGTGGACTTCGTGGAAGCCGCCCATGGCCGCGCCCCCGCTTGCGCCTCCGCCATCAAACGTCTCCGCCCGGAGACTTTCGTGTTCTCCTATCAGGGCGACGGCGACTTGGCCTCCATCGGCTGCGCTGAAGTGATGCACGCTTGCAACCGCGGCGAGAACATCACCATGATCTTCATCAACAACGGTATTTACGGCATGACCGGTGGTCAGATGGCCCCCACCACCCTCGAGGGTATGGAAACCGTCACCTCCCCCTACGGCCGTGACCCCAAGATCATGGGACACACCATGCGCATCACCGAGGCCCTGGCCCAGCTGCCCGGCACCTACTTCGTGACCCGCCAGGCTGTCTATACTCCGGCTCTCGCCCGCAAGTGCAAGAAAGCCATCCGCATGGCCTTCGAGAACCAGAAGCTCAACAAGGGTGTCTCCTTCGTCGAAGTGACCTCCAACTGTAACTCCGGCTGGAAGATGACCCCCATCCAAGCCAACAAGTGGATGGAAGAGAATACCCTCAAGTTCTTCCCGCTCGGCGATATGAAAGTCGATGGCAAGTTCGATCCCAAGTTCATCGAACGCGTCGCCACTTTCGACCAACCCAACGAGACCCTCTATTCCCTGAGAAAAAAATAGTAATCACCTAAACTCACATAGCAATGACAGAAGAAATAATCATAGCAGGCTTCGGCGGACAAGGTGTGCTCTCCATGGGCAAGATCCTCGCATACGCCGGTATCATGCAAGACAAAGAAGTGAGCTGGTTGCCCTCTTACGGTCCCGAAATGCGCGGTGGTACCTCCAATGTCACCGTCATCTTGAGCGACGAGCGCATCTGCTCCCCTTATCTCAACCAGTTCGACACCGCCATCATCCTCAACCAGCAGTCGATGGACAAGTTCGAAAGTGCTGTCAAACCTGGCGGTCTCCTTATCTATGACCCCAACGGCATCACCCATCATCCCACCCGCAAGGATATCAACATCTATCAGGTGGCTGCTGCCGACAAGGCCAACGAACTCGGTATCGCCAAACTGTTCAACATGATTGTCCTCGGCGGTTTCCTCAAGGTTAAACCCCTTGTCACGCCCGAAATGCTGCACAAGGGCCTTGAAAAGTCCCTGCCCGAACGTCACCACCACCTCATTCCCAAGAACGAGGAGGCTGTTGAAATCGGCAAGAGCATTCTCAAACCGTTCAATACGTTGTAATCTTGTTTTTCACGATACATTTGAAGGCGCCCTTGGGCGCCTTTTTTATTGCGGCCACGAGGACAATCGTCACCGTCTGAAAATCGGGTTATTGTTTCACAATCTTGGCGGAAACGCTCTCCTGACTGGTGGTGGTGACTTGCAGGAAATAGATGCCGGAAGGGTAGGGAGAGAGATCCAATGTGAGGTCGTGGCCATCAGCCGGTATGCTGAAAAGCCTCCGCCCGCAGATGTCCGTCACGGTGACAGTGCGCATCGGCTCGTCCAGATGCAGGCGAAGCAATCCGGTGGTGGGGTTGGGCATCGCCGATATAGCCGGGAGTTTTATATGTTCTTCCACACCGACGAACAGGGAGGCAGTGCCCCAGTTTTCTCCTGAATTGTTGTCGGAGTTCAGGTGCGTCAAGACAAGATAATCCCCCAAACCATCGGCGGACGTGGGCCAGGGGTAGGTGTCCGCATAGGTGACCTTGTCGATGATGGCACCCCAAGCCGTGGCCAAGATGAGCGATTCGGACTTGTTGGATAAGTGCTGGGAGAATTGCCCGTATGTGTTGACATGAAAGCAGTGCAGAAAGGCTTCTTGGTTGGAGGCAAGGAATATCTCCTGGTGCGGGTTGATGATGGAACCGGCCGGGAAGGTGTAGGTGATGCCCGACTCTCTGAAATAGACACCGGAGATGTCAAGGGTGTCGTTGCTGTTGTTGGTGATGCCGATGAACTCCAAGTCGTCGGAAGCGTAGCCTTGCATTGCTGGGGGATGGTAGTTAATGGTGGAGATGACCAGCGGAGGGACTGTGATATCCGGGCAGTTCTGTACTTGGCCAAAGGCGTTGCCGAGCCAGCGGAAACGGTTGCCCAGCCAGGTCTTCATCGTGTTGATGTGGTTGGTGTAGTTGTAGTTGCGGTTCCATCTGGCGCGTTCCCGATACATGGCCTCGTGAATGACGCCTGTCAGACTGTCGATGATCTCTTTTACCCGGTCGAGATACAGTGCGCCGCCCTCTCCTGTCACCTTGTTCCATCGTCTATAGAGGTGGCAGCGGTAGGTGTCGTTTTCATACAGCTGATGCCAGAACTCGGAGCCAGTGTTGTCGCCGTTGTCGAACTGCAGCACATCGTACCCTGACCGTCCCACAGAACCGAAGTCGTAGCCGTATGACAGATTGAAATCCCACACCGGCCCGGCATGCAGTTTGCCTTGACGATCCTTGTGGAAGAATGTGCTCTTCTGGTAGATGTCCACATTGGAGGCGAACTCGCCAATGATCATGAAATCGAGGAAGGAGGCTATGTCGATGAGTGCGGGGAATCCGGTGCAGACATCCTCGTTTTGGTTTGCAATGGCCAAAAACAGGGAGTCGAAATATTGATGGATGTAGGCGCCTTGCTCGGCAGTGATCTCTTCCGGTTTAGGATCGTGATAGATGTAATAGACCTCCTCCCAGTAGTCGTGGGCAGGCGTTGACCAGGCGGCCACATCTCCGCCAGTCAATTTGTCGGCTTTCACGATGTAGCCCCCGCTGATGTCGGGAAAGCTGATGTCGGTGCTGTCTATAGAGGAGATGTCCACCCTGTTTTTGTCGATTTTGATTTTCTCCGTCATGAAATAGAGCCCCCGGTAGTCGCCGTTGACGATGACCTCGCAGTAGCGGGTGCGTGGCGAATAATGTCCTAAGGCACTGTAGAGATTGTACGACAAACAGTCGCGCAAGAAGGAGGGGTCATCGTTCATGGGGTTCAATATCCAGTCGTTCTCGGCCGGCATCCCCAGGAGGGAAACGTTCCGGTTGGTCACGTCGTCGTCCATCCGCGTCTCAAAGCCGTACGGCTTCTTGTTGTGCCCCTGTGAGGTGGAGCCTCGCAGCTCAATGCCGATACGGCCGCAGTAATTCAGGAAGGCGGTGTCGTTCTGGTTCGACAGATAGTTGCGTGTGGTGTCGTTGACATACAGTATCTTCATGGTGGCGGGCACCTTGGGCTCGTCCGGGATAGTGTAATGCTCGTTGGTGCCCGGTATGAGGTCCGTGGTGATGATGACGATGGGCAGATCGGATGAGCTAAGCCATTGCGCCTGTGCTGTTATGGCCCAAAGAGAGACTCCTAGAAGAAACAATCTTTTTATAAACGAGTTCATTTGTGGATTTTTTGCTGCAATGATACTATATTTCAACCTTTAATTCTTAATCACTCTTTTGGTCACTACACCTGAGCCGGTCGTTATACGCACAAAATAGGTTCCGGCAGTGAAACCGGAGAGGTCGAGGCTGGCGGTTGGGCTGTCGGCAGTCATGGTCAGCAACAGCTTTCCATATACGTCGTACATGGAGACAGTCTCCAGCATGCCTTCTGTACACTGGATTTGAATGGTCCCGGTGGTCGGGTTGGGAAACAGGGTCACGGTGTTGCCCATGGTGTAATCGTTGATGCCGTCAGGCAGCGTGGCAAAGGAGGCGACAGGGGTGGGATTGCTGATCAGACCGTTGTGGCATCTGGCTTTTACCTGTACGAGATATACGGTTCCCGGCGAGAGACCGATCAGCGTGTGGGGATTGTTGGAGGTGGTCAGTGTGTTCCAATTGGAGGCATTGTTTTCTTTGTAAAGAATGTTCCAGGATGAGGCTGTTCCGAACTCTTGTGTCCAGTAGATGTTGGCCGAAGTTTGTGTGATGGAGTCGGCAATCACGTTTTCCGGCGAAGGACACGTCCCCTCCTGGTTGAGGGTTTGGAAGGAGAGTTCAACACCGTATGTGGTGCCGCTCGGAGTGGTGGCAAATGCCCTGAAGGTGTGGCTTGTGTTCGCCATCAGTCCCGTGAGATTATACTCCATTGGGGAACCTGTAAGGCTTACAGGAGTGTAGGTCCCACCCGTGGATTCTTTCCATTCAAAGCCGTGGTCTAAAACGGGCTCGCTGCCAGGGGTGAAAGAGCCATGCAATGTGGCGGAAGTGGCGGTGATGTCAGAGATCGACTGTGTGATTACGGTCGGGGGCACGATGGGGGGAGGTGGGCCGTTGTTCTCCATTACAACGATGTCATCCATGTTGATACCGTTTCCTCCATGGGAGGTGGCCTTGAATTTGATCTGATAGGTGCTGCTCGGGTAGTATAACGTCAGGGTGTTGGGTGTCCAGGAAATATTGTCGTCGTGAATGGCGCAGCGCGTCCACGGGTCGTTTGGAGACGGCCTGTAGTACACTTCAAGCACATCTTGATGTTGCCAAGAGTGTTGATCTGCTTGATTTGAATACCAGTAGGTCAGCACTGGGTTGGTGAGACCGGAGATGTCGAGGGTTGGCAATTGCAGAGAACTCTCATGATAGTACCGCCATTGGTAAAACTGAACAGCATTGCTGCCGGAATAGGCATGGGTGATGGTCCCGTGAAAGTCGGAATCCACCACTGTCCAGGCGGTGTTGCCGACATCACAGGTGTTGATCCAGCAGGAAGGCAAACTGTCGTTTACATTTTCAAAATCCTCCATGAAGGGTGTGGCAGGGGTGACGACCACCACATCGCACAAGGTGACATCACTGGCGGCATTGGACCAGAGAGATGAGTCAGAAGCGGCACAGACGGAACGTACATAGAACTTGTAAAGTGTGTTGCCGGAAAGCCCTGTCACGGTGAAGGGATTGGACGTGGCCTGCACCGTGGTGCCGACACCTGTGCCCGGGATGAAATCAGAGGTGCTGTATTCAATCTCCCACGCGGATGCCGTGCCGTTTTCTGTCCAAGAAAGAAGCACCGAGGATGGGGAAGCTCCCGTGGCCGTCAGAGCTGTAGGTGCGGGACACGATATGGTGGTGGTGAACGATATGGTGAAGGTGGCATCTGGCACAGAGTCGCCTATCGCACAGTTGGTGACTACATAAGCATCGTATGTGGTCTCGGGTGTCAACCCAGTAATCTGCGCCGTGGTGGAACTGGAAACAGTGGTGCTCCAGACAGTGGAACTGCTCTCTTTGTAGTAAACAGTCCAGGAGTTGTGCGATGGGTCGTTGTCGGTCCAGGAGACAGTGGCATTATAGGCACCGACAGAATTCACGACAACACTGTTCTTGACGGGAGACGAACAGTTAGGGATGAGTTGTACCGTGAAGTCATCCAGATTGTACGAAATTCCAGAATAGTTGCTGGAGTAACGGAGCGCAATACGCCCATCGTTGGCAGTCACTCTGTTGAAATCGTATGTCCCCATAAAGTTGCCGAATCCGGAGCTGGTGGCATTGCTGAGACCATAGGGGCCGGGAGGCGGTGCCAAGGCCACGAACTCAAAAGTGGAGGGGTCGGTCACATCGGTTATGACACCGACTTCGAGGGTGCCGCTGTTGGGAAAATTGGATGAACCCCAAAAGGAAAGGCGAAGGTCGTGAACACTGTTTGTGAACTCCGGCAATACCAGTAGGTTGTTATATCCCGTCAACTCTGCAGAGTTCTGTCCGGAATGGCAGGCACGTAAGTACTGGCAATGCACAAACGGCGCCGTGTCGTTGCCTGATATTGAGGTGACGGGCGTATCCCAGCAGAGGAACGGATGGTTGCCGCTGTTAGGATAACTTTCAAAGTCCTCAGTCCAAGGAGTGCTGGATGTGATAGTGACGGCATTGCAAAGGGTGGAAAAGATGTAGTTTGGTGAGGCAAACGAAGTGTCCGAACCGCAGATGGAACGAATGGAGATCTGATAATGGCTGTTGCTGGTCAGATTGAGCAGCGTGGTGATGGTGCCTTGCAGCATGAATGTGTTGGTGTCAGGACCGATGACAGTGACAAGATAACTGTCGGAATTTCCGTTCCAGGAAATGTCGGCGGAGTTGGCAGTGACGTTCGATGCGGTGATGTTGACAGGTGCCACACAGGTGATGCAGGAGACGGTTAATTCAAAGCCGTCTCTCTGTGTGCTGCTGTTGGAGGTGAAGTGGATAGTGAGCGGACCGGTGATGGAGAGCACATTGATGTCTTGGAGAGTGTTGGAAGCGAACGACCCTAAAAGCGTGCCGCCAGTGCCCACACCATCGTAGATGTCAAGGATGTCCACGTAACCCTGTGTGATGTAGGTGCCGTTCAGCATCAACGCCGCGCCGGTGATTTCAGGAAACAACACCAAGGTGCTGTTGCAATAGGCACTGTAATTCCCGTTGGGGCCGCCGTTGTCATAGATGATGGCACTGCAGGTGGTCAGCGTGTCGGATCCAGTGGCAGCCATGTTGAATTGTCCCGGCGTGATGGAGATGGGGCCGATGAGGTCGCTGGTTGACATGCCGCAGTCGGATTTTACATAGAAGTCGTAGCTGACCACACTGGCGAGACCTAGTATTGTGTAAGGATGCGTTACGGCGATTTCAGTGGTGCCGTTGCCCAGACCGGGTATGAAGCCGGAGGGACCGTATTCCACTATCCAGGAGGTGGCATTGCCCGCCTCTGTCCAGTCAAGGGTGACGTGGTCGCTGCCGATACCCGTGCAAGCAAGGTCGTTGGGATGTGTGCAGACGGGTATTTCGCTAATGGTGAGGTCGTCTATCACAAAGTCGTTGCCGATGCTGCCGGAAGCGCGGAAGGCGATGTTTCTGCCGAGTCCGTAATAATGGTCGAAAGAGACGATGAAATGTTCCCAAGCGTTGGTGTAGTTGAAGACAAGGGTGTCCACTACGTTGAAGGTGTTGGCATCGTGGATGTCGGAGATAATGCCCACTTCAAAGGTGCCTGTGGAGCCGGTGTGCTTTGCCTCAAATTCCATCATCAGCGAGTTCATGGGATAATTGTTGTGGATGGTTGGTGTGATGGCTATCGTGTAGCAGCCGGGCGTGTTGTGGAAGTCAAGGGCGCCGCTGCCCCCTGCGGTGTGGTTGTGTTGTGTGCTCCTATAGACGTAATAAGAGGGGTTGGAGGCGAGACGGCTCCAACATTGCAAGAAACTGTTTTGGCTGGTTGCGATGATGCCGCTTTCGAAATCCTCACTGTAAGGGAGGAAAATCTCCCCGCAAGCGGTGCGGCCTTTCAGAATCCTCCATTCGCTGCCGCAACCGGCTTGCATTCGGATAAAGTATTCCGTGTTGGGATTCAGTCCGGTGATGAGGTGACTGTTGCCGGTCAGGCCATAGAAATTGTTCCAAATGGTGTCGTTGACAGGCTTGTACCCTAAATTCCAGCTGGTCTCGTTGCTGCCGGGAACCCAGGTGATGCCAAGTGTGCTTTCCGTACTGCCGGTAATCGTGAAGTTCGGTGCCACGCAGGTGATGGTGGTGTCGCAAAAACTGCCAAATACGACATTGTTGCGAACAGGTTGAGTGGTGCCGGAATAGCTGCTGGCATTGTGCGGATCGAAATCGGTGATATCGTTGAAACCTCGAACCGAAGTCCCATTGGGATTGCTGCTGCAGAAATAGGTGTTGCTGTGCACAAAACTGCCGGTGTTGTCATCCACGATGAGCATCAGGTTGCTGAAACCATCATAGACGAAGCTGCTGTCGAAGTTGATGGTGAACCACCCTGCAGTGATGTGGACTGTGTCGCTGAAGACAAGTTGCGCTGTGGCATCCATGTCTATAAAACCAGTCAGGGAGGAACGTGTGGTTGGCATAAGGTAGATGTCCCAAACACGGTTGGGGGCGTCGGCGTTGGAGGCTTGGAACGAGATGGAATGGAAGGTGTTGGGGCCACCCAGCTCGGCAGCGGTGAAAATCTGCTCAGTCAAAGAGTATTTATAAAAGGAGGTGGAAGGGAAATTATAGGTGAGGCCGTTGCCATTGCCGATTTGTAGATCTCCGCCGACAAGACAGAATGTGTGGAATTGTGCGGATACCCAGTCGCCTTCCAAGTTGCCGCCGCAGAAGCTCTTTACGCGCACTTCGTAGTTTGTGAGCGGGGTCAGACCGCTGAGCAGATGGCTGGTGCCCGTGATGTTGTACACGGAAATCCAGTTGCCCGATGTGGTGTCGCGGTACTGTAAAGTGTAGTTCATGGTTGCCCCGACGGAGCCGTCCTCCCAAGTGACCAGCGCGGAGGTGCCTGCCACTTGCGATATGGTAAGGTTTGTCACCGGAGCGCATTCCCCGTAGGTGACCACAACGGTGTGCGGTTCTGTCACGTTGTGGAAAGTATAGGTGCCGACAGGCCCCAGCGAGGTGCTGTCAACCTCCACATCCATAAGATGGTAACGGGAGGTTTCGTGGAAGGTGAAGACCACGCTGTCGCCGTGGGTGGCATTATAGACTCCGTTGGTGCCCCACGGGGAGACCAGTCCGTTAACGGTGAGTGGCGTGCCGTCGTTGAGAATGGTCGAGACGGAGATGGGGTGTTCCACCTGAGCTTGCACTTGTTGAACAGGTGTGAGAAATCCCACTGAAAACGCCAGAAGGAGCGTGCTTGCCCAATAGGAAAATTTCATTTTTTTTCTGTTTTTTTTCAAGCGGTAAAAATAAGAATTATTCTGTAATTAACCCGCTGTTTTGAAAATAAAAAAAAATGGGTGGTTATATACCTGATGGCACCAGACCTGCATGAGCAGGTCTTTAAGCAACGCTTTTTTCCAACGCCTCCATTTCGCGGCGAGCGGGTTTCTTGCATCTTGGGTGCCGATTCCCGCGCCGCGAGAGGGTGTCGGTACCGTCATCCATCCCCACACCTCCTTCGTCGCTTGTGTGGGGTTATTGAGAGGGTGTCGGTACCGTCATCCATCCCCACATTGCGCTCCTTCGTCGCTTATGTGGGGTTATTGAGAGGGTGTCCCTCCGGGACAATAGAGGAAAGATAATAGTTAAAAGTTTTCCTTGAGCTGCCCCGACAGGGGCAAGAGCTTGGTAGCGCTGCAACCCCTGTGAGGGGTGCGTGCGCGGGAAAGTCGCGGCGCGGGAGAACGTTGAGACGAGGCTGCAAGTTGCTCGCCGCGAAACGGC
>CAMVIT010000018.1:0-48149 GCA_947167635.1 uncultured Bacteroidales bacterium | reverse complement strand
GATAGGTTGTCACACCGTCCATCCTATGATTGGCTCCATTCATGACAAACTCCACGCCCTTGGCAATAGCGCAGAATTTGCCAATAATCAGCCGGTCACCTATGAAATCGTAGAAATGAGTGACATGCTTCTCGAATTGGTCAGCACCATCCACATCATCGTAGTACGTATAATCGCCGATGATGATACGCGGGTTCTTCACCACGTTCTTGATGAAGCAGAGGCTTGGAATCTTAGGATTCGGGAAGGCCTCATTGGGGTTGGGTCTGTTTTTTATCTCCATAAATTCCGATTTATCTGTTACTTATCTATAGATTCTTTCCAAAAAACTCCGCCAGCGAGTCCCACGGGATGCAGTTGCCCTCGCTGCCGTCGTATAGGTCGCAATGGGTGGCGCCGGGGCGGAGACTGGTTGAAATTACGATGACTTTTTTCATGTTGGTTGGTATTTTATTGTTCTTCTTTTTCCCCAATCACCCATCGGCCTGTTTTGCTGGAACCCTCATAGCGCAGACCGTATTGCTCTTTAAGAACACGAAGGTCTTTCAATATAGTTGTTCTGCCAACTTTAACGACTTTGGCGATTTCTTCACGAGTGATTAGCGGATTATCTTTAACCAAAGCTATAATCATATCCAATCGCGCTTGAGGAGTCAATTTTTTGGGGTCACTTTTGGGGTCACTTTTTGTGACACTGCCCTCAAACCGTTGGATAGGGAGCACCAATGCGACCTCATCCACTTCCAGACGGTTTTTCAGTTCCGGTTCGCCCCAGCCAGCCTGTTTCCAGGCACCGAGTATCAAGGAGAAGCCTGAGCCGAGGTTTTCTCCGTAACCTATCATCCTCAGCATATTCTGAATTTTCGCAGGCTGTTTTTCCTTCACGTCTTCAGATATGCCTAACAAGATCGTCCCGCCCATCGTATTGGCGAAAGCCGAATAGCTCTCCCCAAGCGACTTGGGCACATCGGCTTTGGCCGTCTTCGCCTCCAGGGTCAGCCGCTCGCCTTTTTGTAATAGATTCTTTATGTTGGTTGGGGTCATAGTCAGTATATGGATTCTTAAATTTTATTCAATCGTATTATTATTTTTACCATTATGCTTGCATCCCTAATTTTTCGGCAAGTACTTTATTTGATTCCTTAATGTACATATATGATTGTGGAGCACTTTTTACTTCCTTAAATATTGAGATTGATTGTGGTCTTTCTAATCTATACACATTCTTGAATTTTATGGCATACGCTACACTTTTTCCTTTATAATAAGAATTGTAGAATTTGTATGTAAGACCCGACCATTCTTTGGTTTGTTTCCAAATGTTCATAGGCGTACCTTGTAGAACTTTTTCCACTTCTATAACGGCAACAATTTGTTTTATAGGTGCAGTCGCATACACTATAATTGTTTGAATGTCTGTCGGAATTTTTTTTCTGTATTCAAACTTTTTTTCTCCAGAAAATATCTTTTCCACAAAACAAGGGTGTATCGATAATAATATGGTTTTACTTTTCATATCGTAATGCAAGGTATTGTTCGTTGCTTATTTGACGAATGCTTTGAATATTTCCTTTGATGTCAAGAGAAGACATTTTTTTTGAAAGAATCTCCTTATCAAGAGAGATGAATCTAAATAGGATAATCAAGGTTTTTTTCTTGAGTATTTGGGTTAAATCAGTGTAGGTGAATACCGTTCTTTTTGCTATTAATGGGAAAACCTCGTCAATGCTCTCCGAGAAGAAAGAGTCTTCTACAATTCCCATACATTGAATTGATTTTCTGTCATGACTTCTATAAAACATGACAACATCCCCTTTTTTTACGGACTTTATTTTCGAATGACACAGATATGCCTTTTTGATCGTGTTTCCCTGACATGAATAAAGACTTTGATCGCTTTCAAACAAAGAGCCTTTCATGTCGCTGAAATCGGGGAACAGGTCTTCGTGATATTTTGGCTGGATAGGGATGATGAATTTTTGCACAGAATCGTTGTCTTCAAAAAAAGGATAATACCTGATTAGCGATTCCAAGCTGCCAAGATTGTCTTTGCGCAGTTTCATGGGCTTGATATAGACATCATCTTGCTTGTATTTTCCCAAACGATAAAAGCCATACTCCTCACATAAGCCAACAAGTGTTTTCTGCTCCTCTCCGTAAGTGTGAAGATATACCCAATCAATGCCATTTTTCACACAAAAATCAAATGCGATATACAAAAGACGTTCTCCCAATTTCTTGCCTCGGGCTGAAACATCCACCTTGAAAGTGCAAAGTTTCAATATCTTCCCAAGTGTGGCTTCTCCGTCATCGGTGAGTTTCTCGTTCTCTTCAAATTTGTATATGCAAATAGCAGCAACGTTCCCGTTATTATCTTCAATACACCAGCATTTCCGCTGTTTTTCTGCGCATTTCTGATACCAATTGTCAAATCCCTCGTACGCTTGACGCAATGAATCGAAAAACGATTGGCTCTTGTCAATCTCGTACATGTATCGTTCTCTAACCCCGGTATAAGTATAGGCTACAGGCTGATTGGAATACCGCCGTAAGAAAACAAGAAACTGTTCTAAACGATAGACTTTGTCCTGAATGCCGATTTTGGATGCCTTTTTGTGTATCCCTTCATCATTGGTGACAAGCAAATGAACAGCTCCGCGGTATAAAGCAAATAAGATATTGTTATCAACCTTGTCATGGTCATTGGGCTGTGAAAGACCTAATTTAATACATTCGTCTTCAGTCAGTACGGGTGGATTGTCAATTTTGGAATACTGATTCAATCGCGATAGGACGATTTGTTTTCTTTCTGTATTCTTGTCACGATTGATGTCTTCCACTTGCATAGGATGAACATACAGACAGTGTTGCTGTTCTGCAGCCAATCTCCGCATCTCAGCAAAAGAGGAATCCAGTATTCGGTTGGTGTCCTCCAAAGGGATGATAATGTTGGTGTCTAAGAGTATGTTCATCGTACGTGTATAGTTTATTTTTTCAGAAATTTCTCCTGTTCATTTAATAACATTGATTCAATCTCATTTTTTTATCCCACTTTCGTCTAATGAAATCAGCGAATTTGGGCAACTTAGATCCGTACAACGAGCATGTTTCATCAACAAGGGCATTTCGTGTTTGGTGCAGAATATGTTTATTGTACGGATGTGGATTTGGATTATATATCGATGGCATGGTAACGTCCCATGTTATGTACGCTTAATATTTAAGTTGAAGATATAGTCGAGGCAGTCCTGTTCTGTTAGTTGTAAAAACGCTTCTTGCCATTCAGGGATAACAACCTCGGTGATTTTGTCGAACAGACAACCGCCCAGTTCAGTCGCTAGTTTAGGAGTATATGAAATAATTTCCTGAATTGTTCGTTGTATCATAAATCCATTATCTTTTCAAGTTTAGTATCCGTAAATGTTTCCCATATTGCTAAGCGAATAGGTTTGTAATCAGGGAATAACTGTTTGACAAACTCAATTTCAAATACCAACCGAATATCGTTTGGATCTGCATCGGGATGAACTTCGTGTTTAGAACCGATGCGTGCAACTCTTATATAATACAAATCCCTAATTCCCTTTCCTTTGCGATAGGGCATGAAAAAAAAGAGTTTGTTAAGTACAATAGTAGCGGGAAACCTTTTCCCTGTATAATAGACTTTGGCAGTATGGTTTTCGTACTGTTTCACGATATCGTTCTTGACCAAACAAACAAGGAGATGTTTGCTCTTGTTTTGATTTAACAAAGTGCTCTTAGCAGATAAAGTTTCGCCATATACGGCAGATTCTTCACAGACTATATTATTTTCAACAATGGATGAAGTGCCATACTCATCAAACAAATCAAGAAAATTTAGTTGTTTTATTCTTTTCACTCTTTGGCCTCTGGAGTTGTCGAGCTCAGGAGATGCAAGTATTCTATTCAGTTTTTCTTCATAACTATCAAGAGAAAATGAATCCGATGTGTATTTGTCTCTGAAAAAAGTGTCCAACAAATTAATTAACTGGATATTCACACTACGATACAAATAAAGTTTCTCCGAGATTGTAGAGATGATTTTCTTTTCGTCATCACGCAGCATTCGAAGATCAAACATCATTCCTTTGTTTAAGTCATTAGGCTCAAATTTTACAAGGCCATTCCCGTATTGTCGCGAATTATCCAGAAAAATTTCCTTTGCCACATCGGTAAGCAAGTATGCAAACAGAACATCAGTATCTATTTCTCCATCATTGTAGATACAATGAAAGGTCGTCAGGTTATAGACATTTGCCTTATTTCTAATAAATCTCAATCCATTTCTATTAAACACAGATACCCAGATGGGGGAGGGTTTTCTTTTTTCGATGGCATACCAAGGTGAACGGCTGGCGGTCAAATATCGTTTGTTGATTTTGCTATTGACACCAAGATGCAAATATTTTTTTACATGTGTGTCAGTGATTTTAGCTTCACCATTGAAAAGAAAAACCGCTTTGTCAGCTCTCACCAAACTTTCAAAATCATCTAATGTGAAAACAGAGTCCTTTACATCCACTGCATGGCACACACATGGAAGCAGACATTCATCAGGGATACTATACATGTCTATTTTTGAAGCCTTAAAGGTGAAGTAATCATTTGCACCCGTCGCAATTCCACGTGTGACTTTTGCAAATGTGGAAAAAGGAACCAAATGATCGTACTTGGACGACTTTGAGGATTCATAGTAATGTTTCCACTTAACTTCAGGATTCAGCTCGCACAATGTAAACGTAGTGTGGGTGGTCAACGAGGAGTTTAAGTCAGCGATATTGTGAATATTTGAAAAATGGATAACATCAGCATTTGTCCCTTTCTCGCACAGAAGGACACAGGCTGTAGTAAGGGCATCATTAAAAGCACATTGATTAAAATCAACGACAATCACATGTCTCAGAACACCACTCCGTAACAAAGTCCTCTTGACCTCAACTCCGTAATCAGAATTTAAAAACTCAGACGGAATAATATAGGCCAATCTACCTTTTTCTCTCAATTGATATACTGATTTCAGTAGAAAAAGTGTATAAATATTTGTAAAACCGTTAAGTCGTATGCCCAGTTTATTATTGACAAGAGGGACTAAAGTCGCATTATCATAATCATGGAATTTCAGGTAAGGGGGGTTGCATATTATGCCGTCATACTTGGTTGTCCATGATGCGGTAAGGTAATCTTCATTATAAAGAGACACGGGCACCTCACCTTTTTCAAAGATGTCCTTCGCATACGTATAAATAGCTTTGTCAACATCATATCCATCAATTCTAATGTTTGAGCTGATTTTACACAATGCTTTTGTGAACGCCCCTAAGCCAAATGCGGGTTCAAGGATATCGACTTCATTACACCTGTTATTCAACACCCAAGCAGCCATAAAGTCTGCAATCTTGGTGGGAGTGAAGAACTGTGCGAATTTTTTTCGATGCTCAATGCCCACGTGACTAGTATATTCAAGTTCTGTTGTCATAAATCACACTCAAATAACGAATCAAAGTTGTTTTTGTCAAGAAAAGCTTCTCCTCCATCAAATTTCACATAAAACAGCAATCGACCTCGATTAAGTTCTTTCCTGACACTGTGATGTTGTGGTTCAGTTATGGCTTGAGCGATACAAACACCGTCCTGAGAAGGGATCTTTATTGTGGTTTTATTCTGATTCTTTGTGTCTTGTTCTATGAAATATTTTTCATCTTCCCAATCTGGATTTGCTACAAGTTCCAATATGTGTTTGAAAGAGATACCATATATTCTGTCAAAAAACACTTGCACGTAAAAGTGAGGTACATTATAAGTCATAATCCACTTACGTACAACCTTTAAATCCTCCACTTTTGGTGTAATCGAAAGAGTATTCCTTTTTTGTATTACCTTAAGGCATTTTTTAATATCAGAAAGCATTGAGGACAATTCTTGGAGACGTTGGGAAGACCTCCAAGACGTAACTCTGAAATCAAGCGTCCTGACAGAAACCTCATTCAAATTCTCCAATAATTCAACGAGTTCAGGTCGTTTTTGCTCTAACAAATCAATGTATTCGTTTAGAATTCTATTTTTTAACGTCAAAGCCCTATCGGTGCTTTCACAAACAATCCTATTTACTTCCTCGTTATACTTGTTTATCAAAAAGGCACTTGAACGGACTTCTATGCCTGCAATTGCTTTAGAGACATAGTCTTCAATTTCACTACTTCTGATAGAACTAATATCAAGGCCCAACTTTTCATCAAAGTCTTTTTTGTGAAACAGAAGAAGATCAGGTCTTTTCCCAATCGTGTCCAACTCATTTTGATATGCATCAAAGAACTGTTCGAAACCTTTATCTCCTGCAACTAAATCGTCAGATTTACCATATCGAACAGCAACAATATTTTGGGAATTGTCATTAATAGCCCTAAAAATCACATCCTCCGCCCAATCGCCTTGTTGTTTGTTCGTGATAAATTCAGAAGATGCTTGGGTCGGCATAGACGCTTCACTTCTCGGTTCATCAAAGTCAATAAGACCTGTATGAATTGTATTACAAATTTCATTAATAATGTCTTTATACTTCTTTATGTCCATGTCTTGTAAGTTACTTTTTTTTATTACATTCTGTCCTTTAATAAATAACTATAATCCTTCAATCACCAATAAGATTGGTGAAGTAATAATCAGGTGAGCACTCCTGTCTTGTAGTTCACTCATGTTTCGGCTATCGCCGTTGATGATAATGTGTTGAGTCTTTGTCATTTACTGTTCTTGTAATATTAACGATTGTTTCTGCAAAGATACTAAAAATACCATTATCATTTATGGTTGTGTGATGCTGATTCTTTGTGTTCTCGAAACACCATACGGCACCGCCCCGTATCTCCCTGCAATGTAGTTCTTTTCGTAGTTGGCGTCGTTGCGGGGCTTTGTGCCGTCGGGAAGCACAATGTCCGTCAGACAGTACAGGTCCGTCTGCTCCGACCGGTTCTTTTCGGTGAACCAAATCTGGTCGCGGCGGAGCATCTTGGTGGACAACAGATGCGTGTCGTGGGTGGTGAAAATCAGCTGCGCATTATGGGGATTGGAGGTCGGATTGTTGAACAAGCGGATGATTTGCTGGGAAATCAGCGGGTGCATCTTCGCATCCAGCTCGTCCACCACAAGGACTGTTCCCTTCTCCAGCGTGTCGAAAATCGGCCCCGACATATCGAACAGTTTGCGAGTTCCCGATGACTCGTTTTCGTCAAACGGGAAATGGACCGAACCGCAGACCGTGCCGCTCTTGTCGTACAAATGGTGGACGGATTCCATCTCTATCCGCTTTTTGCCCGCTACCTCCTTGACTAGAAGTGGAAGAAGTTCCTTCGGCATGTCGTCAGGAATGGAGATTTCCTCTTCATGGGTAGAAATCTCGTCAAAGCCCAACTGAAGAGTTTTGAAGAAATCCAAGGCCTTTTGGCTGGTCTCCTTACGTTGATGAAACTGCATTTGTGAAAACAGACGGTATTCCTGATTGTTCAAGCCGGAAACCACATGGAAATCTTTCTCGAACCATGAAATCACACGGCTGGAAATCTCGCCACCCAATTGTGCGCAAAGGGAGAGAAACAGGCGGTTTCCGTTCAGCTTGGACTCTAAACCGACCCCATCAGGAAATTTATCATCCTCAAAGGCAATGCCGTCGCTGTTCCGGATGAAAAGCACCTGTTCCTTAGAACGTTTCGTGGTCTTGCGGAACAGCCATTCTTCAACAATTTCTGTCCGTGTGTATGCAAAACCATACCGATAGCAAAAACCATCTTTCAAAAACACGACCTCGAATAGTGTGGGCTTGGTGTTGTTTTTCAAAAGCAGGAATGGGGTGTATGGGAGCGGATCGTTGGGGTTTAATTTTACAGAAGAAAGCACACAAAACTTCATGGCTTGCAAGGCCTCAACCAAATTCGACTTGCCGCTGGAGTTGGCCCCGTAGATGGCAAGGGTCTTTAAAATGTTGTACGACAACTCCTGGGCCACATTCTCTTTGGCCTCTTCGCTCAACTTTCGGGATTGCAGTTCCAGCGTCCTCCTGTCGTAAAACGAGCGATGGTTTCCTACTGTAAATTCAAGTAACATAACTATTTATATTAATTTGAAGATTTAATATCCGAAGTGCAAATATACGAAAAAAATCAATACAATGCGCATATTTGAGAAAAAATCTCAAATATGCGCATAATATAACATGAACCCTATGCCCTATTGAACTTTTCCTTCCCCTGCTTGCATCTCGGACATTTCCAGTCTTCAGGCAGGTCCTCGAAGGTCACGCCGTCGTGCTCGGCGGGATCATAGACGTAGCCGCAGATGGAGCAGACGTACTTGCCGGAGGCTTCCTGCTGGGAGAAATCCGAAAGTTCACAACTTTGTGGACCACAAAATTGTGAACTTTTGGTTTTTAATTACGGATTGAATTGATAATTAGTGATTTATATTGAGATATTAAAATTCCCGCAACCTAAGCCATCGTCCGAGTTGCGGATTCACTTTTACAAAAGCGAAATAATAATATTTTTTCACTTTTAGAAAAGTGAATACAGACACGGCTATATGGATAGCAGTTTCCCTTCCGCCACCACTGCTGCCGTGCCTCCGACATAGATTGTGCCGTCGGCAGTGACGCGCGTGGCGACCACCGAAGGCCGTCCCATCGCCTCGCCTTGCAGGAAGGAGAAGTCTCCCGTTGCAGGGATGCAGCCGTTCTGCTGGAGATAATGGGTCAAGGAGGCGTTGGCGGTGCCGGTGGCTGACTCCTCGGGAACACCGTACAGCGGCCCGAAATCGCGCACGTGGGCGGTGTGGCCGTCGTTGCCGAAAGCAAAGACGTGAAAGCTGACGGCGTTGTGCTTTTCCGTCACCGCGCTGATGGCATTCATGTCAAGAGGAAGGCGGTTGAGCGTTTCGACATCGCCGACCTGAATCATAAAGTCGGGCAAGCCTGTAGAGACAATCATCACCGGCAGTGTGGGGGTGTAGTCGCAAATGCCAAGCGCACGGTATATTTCCTCCGTCTCATCAATGGTCTCCACGATTTCGGGCGTGGCCATTTGCATCATCACCCGCTCTCCGGCTTCGATGCTGAGGTCGCCCGCCTTGGTGTGACAGAGGCAACGGCCGGTAACACCGAGTTTGCGGTGCATCAGGGCAAACGAGGCGATGGTGGCGTGTCCGCACAGATCCACCTCGGCCATCGGGGTGAAGTAGCGGACGGTGAACTCCTTCTCAGAATCCCGTCTCACGAAGGCCGTCTCCGAATAGCGCAGCTCGGCGGCGATTTGCAGCATCAGCGTCTCGCTGGGGAAGCTGTTCCCGTCGAGGAGCACCACCCCGGCAGGGTTTCCGCCAAAAGGCTGGTCAGTGAAAGCGTCAACGATGTAGTATTTCATCGGGTTCAATTTAATATTTTGGTGGCAAAAGTACAAAATTATCGCCTTGTACAAATAAATTTTATACTTTCGCCGCCCGAAAATGAAAACGCTTCTGAGACAGATAATCGCGTGGATGCTGATCATAGCCTTCTGCGGCATGACCGGCACCAAAGCCCTCCACCACCATCACTGGAAGGCCGCCGAAGATATTGTCTGTCCGCTGGACGGTGTTGCCATGTCGCACCATACCCTCGCCCACTCCATCCTGGAATCCCTCGATGAGGACGACAACGACTGCCTCGTCTGCCACTTCACGGTCACAAAGGTGGTCATCCCGACTTGTCTGAACATTTTCAATGAAAACCCGAAACTTTTCCTGCACTTCCTTGTTTTAACGCCCTGCTTTGTTTCCTGTGTCCAGGGTGTAAGCTTGTTACGAGCCCCGCCGATTAATTGTTGATTAGTGACTATTGATTAGAATTTTTTGATTTGGCGGAGGTTCCAGGTCTATTGCCTGTTACCTTTCGCTGGTTAATTATTATCATCGTAACAACGGAAAAAAAATGAACAGACATTTTAGATACGCCCTGACGGTATTGTTCGGGGCGATAGCCTTTGGTGCGGAGGCTCAAGAGATGCCGCACCACGACACATTGCATGTGGATGAGGTCACGATTTCAGCGAACCGCGAGCAGACAGTGCGGCGGGAGGCACCGGCATTAGTAACCATCACCACACAAAAGACCATGCAGACCATGAACGCCGTCTGTTTGGTCCAGACTCTCGATTTCGCGCCTGGACTGCGGGTGGAAGACAACTGCCAGAATTGCGGGTTCACACAAGTGCGCATCAACGGCTTGGACGGCCACTATTCCCAAATCCTTATCGATTCAAAGCCAATATTCTCTTCATTGAGTGGTGTTTACGGTCTTGAGCAGATTCCAGCGGAGATGATTGACCGCATCGAGGTGATGCGCGGAGGTGGCAGTGCCCTTTTCGGTGCATCAGCCGTTGGCGGGATTATTAACATCATCACGAAGGAGGCCACCGGCAACGGCGGCGGTTTCGGTCACAGCATCACAAACCTCGGATTTACCCGTTCCTTCGACAACACCATGCATGCCTACGCCTCCGCCGTGACGAAGAGCCGCGACGCCGGTCTCTACATCTTCGCGCAGGACCGCCACCGCGCCCCTTACGACCGCAACGGCGACAACTACAGTGACCTTCCGAAGATGCGCAATCTGTCTGTTGGACTGAACGCATTCGTGCGCCCCACGCGACTTTCAAAACTCAGTTTTCGTTACAACATCGTGAATGACGACCACCGTGGCGGCAACAACTTCAGTCTGCCGCCACACGAGTCGAACATCTCGGAGGGCGCGTCGCACCTCATCCACAGCGGCCATCTCGACTACCACATTGACTTTGGGCACCAACATGTGGAGGCTTACGCCGCGCTGCAGCACATCCACCGAGACAGCTACTACGGCGGCATCGGCGAAGGCTCGCCCGAGGAGCGGGAGGACGCGCTGAAAGCCTACGGATGCACTCGCGACCTGACGCTCGCCACCGGCGCACTGTGGCGTTACCACTTTGACAAACTGTGGTTTTTGCCCGCCTCGCTGACCGTGGGAGCAGAATACAACTTCGACCATCTGACCGACTCCATCCCTGGTTACGAGCAATATCTGCATCAAGACGTGCACATCGGCAGTGTGTATGCGCAAAACGAATGGAAAAACGAGCATTGGTCGCTATTAGCGGGTGTGCGCATGGACAAACACTCGCTCATCCGAAATCCAATCTTCTCTCCGCGTGTCAACATCCGCTACAGCCCATTCAGAAGGCTTTCATTTCGGATAAGTTACGCCACAGGCTTCCGCGCCCCGCAAGCGTACGATGAAGATCTGCACGTTGCCTTGGCGGACGGCGAACGCATCGTCAGCACTCTCGCGCCCGACCTCAAAGAGGAACGTTCACACAGCGTTTCCTTCTCCGCCGACTACTGCCTATACAAAGGCGGTGTGGATGTGGATCTTGCGGGTGAAGGGTTCTACACCTACCTCAAGGACATTTTCGCAGAACGGCGTTTCACGGATGCTGTCGGCAGCGAAGTGTCAGAGCGTTACAACGCTGACAAAGGCTTTGTGGCCGGTGCTAATCTTTCGATGCGAATCGCGTGGAGACATTGGCTGTCGGTGGAGCTCGGCGCCACATGGCAGGTAAGCCGTTACGACCATCCGTTGGAGTGGAGCGAGGATGCCGCGCCGGAAGTCCGGATGCTGCGCACCCCAAACGTCTATGGATACCTGATTTTAGAAAGCAACCCGTGGCGGCAGCTGACTCTCAACATGACGAGCAACCTCACCGGCCCGATGTTGGTGCCGCACGAGCTTGAAGAGCCTGTTTTAGTGAAAACGTCCGCCTTTTTCGTACTGAACGCGCAAGTGAGCTACAACTTCCGCATCAAGTTGCAGCAAAAGCAGTCGGAGAGCCATCCTGACCGCGTGATTTTACAAGTCACTGCCGGCATCCGCAACATCACAGATGCTTACCAGCGCGACCTGGACGTGGGGCCCTCCCGCGACGGCGGCTACATTTACGGCCCAATGATGCCACGAAGCCTGTATTTCGGGGTAAAGGTTGGACTGTAGCAGGAAATGCTCAATTATAAAGGTGCAAGCAAGAATTCGATGAGCGGCAAGAAAACGCACATGAAATTCAAATGCACACAGACAAATACACTCCACAAAAAATCGCGGCCCGAAGACCGCGACTCAACGGCAAATAAATAGTTCCTCAATTGGAAACTACGATATTGGAATCAAAAAAACGCAGCCTGAACGGCTGCGTTAAATTTGTGTTGATTTGGGTCAACTGCTATATCATTGCATTTGTTTATGTATTGCAACACATGTAGAGACACTCATCCGGCGTCTCCCCATTCTATTACAACAGGTGAACAGCAACCGTAAGACCGGCCATCACGATGGAGACCATGCTCATCAGCTTGATGAGGATGTTCAGGGACGGGCCGGAGGTGTCCTTGAAGGGATCGCCCACGGTGTCGCCCACCACGGTAGCCTTGTGGTTGTCGGAGCCCTTGCCGCCGAAGTTGCCTTCCTCGACATACTTCTTGGCATTGTCCCAAGCACCACCGGCGTTGGCCATGAAGATAGCCAACACGAAACCGGCGCCGAGACCACCCACGAGCAGACCAAGCACACCGGCCACACCGAGAATGAGACCTGTCACAATGGGAGCCAAGATGGCGAGGATAGAGGGCAGCAACATCTCGCGTTGAGCGCCCTTTGTGGAGATAGCCACGCAACGGGCATAGTCGGGAGTACCCTCACCCGTGAGGATGCCCTTGATTTCGCGGAACTGACGACGCACTTCCTCCACCATCTTCTGGGCAGCGCGCCCCACGGCATTCATCGTGAGACCGCAGAACAAGAAGGCCATCATGGAACCAATGAAGACACCCACAAGCACTTTCGGGTTCATCAGGGAAACGTTGTAGTATTCCATGAAGTCGATCAGGCTGGCATTGGCGGTGTCCACCATACGTCCGTCACCAAGGTCGAGGACAGAGGTGCCGATACGCTCGAGGGCCATCTTGATCTCTTCTACGTAGGAGGCGAGCAGGGCGAGGGCGGTCAGAGCGGCGGAACCGATGGCGAAGCCCTTACCAGTAGCAGCAGTAGTGTTGCCGAGAGCGTCGAGAGCGTCGGTACGTTTACGAACCTCGGGATCCAAACCGCTCATCTCAGCATTACCACCGGCATTGTCGGCGATAGGACCGTAAGCGTCGGTAGCCAAGGTGATACCCAGCGTGGAGAGCATACCCACGGCAGCGATACCGATACCGTAGAGACCTTTGGAGAGGTTGACGGCGTTGAATTCAATCTGGAAGCCGTTGGCGCACAAGAAAGCGAGGATGATAGCCACACCGATGGTGAGCACCGGGATGACGGTGGAGATCATACCCAAACCGATACCGGAGATGATGACCGTAGCAGGGCCCGTCTGGGAGGACTCGGCCACCTTCTGCGTCGGCTTGAAGGATTGGGAGGTATAGTATTCCGTTGACTTGCCGATAATCACGCCGGCGAGCAGACCCACCACCACAGAGAGGGAGACCTGCCACCACACGATATCGGGGGAATCCTTGAACAGCACATACATGATGACAAACGTGGCCACAGCAATCAAAACAGCTGCGGTGTTGGTACCACGGCTCAAAGCCTTGAGCAACTGGGTCATAGAAGCATCTTCTTTCGTGCGAACCATGAAAATACCGATGACGGAGAGAATCACGCCGACGGCGGCGATCATCATAGGAGCGAGAATGGACTTCATCTGCATTTCGGCACCGATGGTGGCGAAAGCGGCAGCACCGAGAGCCATCGTGGAGAGGATGGAGCCAGCGTAAGACTCGTACAGGTCAGCACCCATACCGGCCACGTCACCCACATTGTCACCCACATTGTCGGCGATAGTGGCGGGGTTACGCGGGTCGTCTTCGGGAATGTTGTATTCCGTCTTACCGACCAGGTCTGCGCCCACGTCTGCGGCCTTGGTGTAAATACCGCCACCGACACGGGCGAAGAGAGCCTGCGTGGAAGCACCCATGCCGAAGGTCAGCATCGTGGTGGTAATGGTGGTCAGCGTGGCATGCTCACCCACCAGCTCCAACAGTCCGGTACCATTTAAGACCAGGAACCATGCGGAGACATCCAACAAGGCGAGACCGACGACGGTCAACCCCATGACGGCACCGCTGCGGAATGCCACCTGCAGACCTTTGTTGAGGCTCTGACGGGCACCATTGGCGGTACGTGCGGAGGCGTAGGTGGCGGTCTTCATACCCAAGAAGCCGGCCAAACCGGAGAAGAAACCGCCGGTCAGGAAGGCGAACCATACCACACCGTTCTGCAGATGGAATATGGACATGATTAAGAACAGCACGGCCAGGATGACGAACACGATGGTCACCACCTTGTACTGCTGTTTCAGGTAAGCCATGGCACCTTTGCGGACGTGCGAGGCGATTTCACGCATGGTGGGAGTGCCCTCATCTTCCTTCAGCATTCTGCGATAGAAGAAGAACGCGAAACCCAGCGCGACGATGGATGCGCAAAACACGATCCATACATACTTGACAAGATTTTCTTCCATAAGATTTTTAATTTAAATTGTTAATTATTAGTACTTTATAAGATAAATCCTTGTTTTTTAAAACGGGTGCAAAATTACATAATTTTTCCATATAAAATTATTCAAAAATATAACCTTAATTTGGGCGTCCCTTAAAAAGACATGCAAAATATTTCTATTTTTGCAGACTTGATCATAGACCAGACACAATTACCCATGGATATCAACGAGGCGACAAGGGCTTTCATACAAGCGCATCGGGACGATGACGTACGATATTGGGCTTTGCGTGGCTGCAAAGACACAAACGTAAACCTGCCATTCACCTTGCAGCAAATCGAAGGACGTCAGAAAGCCCGGGAAAAGTTGCCTGAGCACTATGCCCTTGATGAGATTCTATACCCGGCTACCCTTTCGTTAGAGCAGTGTTCATCGGCCGCCACCGCACACTACAAGGCCAACCTGGTGGCGGGAGATTCCATTGCCGACTTGAGCGGCGGATTCGGCGTGGACACCTTCGCGTTCGCGCGTCATTTCCAACGATGCCAATATGTGGAACCGCAGATGGAATTATGCGACATTGCACGACACAACGCAAAAGTCTTCGGCTTGCATAACATCACGTTCCTACAGGGCACGATGGAGGAGCGGCTGGGTGAAATCGGCATGGTGGACTGGCTATACATAGACCCCTCGCGGCGCGACACACACGGGCGGCGCGTCGTGGCCTTGGAGGAGTGCACGCCTGACCTCACACAATGGCTTGACAAGCTGCGCGCGCACACACGCAAAGGCTTGTTAATCAAACTATCCCCACTCATTGACATCACCCGCGCACTCCGGCAACTGCCAGGCACACGCACCGTCCACACCGTCGCCGTCAACGGCGAGTGCAAGGAAATCCTGTTTCTCTTGGACACAGATAATCCCTGCTCTCCAGAATCAGTCTCCTGCACAGCGGTCAACATCCAGCGGGAAAAGACACACTCCTTCACATTCACCCAAGAAGAGGAGGCGAACACGCAGCCGAAACTGACCGGCGAACCCTGCAAATATCTTTACGAGCCCAACGCTGCCATCCTCAAGGCCGGCGCCTTCAAGTGCATCGCCTCGCGCTTCGACCTGCTGAAACTGCACCCCCACTCGCACCTCTACACCCACGACAAACTCATCCCCGACTTCCCCGGACGCACTTTCATGGTCGAGCAGACCATTCCCTTCAATAAAAACGCCCGCAAAGAGGTGGCAAAAAAAGCCGGAAAAGCCAATGTGTCGGTCCGAAACTTCCCATTGACAGCGGAAGAACTGAAAAAAAACTTGAAGGTGAAAGACGGGGGCGACATTTATATATGGGGAACCACTCTGTCCGGCGGGGGAAAAGCGCTGCTGCTGTGCCGGAAATGCTGATTTTTCACCACAGACCATATCGGAGAAACAACTGACAATGGCTTTGGAACCCGGCCTGTTGGTTGACGGCCGTTGGCTATCGGCATTACTGTCAGCAATTCAAAGCAACGATCAAAAATCTTGCCGCTGCATCAACGGAGTGTCCAACAGCGGCAGTAGTGAAATTTTGTTTTCCTGAAAACGACGATGGGCGTAGTTCTCGTTGGGAATACTGGTGACGTTGCACAACTTCTTACGAATCTGTTCTTCCTGCCATGAAGTCCTGATGACATCCACTTCCAAAAAGAGACGTTGCAGAAATTCCACACGAATATTGCCGGCTTTTTTCCCACCGTCCTTGACCAGAAAAGATGATGCATCGACAGCCTTGATCTGCTTGACAGACCCAAGCATTTGAAAGACCTCCTGATTCACATCAAGGTTTTTATCACTGTACAACAACAAAAGATAGTCGTAATCCACATGTTCGCAAGAAAATCTTTTTCTCCCCTGCTTATTAAAAAGATAATAGTATTCATCAAACAGGGCAAGACCCAACAAAGGGTTCGCCTCATCGTACAAATCCTGCGCCGGGACAGTTGTTTTGTTCGGCATCAACACAAGACTGACATCCAGCCCCATCAGCATAGTGGCAAGATAAAGCGGATATGCGGATTCCGGCTCGTTTTCAAAAAGGCAAACACCGCCAATAAAAGAAAAGGGATGCTGAAACACGCCGCCGAGCACCAAAGCGGTCTGGATCAAAACCTTGTCGGAACGCAACAAGAAAAGCCCATGATGCTTGCTCTGTCCGAAACAGGACAGCATATCCATCGTGTAATGCTTGGGCTTGGCAAAATACTTATTCATAGGAGCGGCAAAAATATAAAAAAAACAAGAAAATATTCCCATGATTCCATTTGTTTTTTGGGTGTAAATTTATTACTTTTGCCCCCGCAAAAAAAGAGGGAGCAAAAACTTTCTCAAAAAGCCATAAAATACAGATTATCAAATAATTAAATACAAATACAAAACAACAGTCCTATGACAGAAAAAAAACAAATCCAGAACAGGGAAGACATCGTCGTCCGTTTTGCGGGTGACTCCGGAGACGGCATGCAGCTTTCCGGGACCCTGTTCTCGGACGCCTCCGCCCTCACGGGCAACGACATCGCCACCTTCCCCGATTATCCGGCGGAAATCCGCGCCCCTCACAACACCATCGCCGGTGTCTCCGGCTATCAGGTGCACGTGGGTAACCACATCTACAGCTCCGGCGACAAGTGCGACATCCTGGTCGCCATGAACCCGGCCTCCCTCAAGTCGAACCTCAAATGGGCCAAGAAGGGCGCCACGATCATCGTGGACATCGACACGTTCACGGATGAGGCCCTGGAGAAAGCCGGCTATACCGAGAACGACCACCCGTTCACGGACGAGATGGAGCGTGCCTACACCATCATCAAGGCACCCGTCACCTCGTTCACGCAACGCATCGGCAACGAGCAGGGCGCCGACAAGAAGACCGCCGACCGCTGCCGTAACATGTTCGCACTGGGTATCATCTTCTACGCCACCCATAAGAAACTCGACCAGACCTACGCTTACCTGGAGCGCAAGTTCGCCAAGAAGCCCGAGGTCGTGAAACTGAACAAGGCCGTCCTGACGGAAGGTTACGAATATGCCGACAAGTTGGAAGTGATGCACTCCCACATTTTTGAGATCGCCCAAGCCGACCACATGCCAAAGGGCCGTTACCGCAACATCACGGGTAACGTCGCCACCGCTTGGGGTCTCTTAGCCGCCTCTGAAAAATCCGGTCGCAGACTCTTCCTCGGCTCCTACCCTATCACCCCGGCCACGGATGTGATGGTGGAGTTGGCCAAACATAAATCCTTAGGCGCAAGAGTGTTCCAAGCTGAAGACGAGATCGCAGGCGTATGCTCCGCCATCGGTGCTTCCTACGCCGGCGCCCTCGCCTGCACCTCCACTTCCGGTCCCGGTCTCTCGCTGAAGAGCGAAGCCCTCGGCCTGGCCGTGATGGTGGAACTACCGCTCGTCGTGGTTGACGTGCAGCGCGGCGGTCCTTCCACGGGTCTGCCCACCAAGACCGAGCAGAGCGACCTGAACCAGGCTTTGTACGGCCGTAACGGCGAGGCTCCCCTCGTGGTGATGGCAGCCTCTTCCAGCGCCAACTGCTTCTACTGGGCTTACAACGCCGCCAAGGTCGCCCTGGAGCACATGACCCCCGTCATCCTGCTCACCGACGGCTACCTCGGCAACGGCTCCCAGCTGTTCCGCATCCCCAAGATGGCCGATATGCCCGACATCAAACCGCGTCTGGCCACACCTAACGATCCCGACTACAGACCTTTCCGTCGTGACCCCGCCACATTCGCACGCGAGTGGGCGCTGCCCGGCATGGAAGGCCTCAGACACCGTGTGGGCGGTCTGGAGAAATGTCCCGACGGCCCGCTCAGCACCGATCCCGAAAACCACGCCTTGATGGTGGCTAACCGTCAGGAGAAGGTGAACCGCGTGGCCAACTACATCCCCGACCAGGAGGTGACCGGCGATCCTGACGCCGAGCTCCTCGTGGTGGGTTGGGGCGGCACCTCCGGCGCACTCACCCTCGCTGTGGAAGAGATGAACAAGGAAGGTAAGAAAGTGGCTTACACCCACTTCAACTATATTTGCCCGCTGCCGAAGAACACCGGCGACATCCTCAAGAAGTACAAGAAGATCGTCGTCTGCGAGCTCAACAACGGTCAGTTCGCCGGCTACCTCCGCACCCAGTTCCCCGAATGCCCGATGACCCAGTACAACAAGATCATGGGTCTGCCGTTCGAGGTGGGCGAGCTGAAGGCCGAATTCGAAAGACTGCTTGCCAAATAATTTCAATCACGAACCATTTAATCACAGATAATTATGGCAGAAAAACATTTTGTTCCGAAAGCGGACCGCGAATATACAAAAGCTGACTTTACCAGCGACCAAATGGTGAAATGGTGTCCCGGTTGCGGTGACCACGCCATCCTCGCCGCATTGTTGAACACATTCCCGAAGACCAACCACAAGAAAGAGAACATCTGCATGGTGTCCGGTATCGGATGCTCGTCACGTATTCCTTACTATGTGGACACTTACGGTTTCCACAGCATCCACGGACGTGCCTGCGCCATCGCCACGGGCGTGAAGCTGGCCAACCCGGCTCTCTCCGTGTGGGTGAACATGGGCGACGGCGACTCCATGGCCATCGGCGGCAACCACCTCATCCATGCGGTGCGCCGTAACCAGGACTTCAATATCACCATCTTCAACAACGAGATCTACGGCTTGACCAAGGGTCAGTACAGCCCGACCACGAAGTTCGGACAGGTCACCAAGACCTCTCCTTACGGCACCATCGACTACCCGTTCAACCCGGGCGAGTTGGTGATGGGCGCACAGGGCACCTTCTACGCCCGCGCGTTGGACTGCCTGCCGCAGCTCACCACCGACATCATGACCCGCGCCGCCAAGCACGACGGCACCAGCGTGGTGGAAGTGCTGCAGAACTGCATGATCTTCAACGACAAGGCCCACGCCGCCATCACCGACCGTGCCGTCCGTGACGACCGCACCATCATCCTCGAGGATGGCAAGCCCATGATCTTCGGCAAGGAGAAGAACAAGGGTCTGCGCTTCAACGGCCGTTGCCTGGAGGCTGTCACCATTGGCGAGAACGGCATCACGATGGACGACATCATGATCCACCACGAGGACACCGAGGACACCGGCATCCACATGATGCTGGCCCGCATGAGCGGCGACCTTCCCGTGGCCATCGGCGTCATCCGCAACGTGAAGAAGACCTCCTACACGCAACTGTACGAAGACCAAATGGAAGAGCAGATGGCCAACGGCAAGTACAAATGCGTGGACGACCTGCTGAATAGCGGGGATACGTGGGAAGTGTAATTCAGTTTAGAGTTAAGAGTTAATAGATAATAGTTAAGGGCGCTCGGGAACGGGGGCCCTTTTTTGTCTCTGTCTCCAAAAAATTATCGAACAATATTTGGATATTAAAAAAAGTGTATTTTTGCAGCGAGGTCGGAAGTGATTCCGACTGTCGATTCTGCGGATTCGACGATTCAGGTGGCAGGGCGCAAGCTCTGCTATTCTGCTTTATATATCAGCCGCAAAATGTTGCCTTTCTTCACCCACAACTCTTTTATTTGTTGACCTTCGTTTTGTCTTATCAGAATGTTCCTCTTCAAATAACCGTCGGTCAGGCCACAATCCTCTGCAATTATTCTGTCAGATTGGCGCAATCCTCTCTTGCACATATTCGAAAAATTTGTCTTCGGATTCTCACTGTTGTATCCTTCGTGCTCATACCATACATTATCGACCATTAAATCAGGACACTTCCCGTAATAAGCTGTTCCCTTCAGACTGCCATATATGACATCGTATGCCGAGTTCTTGTATGGCACATCCAATTTCGGCGGCATCACCACGTGTTTCCCCTGTTTGGCGAAATGTTTCGCACAACACAGAATGCGGCGGAAATCCTCCGTGGTGCGGTCAATGTCTTTATACACCACCACTCGTCCTCCGTTCGGGAAGGTTGCCATCACCTCTGTGGCGAGGTCAATCGGGTGTCTATCAGCGTGTTTCGTTTCCAAACCGGATTTTATAAAATCTGGCAAAGATACAAGTTGTTTTTAATATAATAGTAACAATTATTTTGTTGATTATTAATTATAAAAATTTGCAATTGTGGCGTTTAAAGGACACATGCGTGCAGTTTACGGTTGCTTGACCAGTATTTGAATTTCAAAAGATATTTCTCGCAATAATCTGTTTATTTGACCGTTGACCTTGAGTATAGGAAATAAAGAAAAATGAATTGTGCAAAACTAAGAAGAGCAAGACACGCCGCATTCGCTATCGTGCTGGCAACCATACTGTTCACCACATCTCTATCAGCGCAAGACATCCGCAGATATGACCCATTCCGCGGATTCCATTTCGGCTATACGGCATCCGTCGGGGTGACCCGCCCTTGTGACGTGTTCCCAAACATTGGCGACTACCCCTCCCCTGAAGGACTGCCCGGCTGCGGCTATTTGGCCGGGATTGAAGCATCCTATCATTTTGCCGACTTTTTCGGGGTCTCCGTCGGGCTGGAATACGGTGACACATGGCGGCAGAAAGTCCGTATCCAATACCCATTGGGAGGGCAAAAGTTTGTATTCTCAGACCACTACTCCTCCTTGTACTTTCCTGTCAAATTTGAAATGCACTTGCCCGTAGGCGACCGGTTCCACCTCTTCTCCGACCTCGGTGTTCGGTTAGGGACCGTGGGATTTTTTATTGAAATGGGGCGTCTTTATGGGCAACACTTCGAAAACGCGGAACAAGCGTTAGTCAGAACGGATGAAGCCGGCAATGGGGAGGATATGGTGTTTAGTATGGCTTACGACCTGCTGCCCAACTCCGTGACGGCGGACCTGCTCTTCGATTTCGGATTCTACTACCGTCTGCCCTACGATGACCTGCTGCGGTTCGCTGTCGGCGCCAACGTCGGACTGGTCCGTTTTTCGCAAGGATGGTACTACTTTCCCGACGAGGAAGCCGCCGGCACTGTCTCCACCACCAACACCCACTTCGACATCCAAGTCGCATACATACACAACTTCAAGAAAACCAAGGAAAAACTTTACCAGAAGCCCCGATGGGACACGGATTTGCCCCGTCACGAGCTGATGCTTTCCCTTTCCGATCCATCCCCCCTATCTATACTCTTTAGCGGGTTATCGAAAAGCGCACTCCCTACTCTATCCCTCAGCTACCATTACCGGGTAGCCAAATGGTGCTGGATCGGAGGCTCTTTAGGTCATACCCATCTGGGGAGCCACACGATGCCGGAACGTAACGACGAGCATTTCAACTTGCTGGCCGAGCTGCGGTTTTCTTATCTGAACAGGAAGCACGTAACGCTCTATTCCGGGTTGGGTTTAGGCATCGGTTTCATGGTCGGTCATCCGTACAAACAGATTGATCTCGCCACCTACGAAGAACGCGTTCCCCACTACCACTACAGTACCTTCCAACTGACCGCTATCGGGGTGAGAGCGGGATCGAAGCACTGGTTCGGCACGGCCGAATTGGGCTTCGGTGCACGCGGGTTCGCAACCCTCGGCGTTGGGTACGCATTCTAAAGAGAGTTAGTTGTTTGTAGTTAAGAGCGCGAGGAAACGGGGCATTTTATTTTAGTCAACTATTGGCATTGATTTCGTTTTGTAAGTCAGGAAAAAACAAAGAACAGAAAAAAAGCCCCACGGAGTACGCAGGGCTTAGAAAAATCTTCGGCTTATAGCCTTATTGTGAAAAGTCTTTCACATAATTTAGTATCTGCGGCAAAAATATAAAAAAATTAAATACGAAATTGTTTCTATTTAAAATATATCTATTTTTGCATCATTAAATGATGCGCTTATGAATAATAAAACTATTGGTCTGGATTTAGGCACAAATTCAATTGGATTGTCACTTAGAAATGCAGATAAAGGCAACAATTTAATTGATCAAATTGAATATTTCACTTCTGTTATCTTCAAAAGTGGTGTAGGCACGGCGAAAACCGGCGAGTTTTCGTATGCTGCTGAACGGACCAAGAAACGTTCAACGCGAAGGCTATATCAAGCAAGGAAGTATAGGATATGGGCTACACTCAAACTATTGATTGAGAATGATTATTGCCCTCTTTCTATGGAAGATTTGGAAAAATGGAGTCGATATGATAAGGAACAAGGTCTGAAACGACAATATCCAATTCATGCAACTATATTTGAGCAATGGGTACGCCTGGATTTCGATGGCGACGGTGTAGCTGACTACTCCAGTCCGTATCAATTGAGAGCTGAATTGATGGAAAAACAGTTTGATTTTTCCAAACAGATTGATAGATACAAGTTAGGAAGAGCGTTATATCACATCGCCCAACGACGCGGCTTTAAAAGCAGTAAAGGAGAAACAATAAAAGAACAAGAGAAGAACGAATATGAAGAGTTAACGGATCTTTCCATAGCTTTAAAAAAGTCAGAAGAGAAGACATCGGGAAAGTTGTCTGAATACATGAAGACAAATAATCTCCCGACGGTAGGGTGTGCTTTTTATCATCTTGAGAAAAACGGCATTCGTGTCAGAAACAGAGAATATCAAGTTGTAAGTTCTCAATATAAAAATGTGTATCAAGCTGTGCGATCTCAATATAAGGATGAAATAAATCGAATATTTGATTTTCAGAAAGGTTTGGACAAAGAAAGTGTTTTTTACAAACGACTTGTAAGCGAGAAAAAAGGAGAAGGCACAATATTCTACAAACGACCTTTACGTTCACAAAGAGGCTTGGTAGGCAATTGCACTCTTGAATCCGGCAAGCCGCGTTGTCCAATTAGTCATCCCGAATTTGAAAAATTCAGAGCATGGTGTTTGATTAACAACATCAGGTTTGGTGAAGAATTGAAAGAGACATTGTCTTTAGAACAAAAAGAGCAATTATATAAAGAGAAGTTTTTGTTGACTCGATCGTCGTTCAAATTTCAAGAAATCAGGGAATGGATTCAAAAGAAATTTGGAAAACCATTGGATTATCGAGAAAAAACTATCAACTATAAAGACAAGATTAGTGTTTCCGGTTGTCCTATTTCTGGAAGAATGAAGAATTTGCTTGGGGAAGATTGGGAGAATTGGCTATTCGAATCGGGGGAGACTAAAACCAACAATAAAAGTGGAGAAATCAAGCCTATCACATACGATGCAATAGACCTTTGGCATGTTTGTTTCTCATTTGATGAGCCTGAATATGTAGAAGAATTTGCCAAAAGCAAATTGCATTTTGATGACGACCAAACGAAACAGCTTGTTCGAATTTTTGGAGCAATTCAGCAAGGCTATGGGATGTTGAGTCTAAAAGCCATAAAAAACATCAATCGTTTTCTTCAAAAAGGGCTGATTTATTCCGATGCCGTGTTGTTGGCAAAACTACCTGACATTTTCAAAGACAAATGGGAAGATGCAGAGAGAGATGTGATAGCAGAAATCGATAGGATTATCGACAATAACAGACATCAAAAACAATTGCTCAACATTGCGAACACTTTGATTGCCAATTACAAGTCATTAGAAATAACGGAACAATTTGCAAATAAGAACTATGATTATAGATTAGATTCATCAGATTTGAAGGATATTAGGGAAATGGTGATAAAAGTAATAGGTGAAAAAACATGGGCGAAGAAAAATGCAGAGGAGCAGAACCTATTGCTTGGGAACGTTGCAAAACTGTATCAAAGCTTCTTTGCCTCGGAGAAAAGAGATTATTACAAATTACCAAAAGTAGCTGATGCTTTAGCTGCGTTTTTGCGTGAACGATATGAGTTTTTGTCAGAGAAAGACTTACGAAAGATTTATCATCCGTCGATGATTGAGTTTTATGCACCGTCAAAGCCCGAAACAATTGAGGACGGACGCTGTTTGAGGTTGTTAGGAAGTCCCGTGATTGGAGCATTGAAGAACCCAATGGCAATGCGTGTGTTGCATACTTTGCGCAAACAAGTCAATGCCTTGCTTAAGGCAACTGACGAATATGGAAATGCGTTAATAGACGAGGATACACGGGTAGTTGTTGAAACCGCAAGAGAACTTAACGATGCCAATATGCGTTGGGCGATTGAGGCTTATCAGAGAGAAAGAGAAGCGGAAAACAAAGAATATGAAAAAATCATCAAAGAGTATTCATCGGACAAAAGCGTTAAAAATGAGAACATAGAACGTGTACGTTTAGTTCTTGAACAGCACGATATTCCTGATCTGACAAAAGGGGTAGCTACAAAAACAGAAAAAAAAGAAGACAAGAAAGTTCCAATCTATAAGAAGGATATTACAAAGTATCGCTTATGGATAGAACAAGGTTGCCGCTGCCTTTACACTGGTAAAATCATCAACATAGCTAATCTATTTGACGACAATGCGTTTGACATTGAGCACACCATACCTCGCAGCCAGTCATTTGATGATTCCTTGGCCAATCTGACTATCTGTGATGCTCATTTCAACAGAACCATAAAGAAGAACCAGATTCCAACGCAACTTGCAAATTATGAGGATATCAAACATCGTTTGCAGCCTTGGATTGACAAGGTAGAGCAACTGAAAGACAATGTGGAGTTTTGGAAAGCACAGTCAAAACGAGCCCAAACCAAAGAAAGAAAGGACGATTGCATTAGGCAAAGACATTTGTGGCAAATGGAGTTGGATTATTGGCAAAACAAGGTGAGTAGATTTACCATGACCGAGGTGACATCTGGGTTTAGAAACAACCAACTAAACGACACACGTATTATCACAAAGTATGCGTATCATTACTTGAAAACAGTGTTCAACAGAGTTGAAGTACAAAAAGGCAGTGTGACCGCGAACTTCAGAAAAATACTTGGGGTTCAAAGTGTTGATGAGAAAAAGAGTCGTGACAAACATTCACACCACGCCATTGACGCAACCATGTTGACTTTGATTCCAACATCAGCCCAACGTGATAGGATGCTTGAGCTATTCTTTAGAATTCAAGAACAGAAGCGCTTGGGAGATAACACCTTCGAACTTGAGCGAAATTTGGAAAAAGAAATAAAGCATTGTGGCTTATCAGGAAATGTATCGGAGATTGTTCCGTTTATTGAGAATAACATATTGGTAAACCATGTGTCAAAAGATCAAACTCTTACACCAGCAAGACGAAAGGCTCGTGTGCGTGGGAAAGAAGTCTTTGTGAAAAACAAAGAAGGCGAACTTGTAAACAAATGGATCACCGGTGACAGTATTCGGGAACAGTTGCATAAAGATTCGTTTTTTGGAGCAATTATATACCCAGTGACGGATGAAAATGGTTTGCCGAAAACCAAGGATGGCAAATTTGAATTTGAAAAAGACAAAGCAGGAAACGATGTCATCAGTATGGTAATGAGAGTTCCGATTACAAGTTTCACAAAAGAGGAAGAGATGAATAAAATAATTGACCCTCATGTTAAAGAGTCAATAAAAACCAACATTCAAAATCGAAAATCCGAGGGGAAATCATTTAAGGCCGCTATTGAAGAGCCTATGTGGCTGTTAGATGGTGATGGGAATGAGATTAAACAAGACAAAAACGGTCGTCCGTTATTGCCAATACGACATGTGCGTTGCAGAGTAGCAGCAGGTAGAGGATATTTTACAAAAGACAAGGCTATCGAAGTGAAGAAACAGACATATCCTTCCAAACACGATTATAAAAAATGGTATTATGCTCAAAATGAAGGAAACTATTTGTGCTTGTTATACGAAGGAGTGAAAAAAGGCAAAGTTGAACGCAGATTCAAGTTCCTCAATTATTTTGATATTGTATGTATGGGAATCCATAATGTTGACATGCTTTGGAAGGAACCGTATTTCCAAGTAATTGATGAGAATAATCTAAAATTGAATCTTACGGCAATAATAAAAGCGGGAACTCGTGTTTTAATGTGGTCAGAAAGCCCCGAAGAATTAATTGGACTGATTGACAAGGATTTAAGTCCACGATTGTTTGTTGTTTACAAATTCAATTTAAAAGGTGCGAATTGCATCTACTTACAAAATCACATTGAAGCAAGAAATGAAATAAACAGCAACGAGGATTACACTTCTTATGATAAAACAAAATATCAAGCAAAATTGACATTAGTGGCTAACAGTTTTAATTGTTTAATTGAGAACCGTGATTTTGTGATAACCAAAATGGGAAAAATCAAAATATTATGAGCAACATCAAACTATTTCAAAACAAAAGAACACGTTCCACTTGGAATGAAGAAGAGAATCAATGGTATTTCTCTGTTTATGACGTTATTGAAGCGCTGACTGACAGCAATGACCCTAAACAATACATTAAACGAATGCGGTCGCGCGACGAAGGATTGAATTCCAACTGGGGTACAATTTGTACCCCTGTAGAAATGATGGCTCTTGACGGGAAAAATCGGAAAATTCAAGCTGCCAACGTCAAAGGCTTGTTCCGTATCATTCAGTCCATACCGTCGCCTAAAGCTGAACCGTTCAAGCAATGGCTGGCTCAAGTGGGTTATGAAAGATTAGAAGAAATTGAGAATCCAGAGACTTTTCATGAAAGTAAAAGAATCGCCAAGCGCGGTGGCAGCGTGGCAGGCGTTGCTCGTAGGGAAACAGAAAAAGAATTGGGACGCAGCGTGTCAACACCGGACAATTTCTTGCCCAAACATGATGATTTGCCGTTAGAAAAATAGTTCTATGATCAAGCGCACCCTCTGTTTCAGCAATCCCGCCTACTTGTCAATGAAAAACGACCAGTTGGTCATCAAACTCCCGCAGGTGGAGAAGAACGACGATTTGCCGGAATCTTTCAAGGAACTGACTGTACACACTATACCCATTGAAGATATTGGGGTGGTGGTGCTGGACCATAAGCAAATAACCGTGACGCAGGGATTGATGGAGGCATTGTTGGATAACAACTGTGCGGTCATCACCTGCGACAAAAGTCATTTACCAGTCGGATTAATGCTACCACTGTCCGGGAACACCATCCAAAACGAACGCTTTCGTCACCAACTGGACGCTTCGCTTCCCTTGAAGAAACAACTCTGGCAGCAGACGGTGCAACAGAAAATCCACAATCAGGCTGCAGTGCTGCATTCGTACAGAAATGTTCCAATTGCCAATATGACAAAATGGGAAAATGATGTGCGCAGCGGGGATCCTGACAATCTGGAAGGACGGGCTGCCGTATTCTATTGGAAGAATCTCTTTCCCGATGTGGAAGACTTCACCCGTGAGCGTGAGGGCGTGGCCCCGAACAATATGCTGAATTACGGTTACGCTATCTTGAGAGCGGTGATTGCCCGTGCCTTAGTTTCTTCCGGACTGTTGCCCACCTTGGGCATCCACCACCATAACCGCTACAACGCCTATTGCCTGGCCGATGACATCATGGAACCCTATCGCCCGTTTGTGGATGAGTTGGTGGTGCAATATACCGATGAACACGGCTATCCAGATGTGTTGGACACCAATGTGAAAAAGGTATTGTTAAGCATTCCGGTTCTGGATGTGCGCATTGGAGGACAGCGCAGTCCGTTGATGGTTGCCGCCACCCAGACGACAGCATCGTTGGCCCGCTGTTTCACCGGTGAAAGTCGCAAAATTCTTTATCCAGAGAAATGATTGCCGAACGATATAGTGAATACCGTATCATGTGGGTCTTAGTTCTCTTTGATTTGCCGACCGACACGAAAAAAGAGCGGAAGGCATACGCAGATTTCCGCAAAAGGATCCTGAAAGACGGTTTCACGATGTTCCAATTCTCCATATACATGCGGCATTGTGCCAGTCGTGAGAACGCTGATGTGCATATCAGGCGAGTGAAATCATTTTTGCCGCCCACAGGCGACATCGGCATCATGTGCATCACCGACAAACAATTTGGCGAAATTGAGATTTTTCACAGTCGGAAACCCACCCAAGTAGAACAACCTTGCCAACAGTTGGAACTTTTCTAGAGGTTTTCACCGCAAAAACAGCATTAGAAATATGAAGCAACCCATAAAAAAATCGCTTGAAAACAAGCGATTTTTTTATTTCTGAAATTCTTTGCAACCCACTGATTCATTGCATATTTCGACAATCAAGTTGTTTGCGACCGCAAAGATACTAAACTTTTGAAAGCAATTCACAACTGTGTTTACCGTGCGCAGCGTCGCGCCTGTGTTGTTTGCGACCGCAAAGATACTAAACTTTTGAAAGCAATTCACAACGGACTGCACCGACACGCTCTATGTTGTGGAGTTGTTTGCGACCGCAAAGATACTAAACTTTTGAAAGCAATTCACAACTTGAGGCCGATCCTCGTGCCGCCGTCCGTGGTTGTTTGCGACCGCAAAGATACTAAACTTTTGAAAGCAATTCACAACACTTGGATTCACGTACGTTGTGAAGTCCTTGTTGTTTGCGACCGCAAAGATACTAAACTTTTGAAAGCAATTCACAACGTGGAGCGAGGAGAAGATGACCGGCAAGAGTTGTTTGCGACCGCAAAGATACTAAACTTTTGAAAGCAATTCACAACTAATATGTCATTACAGGTGGTTATTTTTCGTTGTTTGCGACCGCAAAGATACTAAACTTTTGAAAGCAATTCACAACAAACCATCAAGTGGAAACCCGCCGCCACCGTTGTTTGCGACCGCAAAGATACTAAACTTTTGAAAGCAATTCACAACGCAATGTCCGATATGGTTTGGTACTTGATTGTTGTTTGCGACCGCAAAGATACTAAACTTTTGAAAGCAATTCACAACATTCAAAGGACAAGAGACCTATCTCAGCACGTTGTTTGCGACCGCAAAGATACTAAACTTTTGCATAAGATTGGCTGCGCCTCGACAAACCGAGCAAGCTCGTTTGCACTCGGCTTGCACAATCTTTGAAAGCAATTCACAACAGCAGTTTGTGCAAAATTTGCACTAAGTTGACTGTTTCAGACTTTTGATGGTTGGTCTAACGCCCTGTTTGAGGCGGGGAAAGATTCAGATTTCGCAAGACTAAAGGGATAATTCCTAAAAAATGGCCAAGAACGCTTGAACGTCCTTGGCCATCTGATTATCGTACCACTTTTTAGTGTTGGATTCTGGCATTGATCTTGTCGTTGAGTTCCTGCGGGACTTCCAACCCCAACTTGACCTTCAATTCGCGAAGGTGCTTGTTGTTGTCCAAGTTGTCGGAGAAAATATCGTAAGCCTTCTGGCACCACTCGTGGGCCTTTTGCGTCAACTCCTTCAATTCGGGAGAATTGTTCATCGCAATGGCCTCGTCCCATTTTTTCTCCTTCTTCAACTCAGCAATCTTGTCCTCGATGGCATGCATTCTCTCATAGAACATATAACCCATCTGCTCGTTCAACTTGAAAGAGTTCGGTTTTGTAACCAAAGCATTGGTCAACAGTTCTTCCGCCTTCTGGAAAGACTTGAAGTTGCTCAGGTAGTTGGTACAAACAGCGACCATCGTGTCCGAAGAACTGACAGCCAAAGCAGAGTCGCAAATTGCCATCAACTTGTCCTCCTGTCCCGTCATGGAATAGAAGCTCATCAAAGTCTCGTACACAGATGCAATCGTGTTTGCATCCTTCTTGGCAACTGCCAGCTTTTCAGCCATTTTGCCACAATTGGCGGTATCCTTGTCATCAAGATACATATAATACAGCTCGATGAGTCCGTAGGTGAAGTTCGGGTTGTTGTTGACTGACTTCAGGAACATGGCCTTGGCATTCTCGTTATCCTTCAACTGATCTTTGTAGATGACAGCTGCCTGATAGTAAGCCAATGAAGCATTGGGGGACTTGGAAATCTCGAAGTTCTTGGCAGACTGCACAAAATTGTCAAGAGCCTTCTGGTATTTTCCTTCGTTCAGATAACGCAAACCTTCGTCATAGAAGGGCTGAGCGCAGAGTTTCTGGCCATCCAGGGCTCCCAACATACCCATCTTGGGTTTCACAGAAGCATCCAATTGCAGGGCCTTGAAGAAAGACTCGTTGGCAATGCTTAATGCCTCGGGATAGCGCGGCACATAGTTCGGATCGGCTTGCATCTTTTTCTGATCGGTGTTCAGCAAGTTGATGTACACGTTTCCTCTCATCAACCACACTTGAGCGTTGTCGGGATACGCTTCGACGCAGCTTTCGATGAACTTCTTGGCTTTGGGAGCCTGATTCTGTCTCAGGCACTGCCAAGCGTCATCAATGCAAGTTTGGGCAAAAATGGTCGAACCAACCATCAAAGCGACTAAGAGAAGGGTTAACTTTTTCATTGTAGTGTTGTTTTGAATGGGTTATTAAACTTGATTATTTTTCTATTTCTTTGATTAATTTATCAATTTCATCATATTTGGGAGATTGTTGGCGGGCATAAATGGCCTTCAGGGTATTGAGCAGGTTCAGGTCTTGCGGTTCCAAAGCCCGTGCCTGTTCAAAATACGCAGCCGATTGCGACAATTCCTGCTCGGAACGTGATTTGTATTCCAAAGACTCAGGACTGTTCGGGTTATGCAAAGCCGACTGGTTATACTGGTTGAACAATTTTTCAGAAATGCTGTAATGACATACACCCAAGTTGTAGAGAATCACGAAATTTCCTGGCGACAATGCATTGGCCTTGTCCAAAAGGCTCACCGCCTCCTCGTATTCTTTCTCCCTGATGTGGAAATTCGACAGGTTCACAAACTCATCGGCACTTTGCAGCCTGTTCGCCGAGATATTCTTCAGTCTGTTCTTGGCTGCAATGCTGTCGCCCAGCCAAAACAGGTAGTCGATCTCCGCAATGGACAAGCTCACATTGCCCGGCAATTTGGACTTGGCTTGGGCAAGGGTTTTTTCAGCCATCTCCCTGTTGTTTTCCGTCTTATAGCTTTCCAAGAGCCGAATGTACACGTATGGCATTTGCGAGCCATCGTCGATGGCCTTCTGATAATATGTGCGCAAATCCTTGGTGTCGCCCATTGCCTCAATCGTGTAAGCATAATAGTAGTACAGGTCACCGTTCATCGGATATTGCGGTTTGTCCATCTCGTATGAGGCGATGCCCTTGGCAAGCGTGGCCTTGGCGCCTTCATAATCCTTGGCAATAAGCTGATCCACGCCGCGCACCAGAAGAAGCGGGTAAAGCTGCTTCATGGCATCCTTGGCGGAGAACATCTCCATAGCCTCGGCATTCGGATTGATTTCCATGGACTTGGCAAAAGCGTCGTAAGCTTCCACAGGAGCATCGGGATGAAGAATCTGGAACTGAGGGTCCTTTTGTTTGGCCCCATATTCTTCATTGGCCAAAAAATAGCAGATATTGCCTTTGTAAAGCCATGTTTGCGCTTTGCCGGAGAGCTTCTCGTCCTGCGTGCAAAGATCGATTGACTCCTTGGCCTTGGCGAAATTTTTGTCATAATAGAAATTGTAGGCCTTGGTCAGGGATGCCTTCTGGGCATACAAGCCGAGAGATACCGCAAAAATCCAGGAAAATAGTATAAGGCGTTTCATTGCTTCAGAAAAAATCAATTGTCAGACAATTCTTTTTCATCCGAGTTTAACGAAGCATCCGTATTTTCAGGATTTTCGTTTGTCGGGGTCTCTTCCATTTCGTCTTCGTCTTCCTCGTCTTGGCGCGGCACGACACAAACAGCCGCGATCGTGTCATCCTTTCGTAAATCGATCAGCTTGACACCCTGTGTGTTACGACCGAGGATGCGAAGCGTGTCCACATGCAGGCGGATGGCGATGCCGGAGCGGTTGATAATCATCAGGTCGTCATCGTCCGTCACATCCTTGAGGGCGATGAGGTTGCCGGTCTTCTCTGTGATCTTGATGGTGCTGATACCCTTGCCGCCACGGTGGGTGATACGATAGTCTTCCAAGAGGGACCGTTTTCCGAAACCGTTCTGTGACACTATCAAAACGTTGCTTCTGTGGTTGTCAATGACGAGCACGCCCACGATGCAATCGTCCGGGCCTGCAAGCGTGATGCCACGCACGCCGGCGGCGGTACGGCCCATGGCGCGGAGTTCCTCGTTTTCCTTGAACCGGATGGCACGGCCGGAATGCAGAGCCAACATGATGTCGCTGTTGCCATCGGTGAAGCGGGCGGCAATCAGGCGGTCGCCTTCGCGCACGTTAATGGCGATGATGCCCTTCTTGCGCGGATGCGAGTAGGCGTCAATATTGGTCTTCTTGATGATGCCCTTTTCGGTGCAGAGGATGACAAAATGATTATTGATGTAGTCGGGATCCGTGATGCTCTTGAGGTTGATGATGGATGCGATACGGTCATCCTCCTCAATCTCGAGAATATTCTGGATAGCGCGGCCTTTGGAGGTCTTGACGCCTTCGGGGATCTCGAACACGCGCAGCCAAAAGCATTTGCCTTTTTCCGTGAAGAAGAGCAAATAGTTGTGGTTGGTAGCCATATAGAGGTGTTCGATGAAATCCTCGTCGCGTGAGCTACCACCCTTGGAGCCCTTTCCGCCACGGTTCTGGACCTTGTATTCGGCCAGCGGGCAGCGTTTGATGTAGCCCAAATGGGAGATCGTTATCACCACCTCATCATCGGGGATGGTGTCTTCCACGCGGAACTCGGCGGAATTGAACTCGATCGGAGAGAGGCGCGGATCGCCATATTTGTTTTTGATTTCCTGAAGCTCGTTTTTGATGATTTCCATGCGGAGATGTTCGTCGGCGAGCACTTTCTGGAGATATTCAATAAGCTTGAGCAGTTCGTCATACTCATTCTGGATCTTCTCACGTTCGAGGCCGGTAAGTTGACGCAGGCGCATTTCGACGATAGCCTTTGCCTGGATCTCAGTGAAGCCCCATTTCTCCATCAAACCGTTCTGGGCTTCCTGCACTGTTTGCGAGGCCCTGATGAGGGCGATGATTTCGTCTATGATGTCAAGGGCCTTGAGAAAGCCTTCCAGTATATGGGCGCGAGCCTGGGCCTTCTTGAGGTCAAACTGAGCACGGCGGGTGACCACCGAATGGCGGTGCTTCACATACTCCACGATGAGATCCTTCAAATTCAGCGTCATCGGGCGTCCGTTCACGAGGGCGACGTTGTTGACGCTGAAGGAGGTTTGCAGGGAGGTCATTTGATAGAGCTTGTTGAGGATGACCTCAGGCACCACGTCGCGACGCAAGTCATAGACGATGCGCGTGCCGTTGCGCTTGTTGGAGAGGTTCTCAATATTCGTGATACCCACAATCTTGTCCTCCTTCACCAAGTTGACCGTATGTTCAATCATGTCGGAGGGATTGACTTGATACGGCAGGGAGGTGACGATGATGCGGTTTTTGTTTTTGTCCACCTCAAATTCAGCGTGGCCGCGCATGACAACGCGCCCGCGGCCCGTCTCGAAGGCCTCGCGCACACCCTGATAGCCATAGATCATGCATCCCGACGGGAAATCGGGAGCCTTGATATACTGCATCAGTTCCGGGATGGTGATATCGTTGTTGTCAATATAGGCACAAATGCCGTCACAAACCTCGCCAAGATTATGGGGGGCCATGTTGGTGGCCATACCGACTGCGATACCGGCGGAACCATTCACCAAAAGGTTAGGGATCTTGGAGGGGAGGACTGTCGGTTCGGGGATGGAGTCGTCAAAATTGAGGGTCATGTCCACGGTGTCCTTCTCGATGTCGGCCACCATGTCTTCAGCGGATTTGCGAAGGCGGGCTTCCGTATAACGCATGGCAGCGGGGCTGTCGCCATCAACGGATCCGAAGTTGCCCTGGCCGTCCACAAACGGGTAGCGCAGCGACCACGGCTGGGCCATGCGAACCATGGCGTCATAGACGGCAGAGTCGCCGTGGGGATGATACTTACCGAGCACCTCGCCCACGATTCTGGCCGATTTCTTATAAGGTTGTGTGGAGACTATGTTGTTGTCCCACATGGCATAGATGATGCGGCGTTGGACAGGCTTTAGACCGTCGCGCACATCGGGAAGCGCACGGGAGACAATCACGGACATGGAATAGTCGATATAGGCCGTCTTCATCTGATTTTCGATGTTGACCTGTACGATTTTTTCACCTAACTTTTCTTCTTCATTCATTTTTTCGTATCTTTTATTTCTTCTAATTCATTAGTTGATAAAACTTTGCATTTTGCAAAAAGAAAGCACGAAAATACGATTTTTTTCGAGAAAGTCAACATAAAAATTGAGGCCCATTTTTTGTATTTTTGCCGCCTCGAACTTAATACAATCTTAAGTATAAACAGAAAATGGATATACAATACTCTGACGAAATGACCTACGCTTTGGAAGAAGCGCGGAAAATTGCCGTTTATTATCATTCTCAAAACATCGGGATGGAGCACATCATGGTCGCCCTCATGCGATACCCAGGCGAAAGCATCACCAAGAGTCTGTTCAACGTGTATCGTCTGGATGTGGACTTAATCCGCACACAATTGGAGGAGATGATTGAGAAAAACGAGAACAAGGTGGAGACCACTCCCGAGAGCATTCGTTTCAACACACAAACAGACAACACCTTGCGTTTATCATACCTGATTTCCAAGGAATATCGCAGCGACAAGGTGGAGTCGTATCATTTTGTTCTGGCACTGTTGCGAGACGGGCGGAACGACTCTGCCAACGTGGTGAAGATGCTTCTCACACGCGGTGGTATCACATACAACTCTTTTGTCTCGGAGGTGAAGCGGGAGCTCAACATGGAGGCGGGCCGCACGGAAGCGCTTTCCGGCGGCGGCGAGGAGGATGACGAAGACGACCGCCGAAGCACCGCCCGTCCCAAGAAGGGAGCCGGCAAAGGGTCTGCCACTCCGATGATCGACAGTTTTGGCAAGGATCTCACCCAGTATGCCTCCGACGGCAAATTGGATCCCGTTGTGGGGCGGCAGAAAGAGTTGGAGCGCATCGCGCAGATTCTGAGTCGCCGCAAGAAGAACAATCCCGTGCTCATTGGCGAGCCCGGCGTGGGGAAGTCGGCCCTTGCCGAGGGATTGGCCATGAAGATTGTGGAGGGCAAAGTTTCGCGCACGCTCATGAACAAGCGCCTAATCGCCCTTGACATGGCCTCGTTAGTGGCGGGCACCAAATACCGCGGCCAGTTCGAGGAGCGTGTCAAGACCATCCTCACCGAAATCGAAAAGAACCCCAACATCATCCTTTTCATCGACGAGTTGCACACCATGGTGGGAGCAGGCAACGCGCCGGGCAGCATGGACGCATCCAACCTCTTCAAACCCGCCCTTGCGCGCGGCGAGATGCAGTGCATCGGCGCCACCACTCTTGACGAATACCGCGAGTACATCGAAAAGGACGGCGCTCTGGAGCGCAGGTTCCAGAAGATCATTCTCGAGCCCACCTCGCCGGAAGAGACCATAGAGATTCTCCACAACATCAAAGACAAGTACGAAGACCACCACACGGTGCGCTACAGCGACGAAGCCATCAAGGCCTGCGTTGCCCTCTCCAACCGGTACATCACCGACCGTTGCCTCCCCGACAAGGCCATCGACGCCCTCGACGAGGCCGGCGCCCGCATGCACATCCAGAACATCCATGTCCCGGAAGAGCTGCTGCAAGTGGAGAAACAGGTTGCCGAATTTGAGAAGCTCAAGACAGAGGCCATCAAGGAGCAGCAGTACAACGCCGCCGCCGGCTATCGCGACCAGATCAAGCAACTGGAGACCACTCTTGAGAACATCAAGAGAGAGTGGGAACAGAAATCCGACCTCGAGCGCCCCTCGGTCACCGAAGAGACTGTGGCGGAAGTCATCGCCATGATGACCGGCGTGCCCACACAGCGCATCTCCACCAACGAAGGCGCCCGTTTGCTGAAGATGGCAGACGAACTGCGCGGCAAAGTCATCGGCCAGGACGACGCCATTGTCAAGATTGCCAAGGCCATCCGCCGCAACCGCGCCGGTCTCAAAGACCCCAACAAGCCCATCGGCACCTTCATATTCCTCGGTCCCACGGGTGTGGGCAAAACCTACCTCGCCAAAGTGTTGGCCGAGTACCTCTTCGACTCCCAAGACGCCATCATCCGCATTGACATGAGCGAATACATGGAGAAACACACCGTGTCGCGTCTCATCGGCGCGCCACCGGGCTATGTAGGCTACGAGGAGGGCGGACAACTCACTGAAAAGGTGCGCCGCAAGCCCTACTCCATCGTCCTGCTTGATGAGATCGAGAAAGCTCATCACGATGTCTATAACGTGCTGCTCCAAGTCTTTGACGAGGGACAACTCACCGATGGCATGGGCCGCAAAGTCGATTTCAAGAACACGATCCTCATCATGACTTCCAACGTCGGATCCCGCGAGCTGAAAGACTTCGGCACGGGTGTCGGTTTCAGCACCGACGCCACAAAGGCCGCACAGAACAAGGTCGAACAGGGCATTCTCGAAAAGGCCCTCAAGGTCACCTTCTCGCCAGAATTCCTCAACCGTGTGGACGATGTCATCTACTTCAACTCCCTTGGCAAGGAAGAGGTGATCCAAATCATCGACATTGAGCTCAAGAAGGTACTCGACCGTGTGCGCGACCTCGGCGTGCAGGTCACCGTCACCGACAAGGCCAAGCAGTATCTTGCCGACACGGGGTGGGATCCCAACTACGGCGCCCGTCCGCTGAAGCGCGCCATCCAGAAGAACGTGGAGGACATCCTCGCCGAAGAGATCCTGAACCAAGCCCTGCCTGAAGGCTCCTCCGTGGAGCTCGACTATGACGAGGAGAAGGAAGAGATGACCATCACGGGCCACAAAGCATAGGAGCGAAGCACTTTGAATTTAGAATTTTGAACTTGAACAATGGGTAATTACAAGGAAAAACTTCATGCCATCAAGGCATTCATCTTTGATTTCGACGGTGTGTTGTCGGACGGGAAAGTGTATGTGCAGTTCGATGGCGAGATGGTGCGCGCCACCAACACTAAAGACGGGTATGCCTTGCAGTATGCCTTGCGCAAAGGCTACCGTGTGGCCATCATCTCCGGCGGCTACGCGGAATCAATGCGCCTGCGATACAAGGATTTCCCGGGCATGGACATCTTCCTCCATGTCGGGAACAAAATCGACCTGTTCCACGAATATCTCAAAGAGCACGACCTGCAGCCGGAAAACGTCCTGGTGATGGGCGACGACATTCCTGACTATCAGATGATGCAGATGGCGGGCGTGAAATGCTGTCCCGCGGACGCCGCCATTGAGATCAAGCACATATCCGACTATATTTCATTCCAGCCAGGCGGCTGCGGCTGCGTGCGCGATGTCATCGAGCAGACCCTGCGACTGCAGGGGCGTTGGTTTGAAGAAGACGCCTGCGTTTGGTAAACTGTTAATTCATTAAGAATACAAGAATATGGGTTGCTTGGGCACTTTCAGCTGGATCGGCTTTGTCATCGGCCTCATCTTCGGAGGATTCGGCGGCGGCATGATCGGCATGTTCATCGGGAGTTTTATCGATGCCATCGTCGGACGGAAGCAACTCGGACGAGACTCCCACTATTACAAAATCCAGGACTTCACCGAACACGAGCTGTATCTTGCCGCATACGTGGCGCGCGCCGACCAGAACCGGCTGCTGCGCTCCGAGATGACATACATACAGGATTATTTCCGCAAGCACGTCGGTTCCGAACGACTTTCGGCCCTGATGTTGCGTTTCCGCGACATTCTCGATGAGAACGCGGACATCAGACCAATATGCCAAGACCTGAACCTTCATGCGAGTGTCAATGAAAAGTTGGTGATTATAAATTTCCTGTTCGGTTTCTCCACCGCCGATGGCGAAATGCGGGCCGAAGAGGTGAGTGCCATCTGGGAAATCACGCAAATGTTAGGCATTGGCCGGACCACCTTCGAGGCTATCAAATCCATGTACACCCAATATCAATATGGCGGCTACACCGGGCAGCAACAATATCAGGAGGGCGGATACTCTTCCTCCTCCCGGACCTACACGTCGCGCGACGAATTGGAAAATGCCTACAAGATTCTCGAAGTCTCCCCCGACGCCACGGATGACGAGGTAAAGAAGGCCTATCGCGCCGCCGCCAAAAAGCATCACCCAGACAAGGTGCAGCATCTTGGCGAAGACGTGCGCAGAGCCGCCGAGGAGAAATTCGCGAAGGTCAACGAAGCCTACGACAAAATCAAGAAAGCGAGAGGGATGAATTAGGGCCGAGCGGCATTAGCCGACCGACAAGCCTGCCAACCATTTTACATTCCCTGCACACCTTGTCCGCCGCCTTGGGCCTGCGCTTGCGCGCCCTCCAGCTCCATCTTGCCGAACTTGAAGGTGATGCCGCCACGGATGCTGCGGCCCATCCAACTGCTCCAAGTGGTGCTGTTCGATGTATAATAAGGATTGTTGATGTCGGTGCCCCGCCTGTTCCAGTTGAAGATATCGTTGACATCCAGATAGACTGAGATGCGGCGTTTCCAGAACTCGGCACGCAGGCCGGCATTAATGCTGTAGCGCGGGCGCGTCACCGTGAACATGCTCACACTCTTGGAACTGTAATTGGCCGAGGCGTTCACCTCCAACACCTTCCACAACTTGGCCCAGAAGTTCAGCCGGAAGCTGTAACCCAAGTTGTCCACCGTGTAGGGGTTCGACTCATCACGGAATTGGAAGGAAGACTTCATATAGTTCATATTCGCATAGAAACGGATATTCATAAAAGCCTTGAGTCGGTAGGTCACGTTCAGCTCGGCACCCGTGTTGAGCGATTTGCCCGCATTGACCGGCATGGTAAACGTGACAATGCGCCCGAAGAAGGGGCTGTAGGCCACATCCGACTGCCGGCTGAACTCATCCTTGCTGTTCTTGAACCAAGCATTGATGCCGATGTTGCCGAACTTGTTGATGTATTTGCTCCAACCGGCCTCGATGGAGTTGGTGAAGGTCTGACGCAGGTCAGGGTTGCCTGTGCTGTAGCCGTCCTCACCGTATTCGATACGGGTGCACAAGTCGTCGCCGTCGGGATTGCTTACGCGGCGGGTGTAACTGAGCTTGAAATTGTGCATGTTCTTGGTGCGATAGCTCAAGTGAAGGGAGGGATAAAAACCCAAATACCCTTTATGCACATTGTAGGTTGGATCATTGAGAATCAACAGGTTGTAGATTACATACTCCGTGCGCAGGCCGCCCTTGAGCGTAAAGCCGCCGAAGCGATGCTGCAGGGTGGCGTAGGCGGAAAAACCCGCGTTACGACCGCGCACATCCTTGAAACGAAGCTCATCCAACACATATTCGCCGGTGGAAAAAACCAATGTGTCATAGTGTTGATAGTTCAGGCCAGGATTATACTCGCCCGACACCCCCAATTCAATCTCCCCGTCCTTATGATAAGGAATCGTATAGTCCACTGAGCCACTCAGCCCCAAGGTTTGGTATCGGTTCTGCTGCTTCTGTTTCTTGTCCAAATAATCCAAGAAAAGGTAATCGCGGTAGGCTTCTCCTATCTGTTTCCTCCCCCACATCCAAAAACTCAGATCAGCACTGATTTTGTGGCCTTTGCTGTTGAATTTGTGCTCATACCACATTCCGCCATAGCCACCGCCACCAACCGTGCCTTGTGTCTGGTCGTTGAAGAAGGAACGGTCGCCGGGGTTGTAGATGTATTCCCTGTAATAGGTGGAATCTAAATAGGTGTAACCGCCAAAACTGGGATAGGTACCGGCCCAAAAGTAAAGACTATTCATCGTATCGGGTGTGTAGGAACCATTGATATAAAGGCCGAAACTGTGGTCCCGTTGCCGGAACTGATTGATGCTATGGAACGTGGATGAGGTGTCCCCTTCATCGGTCAGGATTGTGGAGAACGACTCGCTGTTGTTCTTGTTGATGCTATAGGAATAGTTGAGATAGGTGCTGAAGGAGAACTTCTCGTTGGCATAGACATAAGAAAGAAAGGGCGTTACGCTGGGCGTGGAGGAGCCGCGCACACCGAAGCTCAAGAAGCTGTTTTTCTTAATCTTAGAGGTAGTAACGATATTGATGATGCCGCCGCTGCCTTGGGCGCTGTAGCGGGCCGACGGGTTGGTGATAACCTCAATCTTCTCAATACTGCCCGCGGGCATCTGCTGGATGAACTGCTTGAGCGCCTCGGCATTCATGTTGGAAGGCTTGTTGTTGATCCAGATCTCCACGGAGGAGACGCCGCGCAGAGTGACGTTGCCTTCCACATCCACCTCCACACCCGGGGCGTTCTGCAAAGCATCCGCCGCGGAGCCCGACTGAATGGTGGGGTCCTCGGCCACGTTGTAGAGCGTCTTCTCGCCATCCACCATATAGACAGGCCTTTCGGCGGCAATGGTCACTTCGCCCAAAGTCGTGCTTTGCTTCTTAAGGAGCACCTCGCCAATGTCCACAATCTTGTCGGCACCCCCTACCGTGATGGGGGTTGCCAGAGCCTCGTAGCCCACCAAAGAACAAATCAGCAGATAGTTTCCATCGGGAATGTCCGTGACAGAAAAGGAGCCTTTCTCATCCGAGAAAGTAAAACCGACCACACGTCTCATGGAATCGGGGGTCACGACACCTACTCTGGCATAGAAAATTCTCCCATGGTTCAGAGAATCCGCCACCACTCCCGTGACAATATGATTATTCTGAGCCCCAGCGGCAAAAAACAACATAAGAAAAATGAATACAGTCGCGATACGTTTCATAAAATTTACGATTCTATTTTTAAAACTGCAAAAATAAAAAAAAAAACTTACTTTCATTTTCAGCAGGCTTTTATTTGCAAAAATGCTATTTTTGCGCTCGTTTAGAACGAATGACTATTCATTAAAAATTATACTCTATGAAAAAAAATCTATCCCTCTTAGCCGTTTTCTTCGTATTCCTGGCCATGGGCTTCGGCGATGCTGCGGGCCAGTTGGTCTCCGTCGTGGAAAAGGCCTTTGACATCACGCCGTTCATGGCATCGTTCGTCTCCTTTTCCGGCATGATCATGTTCGGGGTTCTCTCCGTACCCATGGGCGTGCAGCAATCCAAAATCGGCAAGAAGAAAATGTTGGTCATCGGACTCATCCTATTCCTTTTGGGTGCCATTTTGCCGATCATCGCGTTCAACTTCCCCATCATCCTGTTGGCCGTGTTGCTGATGGGCGCGGGTGCCACCATCCTGCAGGTCTCCGGCAACCCGCTCATCCGCGACGTCTCCCCCGACGGCAAGTACTCCAGTATGCTCTCATTCGCCCAATCGCTGAAAGCCATCGGCACGCTGTCCACTTCGCTGATTCTAGTGCTTGTCGGCACGAGCCTGATGAAATACGGTTGGTTCTCGTTCACACCCGAGGGCGCGACCGAGCCTGTCAACATGGGATTCCGCATCCTCTTCCCCATCTTCGCCGGTGTGCTGCTGCTCACGCTCCTTTTGGTGCTCGCCTTTGTGCCCAACCAGAGCGAGGAGGGCGGTGAGAAGCCCACGACCTTCGCGAACTGTCTGCGCGCCTTGGGGAATCCTTTCATCCTGATGATGTTCCTTGGCATATTCTTCTACTGCGGTGCCGAGGCCTCCATGTTCAACCGCATCCCCTCCATCCTGATCGAGAACAACCCGGGCATCACCCCGGCCTTGGGCAACATCGTGCTGATCATCGCCCTCTTCGTGGGACGTTTCCTCGGCGGTGTATGCCTGCGCCACATCAAGGCACCAGCCTTTTTGGTGATCACCGTCCTGATCTCCATTCTGGGCAACGTGATGCTCTTCATGCCCTACAACACTTTCACCACCTGGTTGAGTTTCATACTTATCGGCATCGGCTTCGCCAACATCTTCCCGCTCATCTTTTCCATCTGTGTGGACAGGATTCCGGAGAAGACCAACGAGATTGCCGGGTTGATGACCACGGCCATTGTGGGTGCCGCCATCGTGCCGCTGCTCACAGGTGCCGCCGCCAACGTGGCACCGAGATATGCGTTCTTCGTGACACTGGCATGCCTCTGCTATCTGCTGTTCGTCTCGTTGAAAAGCAAAAACAAAATCGCATAACCCATAAAGCCACCGTCATGAGAAAAGACATCGCCTTCACCCTGCTACTCGCCCTCTGCACACTCGTTTGCAAACCGCAGTCCCAATACGTCAACCCGCTTGTGGGCACTGCCGAACACGGCCACACCTTCCCCGGCGCCATCGTACCCTTCGGTGCCGTGCAAGTGAGCCCTGACACCCGTCTCGAAGGCTGGGACGGCTGCTCCGGTTACCATTACACCGACAATCGCATCTACGGATTCTCGCACACGCACCTGAGCGGCACGGGATGCAGCGACTACGGTGATGTGCTCATCATGCCCTTCACCGGCACGCCGTCCATCCACAACAGCGAGTATTCCAGCACCTTCAGCCACAAAAACGAGCACGCCAATGCCGGCTATTACCACGTCATGCTGAACAACGGCATCTATGTGGAACTTACCGCCGGAAAGCGCGTGGCCATGCACCGCTACACGTTCCCCAAGAAAGGGGCCAAGGGTTTCGTCATCGACCTGACGCACCGCGACAAGGTGCTGGCATCCGGCATCACCATCAATGGCAATGAGATTGTGGGGTTCCGCCGCTCCGAGGCCTGGAATCCCGACCAGTACTGCGCCTTTTCCATCATCCCCTCTTCTCCAATTCAGAAAATCGAGTTTTACAAGGATGACAAACTCGTGAAAGAAACCGACGTGCGCGGTGAGAACTGCAAAGCCATTGTCTATTTCTCAGAAAAAGTAAAGTCCGTGACGCTGAATGTCGCGATTTCCGCTGTGGATATTGCCGGTGCCATGAACAACCAAAAAGAACTTCAAGGGAAGACTATCGAGCAGGTTATGGCTGAAGCCGTGGCCACCTGGGACAAGGAGCTGGGCAAAATAAAAGTGGAATCCGCCAACAAAGAGTATCTCAAGACATTCTACACCGCTCTGTACCATTGTTTCACCTCACCGTATCTCTATTCCGACCTTGACGGACGCTATCGCGGACAGGACGGGGAAATCCACGAAGGCGACGGCAAGCATCAAATGTACACTGTCTTCTCGTTGTGGGACACCTATCGCTCCTTGCACCCGCTATTGAACATCATTGACAGGAAACGCACAGAGGACTTCCTCTACACCTTCATGCAACACTATCGCCAGGGCGGCATGCTGCCCGTCTGGGAGTTGTCCGCTTTCGAGACGTGGTGCATGATCGGCTACCACTCGGTGCCCGTCATCCTCGACGCATACGTCAAGGGCATCCATCCCTACAACCCGCAGGAGATGCTCAAGGCCATGGTTCACAGTGCCAAATTGGACAAGTTGGGGCGCACCGAGTATGCCCGCTACGGCTACTTGCCCGGCGACGTTGACAACGAGTCCGTCTCCAAGACGCTCGAATACGCCTACGACGACTGGTGCATCTCCGAGTTCGCCCGCCTCATCGGGGATGACAAGACAAAGAACGAGTTTGCAGAACGCGCCCTGTTCTACCGCAACATCCTAGACCCCAACGGTTTCATGCATGGAAAAGTGAATGGCGGCTTCGTCGAGCCGTTCAACCCCACCGAGGTCAACAACTTCTACACAGAAGCCAACTCATGGCAATATTCCACTTACGCGCCCCAAGACCTGCCCGGCTACATCAAAATGATGGGCGGCATGGAGCGGACAGAGAGCTTCCTCGACCGTCTCTTCACCTCCAGTTCCGTGATGACGGGCCGTGAGCAGTCCGACATCACAGGTGTCATCGGTCAGTATGCCCACGGCAACGAGCCAAGCCACCACGCCGCTTACCTTTATAATTATGTAGGCCGCTACGACAAGACCGTCAATATGGTCCGCAAAATCATGACAGAGCTTTACACCTCCAAGCCCGACGGTTTGTGTGGCAACGAGGACTGTGGGCAGATGTCCGCCTGGTACGTATTCAGCGCGCTCGGCTTCTACCCCGTCTGTCCCGGCAACAACCAGTATGCCCTCGGCTACCCGATGTTTGACAAAGCCACCGTCCAATTGGAAAACGGCAAACAGCTCGTGATCCGGAAAGAGGGCAAAGGCGACAACGTGGCGATGGTCACCATCAACGGACGCAGACTCAACAGCATCCCCATGGAGATCACGTTTGACGACATCAAAAACGGCGGCGAGTTAGTCTTCACGATGAGCAACCAGCCGACAATGCAGTTCCCTGCCAAGGATGGTTGCTACGCATCGCTCATAGAGGCACCCCAGACGCCCTATTTCTCCACGGACAAGAAACGTTTCAGTGGCAAGATGACCTTCGAGATCAAGCTTTACAAGCCAGAAGGCTACAGGCCCGTGTTTGACGAGAAAGAGTTGCGCGAAACGGAGATCTACTACACCTTGGACGGCAGCGACCCTGCACCCACGCACGGCACACGCTACACGGGACCCATCACCATTGACAAGACCACAACCGTCAAGGCGGTAGCCTACAACCCGAACTCGGGGGCAAGCCGCGTGGCCGAGGCCACCTATACGCAATATGCCAAGGACAAAACCGTCACCTACATCACGCGCCCGCAAGACCAGTACTTCTTCGGGGGTGAAGACGGCCTCATTGACGAACTGCGCGGCAAGGTCAACTACCGTATCGGTGGATGGCAAGGCTTCACGGAAGACGCCAAGTTGGTCGTGGACCTCAAGCAGTCAAAACCTGTCACAGAAGTAACAGTCGGCACACTGGAGGAGGTGCGCGCATGGATTTTCTTCCCCAAAAAGGTCACGGTCTCCATCTCCGACGACGGTATCAACTACCGTCCTTTCGGCTCCATTGACGGCATCGGTTCGGTCAAGTCGGACACCCCAAAGCTCCATGACTTTGTGGTTAAAGGCAACGGCACCGGCCGCTATGTCAAGATTGAGGTGGAGAACTACGGCAAAATGCCCGACTGGCACATCAGTGCAGGCGAGCAGGCATGGCTGTTCATCGACGAAATTATCGTGAAATAACGCTTACGGTTCAAAATCAAAACGGGGCTGACATATATGTCTGTCCCGTTTTTTTTGCATAGCCTCAGCTCCTCTTTCCGTCAGCGCCACGAAAAACATCGTCCTTCAAAATGCGCTACGGGATTATCCTATCCTGCACTTTCGGGTGTCGTGAATAATAGAAATAGAGCATCAAATCGATGAAAACCATCGTACCGTTCAACACATACAGCCACATCACAACATCGTAATTGTGAGTAAGCTTGTGGATTATGCCAAAAATGTAGCCCAGAATGATGAGCGACATAAACAGGGGACTTTTGCCAGCCACGACCTTCGTGCGAAGCGCTTTCGCAATGGAAATGGGCCAACTTACCGCAAAACAAAGGAGAAAAAGAACCTCCCAAATGCTGAATTCCATGGTTATGATTTTTAATGGTTTATTTCTTCCAAGCGTTCACAACCTCGCCGATATACTGATAGTGTATGCCTGCGGGAAAGTTTTCATACTGCTTGCGGGGCACGCCACTGCGGTAATGCTTGGGGTCGAACTGTTCGCCGCCATACATCACCCGGCACTCGATGACGAGGTCGGCCTCCGCATAGTAAGGCGTGCCATTTTCCGTATAGAGCGTATGCAGGCCAAGGGCTTGGGCCTTGTCGCCGTCTCGGCCGGAATGCGTGCCCATATAATCCACCACTTTGTTGTCGGGGAAATGCATGATGGTAAAATACTCATATTTGTCCATGAACTCACGGGTATATCGTTTCTCGGCCACATAGACAGTAACAGCAGGGCGTCTGCCCCACAACGTGCCCAAAGCACCCCATCCGATGGTCATGGCGTTGCAGCGCTGTCGGTCGCCGGAGCAGAGCAAGAGTCCGTGACCGTTGTCACCCGTAAAGAAAGAGAAACCAGCAGGCAGGTCTTCCATTGACATCACATTGATCTTCTTAAACCCGAAACTTTGGACATCCTGAGCGGAAGACTGTGATGCACTGCGTTCGCGAAGAGCCTTCACATCAGCCTTGTCAGCATATTCAAGTGCGGCACGCACATTGGCGACAACGGCATTGGAGCTGTAGGTGGCACCGCTGACGGCATCCACATTCTTGGAAATGCCCTGCTTGGGCGTAAGCCCCTTCCAGCTGTCCAAGATGCGGACCACCTGCTGGAAGAAGCCGGGGGTCTCATTATTGGCAAGAGCCGTCACTTTGACCACCTTGCCGTCGAGGATATAGACCTCCACGGGCACATTGCCGGCAAAGCCCTGGATATCCTTGCCCAAGGTCGTGGTATTCACAATCATCGTATCGCCGCTGAACCGGACGGGGTCATCAGGAGCGTTGAGTGCCACAACCTGATTGCGGGCAGAACAAACCGCTTTACCGCTGTTGAATTGTGTGGCGGTCAGGAGTGCGAAAAATGAAAGAAGTACAACAAGAGATGTCGTCCTTAGCCAATATTGCCTGTTTTTGATACTATTTTGCATACTATTATAGTTTTATTGAATCCTTACAGAAAAAGGCTGCAAAGATACGATAAAAAATCTTACTTTTGCCGTCTCAAAAAATTTCATTACAATATGAAAAAAATGTTTCTATCTTTCATCATAGCCGGTTTGTTTGCCAATGGCATTTGGGCACAATCCTCCGTCTTCACTCCGAATTGGACGGTCGGTGAGAAGCATGTCTTCACCTTCGAGAAGACTGAGACCGATTGGTCCGAGTTGGGTGGTTTTCCGCAGGACGACCGCACCTCCGAGACGTACAGCCGCACTGCCGACTTTGAAGTCATCGCAAAAGATGACGCTCACTACCGACTCTCCATAAGCCACACTTTCGACGACATAGAATATCTTGATGCGGCAGAGCAGCTTCTGGACTCCATGGGCATCAACATACCGGAAGAGTTCCGTTCCATGAACATCATTTACACCACTGACCGCAAAGGAACCTTTGAGAGAATCGAGAATCTTGAAGAGATCACAGACCGGGTCCGTTTTGCAATCGACTCTGTCATCGAACCTCTGCTCACAAAGGTGACCGACAATGGAGAAGGGCCTGCACTCATGCTCTCCTTGTTGAAAATGCAGCTGCTTGACCCCGACTATCTGCCCAACGTGGTCAGCCCCGACCTCAAACTGTTGCATTTCATTTATCCATTCGTCGATTTGGGCCTCACAGTGGACGATGCTGTCATATACAAATCGGAAACACCCACTCCTGTAGGGTTCTCCATTGATGCCAACAACGTGATTTATGTTGACACACTCCTGCCTGAACAAAACCTTTGCATCGTCAAACAGACCTCGAAACTCGACGAAAAGGAGACCATCAAATATCTGACCAAATTTTTCAAGTCAATGCCCCTTGGAAAAAAGGGAAAAAAAGAGGCAAAAAAAGCACTCAAGGAGATGGGTATGCTCATCAACGACGAAGTTGAAATCATGTTCGACACCAAGCTCACCCTACCCCGCCAAACCACCATGAAGCGGAGTGTTGTCGTCACCATGCCCGGCAGAACCAACCACAAGGAGGTGGAAACCGTTCTGCGGTTGGTGGAATAAAAGTTGTTGGCGGTTGGTGGTTACTTTTTTTGGTACTTATATACATGATGGCACAAGGCCGGTAGCAACAGTTCTCCAA
>CAMVIT010000017.1:0-48995 GCA_947167635.1 uncultured Bacteroidales bacterium | reverse complement strand
CCGGGGCTGCTCAAGGAAAAATATTAACTTTTATCCCTATTGTCCCGGAGGGACACCCTCTCAATAACCCCGCATAAGCGACGAAGGAGCGCCGTGTGGGGCGGAACGACGGCACCGACACCCTCTCGCGGCGCAGGAGTCATTGCTTAAGATGCCTGAAACTTGCTCGCCGCGAAAGGGAGGCGTTGGAAAAAAAGCGTTGCTTGGAGAACTGTTGCTACCGGCCTTGTGCCATCATGTATATAAGTACCAAAAAAAATCTCAATTCCAAGGTTTTTTAACAATTTCCTTTCGCAAAAGGAAAAATGATTTATTGGCTTCAATTTTAGTATATGACAAAAATTTGAATTTTTAGCCTAACGTATTTATATTTAGCAAGTTATCAACAAATTTTGTTGGTAACTTTTTTGTTTTATCCTTGATAAAGTGATTGATATTCAGTATTTTAGAAGCAAAAAACTACCACATCTTTTCTTCTATGAGTATCAATCACGGCAGCAAAAATAACGAATTATCCGACACGTTGGTCACTTTTTTAGGAAAAAACATCAACCTTGCCCATATCAAGCTCATATCGCTGTTTGTCGTGGCCCTGTGCAAGGCAAAAACAGTGTGCTTCAGCCTCTTGTCAACCGTTTTTGACTCGCCCGCGAAGTCATCGTCGTGTTTGCGGAGAATCCAACGTGTTGGCTACGCCCTAATGCCTACCGTTCGGCAATGCAAACAAGTTTGCATTGCGCTCACTTAATCGGCATTTTCGCCGAATTCGACCTTGACCGTGACCTCATCGCGCGCGTCATCTTCCGCATGCTGCCCATAAAAGGCCCGTTTTGCCTGGCCATCGACAGGACCAACTGGCAGTTCGGCAGCACCGACATCAACATCTTTATGCTGGCCGTGGTGCACGACGGGGTGGCCTACCCGCTGATGTTCACAATGCTGCCCAAAAAGGGGACCTCCAACACGAAGGAGCGGATAGGGCTACTACAGCGCTACGTCCGTCTGTTCGGGACCGAGAGCATCGACTGCCTTTTGGCGGATCGCGAGTTCGTGGGTGAGCACTGGGTGAAGTGGCTCAACGACAGCGGCATCCGCTACCATATCCGCATCAGGGAGAACTTCTGGGTTGCCAGACCCTCGTCGGGAGGGCGCGCCAAGGCCTCCTGGCTGTTCGCCGACCTGCGTGTGGGGAGGCCAAGTGCCTGCACAAAATCTACTATGTGAACGGGCAGGCCTGCTACCCGTCCGCCAGCAAGGTCAAAGGGCGAGACGGCAGGCCTGAGCTGCAGATTCTCGTCTCGTACAACCGGCCGGAAGAAAGCCTCGACACATACAAGAAGCGCTGGCAGATTGAGACAATGTTCAAGGCGATGAAGAGCGCAGGTTTCAATATCGAAGATACGCATCTGACTGATTTGCACAGGATTGGAAAACTGCTCCTGCTGGTAATGATTGCATTCGTGTGGTGCTACAACATAGGCGAGCTTGTGCGGCTGAAGTACAACCCTATCCGCATCCTTAAACACGGCAGAAAGGCCAAGAGCATCTTCCGCTACGGCCTCGACATTGTGACGGAGTTCCTGTTGAGAGGCAGAAATGAATACAAAATACCGATTTTTAACTTCTCATCCATTGCTAATCAAATACTTACACCAGATTGAAATTTTTGTCATGTACTAAGATATTTTTTACATTTTCGGTGGCAAAAATACAATCTGTTTGAAATTATTTAAAACCTCTCACCAGAAATGTGAACCCCCTGCTGCAAAAATATGAACCACCAATTAAAATAAACCTTCTCACAAGATGTTAGTTTGCTGATTATAAAATAGATTGAAAAAATCCCAATTTATAAATAAGAGAGATGATAAACGCTATTTTGTGAGAGACGTTATAATTTTTTCAGGTCTGCATGTTGGAGAATTAACTATCTTTGCCACGATATTCAAAAATATGTTGTTATGAAACCCCTGAACAAAATTGTCGTCATTTTGCTGAACATCCTGTTTTGCACCGTGTTTCTTTGGTTCTTTACGCGCAATGCGTTCCTGCGCCCATTCTCCGGCAGTTTTCTCAAGGAAGCTATTTCCGGCCTTGTATTATTGGGGGCGTTGTATATCAATTACTTCCTGATATATCCTATGCTTTACCAAAAATATACACGGGTTTATTACTTAACATTGGTACTTGTCGCCTTGTTGACCGGTATTGTTGATTTGGCCATTGCTTATCCTGGTATAGTATCATGTAATGCTCAGCTTATAGAATATGTTGGTTTCTATAATTTCTTCTCAAAGATTCTGTTCGTTACAGTTGGACGAAATCTTGCATTAAATTTATTTCCTTTTCTATTCAGGGATCGGCAACACTTCAAAAAGTCATTAGAGAAGGAGGCGAAGGTTGTTTACCAAACTGTTCGGATGCTTGATGTCACAGACAAAGAAAGCAACATTCTTCTGGTTAAAATCAAGGACATCCTCTATTGCCGTCAACAACGAAACTTCACAGAGGTTTTTGTGGTGCAGCATAAAAAATACACACGGCTCGGTTCCATGAAGCATCTTGAACAACTGCTTGGAGATGACTTCATCCGCATATCGGCTACAGAGCTGGTTTCATTCCGACACATCGAATCTTGCAACGAGGATACAGTGATTATGAAAAAGATGCCGTGGGAAGAGGCCCCCATCACATTCAAGTTGGAGCCCAATAATTGGAAGGAAATTGCCGAAAGGGTTGAAGAGGGCATCATACGATACGTAACGTTACCGGGCGGCAAACAACCACACAAAAAAACAGCCCGTCCAAAAAACAGACGGAAACCCATAACACCTTCGGATGACAAGATCAAAGCGGTTCTTTCCTGTATAGAAAAAAATCCCAACTGCAATTCGGTGGATATCATCGCCAAAACAGAGTTCTCGTTAAGCACCGTTGGGCGTTGCCTCTACCAACTCAAAAAGCAGGGCCTCATCGAGCACACCGGCAGCAAGAAGACCGGCGGCTACAAGGCCGTCAACAACCCGCCGGAAGAGAATGTGGAGGAAGCGGAGCAGAAAGAGTGACCGGACAGGGCTGGAACTTACCGTTGCCGAGGAATGTCACTCTGGCCCTTCACCAGCTGTCCGCAGGCGGCGGCGATGTCCTGCCCCTTGCTTTGGCGCACATTGACCACCATGTTGTGGTCCTTCAGGTATTGGATGAAATCCTCCCTCTGGTTGGGATAGGAGCGGTGATAGAGGCCACCCTCCGTTTCGTTGTATTCTATGATGTTGATTTTCACCGGAAAAGGGCGGCAGTAGCGCGCTAACTTCTCGGCATCCTGCAACGAGTCGTTGACCTTGCTGAGCAAGAGGTACTCGAAGGTGACACGCTCTCCCGTCTTTTGGTGATAATAGAGCAATGCCGCCTGGAGGTCGTGGAGGCTGTTGTGCTCCGTGACAGGCATGAGGACCTCGCGCACAGCAGGGTCCGCACTGTGCAAGGAGACGGCCAAGCCACAGGCGAAATTCCTGTCGGCCAACGCCTTGATACCCTTGATAACACCTGCCGTGGAAAGCGTAATGCGCGTGGGAGAGAGGCCAAAACCCTTGGGGTCGGTCAGCTTGTCGATGGCTGTCATCACATTGTCGAAGTTCAGCAGCGGCTCGCCCATGCCCATGAAGACGATGTTGGAGATGCTGTTCCCATACAGCCTCTTGGCGCGGGCGTTCATCAGCACATACTCGTCCACAATCTCAGCATAGTGCAGATTTCGTTTGAAGCCCATCGTGCCGGTGGCGCAGAAGGAGCAGTGCAAGGGACAGCCCACCTGCGAGGAGACACATGCCGTGACGCGGTCACCGGAGGGGATGAGCACACCCTCCACCAAAAGCCCGTCATGGAGCTTGAGGGCAAACTTGGCCGTCTTGTCGCGACTTTGCACCTCCTGGTCTATGACGGTGCGTGCGAAGGCGAACTGTTCCGCCAACTTCGAGCGCAACGTCAACGAAAGGTCGGTCATCTCGTCAAAGGATCCGACACCCCGCTGCCACAGCCACATCCAGATCTGCTTGGCCCGGAATTTCTTTTCTTGAATGGAGAAGAGGAATTGCTCCAACTCCTCGTATGTAAGGGTGCGAATATCGGTCATGGTCGTTATTTTTCTTGAGCGGTATGTTTTAGTATAATGTTGATTTCAGGATATTTGCGGGCAAGATGCTGTGCCGTGCGCTCGGCAAAGAAGACGGAGCGGTGCTGGCCGCCCGTACAGCCAAAGCTGACCATCAGGTGGTCGAAACGGCGTGTCAGGTAGTTGTCCACCGCCGCATCGACAAGGGCGAACACATGCTGCTCAAAGTCGTGAACCTCGGGACAGGCGAGCAGATACTCCTGCACACAGGCATCGCGACCTGTGAAGGTGCGGAAACGGGGTTCACGGCCAGGGTTGGGCAGGGCGCGACAGTCGAAGACGAAGCCGCCGCCATTGGGTGAAGGGTCCTGCGGGATGGCAGCCTTGAAGGAGAAACTCTGCACCCGCACGGTCAACGTGGTTCCCGGCTGGTAAGGTTTCCCGAAATCGGAGGCTATGATCGCCTGCATGGCGGAGGTGAGCTCCGGCAACTCCATGGGCAACTCATAGTGGTCCAGGATGCCCTGCAAGTTGCGGACAGCAAACGGAATACTCTGCAGGAAATGCGATTTCCGCTCGAAGTAGCCCCGATAGCCGTATGCGCCCATTGCCTGGAGGATGCGGATGAGCAAAAAGCCCTGAAAATAGGAGACAAAAGCTTTGCGATCAACGGGCATCCGCTCCGAAAGAGCATCGAGATAGACGTTGAGCAGGTGTTCCCGCAAGGCGGGCGACAGGTCGGCCCGGACCTGATAGAGCAGCGAAGCGATGTCGTATTGCAACGCCCCCTTACGCCCTCCCTGATAGTCGATGAAATAGACCTCCCCGTCCTTCAGCATGATGTTGCGCGACTGGAAATCGCGATAGAGGAAATAGTCGCTCTCAGCGGTCAACAGATAGTCCATCAAGGTGTTGAAGTCGTCTTCCAAGCGCTGTTCGTTGAAGGGGACGTTGGCGAGCTTCAGAAAGAAGTATTTGAAGTAGTTGAGGTCCCACTGCATCGACTGCCGATCGAAGGCTGCGCGGGGGTAAGCCACAGAGAAGTCGAGGCCCTCCTTGCCGGAGAGCTGCAGGGCGGGCAGGGCGCGCACAGCCTTCTCGTAGTAGGCTATCGTTTCCTGCGACGGGCCACTCTCGGTCCGGTTGGCAAAGAGATGGTCGTAGAGGGTGACATTGCCGAGGTCGCTTTGCAGGTAGTGCATGTTGTCGGGCGCGACGGCGAGAAGCGTGGGCACAGGAAACCCCTTTTCTGAGAAAAAGCGGGTGTAGGTGAAGAAGGCGCGGTTCTCCTCTATGTCGTCGTTGAAGGCCCCGATGAGGGTGCTGCCGTCCTGGAACACGATACGATAGTAGGCACGATGCGAGCCAGACTTGGGCAGGGCCGTGATGTCTGTTACGGTCTGGTTCTTTAGTGATTGCGCCATGGAGCGCAGAAGTTCGGTGTTGGGGGTGTTTTCCATGAAAGGTTAAAAGAAAGTGCAAAGATACAAAAAAGGAGAGCGTGAAGCTCTCCTTTTCCATATATAATATATTGTATCGCTTATTCAACGATGAATTTGCGGATCACCTTGCCGTTCTCGTTTTGGAGGTTGAGGAAGTAGAATCCGCTGGCGAGGCCGCTGACAGAGATGTCGTGGGTCTCGGTGCCGCCGCCGAAGGAGATCTGCTCGGTGCGCACAATCTTGCCCGTCATGTCCACCACGGTGGCTTTGAAGTTCTGGGCTTGTTCGCCCTCGATGGCCACGTGAAGCACGCTGGAAACGGGATTCGGGTAGGTGGTCACGTTGGCGATGTCGTTGTGCTCGTCAATACCGGCGATTTTCCAGAATTCCATTTCGAAGCCGGCGCCTTCAAGCCAGTTGTCGGTGAAGAACTTGACTTGGATTCGGGAAGCGTCTGCATTGATGACACCCATAGGAGGATTCTCGGCATCGAAGTGAGCCACAATAGGATTTTCGTTGCTGGAGGTGTTATAGATATCGATAAAATCACCAGCCTTGAGGTCGAATTTTCTGAAATAGAGTGCATAACCGGCAGCCTGAGGCACACGAAGTTGCCAAGAGCAGGTGTGGAGAGCCTTGTAAGGATTGTCATTGCCTTGCTCGTTGTTGGGCTTGTCCGTGAACACACCGAACCATTGGTCGGTATTGATGGGAGCCGTCACACCGGCACAACCGGAAGTGGTGATGTTGGTGGCCTCAAATCTGAGCACGAAACCATAGTCGGTCAGGCTGTCGCCATTGGTGGTGAAGACCACGAGGACACTGTCTGCATTGACCGTCACGGCAGAAGGAAGAGCCTGGCCTTGGTAGTCGCCATGGACACATCCCGGGATGCTGGTATAATCGTTGCATGCAGCCATCAGATAGTTGCCGGAGTACTCAGCGAGAACAGGGCTGTTGGGGGTGCCGCCGTTGTAGATAATCACCTTGTCGCCCGGTTGGGTTTTGAGTTTGGAGAATTGCAAAGAGTAGCGGGTTGCATCCGGAGTTGCAATGGTCCAGCTGCGGGAAGTGTTGGGTTGATATTTCATGTTGCCGGCGCCGTCGCTGATGGTTCCGATGGCGGCGGTGATGCGCATATCGCCCGTGGTCGGCTTAATGATATCTTCGCTTTCGGGAGCCAGGAGGGTCATCATGGATTCCGATTCCCTACCATTCGCATCCGGAGCGTTGAAATTGCCGTATGAAGAGGTACACTGGTTGTTGATCAGATAGAAGCCGTTGCTGCTGCCAGCCCATCCCCAGTTCACATGGAAATAGGTCAGGGTATCGTCAATGGTTGTATATCCATCCACAATCCAGGCATGGCCGCCTTCAGTTTCGTTTTGTCCAGAGAAGAACAAAGGACGACGGGCATCCAATTCTGTTTTGGCCATGTTTTCCCAATCGACCAAAGTGGCGCCGCTCTCCAAGAGATCCGCATAATCTTTGAATTGGGCATCCTGGGAGAATCTGAAATTTTCCTGCAAAGCCGTAATGGCATATTCGGACTGGGAACCGGAACCGTCATGGCCATAACTCATACGGACGGAGACACCGGCATTGTAGATCAACTTGGCCAGTTCGCCATTGTATTTGTCCAATTGATCGGTCATAGCTTCGTATGTATAGGTCTGCTGGCTGAAGTTGACCATCTGGGAGGGATAGGTGTGGAACAGTTCGCCGTTTTCATATTCGCGGGGAATGTAGCTGATGGCGCCCATGCCGCTGTGGGGGAAGCGGTAGTAGTACATGATGTTCGCCATGGTCAGGGCAACGCATCCCACAGGAGTACGATAGTCCCAGTTTTCTTGCGGCACAGAGCTGAACGGACAACGGGAGTTGTAGTACGTCTCCTGAGTCCAGCGGGTGGTCACGAGAGGTTCCACGCAAGGATTGCCTTTGCCATCTTTGACAGCCGGCAGGCGGAAAGAGCTGCTGGCATACTTGTCCCACATTCTGGCGGCTTCCGGACGGGCCGCGGAAGGGTTCTCGTTCAGATAGGTGAGTTGTTTTTTGTATTTGTTGCAATAAAAATCAGCCGTTGTGCCGGGTTTGAAGTTGGACTCCAAAGAGTAGGCCAGCACGGGAGTGGCGAGATCCGTTGCGGAAACAATCATAAATCCTTTTTCTCCCACCTGGAAACGGTAGAAAAGAGGCGTGCCGTCTTCGGCAAACTCGGTGTAAACGTGGGTCATGGAAATTCCCTTGCTGTCTTGCATGCCGATACGCTCGGACAGGAAATTCCGTGATGCATTCATGGCGGTCTCCACGGACACCATGTTCTGGGAATATCCGAGCAAGACCAACATAATCATTGCAAAAGAGATAATTAGTTTTTTCATATACTGCGGTTTTTAATAAATAATATCCTACAATTTCAAAAAGTTGCCAAAAGTACAAAAAATATCAAAATGACACCTTGCCGTTCGATTTTTTTGTAGTGTATTGATTTTCTGTTTTTTATAATCATTCCAAACTATTTTGTCAAGATATCCACACCCTCTTTGTCTGTCACGCGGCCGATGACACTTGCCTTTTCGCCCAGTTCTTGGAACAGGGAAAGCGTCTGTTCCGCATCTTCGGGACGGACGACAAGCACCATGCCAATGCCCATGTTGAAAATATTGAACATTTCGCGGTGGTCAACCTTGCCATATTTTTCAAGGAAGGGGAAGATCGGGGGCATTTCCCAAGTGCCCTCTTCCACATGGATGCCCTGGCCTGGCTGCAGCACGCGGGGAATGTTCTCGTCGAAGCCGCCGCCCGTGATGTGGCAGATGGCATGGATGTCGATTTTCTCCAACACTTGCAAAACAGGTTTCACATAAATGCGGGTGGGGGTGAGCAGGACGTTGCCCAGCGTGTCGGGCAGCCCTTCGTATTGGGTGTTGAGGTCCAAGTGATTGTCTTTGAAGACGATTTTGCGGACGAGGGAGAATCCGTTGGAGTGGACGCCCGTGGAGGCAAGCCCCACCAGCTGGTCGCCCACCTGCACTTTGCTGCCATCGATGAGCTTGGATTTCTCCACCGCACCCACGGTGAAGCCGGCGATGTCGTATTCGTCCTCGTCGTACATGTCCGGCATCTCGGCAGTCTCGCCGCCGATGAGGGCGCAGTTGGACATGACGCAACCATCGGCCACGCCTTTGACGATGGCCTCGATCTTGGCGGGGTCGTTTTTGCCCACCGCGATATAGTCGAGGAAAAACAGCGGTGCGGCACCCTGGGCGAGCACGTCGTTGACGCACATGGCCACGGCATCCTGCCCGATAGTGTCGTGCTTGTCCATCATGAAGGCGATTTTGAGCTTGGTGCCCACGCCGTCGGTGCCACTGACAAGGATCGGTTCCTTATAGTTGAGCGAAGCAAGGTCGAACATGCCGCCAAAGCTGCCGATATTGCCCATCATGCCGGGGCGTTGCGTGGCCGCAATATGTTTCTTGATACGTCTCACCGACTCGTAGCCGGCCTCCAATGTCACACCTGCCTCTTCGTAAGATTTTGCCATATTTTGTTTTATTTTGAGTTATGAACTTTGAAAAAAATGCGATTACAGAATTAGCATGGCGTCGCCATAGGTGAGGAAACGGTATTTTTCCGCGACAGCCTCCTTGTAGGCATGCATGACGAACTCGTATCCGCCGAAGGCGGCGACCATCATCAGCATGGAGCTTTGGGAAGCATGGAAATTGGTGATCATGGCGTTGCCCACCATGAAGTTGTAGGGCGGATAGATGAACTTGTTGGTCCACATGTCCTCCTTGCCGTTCATCTCGGTGGTCTTGACATGGCCGTTGGCATAGACGGAGGACTCGAGTGCTTTCATGGTGGTGGTGCCCACCACGACGATCTTGTGCCCGTCGTCCTTGGCCTTGTTGATGGTGTCGGCCACTTCGGCACGGATGATCATTCGTTCGGAGTCGGCCTTGTGCTTGGAGAGGTCTTCGACATCGATGTCGGTGAAGTTGCTCAATCCCGCATGAAGGGTGATGTAAGTAGTTTCTATCCCTTTGAGTTCCATTCTCTTGAGGAGTTCTCGGCTGAAATGGAACCCTGCGGCGGGAGCCACCACGGCACCCTCTTCGGACGCATAGATGGTCTGGTAGTCGCTCTCGTCTTCCGGTTCGATCTCGCGCAGGCGCTGAATGTCGTCGGGCACGGGTGTGGTGCCGATGTCCATCAGCTTCTGCTTGAAGGCATCATGGTCGCCATCGAAGAGAAAGCGGAGCGTTCTTCCACGGGAGGTGGTGTTGTCAATGACTTCGGCCACCAGGCTGTCGTCTTCACAAAAGCAAAGTTTGTTGCCAATGCGGATTTTACGGGCGGGGTCCACCAAGACATCCCACAACCGGCTTTCGGCATCCAACTCACGCAACAGGAAGACGCGGATTTTGGCACGGGTCTGCTCCTTTTCGCCGTACAGGAGCGCCGGGAAGACGCGCGTGTTGTTCATCACGAACATATCGCCTTCGTCAAAATAATTAATGACATCCTTAAACAACTTGTGCTCAATCGTTTTAGTCTTACGATCCAGCACCATCAAACGGGCTTCGTCCCGTTCTTGCACAGGATGAAGGGCAATCAATTCCTGTGGCAAATAGTACTTGAATTCTGATAATTTCATCGTGAAAAAATTGGCCTGCAAAGATACAACAAAAAAGCACTTTTGTCAAGTGTTTTTTTGAGATTTTTGAAAGATAAACATTTTTTAACGTCCGGTTACCCGGAAACTACTCTTTCCGCAAGCGTCTGTGGTTGAGGAAACGGTTTTCCTGACTGATGGCGCGCAGCCGTTCCATCGTTTCCGGAGAGAAGAAAGATTCCGCCACTTTCTCCTCCAAGTAATCGATTGCCAGATCGTTAGGGTGACAGAGATCCTTGGCGTAGAAGCGATAGTCGCGCAAGTCGTCCACCATATATTCGTACGACGGGAAATAGAAGGTGCTCTCTTGGTCAACCAGCTTCTCCTCAGCCAGCAACAACACGGCCTTGCTCAGGCTGTTCTCATGCATGCCGTCGCCGGCGTGGCGCACCGGACTCACCGTGAACACCACCTTCATGTCAGGCCGCACTTCGCGCACCGCCTGCAAGGTCGTGTTCCACAAAGAGACGATCTTCTTCACATCAAGCCGAAGTCTATCGAACTGGTGGTTGGGAATTTTATGGCAATTGGCCACGATGAGGTCACGGGGAATGTACTTGTAGCAAAACGCCGTGCCGAAGGTGACAAAAAGGATGTCCGTTTCGCGAAAAAAGCGCGAGGCTGTATCCAATTGCTCATCAATGTTGCGTTCAAACTCCTCGAAATTTTCACGGGAGAACTTGCCATGATGCGCAAAACTCACCCACAAATCCCTGTTTTTCATAAAATAACGATCTTTGTCAAAAGATTCGGGACGAATCAAAAGCCTGAGCGCGTGGTCGATGGAAACAGGGTTGAACAGCACGCCGAAGGGATTGGAACAGACTTGAAAACGATGTCGGTAGAAATAGCTGCCGATATTGTCGGAAAAACAGGAGCCGAGCAACATGATTTTGCTGCCGTAATTGATTTCAAAAGGATATTCAGGGGCGGGTATATTGGTTCTAAAAATCATTTTTTCAATTATTTGGGAATAATTAGCTTGGCGAATTTCAGTAAAAGGGTCTTGAGTCCGACCGTATCGAAGAGCACCTGGGCCTTGGCATCGGGGCCGACACCGTCCATGTTCTGCACGATGCCATAGCCGAACTTGCTGTGATAGACGCGCATGCCTGTCCGTATTTGATAGAATGTGGCCGAGGTGCCAATCTGTTCGAGACGCACATCCTGAGTGCTCTTCACTTTGGGCTTGGAATGGGGTGCGAACGTGCCGCCGGGACTCTTGGGAGGCGTTGTTGCAGGGCGGGATCCAAGGGGACGGAAAGATCCAAATCGCATTTTCGGCTCCTCCTCCCGAGGTGCGCCGAAGCCGCCCCGTCCTTGTGAAGCCTTTGTGCTGATATTCAGATATTTTTCAGGGATTTCCTCAAGAAAGCGGCTCTCTTCGCAAAACTGCAGGGAACCGAACCGGTAGCGTGTCTGCGCACTGGTGAGCGTCACCTTCTTGCGCGCCCGGGTGAGTGCAACATAAAAGAGTCGCCGCTCCTCCTCCATCTCTTGTCGCGAGTTGACGCACATCGACGAGGGGAAGAGGTTCTCTTCCAAACCCGTGATGAAAACGTAGTCGAACTCCAGTCCTTTGGCGGAGTGGATGGTCATGAGACTCACACGGTCGGCGTTCTCCTCGGCGCTGTTTTCCTCGTCGTCGCTCAGCAGGGCGATGGACTCCATGAAATGGTCCAACGAGGGGAAATAGTCCTCGATCAGCTCGCCGGTCCGCTCGTCAATGCTGCTTTCTGGTTCCTTTTCGATGAAACCTTTGATGGCATCGAGGAGTTCTTCGAGGTGATCGACGCGCTCCTTCTCGTCGGTGTTGTCTTTAAGCATCTTGACAATGCCCGTCTTGAATGCGATTTGCTTGGCCAGCTCGTAGGCGTCGGTCGTGCGGAGCTGCGCGGAAAACCCTCTGATCATGTCCGCGAACTCGACAAGCTTGTTGGCGACAGCACTGCTCACGCCGAGGTCGAAAAGGGCGGGTTCCTCGACGACATCCCAGAAATGGACATTCTGTTCCTGGGCAGCGGCGGCGATGCGGGAAACCGTGGTGTCGCCGATGCCGCGCAAAGGGTAGTTGATGATGCGACGCAGCGACTCCTCGTCGTAATGGTTGATGGTCAGCCGGAAATAAGCCAGCATATCCTTGATTTCCTTGCGCTTATAGAAGGAAAGGCCGCCGTAGATCTTGTACGGGATGTTGCGTTTGACGAGCGCCTCCTCCAACGTGCGCGACTGGATGTTGGTACGATAAAGGATGGCGAACTGCCGGTTGGCGGCATGTTCAACCATCTTGGTCTCGAATATGGCGTTGGCAACCGTGAAAGCTTCGTCGGTGTCGCTATTGGAGTGGATCACCTGGATGGGGGCGCCAACCTCGTTCCCGCTCCATACCTCCTTGGGCATCTGGTCCTTGTTGTTCTTGATGACGGCATTGGCAGCGTTGACGATATTCTGCGTGGAACGGTAGTTGCGCTCAAGTTTGTATATCTGCGCGGTTGGAAAATCGCGGCGGAAGTTGAGGATATTCTGGATGTCGGCCCCGCGGAAGCCGTAGATGCTCTGCGCATCATCGCCGACCACGCAGAGGTTCTGGTGGGCGGCGGAGAGTTTCTTGACGATGAGGTATTGCGCGAAATTGGTGTCCTGATATTCATCCACGAGAATGTAGTTGTAGCGGTTCTGGTACTTGTAGAGCATGTCGGGAAAGTCGCGCAACAGAACGTTCATGTAGTAGAGCAGGTCGTCAAAATCCATGGCGTCGGCACGACGGAGGCGCGCGTTATAGCGGGCGAAAATGTCGTGAATGAGGGGTTTGCCGGCCGCCGCGTCCGCAATCATGATATCCTGGTTGTTGGCATACTCCTGGGCGGACAACAGGTTCGACTTGGCCATGGAGATGCGGTTAAGGATAAAGTTGGGGGCATAGACTTTCGGGTCGAGGTTCAAGTCGCGCACAATGTTCTTTATCAATGACTTGGAGTCATCGGTGTCATAAACGGTAAGGTTGTGGGTGAAGCCGAGCTTCTCGGCCTCGGCCCGGAGGATGCGGTAAAAGACAGAGTGGAAAGTGCCCATGGTGACAGCCTTGGCCACATCGCCACCCACCAGCGACACGATGCGGGCCCGCATCTCGGCGGCGGCCTTGTTGGTGAAGGTCAAGGCCAGTATGCGGTACGGGTTGATGCGGTGCGACAGCATGTAGGCGATGCGATAGGTCAGCACCCGGGTCTTTCCGGAGCCGGCCCCCGCCAATACCATGACAGGTCCATCTATTTGTTTAACAGCAAGTTGTTGCTGGTCGTTCAATTCCGACAATATCTTTTCATCCTGCGTCATCTCTCATTTTTAAATGGGCGCAAAATTACTATTTTTTCAGCAAAAACACATTGTTAATATTATGTTAATAACTTTTTTATAAAACGTGTCAAACAATTAATAATTTATGTATTTTTGCCGCGCATTGTTTAACCAAGGTAACCGGTAAGTCCCACCTACAATACAATAAACAATTATCCCACATACATTTGGCAATTACTTCATTCAAAAATCCGGTTACCTTTTTAAGTAAAAACAAAAAGTTAACAATTATCCATTAAAAAAATGGATAGTTGTCGGGGTTTTCATTCCCATTCGGTTTTCTTGCCATTGAAATCAAGGAGACGTTGCGCAGCGTCTCCGCATCGGTAAATTCACTTGTCCGTGTGTATTCATAATTTATGTACATTTGCGCCCTCTAAAATTATAATATAATGTATAGAACTCATACTTGCGGCGAGTTGCGTCTCGCCGATGTGCAGAAAGAGGTCACCCTGTGTGGGTGGATCCAGAAAATACGCCATCTTGGCGGCATGATATTCATCGATTTGCGCGATCGTTACGGCATCACGCAGTTAGCCTTCAACCACGAACAGAAGCCCGAGTTGTGCGAGCAAGTGGAAAAGATGGGCCGCGAGTGGGTCATCCAGGCCACCGGCATTGTCATCGAACGATACAGCAAGAATCCGAATATCCCCACGGGTGAGATCGAGATTGACGTGCAAAAAGTGAACGTGCTCAACGAGGCCATCACTCCGCCTTTCACCATCGAGGATGTGTCTGACGGCGGCGACGAGCTCCGCATGAAGTACCGTTACCTTGACTTGCGCCGCAACCCTGTCAAAAACAACATCATTTTCCGTCACAAGTTAGGCCTTGAAATCCGCAAATACCTCAACGGCCAAGGTTTCCTCGAAATCGAGACGCCCTTTTTGGTGAACAGCACGCCCGAGGGCGCACGCGACTTCCTTGTGCCCTCCCGCATGAACCCGGGTGAATTCTACGCCCTTCCGCAGTCGCCCCAAACCCTCAAGCAGCTGCTCATGATTTCCGGCATGGACCGTTATTTCCAGATTGTGCGTTGCTTTCGCGACGAGGATCTGCGTGCCGACCGCCAGCCCGAGTTTACCCAGATCGACTGCGAAATGTCGTTCATCGAGCAGGAGGACATCCTCAACCTCTTCGAGGGCTTGGTGAAGCATATTTTCAAGACATTCAAGAACATCGACCTGGAGCCTATCAAGCGTATCACATGGGCCGATGCCATGAAATATTACGGCTCCGACAAGCCCGACGCACGCTTCGGCATGCGTTTCGTGGAACTCAACGACCTGTTGCAGCACAAGGAGTTCAAGGTCTTCAACGAGGCCGAGCTCGTGGTCGGCATCAAGGTCGATGGTTGCGGCAACTACTCCCGCAAGCAGCTTGACGGCCTCGTGGAGTTCGTCAAGAGCCCGCACGTGGGCGCTGGCGGATTGGTCTATGTGCTTTGCAACGCCGATGGCACCTTCAAGTCGTCGGTGGACAAGTTCTACGACCAAGAGGACCTCAAGGCGGTGGCGGCACGTTGTGAAGCCAAGCCCGGCGATCTCATCCTCATCATGTCCGGCAAGGCCATGAAGACCCGCACGCAGCTGTCGGCCCTCCGTTTGGAGATGGGCAACCGTCTCGGCCTGCGCAAGGCGGGTGAGTACAAGGTGCTGTGGGTCGTTGATTTCCCGCTGCTGGAGTGGGACGAAGAGACGCAACGCTTCTATGCCATGCACCATCCCTTCACGGCTCCGAAGCCGGAACATGAGGGCATGTTGGAAAGCGACCCGGGCGCTGTGAACGCCAACGCCTACGACTTGGTCATCAACGGCTCCGAGGTGGGCGGCGGCTCCATCCGTATTCATGACCCGGAATTGCAGAAGCGCATGTTCAAGGCCTTGAATTTCACGGAAGAGCAGGCCCAGAGCCAATTCGGTTTCCTTATCGACGCCTTCCGCTTCGGCGCACCTCCACATGGTGGCATCGCCTTCGGTTTCGACCGTCTCTGTGCTGTGCTTTCCGACTGCGACAGCATCCGCGATTTCATCGCGTTCCCCAAGAACAACGCCGGCCGCGACACGATGCTGCCCGCTCCCACTCCCATCGCCCAAGCCCAGCTGGACGAATTGAACATTGACATCAAAACCCCACAAAACGCAAAATAAGTGTGGAGATGTTGCACGCAACATCTCTGCGATAAAAAAAACAATATGCAAAACAACGACTCCTACAACTCTTTCAGCTTGCTGAAGTTCATTTGGAAATGGCGCTGGTGGTTTGTCGTCATCGGATTGGTCACCGCCATTCTCTCCTTGCTCTGCTCCTATCTTGTGGCACCGCGTTACAAATCCACCGTCGTGGTCTATGCCACGCGCACCAACTCCACCGCCAAGATTCTTCTCAACAAAGAGAACTATAACGAGCGGCTTGAAGTGAAGGCATACGGCACGGAAGAGGAGACTGAACAGCTTATGCAGTTGTTCAATGCCTTGGAAATCAAGGATTCTCTTATCCAACGCTACAAGTTGGCCGAGCATTACAATATCAACACCAACTCGAAGGGCGGACAGACGAAGCTCTACAAGAAGTTGACCAGCAACTTGACAGTCAAGCGCACGGATTTCGGGGCCATCTCCGTCTCGGTGTCGGATGAGGACCCGCAGACGGCCTGCGACATGGCCAACTACGTCCTGCAGCTCATCGACACGGTGAAGAACCGGGCAGAGCACGAACGTGCCGCCGCGGCATACGCCGCCTTGCAGCGCCAAGTTGATTCCGTGGACAAGGAGATTGCCCGCATCGACGATTCCATCAAAGTGTGTATGGAGCACGGTGTCTTCCAGCTTGACGAGCAGACCAACCGCGTCATGCAGCAATACGCCATCGCCGTGGCCCAAGGCAACCAGGCCGCCATCACCCGCCTCGACAACGAACAGCGCAAGCTCGCTACATGGGGTCCGAAGCTCGATGCCTGGCAGGATCTGCAGTATAGCTTCCGCGAATATCAATCGCTCTGCAAGGAGAAAATGATGAGCGCCCAGCTCGACATGCAGGGTGCCGTGCCCGTCAAGTTTGTCGTGGACAGGCCCATCGTTGCCGATAAAAAATACTTCCCAAAACGCTCTGTCATCATGATTGTCTCCACCTTCTGCGTGTTGGCACTCACCTTGATCGTGCTCCTAATGATCGACAAAATTGAAGAGAAGCCTGCCATCAAGCCTGAAAAAGCTGTTGACTAAACCGACAGGCGGACAATGGGCCATGTTGCTCACCGCCATCGTGATTGTTGTCATCAACTGCTTCGCCATCGTCAAGGAACTGCCCATCATCCCCTTGCTGACTGGCGGTGCCGTCTTGGTCTATTTGCTCATCTTCCACGTCGATTGGGTGATGTACCTCATGGCGTTTCTCACCCCTTTTTCCGTCGCCCTCGAAATCAAAGACTACAAGCTGGGACTCTCCTTCCCCGGGGAGATCGTGATGATTGCCGTCACCTTTCTTTTCCTGTGCCGCATCCTCTATGACTTGAGCCTTGACCGCAAATTGCTGCGCCACCCTATTTCCATTGCTGTCTTCGTCTATCTGACCTGGATGTTCCTGACCTGTCTCACCAGTGAGATTCCGTTGGTGTCGTTCAAATTCTGGGCTGCAAAACTATGGTTCACCACCGCCTGCTATTGGATGACCATCCAGCTCATCAAGGACGACAACCGCAATCTTTTGCGCTATTTCAACAGCTATGCGGTCGCCTTGGCCATCGTGGTCATCATCACCACCATCAAGCATGCGCGTAGTGGCTTCGACGACAACTATGCCCACTGGGTGATGGATCCTTTCTACAACGACCATACCGCATACGGGGCGGTGTTGGCATTTTTTCTGCCCATATCGGCCTGTTGCTTTTTCCTGCCGGAGAACAACATCTTCCGGAAATTCTTCTATGCCGCCCTCTCTCTGATTTTCCTGGTGGGTTTTTACCTTTCTTTCAGCCGGGCGGCCTGGATCAGCCTTGTGGTGGCCGTCGGCGTATTCGTGGTGCTGAAGTTGCGCATCAAGCTCTCGTGGCTCGTGGCCGCCGGACTCGTCTTGGGCACCGCTTTCTATTTCTATGCCGACGACATTCTTTACAAAATGAGCCGCAACAGCCAGGACTCCTCCGGCAACTTCACGGAGCAATTGCAGTCTATGTCGAACATCACGACGGACGCCTCCAATGTGGAGCGACTGAACCGTTGGAACTCGGCATTCGGCATGATCCGCGAGCGGCCCGTGGTGGGCTGGGGCCCCGGCACCTATCAGTTTGTCTATGCCCCATTCCAAAAAAGCCAATTCAAGACCATTATCACCACCGACTTCGGTGACGGCGGCAATGCGCATAGCGAGTACATCGGCCCCTGCGCCGAAAGTGGCATCATCGGAATGCTTACCGTGTTCGCCCTCCTGTTTTGCAGCCTTTACACGGGTATCCGCACCTACAACCATTCGCACGACCCCACCAAACGCCTCTTCTGCCTGATGATGACCCTTGCCCTTGTCACCTATTTCGTCCACGGCACACTCAACAACTTCCTCGACACCGACAAGCTCTCGCTTCCCTTCTGGGGTGCTTTTGCCGTCATCACCGTGATGAGCCTCAAACCAGACAACCAACCTTACGCTGTCGAACCAGCGCAACAAAATCCATAACCTATGGCAAACTCCTTGAAAAAACTGGCGGGACAAACCGCCATCTATGGCCTCAGCAGCATTATCGGGCGTTTCCTGAACTACATGCTGGTGCCGCTTTACACCTACAAAATCGCCGCCGCATCCGGCGGCTACGGCATCGTCACCAACATCTACGCCTATACCGCGCTGTTGTTGGTGCTGCTCACCTTCGGCATGGAGACGACCTTCTTCTACTATGCCAACCGGGAAGACATAGACTCACGCAAGGCCTTCTCCACCGCTGGCAACGCCGTGGGCATCGTATCCCTGATATTCTGGCTGATATGCCTGGTGTTTGGCGGTGTGATTGCCAAAGGACTTCACTATGAGAGCCACCCGGAATACATCCGCGTAATGGCCACCGTGGTCGCCCTTGATGCCTTCCAGGCCATCCTCTTCGCCCGCTTGCGTAACGAAAACCGCGCCTTGAAGTTCGTCACTCTGAAACTCTCCTTCATCTTCAGCAATATCCTGCTCAACCTCTTTATCTTCTTGGTGGCCCCGAGTCTGCAACAAAGCCATCCCGGCCTGATGAGTTGGTACGACCCCAACTACCAAGTGGGTTATGTGTTCATCATCAACCTCCTCTGCACCGCCGGTGTCACTTTCGGCTTCATCCCTGAAATCAAAGGGTTGCGCTATGGCATCGACCGCACATTGCTGAAAGACATGCTCAAGTACACCTGGCCGCTGCTGCTGCTCGGTCTTATCGGCATCCTCAACCAGGTGGCCGACAAGATCTGCTACAAGTTCATCGTGCCCGGACAAGCCGGTGAAGTGCAACTCGGCATCTACGGCGCCTGCGTCAAAATCGCCATGATCATCGCCATCTTCACCCAGGCTTTCCGCTATGCCTACGAACCCTTCGTCTTTGGTGGACAAAAAGACAAAAACAGCAAAGAGATGCAGGCCGATGTGATGAAGTATTATGTGATCTTCACGCTCATGGCCTTCCTGATTGTTGTACTCTACCTCGACATTTTCAAATATATTATCCAAGAAAACTACTGGGAAGGTTTGCGCACGGTGCCGATTGTGATGATGGCCGAAATTTTCATGGGGGTCTATTTCAACCTCTCGTTCTGGTACAAACTCAACAAACAGACCTGGTGGGGCGCTATCTTCTCCGCCATCGGATGCGCCGTGATGCTGGCCATCAATTTCATCTTCGTGCCGAAGTATGGCTACATGGCCTGCGCGTGGGGCGGCCTCGCCGGCTATGGCACTTGCATGGTGCTCTCCTACATTGTGGGACAGTTCAAGAGCCCCATCCCCTACAAGCTGGGACCGTTGTTCGGCTACTTCGCCCTCGCCCTGCTGCTCTACTACTTCAGCATCCTTTTCCACCCACAAAAACAAATCTGGGTTTTTGTGGTCAACACGGTGCTGATGCTGGTCTATGTGGGCGTGGTGGTCTATAACGAACGGGAACTCGTCATGAAAGCGCTCCGACGCTAACTGCCAGCTCTTGTCAATCTGTCATTTTTTTAATCACTAACAATTTATCAATATCATGAAGAGACTGGCCTTCCTTCTTCTCCTTTCTCTCCCTTTGCTCACTGTTGCTCAGACCTATACCGTGCGTGGTACGGTAGTGGACAGCGCCCGTCACGAACGGCTTTTCTATGTGCGTGTCGGACTTGTGACACCCGACTCGAACATGAATGCGGTGGCGATGACCTTTACCGACGCGGAGGGCAATTTCACGCTTACCGATGTGCCGGCAGGCCGGTACAATCTCATGGCATTTTTGGTGAGTTACGCGCCTGTCACAAAACCTGTGGTCTGTGAGGGGGATAATTCCATTATAGATGTGGGGCGCATCCGCTTGCGCAAGCAGAGCAATGCCTTGCAAGAGGTCACCATCGCCGGCGAGAAGCCCGTTTATTTGGTGGACGGTGAGAAGACGATGTACAATGTGGCCGAGGACCCGACCATACAGGACGGCACGGCCGCCGACGCGTTGGAGAACGCGCCCGGCGTGGAGGTCGATATCGAGGGCAACATCACCCTCCGTGGCGTATCCTCCGTCGAAATCTGGCTCAACGACAGGCCTTCCCACCTCACCGAGGAGAACCTCAAGGAGTTCATCCAGCAACTGCCCGCCAACTCTTTGGAACGCATTGAGGTCATCACCAACCCCTCCGCCAAGTACAGCTCCAAAAGCGATGCCGGCATTATCAATATCGTGACCACTTCCGCCATCAAGAAAAACAGCTTTGTCAGCTTCGGCATCCGGGGCTCCTCCTCGCCCAATGTCACCCCGTGGGTCTCCTACGTTTGGGCCAACCAGAAGCTCTCCCTGAACTTCTATCTCAACGCCAGCTATTCGTTCAAACGGAACAACAGTTCAATGGCCTACACCCAATTCAACAACGAACACGACACCGCCACCACCTTCTACGGTTCCGGCAAAGGTCGTAGCCATAACATCAACACGGGCTTTAACTTCAACGGGTCCTACGTCTTCGACACCCTCAACACCATGCGTTTCTGGGCCGGCACCTACCCTCGCTACAGCATCTCCAACAGCCTGTCCCAATCTCTGCGGCAGGAGTATTTCCCATACGAACTGTTCCAATACAACACCTCGGAGATTTCTGAAAGCCTCAGCGCCGGCGCCTACGGCGGATTAGCCTTCGAGCATATTTTCAACCGGCAGACAGGACACAAGATTGATGCCGACTGGACCTTCAACTATCGGCACAACCACGGCAGCTCCGACTATTTTCGCGACTATATGCAGCAAAACGAGCTGGACAAGCGACGCTTAGGCTCGCCCAAAGGCAACAGCTTCTCCACCTCGGCCAGTCTCGACTATGTGATTCCTTACCACAAAAACGGCGAAATAAGCGTGGGTGTCAGTGGCGACATCGAGATCGACAAGAGCCTCACCCTGTACGACACATTGGTGCCTGAAACGGACATCTACAACACGGACTCCTTGCGGCTCAAGGATGTGGATGACCGCGAGTACGACCTCGACGCCTACGTCACCATCCAGCACAAGTTCGGCAACTTCACCGTCAAGGGCGGCCTGCGTTCCGAATATGTCTTCTACGACTATCACATCCTCAACGCCCCTTACGGCGACGTGGCCAAGGGCTATTTCAGCCTCTACCCCTCCCTGCACCTCAGCTACCGCACCAAATCCATGCACAACTTCAGCCTGAGCTACACCCGAAGGGTCAGCAACCCGTCGGCATCGCGGCTGTCAACCTACATTTCATACGGGGAAGACGACTTTTCCATGGGCAACCCCTACCTGCGTCCCACCTACACCAACTCCGTGGAGGCCGGCTGGACCAAGTTCTTCAAGAAGTTCGGCAATGTGGGTATCAACGCCTATTTCCGAAACTCCAAGGATCTGACCAGCAACATGACCGATGTGATTTTCAATGACTATTTCGGGCGCATCGTCTCCTTCTCGCAGCCCGTGAATGCCGGAAAATCCTTCAACACGGGTACGGACCTGAATGTCACCTACCGTCTGAAGGCTTTCATGAACATCCGGTTTTACGCCAACCTTTACTACACGCGGTCGGAGTTCCAGTTCCGCAACGAAACCGACCCGCGCATCACCTCCAACCTCGGCTACAGTTTCCGCCTGCGCTTCTGGGCAAAGCTGTGGAAGAAACTCGAGGTCAACGTCTCCGCCAACTACCGTTCCAAGAATGTGTCGCTTTTCACGACCACACTGCCGCACTACTCCATCAACGCCGGCTTGCGCGCCGACTTTTTCGACCGGAAGCTCTCTGTTCATCTCAACGTGAACGACATCTTCAATTGGAACCGCCGCCGCACGACCAACGAGAACCCCTATTATGTGTCCACCAGCACCTACAAGAACGTGAGCCGCTTCATCACAGCGGGCATCACCTTCCGTTTCGGCAAGATGGAGTTGGAAAAGAAGGCCACCGAGGACAGTGGCGTGGAAAGCACGGATTAATGAACCTATTTTCTTCTGAAAAAGATCTCCATCGGCACGCCGCTGAAGTCCCAGTTCTTGCGAATCTGGTTTTCCAAGAATCGCTTGTAAGAATCGACGACGTATTGCGGCAAGTTGCAGAAGAAGGCGAAAGCCGGATAGGCAAGAGGCAGCTGGGTAACGTACTTGATGCGGATGACTTTGTCCTTGTTCATCGGGGGCGGCGTGTTCTGGATAATCGGCAACATCACATCATTCAACTCTGACGTGGAAATCTTCCGTGTTCGGTTCTGATAGACCTGCACAGCCGTTTCCAACACCTTGAAAATGCGCTGTTTCTCCAACACGGAGGTGAAAATGATGGGCACGTCGTTGAAGGGCGCGATGCGGCCCTTGACGAGATCCTCATATTGCTTGTGGGTGTGATTGTCTTTCTCAATAAGGTCCCACTTGTTGAGCACCAGCACAACACCCTTGTGGTTGCGGGCGGCAAGACCGAAGATGTTGAGGTCTTGTTGGTCGAAGCCCTGCGAGGCATCGGCCATGACGATGCAGACATCCGAGTTTTCGATGGAGCGCACGGCGCGCATCACGGAGTAAAACTCCAGATCCTCTTCCACCTTGTTCTTTTTGCGCAGACCGGCGGTGTCGATGAGATAGAAGTCGAAGCCGAAGCTGCGATAGCGGGTGAAGATGGTGTCGCGGGTGGTGCCGGCCAATGGGGTCACGATATGCCGTTCCTCGCCGAGGAAAGCGTTGATGATGGAGGACTTGCCCACGTTGGGTTTGCCCACGATGGCGATACGGGGCAGGTCATCGGGCAGGTTGTCGATGTCCTTGCTGAAATGTTTCACCACTTCGTCGAGCAACTCGCCAGTGCCGCCGCCGGAGGCAGCCGAGACGGGGAACACCTGTTCCACACCGAGCGCATAGAACTCCGCGTAGTCTAAAAAGTTGCTGGGACTGTCAATCTTGTTGACCGCCAAGTAGTAGGGCTTCTTGGAACGACGCAGAATCTGCGCAATTTCCTCATCCAACGGGGTCAGCCCTTCGCGTCCATCAACCATAAAAACAATCACATCGGACTCATCGATGGCCAACTGCGCCTGCTTGCGGATCTCCGCCTCGAAGATGTCGTCGGAGCCCACCACATAGCCGCCCGTGTCAATGACCGAGAATTCGTAACCGTTCCAGTCGGACTTGCCATAGTGACGGTCGCGCGTCACGCCCGCCACGGAATCGACGATGGCTTCGCGCGCCTTGATCAAGCGGTTAAACAAGGTTGACTTGCCCACATTGGGCCTTCCAATCAGCGATAATATATTGGACATCTCTTAATTTCTTAGTTTCTTAATTTCTTAATTTCTTAACTATAAGATATTGGCAAGTTGTTCTTTGAGTTTCTCCAACTCGTCCTTCATCCGGACCACGATCTGCTGAATGTCAAAGTCGTTGCTTTTGGAGCCGAGGGTGTTGATCTCTCGGCCGCACTCCTGCACGATGAAGCCGAGTTTCTTGCCGTTGGCCTGGGGTTCTTCCATGGTTTCGAGGAAGTAGTTGCAGTGTTTGCGCAATCGAACCTTCTCCTCGGTGATGTCGAGTTTTTCGATATAGTAGAAAATCTCCTGTTCAAGGCGGCTGGGGTCGTACTGGGTCTTGGTGGCCAGTTCGGCGAGCGATTTCTCGAATTTGGCCCGAAGGGTGACAATGCGGTTTTCCTCAAAGGGGGTCACCTCGTCGATGGTGTCGCGGATGAGACAGATGCGCTTCTCGAAATCCTTGGCCAGCACGGCGCCCTCGGCGGTGCGGAACTCGTTGACTTGCCGGCATGCGTCGAGGATGGCGTTGCGGACAGCCTCCCACAGGGTGTCGGACAGCTCCTCCTGCGGGGTGGAGATGACATCGGGCATGCGCAGTGCCTGCAGGAAGATGTCGCTCTGCACGGGATTGCCCAATGACAGGGAAAGTTGCGACAGCGTGTCGTAGTACGACTTGGCGAGTGTCTCGTTGATGGAGACGGTGGCGGCGGCGTTGCGGTCGAGTGTGAGGGTGAAATCGATTTTGCCGCGCTCGAGCTCTCGGGCGAGGATGGCGCGGATTTCGTTTTCATTGTTGCGAAACAGCGGCGCAATGCGCGTGTTCACATCGAGTTGCTTGCTGTTCAAGGTGCGCACCTCAACGGTGACGGACTTGCCTTCGGTCTCTATGGTGGTGCGACCGAAACCGGTCATGGATTTGATCATAGCAGGGCGGTTTTTAAAAAGCGTACAAATGTACATAATTTTTAAAATCGCACGGATGAATAATAATCACAAGCAAAAGCCATAGGCTTCGTTATCCTTGTAATTTCATTCACAAACAGTTACAAAGATAATAATCTGTGGTTCAGAAATTGTTCACAGCAATTAGTGATCGGTGATCAGTGATCAGTTTTGGGGTGGGCAGCGGAATATGTCGCAAACAGCTCATCTCCGAGGGGATGCCTATCTGTAGAGCGCTCCCGTATGCGGGCCAAATCCCCGTCAGGGGATTCATAACAGGGCTCGTCTTAAAACGTGTGAAGAAATTTGGAGACTATGGCGAACAGTTTATCACTATTGTAGATCCAAACTCCGTCGTGATCCACAAATAGTGGAACGTAAACCCTGGTTTTTGCTTTTTTGAAATCAATCAGCATTGTCGGGGAGGAAATGTTCTGCTGCGAATCTATCGTGCAACAGGCCATACAATATTTTCCGGATGAATAGCCGCCCACAACGCATGCCTCCCCACTTTTTCCCTGATAGTTGGCGATATTATCGATGAAGAAGACGTGAATCATGTCGTCTTTCATATATGTATTAAATGAGAACATACTTATTCTCAGTAAGTTCAAAGACCTGGCAGCTGACATTATCGCCTGACTTTTTTGAATCATACTCGCATCGGAAAGATCTCCCTTCTTGTTGACAAAATTGACTATGATATTTCCGGCCAGCGTATATGTGTCTGACATGATGGACGTCTCGTTATGGGGTTCGCCCAGAAGTGCCAGTGTGCCATCGCTGAACTCGTAAAAATCCAGCGGCCAAACTGTGTATTCCTTGGCGGGATCCCCTGATTTCGGATGCTTATATGAAAAATATTCCTGCGGGAATTTTGCAAAGCTGATTATAGGGTTGTAAAAAGATTCGTTCTCAAAACAAATGGTGTAAGTCCCGACTTCTTTGCCGCCGAGCTCGGATGCATAATACCCGCCGATGACTGGTCTTCCGTCCTCTGTTACCAGAATTTTTCCGTTAGAGGGTGACCCGAACTCGAAAGTGGAAAAATCGTCGGTAGTTGCCATAACATCATCTCTGTTCAGTCTGAAAGAATGCAATGTCTCATTGGAATAAGCATTCCCTTTTTTGTTAAATGATTTGATGACAGCGAACGCAGTGGCATCGTTTCCGATGGCGAAATCGAAAAGCTGAAGGGTATTGTTGGCTGTGCCCACAGCAATGGGTTGTGACCAAATCAGGCCTTCTTCCCCGAAAGCGACAGCCGCTGCTCCTTTGAAAGTGTAATCGTTTCTTTCAATCAGGACGCTGTTATTCCTGGTGTGCATCATCAGCACGGCAGCTTTAGAGTCATCCTTAGAACGTGCCACATGAACCAGCATGTCGTCCCTTCTCTCCATCGGAATTGAGATTATTTTTTCCGGATTCCATACGCCGCTTTGCCCTGTTTCTTTAGGTGCTCTGTTCAGATAGAGTACGAAATTCTTTTCACTATCCTTGAATTGGCAATAGACAAGAATCAGCTCTTCGGCCCCCTCGTATGCCGTAAGAAGCTCATATTCAGCCGTGTGTTTGACGTTTATTCTCTTCCCGGTTGTGCCGTCTTTCTGGGCAAGAACGATAACGTCCCGCACGATCCATTTGCTGTATGACGGGTTTGCCGAATTAATCACAATTCCGCTGAAAAAGAGGTAATGGTCGGAACCTTTTCCTTCCAAACGTGTGAGATAATTGCGGTACGTGCCCACTTTGTCCACCACTTTGGAGACTGTCTCCTGTGAATAGACAGAAAGTGTGGCAAGCATGAACAGGAAAAATAAAATCTTTCTCATTGTCAACATTTCGGGTTCTGGATTTATTTTCCATATCCGTGCAAGCAGAACCCATTAACCTGCACTTCAATTTAATTGGGGCCGCCACAATCAGAGCCGCCACAATGTGACGGCTCTTCGTTGTGTTATTTCGTATGGTATTGGGACCTGGTTGTGTTATTGCATCGCTTCCACGGCGGTTTTGATGCGGCGGCATGCCTCCTTGAGCTTGTCCTCGGAAGTGGCGTAGGAGAGGCGGATGCAGTCGTCGTCGCCAAAGGCACTGCCCTGCACGGTAGAGACATTGGCGTCTAACAGGATGTAGAAGGCAAGGTCCTTGGAGTTCTCAATGACGGTTTTGCCGTACTCCTTGGCAAACTCGGAGTCGGCGGGCACGTGCTTGCCATAGAGGGATTTCACCTTCGGGAAGAAGTAGAAGGCCCCTTGGGGCAGGCACACCTCGAAGCCGGGGATTTCGCGCAGCAGGTCATAGACGAGGTCGCGGCGCATGTGGAAGATGTCGCGCATACGGAGGATGTCTTCGGAAGTGGCGGGGTCCATCTCCATGGCGCGCAGGGCGGCGCGTTGGGAAATAGAGCCGGTAGCCGACGTGATTTGGCCCTGCATCTTGCCGCAGGCCTTGGCCACATCGACAGGAGCGCCGATGAAGCCGATACGCCAGCCCGTCATCGCGAAGCCCTTCGCCACACCGTTCACCGTGACCACCTGGTCCTTGATGAAGTCGAACTGGGCGATGCTCTCGTGACGGCCCACGAAGTTGATGTGCTCGTAAATCTCGTCGGCCATCACCATCATCTGCGGGTGCTTGGCCACCACCTCGGCGAGGGCGCGCAGCTCCTCCTTGCTATAGACCATACCCGTCGGGTTGGAAGGACTGCTGAACATCATCAGCTTGGTATTGGGCGTGATGGCGGCCTCAAGCTGCTCGGGCGTGATCTTGAAGTCGTTCTCCAACTTGGCGGGCACATAGACGCATTTGCCCTCAGCCATCTCCGCGATGGCGCGATAGGAGACCCAGTAGGGGGTGGGGATGATGACCTCGTCGCCGGGGTTCACCAATGCCATCACCACTTGGTAGATGGACTGTTTGCCACCCGTGGAGACCACGATTTGGTTGGGTGCATAGTCCAAGTTGTTGTCTCTCTTGAACTTATTGCTGATGGCCTTCAACAGATCGGCATAACCGGGCACGGGAGGATAATGCGTGAAATTATCGTCAATAGCCTTTTTGGCATACTCTTTGACCGTTTCCGGGGTGTTGAAGTCGGGCTCACCAATGCTCAAACTGATGACATCCTTACCTTTTTCCTTGAGGTCGCGGGCCAAAGCGGTCATGGCTAACGTCTCCGACGCGGCCATAGAAGTGACTCTTTTTGATAAACGTTCCATATAATCTATTAAGATATTAAACTATTAAATCATTAATTTTAAAGCTAATAGCCAAAAGCTAATAGCTAATGGCCATTATTCCGTTCTGCCGGGATAAACCTTGAGGGCTTCTTCGAGGCATTTGACGGCCTTCTGGAGGTCTTCGACCTTGAGGCAGTAGCTGATGCGGACCTCGTTCTTGCCCTTGCCGGGAGTGGAGTAGAAGCCGGTGGCGGGGGCCATCATTGTGGTTTCGCCGTTGTAGTTGAACTCTTCGAGCATCCAGCGGCAGAAGCGGTCGGAGTCGTCGATGGGCAGGCGGGCCACACAATAGAAAGCGCCCTTGGGCATCGGCACAAAGCAGCCGGGGATGGCGTTGACGCCGTTCACCACGGTGTTGCGGCGGGCGACATAGTCGGTGATGACGGCATCGAAGTACTCCTTCGGGGTATCGACGGCGGCCTCACCCAGCACTTGTCCGTAAGTGGGGGGCGACAGGCGGGCCTGGGCGAACTTCATCGCGGTGTTATAGACATCCTTGTTGTGGGTGATGAGGGCGCCGGTGCGCACGCCGCAGGCGCTGTAGCGCTTGGAAACGGAGTCCAAAAGCACCACATTCTGTTCCAGACCTTCGAGTTGCATCACAGAGAAGTGCTTGACACCGTCGTAGCAGAACTCGCGATAGACCTCGTCGGCAAAGAGGAAGAGGTCGTGTTTCTTGGCGATTTCGCCCAGTTGGCGAATCTCCTCTTCGGTGTAGAGGTAGCCCGTCGGGTTGTTGGGGTTGCACACCATGATGGCCTTGGTCTTCGGGGTGATGAGTTTTTCAAACTCCTCGATGGAGGGCAGTGCGAAACCGTTGTCGATGGTGGAGACGATGGGTTTCACCACGACACCGCAGGTGACGGCGAAGCCGTTGTAGTTGGCGTAGAACGGTTCGGGGATGATGATCTCGTCGCCCGGATCCATACAGCTGTTGAAGGCGAAAAGGAGGCCTTCGCTGCCACCGGTGGTGATGAGAATTTCATCGGGGGTGACGTCAATGCCCACGCTGTGGTAGTACTCCACGAGTTTCTTGCGGTAGCTGAGGTTGCCGGCGGAGTGGGTGTAGGCGATGACGGGGATATCGGCGGTGCGCACGGCCTCGCGGGCACCCTTCGGTGTCTCGATGTCGGGCTGACCGATGTTGAGGTGGTACACATGAATCCCGCGAAGCTTGGCAGCATCGGAGAAGGGCACTAACTTACGAATCGGTGAGGAGGGCATGGTTTGCCCTTTTTTGGAAATTTGCGGCATATTTTTTTAGGTTATGTTGTTAATAATAATATTCTTGAAATGGGGCGCAAAGATACATAAATTTCAAATATACAAAGGCAGATGAATTTGCCGTATGTAGAGACGCGGCGCGCCGTGACTCTACGATTTTTTTGGGGAATTATATGCTTGATGGCACAAATCAGATTTTCTTCATTTTTTTTCATTTGGGCGTGCCGGCGCGGCGGCGGGCAACCCACAACCTCGTCTCAACCTTCTCCCGCGCCGCGATTTTCCCGCACACCGTCCCCTCTCCAGGGGTTGCAGCGCTACCGAGCTCTTGCCCCTATCGGGGCTGCTCAAGGAAAATATAAACCATTATCCCTATTGTCCCGGAGGGACATCCTCTCAATAACCCCACATGAGCGACGAAGGAGCGCAATGTGGGGATGGATGACGGTTTATTCCGGCCCGGTGCCATCATGTAAATAACTACCTTTTTTTATGAATAAGTCCTGACAAGAAAACTATCATATTGAAATAATAACTATTTTTGCACCCGTTATTTCCAAACTGTGTACAATGGGCTTCACACAGCTTGGAAATGGCGAGAATACAGTTATATAACCGAAGCCCATCTAATTATAATTCAAACACATTAACTATGGCATTAGCAATTGACTCTTCCAATTTCGAGACCCTTGTCAACGGCGACAAGCTGGTCGTGATTGACTTCTGGGCTCCCTGGTGCGGCCCCTGTCGCCACTTGGCCCCCATCGTCGAAGAAATCGCCGCCGAATACGAAGGCAAGGCCGTCATCGGCAAGTGCGACACCGACGAGAACAACGACATAGCCATGCAATTCGGCGTGATGAACATCCCGATGCTCGTCTTTATCAAGAACAAGGAGGTCGTGGACAGTCTCGTGGGTTTGGTGCCCAAGGATCTTATCGTTGAGAAGATTAACCAGTACTTGTAAAATCTATTTTATCATTTTAAATTTTACGCCTATGAATTTCATTACTAATTTATGGCATGACCATCGAACGCTGATGGTGTTTTTCATGGTCCTGATTGTTGTCATCCCCTTCTTGCTTTTCTATTTGAAGAAAGCCAAGAGTGAACATCCCAAAGGTTTGATTGCCGCCGCCTTGAGCAACATGGGCGAGCGTTTTGGCTATTACATCATGAATGCCGTTCTGGTGTTGTTCATCTGTTCCAAATTCGGCATCTCCGATGAGACCTCCGGCCTTATTTTCGGGGTGTTCTATTTCCTGATCTATGTGCTGGCCCTGCCGGGCGGTATTATTGCCGACCGCACCCAGAACTACAAGAGGACCATCATCACCGGTATCGTTGTGATGGCTATCGGCTATGCCTTGCTGTCCATTCCGGTGTTCAGCGAGCACGGAGCCAAGTCCGGGGTGTTCGTCCTGGCCATGGTTGCCCTGCTGCTTATCGCCTGTGGTAACGGTCTCTTCAAAGGAAACCTGCAAGCCATTGTAGGCCAGCTGTATGATGACTTTGAAGCCGAAGCTGCCAAGCAGGGTCCTGAAGCTTTGGCCAAAGCCAAGGAGAAAAGAGACAGCGGATTCCAGATTTTCTATGTGTTCATCAACATCGGCGGTGTGATCGCCCCCTTTGTGGCCCCTATTATCCGCGACTGGTGGCTGAGCGCCCGTAATCTGGTTTACAACGCCGACCTTCCCCGCTTGTGCCACAAGTTCATCATGGGCACGATGGAGGGCAACGACATGTCCAATCTGACAGAGCTCTCTCAAAAGTTTGCGGGAGCAGCCGATAATCTCCCCGCCTTCTGCCAAAACTACCTGCAAGTCTATAACACGGGCGTGCACCTCTCCTTTATCGTCTCCGTGGTGGCCATGCTGATCTCCCTGTGCATTTTTGTTGCAGTCCGACACAAACTTCCGAACCCCGTCAAGAAAGAAAAAGTTGACGTGCAAGAATATACTCCGGAAGAGCGTTTGGCCAATGCCAAGGAGATCAAACAACGTATGCTGGCCTTGTATGCCGTTCTTGGTATCGCTGTGTTTTTCTGGTTCTCTTTCCACCAGAACGCCCAGTCGTTGTCCATCTTTGCCCGCGATTTCGTTGACACGACAAATCTCCCGCCTGAGATCATGCAGTTCATCAATCCGTTCTTCGTGATCGTGCTGACACCGATCATCATGTGGATATTCGCAGCGTTTGCCCGCAAAGGCAAGGAGGTTTCCACTCCGAAAAAGATTGCCTTGGGTATGTTTATCGCCGCATGTGCCTACCTGTTCCTGATATTCATCGCCATTGTGCACAACTATCCTTCCGGAAGTGAATTCAAAGCCATGGAAGAGAGTGTCAAGATGAGCATGAAATCCAGTCCGGGCGTGTTGATTGTGACCTACTTCTTCCTCACGGTGGCCGAGTTGTTCATCTCCCCGCTGGGATTGTCGTTTGTTTCCAAGATCGCACCGCGTCACATGGTCGGCAAGTGCCAGGGATTGTGGTTGTCTGCCACCGCCATTGGCAACTTGTTCATCTTCCTCGGTGTCAGAATGTTAAATGCATTCCCGCACCAGTGGATGACTTGGGGTGTCTTCGCCTTGATTTGCCTCGCTTCCATGTCCATTATGCTCGGTATGCTCAAATGGCTTGAAAGAGTGACACAATAATATATCGTTACTTTACTATATTAGAGAGGGTGACTAAAGAGTGGTCATCCTCTTTTTTTTACATTTTGTTTCTGTGTCGCGTTCTTTCGCGGAGAAGGTGTGAGACAAAGGTATGAGGTCTGATGGTCTGCCGTAGTTGACTATAAATTCCGCTAACGACGAATTTACTATCTTTGCATCGCGATGTTTTCATTCTATACAGTTGTATATCAGTAAAATAAAAGAATAAACATGACTTTTTTCGTAAGTGAAATACTGAAAGAGGCTCCTGCGGAGTTCGAGACGGACACCCAAAAGCGGATTTATGAGACGTTGGAGAAGCTAAGTATCGAGTTCGGGCGGGTGGACACGGACGATGGCACTACCATGGAGAGCTGTGAGCATATTTCCAAGGGGTTGGGGTGCCCTGTGGTGAAAACCATTTTTCTTTGCAACCGGCAGCAAACCGTGTTTTACCTGTATGTCACGGCGGCGGAGAAGCCTTTCGTGACGCGCGACTTCTGCGGTGCGCTGGGCGTGCCTCGCGTCTCGTTCGCCCCCACAGAGATGCTGTGGGAAAAGTTGGGCACACGCATGGGCGCCACCACAATGTTGAGTCTCATTAACGATGTGGAACATCATGTCACTTTGGTTATCGACCGCGAGGTGGCGGCACGCACCGAGCTCGGCTGTACCGATGGCACCACCACTTGCTTCCTGAAACTTCCGATGCCGAAGATTCTCGACAACTTCCTAACCTATACCGGCCACGCGGCCGTTATGATCGGATAAAAAGATTCTTAAAAAGCATTCTTTGGGAAAAGAGCTGTTTTTCAAACAGTTCGTGGTCTGTTTTTTTAAAAGAAACAATGGGAAACAACCGTAAAACGACACTTTTGGAATAATTTCGTCATGCCGTGTTATTGATAATCCAAAATTTTTGTGTATGTTTGCGGCCTTAAAAAAAGTTAAAACAAGATATGACCGACAAAGATTTTGCGCCAATAGTCCCGCGAAGCAAGAAGACCCGGTTGCGTTATCGGGTTGCCGTATTGGGTAGCGGGAGTTGGGCCACTGCCATCATCAAGATCATATCCTCCAATTTGGAGCACATCCATTGGTGGATACGTTCTCCCGAGGTGGCGGAGGATGTGGTGAAGTATGGCCATAATTCGAAATATCTCAGTTCGGTGTTCTTCAATCCGGACGATATCAAGGTCAACACCGATATCAAGGCTGTTGTCAGCAAGGCGGACTATGTGATCATTGTGACGCCGTCGGCTTACCTGCATCAGTCGCTGGCCCCGCTGAAGCGCAGTCAGCTGAACCGCAAGAAGATCATTCTCGCCGTGAAGGGTATTGTACCGGAGACGCTCCAGCTCATCAGTGACTATATGCAGACGGAGTTCAAGGTGCCGTTGGAGAATCTGTCCATCATCAGCGGGCCCTCGCATGCCGAGGAGATCGCTCAGGAGAAGTTCACGTTTCTGACGGCTGCCTCCACCAACCGCGAGCTGGCCGAAACAGTGGCCAAGTTCTTCACCAACCGCTATTGCCGCACCTCCGTTTCCGACGACATGATGGGGGCGGAGTTGGCCATTGTGCTCAAGAATATCTATGCTCTCGGCGCGGGCATCTACAGCGGTTTGGGATACGGCGACAACTTTATCGCCGCTTATGTGGCCAACAGCCTCAAAGAGATGAAATATTTTGTCTCCAAGGTCTATCCCAACGAAAACCGTCACATTTCCGACTCCATCTATCTCGGCGACCTTTTGGTGACCGCCTACTCCACTTACAGCCGCAACCGCCTCTTTGGCATCATGATCGGGCACGGCCTCTCCGTGCGTGTCTCCTTGCTCGAACTGCGCATGGTGTCGGAAGGCTATACGGCCTGCCGCACGGTCCACGAAATCAACAAGAAATACCAGGCCGACATCCCCATCGTGGAAACCATCTACGGCATTCTCTACGAAAACAACAATGTCTCTTCTGAAATGAAGCGCATTGCCGAGCATTTTATATAATGATACGTTTTCTCAAACATGAGGACATTGACGCGGTGCAATGGGATGCGACCATCCATAAATCTCAATATCCGACGATTTTCTGCACCTACAGGATGTTGGACATCCTTGTGGGCGATGCAACGTGGAATGCCCTCGTGATGGATGATTACCAATATGTGATGCCCCTGCCGGAACGCTCGCGCCTCGGCATCCACTATGTGTATCCGCCCTTTTTTGTCTCCCAGATGGGCATTTTTTCCGAAAAGCCCGTGTCCGCGCAGGTCACCTCCGACTTCTTCAATGCCCTGCCTGCCGCCGACAAGCATGTGGACTTCATGTTCAACAGCTCCAACAACATCGACTTTATCGACAATTACACTATTTCGTTGGTTACATACCAAATGCAGTTGGGAAAGCCTTATGCGGAGATACGGGCTGGTTTTTCACAAAACACACGCCGCAATATCAAGGCTGCTCAGAACCATGGACTTGTCATGCAGTGCGACAAAGAAGCGGTGGGTTCTATTGTCAATCTTTTTCGGGAAAACAAGGGCAAGAGCAGGGAGGTGCATTTCAAGGAGCGGGATTATGAAATTTTAACACATGCGGCTGCTGCCTTGGAGGAGCTTGGATGTATAGAGCCACTCGTGGTACGCGACAGGGACGGCAACCTGTTGGCCGGGGCCCTGATGGTGCGCGACTTCAATACTTACCGCTTCTGGTTTTCGGGTCGCGACGAGCGTTTCGCCGACCGCAAAGCCATGTTTTTCCTGCTTGACAATTTCATCCGTGAACATGCCGATACACCTGCCATATTGGATTTCAATGGTTCCATGAATGAAAACATCGCCCGTCTCTACAAAGGTTTTGGCGGCCAACCTGTCCCCATCAAGATGCTCAGTTATTCGCGGCAGGTCTATTGGGATCTGCTGTTGAAGCTATACAGGCTGATTCGTAAATAACGGGGATCAGGCGATGCTCACCCTCGGATCCAGCCACCCATAAATCACATCCACCACGATGTTAATGATAATCAACACGATGGAGACGTACAGCAGCGACCCCATCACCACAGGAAAATCGTATTTGTCAAGGGCATCCACGATGACGACGCCCATGCCTTTCCAGTCGAAAATGTACTCCACGAAGACAGCACCCGCCAACAGGCCGGCTAACCAGCCGGAGATGGCGGTGACCACCGGGTTGAGGGCGTTTTTGAGGGCGTGGTGCGTCACAATGCGCGCCTTGCCCAAACCTTTAGCCTTGGCGGTGCGGATGTAGTCTTGCGACAGCACATCGAGCAGGGAGTTCTTGGTCAGCTCCACCACAACCGCCAACGGACGGATGCCCAATGTGATGGCGGGAAGAATCAGGTTCTTGAGGTCCAGATATTGCCCGGTGCCGTAGTCATCCACCGTGTAGAGGCTGCCAAACATGCTGAGTCCGGTCAAGTCCGACAGCAGAAAGGCAAACACCCAGGCGAAGAGGATAGCCGCAAAGAAGGAGGGCACAGACATGCCGAGCACTGAAAAGACAAGTGCCACATGGTCGAACCAGGTGTCCTTGAAGAGGGCGCAGAAGATACCGATAATGATGCCCACGATGAGGGCGAAGACAATGGAGACGATGGCTAAAAGCACAGTTTTCGGGAAGGCCTCGGTGATGATTTCGCCCACGGGACGCTTGCTCTGGTAGGAGCGTCGCAGATAGGGTGCCTTCAACACAATCGTGGACTTGCCCATAGGCAGGATTTTCACATAGTGATAGTCTTTGTCATCGAGATAAAAGAAGGATTCCGTGTCCTGGGTCTTGTGCCACGAGATGGGGGAGACGTCGTTGAGGTAGGCCAGGTACTGCACACCGAGGGGCAGGTCGAGGCCCATCTCTTTGCGGATGGCCTCCTCGGTTTGGAGGTCGCTGCGCTGGCCCATCATCATACGGGCCGGGTCGGAGGGCAGCACGGTGAACAGAAAGAACACCAATGTCACCACGCCGAGCATCAGCAGCAGGCCATAACCGATCTTTTTGACTATATATCGAAACACGGCGACAAAGGTACATAATTTATGAATACAGACATACAAATGAAATGGCAGGGGCGGGGCATAATAAAATGCAGGGACGAGGTGCGCCCCGTCCCTTCATGTTCGGAAAAAACCATCACATTATGGTCACATTGATCAATTTTTGACAAAACGTTTGGTTACTGTTCCCGCATCCGTGCGCAAACGCACAAAATAGACGCCGTCGGCCAAGTCGGAGACATTAATGGATGTGGTTTCACCCGTAATCGGAATAACTTTCACCAATTTGCCGTACATATCCAACACCTGCATCCCCGCATCCTCTATTTGTACATTGTTCATTATAAATTGTACATTGACAATGGTGGAAGTTGGGTTGGGATAGACCACTGCGCGGAGGGAAATCTGTGGGTAGTCGTCAACACCTACGATCATGATTTCGTAGGGTTGCTGCACGCCCTCAGCCACGGAGACAGAGCCGTTGCTGTTACTGACGGTCTGCATCGCAATCTGCCCGACGGTGAAGCTCACACTGCCGCCGTTGCTTTGTGCATCGCCGCCTATCGGCACGATAGCCGACTGGGCGGACGCTATCCCTGCAAACAAGATCAGAGAGAGGGTTAGAAGAACTGTCACTTTATTCATGATGCAAATTATTGGGTATTTGTAAACCTTAGTCTTTCAGGCAGCGGACAGAATTATAGCAACCCTTATTACTGTTCAGATAGAAAGGGGTTTGTATTGTTGCATAATCATAATCTAACCCATAGGTTGTCGCACAGTTCGGATAGTTGTTCATCTGTGTTGTTGTCCAATAAAATGTAGACTGATTAAAATACGCTGGTTGAACAGCATATTCGTTCGCTGGCGCCTGTCCTGCAGCTCTCGCTGAAAAAAAAGTAGCATTGTTTGACGTTGTATCATATCCAACCATACAATAGTACTGGTTGTGGAATTGGTATGATACAGGCACTTGCTCCCAAGTAATAGTATCAGCCAATGCTTTTGCAATATAATTTTGATTCAGTCCACAAGAATATTCACTATTCGCATAAAGATAACCAACTAGGGTCTGAAATTCAGCATCACTCGGCAAATGCCATCCCGTTGGACATATACCCTGCACACCGCTCGGAATCGTATTGCTCGTATCCGATCCATTCATTGCAGCAATCCAATTGTAAAGAAGACCATACACGTTCTCATTGTTGTTATTGTTGTTGGGATAATAGTAACGTTTTTCTGTTTCGGTTGATAAGGATGGCAGACCTCCACCAAAAACTATGCCATTTCCGTTCGCATAATGTTTCACTCTTAAATTTTCCTTCATCCAGCACTGGGTGCCGATTTGCACGGTATTGTAGGTGTTTCCGTCGTAGTCTGTGACGGTGGGCGTGCCGGGGCAAGAAACGCCGGGAGTGAAGGAAATCACATCGCCGTAGGCCGTGCCCGCGCTGTTGGTGGCGTAGGCGCGCACGTAGTAGGTGGTGTTCACAGTGAGGCCGGCAATGTTGCTCATAAACTCGCCCAAACCGCTGCCGTCGGAAGAGTGCTGTCCCGTAACGGAGGGGCTGCCAGTGATGTTCCAGCATACGCCGCGCTCAGTCACAGGTGCTCCACCGTCTGCAGTCACCATACCACCGCAATTGGCGTGGTTCTGGATAATGTTGGTCACGGGAGAGGTGATCACGGTGGGCAGATCGGCCACGGCAGTCACATCATTGGTGGTGAACGAGACAACTGCGCCGTAAGCCGTGCCGAGACTGTTGGTGGCGTAAGCGCGGGCGTAGTAGGTGGTGTTCGGGGTAAGACCGCTCATCAGACCGGTGAAGCTGCCCACACCGGCACCGTCGTTGGTGTACGCATCCGCGAGAGTGGGTTGCGGGTTGGTGCTCCAGCAAATGCCGCGGGCCGTCACGGGGTTGTTGCTCATGCTGGTCACGATGCCTCCGCAATAGGCCGATGTCTGGGTGATGTAGCTTACCACCGTGGTGGTTACCATTGGCGTGCTCTCCACATAAGGGTTGCTGAGCACCTCCACGACGGCCTGTAGCAACGTGATGGTGTCGCGCAATGCAGCAACAGTGCCGTTCAAAGCGGCAAGGGTGTCGTACATGTCGCACAGCGACACACCATTGCAACCGATGTTCGTCACGTAGCCCGCATCGTTAGTAAAGGCACTCACGTTGGTGGGTACTGTCGGGATGGCAGGCGCGTTCGTCAGGTCATTGTAGTCACCACTGAAGCCGTTTCCCGCTTCTTTTGCGTACAGCGCATACGGCACGCTCATCAGCTGCTGGTTGGAAGTCACGCTGTAACTGTTCCCACCGTTGGGGTCGGTTTCCACTTTCAGGAAGAAGGGACCGTCCGCCCAGTCGATATTGGCAAAATTGCCTTGCTGGACATTACCGCCGCCAATCTCAACGGTCATAAGTCCGTTGGCATTGGTTGTGGCCGCTTGGGTCTCCACATAGACCGCAGATCCATTTGAATTCCCTTGCAGGATGCTCACGCGCACGCCCACGTTAGCATTGGTCATCAACTGGTTGGAGCTGTTGCGCACCACTGCCTGGTAATTGAATTTCTCGGGTGCCTGGGCAAAAATAGTTGTCAGGCATATCACCATCAAGGTGATAAAGATTGTAAATTTTTTCATTGCTTTATTGTTTTGATGATTAATCACTATTGTTCTTGTACGACCCCGCACCACGCTGTGCTTGTGTGGGATTACTTGTGAAAAAGCAAAATTTCGCGTCTTTACTCCATGCGTTTTGCCTCTTCGAGGTTGCTCAAAAAAAACTTATCTACGAATCACCTTGAACGTTTTCAATACACGCTTGCCGTCACGAAGCCCCAGATAATAAGTACCGGTGGCGTACTGTCCGATATGGAAGATGGTGATGTCTTCGGTAACGATGACGGTCCGCAGAATCTTACCATTGCCGTCGTAGAGGATGGCGCGGAGGCCGCCAGCAGGAATCTCGAAGCCATTGAGCTGCAACTGCGCGAGATTCTCGGTGGGGTTGGGATAGACCACTGCGCGGAGGGAAACCTGCGGGTAGTCATCGATACCCACGGTCATGATTTCGTAGGGTTGTTGCACGCCCTCCGCCACGGAAACGGAGCCGTTGCTGTTACTGACGGTCTGCACCGCAATCTGCCCGATGGTGAAGCTCACACTGCCGCCGTTGCTTTGTGCATCGCCGCCTACCGGCACAATCGCCGACTGGGCGGACGCCATCCCTGTAAGCAAGAGCAGGGAGAGGATTAAGGAAAGGTGTTTTTTCATTTTTGCTGAATTATTGATTTGTTGATTTGATTGGGGTTGGTCGTGGATTAGTCTTTCAAACAGCGTACAGACAAGGCTTGTTCTAACAGATTTTCTTGGTGGATAACAGCTGAAGCACCATAGGTGATCGCACGAGAATAGGCTGTTGCATAATGACCTGTTTGAGTATCAATACCATTGGCCTCCGTGGAACTCCAGAATGATGCCAACCCCCCTAACGGGTAGAAATATGATTCACCAATATAATACCCTGCTGGTCTGACGGTGAAGCCAGTGGCATTATTGTCCGATTGATTATATCCCACCGCACAAATTTGGTCATTATATGTATTCCATCCAATATTATCAGCCAAAGATTTTGCTATCCAATAAATAAAAATACTATCGCATTTATATTCACTTCGACTACTGACATAGTCTTCAAGATGTATCCAATCTGAGTCACTTGGCAAATGCCATCCCGTCGGACAAATTCCTTGCACTGAACTATTGTTAGAGGAAGGGCTGTTGTTCATTGCGGCTTTCCAATTATATAGATACCCATAAGCGACAACATTGGAAGCATTATTGTCAGGATAATAACGATAATCATCAATATAGGACGCACTGCTCCCTATAGGTATCAATGAACCATCCGGATAATGTGTTGTTTTCAAATTTTCCTTCATCCAACACTGCAGCCCTATCTGAACCGTGTTATAAACATTTCCATCATAATCAGTAACGGTTGGTACACCTGGACATGGCTGTGCATCCACGGTATCAAAAGAGGGTTGATTCGGATTATGGTTGACCAGATTTTCCAGACTGTCAATCCTTGCATTGAGTGCATCCATAATTTGCTGGAGTACGGAATTGGTAATGTAACCTGCATCATTATTAAATGCACTGACATCTGAAGGCACATTTCCAGCCTCCTTAGCGTACAGCGCATACGGCACGCTCATCAGCTGCTGAGCAACGGTCAAGCTGTAGCTGTTCCCACCGTTGGGGTCGGTTTCCACTTTCAGGAAGAAGGGACCGTCCGCCCAGTCGATATTGGCAAAATTGCCTTGCTGGACATTACCGCCGCCAATCTCAACGGTCATAAGTCCGTTGGCATTGGTTGTGGCCGCTTGGGTCTCCACATAGACCGCAGATCCATTTGAATTCCCTTGCAGGATGCTCACGCGCACGCCCACGTTAGCATTGGTCATCAACTGGTTGGAGCTGTTGCGCACCACTGCCTGGTAATTGAATTTCTCGGGTGCCTGGGCAAAAATAGTTGTCAGGCATATCACCATCAAGGTGATTAAAATTGTAAGTTTTTTCATATTTAAATCTATAATTTGTTGTTGAATTGTCAAACTGAACAAGGATTCTCGCCGAATAGTTCGTCTATTTATAAATCAAATAGTTCCTAATAAAATTTATCATCGCCACCACAAACATGAAATAAGCCAAGATGAATAGCAAAATAAAGCCAAAGATCAATGCCACCCCATGTTCAGACATATCAACACCTTCGTCCACATGCCCGTCACTCCACACAGTTACTGTCTTATAGGTCTGTCCCGAGAACAATACACCGAAAGCCGCCGCAGTGATGGCTGTCATCACTTTTGACCGGTTTCTGCTACTGGTTCCCTTTAGTTCCTTGGCATTGATCATAAACTGGGTTTCCTTGCTGGCGAAATAGTAGCCGCAGATATTCAGCAGCATGAACGGAATAGCCTTGAGACCTGCCGGAAACACCATCAACACTGTGATAATGCCACCAATAATCAGATAGGTTTTGCTGCCCATGAAATAACGTTTTGTGAAGTTTTTGTAATCCCTCAGCATGACGTTATAATCCTCCACCTTGTCTGGATGGGTTGGGGCAATCTCCCGAATCTGGATTATCGCCGAACGCAACCGTTCTATTTGCTCCTTTGTGGTAAACGTTTCGTCCCGATTCTTGTTTTCATCCAAAAATGGTGTGAGTTTTCGATAGGACGAATCAAAGAGTTGAGTTATCTGTGCGTTTTCCGCCTCAGAAGATTCTTCAGGCATCCCAGCATCCATTCTTTGTTTCTTGAAATCCTCAACCGTTTTCGGCAACAGATTTCGGTCTCTGAAGATGAGAATATATCCCATATAAACAATCATGAATATCAAGCCAATCCCAAGAAGAATCTCTAATAGGACGTCCCAAAACGGTCTTTTTTTCGGTTGCTTTGGAGCCAAGCCCTCATCTGAGCCTGTTTGTGTCACATCCAACGTGGCATCACTTGTGGTAGCCGCATCTGCTTCGTCAGTATATGACAAACTTCTCTTCTCTACCTGATTGTTCAACCCTAAGTTCGGGCAATTGGCAACTCGTTCCACCCAATTCCCTGACTCATCCGTTTTCCTGTAGGTATAGTTCACCGTGTTCGTTGTGGAGTCGTATGCGTCATATACCACTGCTTTCACCACATTGCCGTTGTCGTCGTAATAATACCGAGTGTTCCCGATGTTGTCTTCCGATCCTGCATCAAGATTCTCGTAAACATAATCTTCCGAGGAGACCCGCCCCTGATCATCGTAATGGAACACTACCCACTGCAACCCTTCGCCTGCCACGGAGGAAAGTTTCGAAATCCTGTTTTGTGAATCCCGCTGGATTTCATGATCGTATGCGAAACTTTCAGATGTAACATGCATTCCGTTCACCTCCTCCAATTTTCCGGTGTTGGAGAACAGCAGGTCGTATCTCACCCAATCATTCCTTCCTATAGGATAGACCGCATAATTGCCATGGTCAACCGAAACTTTGGTCACGTTCCCTTTCAGTCCGAAGGTGGCGCGGTCGTTTTGGGCGGAAAGAGAAGACATAAGGATGGAAAAAATTGCCATTAAGGCAAAATTAAGCATTGATTTTACTGTCATTTTTTTCATATTATAAGTTTTATTATGAATTGATTGTCCTAAATTTGCGTTAATCGTCACACATCCGTTGCCACCAATGTTCGAGAACTTCTTATGCATGGGAAAATCTTGCGGCAATGCACACATCGGTACTCCTCTTTGTACTTGTCGTACTGATACTGATTGTACCTATCACTTTTAATCGAAAAAGTCTCATCCGGAATGTCTGAACTACTAAATGTTACTCTACCGGAGCCTATAGTTTTCTCCCCGGCATATTCAGTTCTCAACTCTCTTGAAATCAAATCACTGCTAACAAGAGTGTGTTCTGCATATTCATTGCAGAAGGGGCACTCGTACGATTCCAGATTCTTTGACAACAATTGAAATAATGCCCAGTTGACGAAACCGTCCAAAACAGCCACCCACCAAATCATAACTCCATAGCTGGGATTGGCATTCAAGAAAACCCATACCGCCCCAAAGCACCATACCCAGATGCCCCATCTGATTGCTTTTGCAACTTTTGTGGCTGAAAACACCGAAAACAGTAATGCATAAAACAGCAACATACAAACTAATGCAGGATATATCCATCGTAATACCCACACATAATTCTTTAAACCCACCATTATGACTATGATGAAGCCCATTCTCCATAAATGGGCTGTCAGACGATCCCTTTTAGAGGCAACAAACGCTAATGGAACAGAAATCAACAATGCCAGAGAAAAAATAATCCAATAGATTTCCCGACTGTATTCATACAGAAAATCCATAATCTTTTTCGCTATCACTTCTTTTTTTGACAGAAAGCCTGCCATAGCAGCGTCTTCTGTGGCAACCGGCTCAAGATACGCCGTGGAAACCCACCCACTGAGCGAATTGGTTCGGATGTAGGCCCAAGAACTATCCTTTGACATCTCATATACATTTACAACTTCTCCCCCGTCTATTCTTCCTGTTTTAATACCCTTCTTGCTGGGAGAAGACCGCACATTCAGCGAAGAAGCATTTACTTTATACTGCTGCTGTGCGTTTCCGCTTACCAAAAACAGAAACGTAATGGTGATAAGAAACAATCTATTCCAGATAGATTTTCTGCTATCGATTCCGAGATCCGGTTTCATTTTTCAGGACTTTTATGTTTATTCGAGCCTCTCCCTATGCTTTGGACAATCAGTCTGAATAGCCATGCGATTCCCTTAAAGATGAGGGAAATAAACTTTGAGAAGAGTTCAAAAATCCCTTCTAACATCGTGTCAATTATATCTCCTGCCATAATTATTGTTTTAATTTACTGATTATTATTCTATGTTTCTACCGTAATCACTTGTTCTTTCACAAACACAAAAAAATCGTGAGCCTGTTTTGCGCTGCACGAAGGTCTGGACACCTATACCACAAACAAATAAGCTCACGATTATTATCGCAAGCGATTCGTCTCTTTTTGTGGTATTGCTGAAAATTGTCCAGATTTTCGTGCAGCAAAGAAAAGCGAAAACGCTTTATGTCAATATATTAAAAAGTCTGTTCTGTCTCTATACGCTATAAGGGTTTGGTGAAAAATTGGGGTTGATATTTATTGCTGCTCCATTTCGGAGAGATATTGTTCTATTTGGGTTTTTAGCGGTGGCAAATTATTCTTGGCGGTGTCCCATACTTCCTCTTTACTGATTTGATAGTATCCGTGTACCAACACATGTCGCATGCTGATGATGTCTCTCCATTCAACATCGGAATGCGTGTCCCGAAACTCATTTGTGAGCATATATGCGGCCTCACCAATGATTTCCACGTTTTTGACAACCGCAAAATACATCATCTCATTCTTGGAGAAACTCTCAAAATCCTGTCCCTCCAAGAATGTGTTTATTTTGCTAATGGCAGATAAAACATGTTCCAACCTGCCTTTGTCTCTAACTGGTTCTCTCATACAATAATACTTTTTCTTTGTTGGCGCTGGCGGCAGCAAAAGGCAGAAGAGTTCCGTCTTCAACCAAATCAATCCTGCGTTTAAGCAAATCTTCCAGTGAATTAATCATTCGTACATGTTCAAATAATCCAACAGGATGATTATGTCTGTCGAAAACCACCAGAATATCCACATCGCTGTCTTCGGTCTCCTCGCCGCGGGCGAACGAGCCGAACAGCCAGGCCTTCAAAACCGGCTGGGTTTTGAAATACTCGCGAATGGTCTCTATCATTTCGGTGTTCATAACAAGATCTTTTGTCTGCGCAAAGATACGCTTTTTCTTTATAGGGTTGTGAAAACGTTTTACGGTGTACCCCGCCTCCCTTCAAATTTTACCAGATATTCACCCTCTTTTTCGGGTCAACATACAATTTGGCGTCGGGTTTGATGTTGAAGGCCTTGTACCAATATTCGCACTGGGCCACGCCGCCGTTGACGCGGAGGTGGTTGGCGGAGTGCACGTCGTTGATGGTGAGGTAGCGGAGAATCTGTTCGGAGGAGACTCCGGCCCACACATTGGCAAAAGAGAGGAAGAAGCGCTGTTCGGGCGTGAAGCCTTTCTCGTCGGGCAGGCGGCCGTTCTTATTCTGGGCCATCTGCAGGGCATCGTATGCGATATTGATGCCGCCGTGGTCGGCGATGTTCTCTCCCAAGCACTGGCGGCCATTGCTGCGCAACTGGCCAGGAATCACCCACAGGGAGTCGAAATAGACGGCCATCTGCTCTGTGGCGAGCTTGAAAGCGGCAAGGTCGGATTCGGCCCACCAGTTCTTGAGGTTGCCGCTCTTGTCGTATTGGCTGCCTTGGTCGTCGAAACCGTGCGTCATCTCGTGGCCGATGACCACGCCGATGGCGCCGTAATTGGTGGCATCGTCGGCTTTCATGTCAAAGAATGGCGGTTGCAGAATGCCGGCTGGGAAGCAGATCTCGTTGGTGGTGGGGTTGTAGTAGGCGTTCACCATCTGTGCGGGCATCTGCCACTCATCGCGATTAACAGGCTTGTTGTAGTTTTTCTGCTTGTCAAGCTCAAAATAGAAACGACCGGCCTCCACCACGTTCTCATAGAGGGATTTCTTGGGGTCGATGACCAGTTTGGAAAGATCGTCCCACTTGTCGGGGTAGCCGATCTTGACATAGAAGGCATCCAGCTTTTCGAGCGCTAACTTCTTGGTATCCCCGCTCATCCACTCCTGGGCCTTGATGCGCTCGCCGAGGGCGATCTGGAGGTTCTTGACGAGTTCCAGCATACGTTTCTTGGCCTCGGGCGGGAAATATTTCTTGACGTACATCTGTCCTACGGCATCGTTGAGCAGGCTGCTGACCAGGTCAACGGAACGCTGCCATCTCGGTGTCATCTCCTTGGCGCCGTTGATGACACGGTTGAACTCGAAATTCTCAACAAGGAAGTCGTCGGAAAGGTATAAGGAACCTGCTTTGATGGTGCGGAAAATGTAGAGCAGTTTGAGGTTCTCCAACGGCTCTTTCATCATCATGTCGCAGGCGAGGGCCACAGGTTCGGGTTGGCCGAGCAGCACCTCGGTGGTCTTGTCGTAACCGTAATTGCGCAAATAGGAAGCCCAGTCGAAGCCGTGACAGGTCTTTGATAGCTCGGCCACGCTCATCTTGTGGTAGTTGGCCTCGGGGTCGCGCATCTGCTCGATGGAGTAGCTGGCCTTGGCCAATTTGGTCTCCATATCCCAGATAGTCTTGACGAACTTCTTGGCCTGCTTGGGAGAATATCCGCACAGTTTGAAGAGGTTTTCGTAGTGCTTGATGGCAGCCTTGCGGATCTTGGCAATCTCGGGATCCTTGGAAAGATAATAGTCGCGGTTGCCCATCGAGAGTCCGCCTTGGTTCACGGAAACGATGTGCTGGCTGGCGTTCTTGTCGTCCACGCCGATATAAAGAGTCCAGAGCAGGTCGTCATGCTCGCGGGTCATCATCTTGAGCAGTTCCTCGCGGGTGGAGATGGCCTTGATTCTGTTGACATCCGCCATCACGGGCGTGGCGCCTTCGCGGTTGCGTCGCACACTGTCCATGGCCAGACGATAGAGGTCGCCGATTTTCTGCTCAATGGAACCGGGTTTGTTAAGGCGCTGGGCAATCTCTTGGATGATACTGGCCACCGCCTTGGTATTGTCATCGTCGAGTTTGGTGAAGGAGCCCCACATCGGGTAGATGGGAGGCTGGGGATTATGTTTGATCCAATTGCCTGTGGCATACTGGAAAAAATCATCGCCCGGTTTCACGGAATTGTCCATGTTTTCATAATGGATGCCGGACTTGGTCGCTTTGGTAAGCAACGCTTTCTTTTCTTGTGCAAAAGCGGAAAACAGAAAAACGGTGCATAATGTACACAACAGAATTTTTTTCATCATAAATATGTTTTTTGTTTACAATTTCAATATTAACAATTGCGGCGGCAAAAATACAATAAAATCATGGAGTTTGATACTGTTATTTTATGTATGTTTGCAGCCTGAAATCATTAACCGTAGAAATAGAGCATAATGGGTCTTTTATTAGTCTTTCTGCTTGGGGCAATGTCCATCTCCTTCCTCTGCTCCATACTGGAGGCAACGCTGATGTCCACGCCTTTGTCGTACATCACCATGCGCGAGGAGGAGGGCTACAAGCCTGCCATCAAGTTCAAGCAGTTCAAGCAAGAGTCAGGCCGTCCGATTGCGGCGATTCTTTCTCTGAATACCATCGCCAACACCATCGGGGCCGCTGGTGTGGGTCGCCAGTGTACCCTCCTTTTCGGAAGCGAATGGTTCGGCTTGGTCAGTGCCATCACCACCATCCTCATCCTTGTTTTCTCCGAAATCATTCCCAAGACCATCGGCACCACGCAATGGAAACACCTTATGGGTATGACCACCCGCTGTATCAGCTTCTTAGTCATTGCGCTCTTCCCGTTGGTCATCATTTTCGAGTGGCTCTCCAAACTCATTGCATCCAACAGGGACGAGACTTCCGTCTCTCGTGAGGAGGTGAGTGCCATGGCCAACGTGGCCGAGGAGGAGGAGGTGCTCGACGAGGACGAGAACGCCGTCATCCAGAACCTCATCAAGATGGACGACATCCCCGCGTCGGAGGCGATGACCCCCCGCGTGGTCGCCGCCATCGCCCCGGAGTCGATGACTGTCAGCGCCTTCTATCGCGACAAGAGCTTCCGCCATCACAGCCGCATTCCTGTCTATGCTGACAACGACGAGTACATCACGGGCTACATCCTCCGCATGGACGCCCTGCAGCTGCTCGCGGAGGACAAGTTCGACCAGACATTAGGCAGCATCCGGCGCGACATAGAGCTTTTCAACGAGGAGACCCCCCTCGGCGAGATTTGGGACGCCATGCTCACCAAAAACGAGCAGATCTGCTGCATTATCGACGAATACGGCTGCTTTGAGGGCATTCTCTCCCTGGAAGATGTCATCGAAACACTGTTGGGTTCCGAGATTGTCGATGAGAACGATGTCGCCCCCGACATGCAGGCCTACGCCCGCGAGCGGTGGCTCAAGCAAAAAGAGAAAGACCAACCTCAGCAATAGTAAATATGGACTCCCGCATTTTCCCACAGACGGTCACGGCAGAGCAGGCACTCCAGCGGGTGCGGTCCGGTGACCGCCTGCATTGGCCTTGTGTGGCCGCCGCTCCCGAGCATCTCATCCGCGCCTTGGTGGCCCGCGCCCCTGAGTTGCGCAACGTGCATATCACCCATCTCTACACGGAGGGCTATGCCGACTATGTGCTGCCGCAATATGCCGGCCATTTCCATCTGGACTCCTTCTTTGTGGGCGGCAATGTGCGCAAGGCCACGCAGGAGGGCAGGGCGGACTATATCCCTTGTTCGCTTTCCGATACAGCCCGCATTATTCGCGAGGGCATACAACCCGTGGACGGTGTGCTGCTGATGGTGAGCGAGCCCGACGAGGAGGGCTATGTGTCGTTGGGCACCTCGGTGGACTGCACTTTGGCGGCTATTGAGCAGGCCCGGTATGTGATTGCCCAGGTCAACCGCTATATGCCTTTCTGTTACGGCGACGCGCGCATCCCGTTGTCGTCCATCACGGCCTTGGTGCGGCATGACGTGCCCTTGTTGGAGGCCGAATTCCCTCCGCTGAGCGAGCAGGACGTGGCCATCGGCAAGCGTGTGGCCGCGCTCATCCCCGACGGGGCCACCTTGCAGATCGGCATCGGCAACATCCCCAATGCGGTGCTGGCCCAGTTGGGCGACCACCGGCATTTGGGCATCCACTCGGAGATGTTCTCCGACGGGGTGCTGCCCCTGATTGAGCAGGGTGTCATCGATGGCAGTCGCAAGCGCATCGACCAGGGCAAGCATGTGGCCACATTCTTGAAGGGTACCCAAAAGCTTTACGACTTCGTACACCGCAATCCTGACGTGCTGATGCAGGATGTGGCCTATACCAATTCACCGGCCGTTATCGCACAGAACCCCAAGGTGGTGGCGCTCAACTCGGCCATCCAGATTGACCTGACGGGCCAGGTGTGCGCCGATTCCATTGGTACGCGCCACTTCAGCGGCTCGGGCGGGCAGCTCGACTTCATGCTGGGAGCTGTGGCCAGCGAGGGGGGCATCCCTGTCATCGCGATGCCGGCCGCCACCGCCAAAGGTGTGAGCAAGATTGTGCCGACCTTGGCCGAAGGGGCCGGCGTGGTCACCCCGCGCACGGTGGTGCATTGGGTGGTCACCGAGTACGGTGCCGTCAACCTGTTCGGCCGTTCCATGCAGGAGCGCGCGCGGCTGCTGATCTCCATCGCGCACCCCGCCGCCCGCGAGGCACTCGAAAGGGCAGCGCAGGAACGGTTTGGAGGAGTAAAAAGTTGAAGGCGACGAGTTCGGGAGATTCTGTTTGCAACTTGCGATTTTGATTCCGAGGCACTTCAGTGCCGCGAGTATCATTTAGCGCCGGGAAAAAATCGCTTCTGTTTTCGCGGGTCAACATCTATATCATTGTCCACTTTTTTTTAGGTGGTTATATACCTGATGGCACCAGACCTGCATGAGCAGGTCTTTAAGCAGCGCTTTTTTCCAACGCCTCCCTTTCGCGGCGAGCAGGTTTCTTGCATCTTGGGTGCCGATTCCCGCGCCGCGAGAGGGTGTCGGTGACGCCGTTCCGCCCCATACTGCGCTCCTTCGTCGCTTGTGTGGGGTTATTGAGAGGGTGTCGGTACCGTCATCCATCCCCACATTGCGCTCCTTCGTCGCTTATGTGGGGTTAT